>JAAFIV010000054.1:17954-28982 GCA_013298775.1 Ignavibacteria bacterium | reverse complement strand
CAGAGACGGGAAATAGACTTAATCGGCTTGCCTTTGGTCTTGTCGATTGGACAATAATCTAGGAATTATTCAGAATCTATCACTTTTTTCTGTCTTTTGGGACAATACAAACCTAATAGACGGGAAGGAAACCTGAGAGTTACGATTCCTCATTTTCATCATTAAACACTGCCCGCATCGGCTCTAAATGCCGCACAAATACTTGCACGGCAAGCAAAACAGTAAAAATGCGAAACTGCATAATCGTTTGCAACGGCACACGCATAAACGTCTGGATAAGCAGGTCTGGTGCGGTGTAGAGCAGAATGGGCGTTGCAAAAGTTGCCGTGAGAAGCCCCACGTAGTAATTGCGCCGAATCACCAAAAAGCCTGTCAGCCAGCAAATCACAAAAACTAAGACTGCAAAAGGGTTAATTGCCGCCATCACACCCGCCATGACGGGCATTCCACGACCATGACGCGCTTTCAAAAATGGATTGTAATTATGCCCCAAAAGCGCGAAAAAGCCCGCCAGTGCTGGACCCACAAACATTCCCTGCATGAGCAGTGCGCCCGCAAGAACAGCAATGAAGCCCTTTGCAGCATCAATCACGCCGACCATGACGCGCAACCATTCCAGATTCGTGCGCTGCCAGAGTGCGCTCACCGTTTGCTGAACGCTTTGGTCATCCAGTGTTGGAGCGGCTTCCAGCGATTCCACGCCGCGCAGTCGTGCAAAAATAAGTGCCGTTGGCAAAGAACCAATGCCGAAGCCAACCAGCATACAAAAAAGAGTTTGAAAGAGCATACAACCTTGATAAAATCTCGTTATTTTGTGAAAAATTCTGCGAAAAATCCTGTTCTGAATTTACTGCGCACCAGCGATATTCACGCGCACCATTTCAACACATTTGCGGTCTTGCAGCGTTACAAAGAGCGTTTTTCCGTCCTTGCCACCGAAGGTGCAATTACTACAATCCTTGCCTTTCAGCGCGATTTCCCGCACGAGTGCGCCACGCGGCGAAAACACCGCAACCACGCCCTTTCCGTAGCGCGTAACGTAGAGATTGCCCGCTTTGTCGCACTTCATCCCATCCAACCCAAAATCCGTGAATTGCGTAAAAAGCTGCTTTTGCGAAATGTTCCCGCGAGAATCCACGCGGTATTTCCAGATTTTGCGCTGCAAACTTTCATTCACATACAGGGTGCGCTCGTCGGGACTGAGTGTCAAGCCGTTGGTTGTTCCCATGTTTTGTTCAAGCAAAACGGCTTTGCCAGAAATATTCTCCGAAGCGAGATTTGATGAGCCTTGTGCGCCTTTTATTTCTGGGTCAATGCGCCAAAGTTTGCCTGTGCTATCGCGCCAGTTGGGGTCGGAGGCAAAGAGTTGTCCATTTTTGCGGATGCAGAGGTCGTTTGGCTGATTAAATTCCTCAGAGTGCGCATAAATACTGATATTTTTCGTGGTCGTGTCCACACGCAAGACGTTATGCGCTTTGAAGTCCGCAACGTACAATGCCCCGCGAGCGTCGAAGCGCAAACTATTCCCAACGCTTCCTTCGGGAAGCCTGACAAATACTTGCGTTTCGCCGTTTTCCTTCACACAGCCAATTGTTCCATCTTGCTCTACATTCACCACAAACAAGCGTCCACGAGCGTCCGTGACCGGACCTTCGCAGTTCCGCGTAAATGCTTGTTCGCGCGTGAGGTCGCGGGTGAGGAAAAGGTCGGATTGCTGGAAAAAATCTAAAAAGAAACAAAGCGTAGAAGCAAGGAATAATGCGGCGTTGGTCATGGTAGATGCTATTAGTGGAGTGTCCGTTTGCTCTTCAAATTACGGAATTGCTTGCAAAAGATACACGGAAAAATTTCGATGAAGGTGTGTTGATTTTTACAAAAGCAAGCAATCATGCGCCCTTTGGCGAGGCGCATCATTTACACATCTTCGGCATCCCGCTTTTCAGCGCTTGAAATCAACGTATGAAAATGATAAACGGGAATGCCAGAATCGCTGATTTCAAGCTGTGTGAGACCTTTTATTGTCATGCGCTGCAACATCTCGCTTGCCTCTTCCACCGTGATATTCATTTCGATGCCAACTTCCGTTGCGGTCAGTTTTGCTGCGTGTGCTTGGGCAAGTTGTAAAATTGAGCGTTCCTGCTGTTCGTAGTCAAAACGAGCAGCCTTTTTTCGCGCATGAAGAATCAGCCAAACACCGCCCACAACGGGCGCAATACCAAGAGTGAACAGCATGAAAATATCAGCAGGGCTGATTTTCGGCTTGCCATCTGGGGTTTCAAACATACTCACCAAGCCGCCCAGCATCATAAACGCACCAACGCCGATGCAAATGCTGGCTATCAAGTAACGGAGACCCACGCGGTATTGCATAGCGGTAAACAAAGAAGGTGAAGAATATGAAAACGCCGATACAAAGCGGGTTGTATCGGCGTTTTTGTTTCTAATCATACTGTAAAAGAATCATCAAACGACGGTGGTTTGCGGCGTGTGTGCATAATTGACACAATCAAAACCCGTGTATCTGTTACATGATACAAAATGACGTATGGAAATTTCCGCAGTATCATTTTACGCAAACCTTTATCAAATGGCGCACCAGACATTGGAAACGTTTCGATTTGTCGAAAGGATTCCTGTACGGCATACAAGAAGTCCATTCCGCGCTTGGATGAAACATCGCGGTAGAAATTTCTTGCTTCCTCAAGTTCTTTTTTTGCCAAGGCTGAAACTTCAAAAGCTCGTTGCATTGTGCCTCTTATTCCTGCAATAATCCCGCTCGAAGTTCCCGTAGAACCTCATCGGCGGGATACGTACGCATCTCACCTCGAAGAATAGCATCCAAGCGGCGATTGGTCTCAATGCCCCATGCTGCCTCTATTTCGGGCGATACGTCCGATGTAAAACTGCCGAGAATGACATTCAGCAATTCTAAGCGCGAAGATTCGGGCAAACGTAAAACTTCGCGTTCGAGTTCTTCCATAGCCATAGAATGTTCCTTTGTTTGGCGTACCTAACGAAGTTTTAATTCATCAACTCAAAAATACCCGCCGCACCTTGTCCGCCGCCAATACACATCGTTACCATGCCGTAGCGACCACCGCGACGGCGCAATTCGTTGATAATTTGAACGCTCAATTTCGCACCCGAACAGCCAAGCGGATGCCCCAGCGCAATCGCACCACCATTGACGTTCAGCTTACCCTCTGGAATGCCAAGAGTGCGCACAACAGCGAGTGCTTGCGCCGCAAATGCCTCGTTCAACTCGAACAAATCAATATCTTCAATTTTCAAGCCCGCAAGTTTCAAGGCTTTCGGCACTGCTTCAATCGGACCAATGCCCATAATTTCTGGCGCAACGCCCGATGTAGCGAAAGAAACAAAGCGTGCAAGCGGCTTCGCGCCGACAGCTTTTGCTTTTTCCGCGCTCATCATCACAAGTGCAGCCGCACCGTCGGAGAAAGGCGACGCATTGCCCGCCGTTACCGAACCGCCCATTTTGAAGGCTGGTGGCAGGGTTGCGAGTTTTTCTGCGGTTGTGTCTGCGCGAACAAGTTCATCGGTTGCGAAGTCAATCATTTTCGATTCGATTTTTGTGCCGTTCAATTTATCAACGCGCACCGACACAGGGACAATCTCGTCTTTGAACTTGCCTTCAGCAATCGCTTTCGCCGCGCGAGCGTGGCTTTCTGCCGCGAATGCGTCTTGGTCAGCGCGAGAGACGTTCCATTGCTCGGCAACGCGCTCTGCGGTCAAGCCCATGTTCATATACACGCCCGGGCGCATATCTACTGCCTTCATGTTCATAGATGGCTTATTTCCTGACATCGGCACCATGCTCATAGATTCCGCGCCGCCCGTAACGACGCACTCCGACATACCGCTCATAATTGCTTGTGCGCCGAGCGCAATCGTCTGCAAGCCGCTTGCACAGAAGCGGTTCACGGTCATTGCCGACGCGCTGTCCGGCAAGCCCGCCAGCAAACCCGCTACGCGAGCGAAATTCAAGCCTTGTTCGCCTTCGGGCATTGCGCAGCCAAGCACAATGTCTTCCACCAATTTCGGGTCAATACCCGCACGATTGACGGCTTCTTTGATAGTGATTGCCGCGAGGTCATCGGGGCGAGTATTTGCGAGAGTTCCTTTTTTACCGCGACCAACGGCGGTACGCGCTGTGCCGACAATTACTGCTTCTGCCATAGTTGAATTCCTGATGAGGTGAAAAAGTAAGGGAGATTTTTGTTGGTTTATTGAGCTTGTTGTTCGTCCAGAATAAGACGGAGAGCCTTTTCTAAGAGTGCATTTTTGTCAAAAAGTTTTTCTAATTCTTGAGGTGAATACGCACCTTCAAATGCCTCGCGGGAAGCACGGCGAAGCGATGAAGAGTATGCTTCTTCAAATGCTTCTTGCAATTCTGTACGAACAAGATAGTAACCACCAGCTTTACGGCGTTTATTTGTACGAATTATTTGCTCAGTTGCTCGAAGGATGGAATCGTCCCATGAACGAGTTGTACGACGCTCTACGCTTTGTTTGATAAGATGAATCAGCATGATTTCTGCAAACGAGCTAATGCGTGTAATTTTGTCGTCTTTTGCCATTTCTTCCATTTCCTCCACGAGCATCATTGCTTCATCGTAACGACGCGCTTCGAGATGTTGCCGAAGTTCGAGAATTTCTTCCATAGCTCATCAATCCTCGCTTTCAGGCTGATAGGTAAGAATGAGGTATAATGCCTTTTCCACCAAAACATCTTTATCAACAAGTTGTGCCAGCTCTTTTGCTGAATATTGTCCACCGTAAATTTCCGCGCTTGCCCGTTTCAAAGCGTGATAAAACTTGGCTTCTAGCATCTCTCGAAGCTCCAGCGTATTCAGGTACGTTCCTTTCGCTTTTCGCCGCGCATTGCTGTCATGAATTTTATCCAAGGCTTCATCAATGGACAAATCCCACGAGCGCGTTGTACGCTGCTCCACATCTTGCTTTGCGAGGTGCATAAGCAGAATAACTCCGTAGCTTCCGATGCGCGTAATTTTGTCGTCTTTTGCCATTTCTTCCAATTCCTCCACCAGCATCATTGCTTCGTCGTACCGCGCTCCGGTAAGATATTCTTTGAGTTGCAAAAGTTCTTCCATAGCCAAACTCCGCTCCAATTCTTATGTTTGGAGACTTTTGAAAAGTGAAAATTTACACAAACTGCTTCAGCACACGCACATCGTTATCGTACAGCAAGCGAATGTCGTCAATGCCAGTGCGCAAGAGCGTTACGCGCTCAATGCCCATGCCCCAGGCAAAGCCAGAGTATTCTTCGGGGTCAATGCCGCCTGCTTTCAATACATTCGGATGCACCATGCCGCAACCCAAGATTTCAAGCCAGCCCGCGTATTTACAAATCCGACAGCCCTTGCCGCCACAAAGAAAACACGTGATGTCCATTTCCGCGCTCGGTTCGGTGAAGGGGAAAAACGACGGACGGAAGCGGTATTTCAGCTCTTTCCCGCCCAGCATCGGACCGTAAAACTGCTGTGCAAATGATACAAGCGTTCCTTTTAATTCCGCCAAACTCACGTTTTTGTCAATGTACAAGCCTTCCACTTGGTGAAATTCCGCCAGCGACCGTGCGCTAATTGCCTCGTTGCGATAGACCCGACCAGGCATCACGGCGCGAATGGGCGGCTTTTGCGATTGCATGAGGCGCACCTGCACGGGAGAAGTGTGTGTGCGCAAAAGAACATCTGGACGCGGCTTCCCAGCTTGGTCGGCGGCGTGCATGAAGAATGTATCTTGCATATCCCGCGCTGGATGGTCGGGCGGGAAGTTCAATGCCTCAAAGTTGTGAAAATCATCCTCAATTTCCGGTCCTTCGGCGATAGCAAAGCCCATGCGATTAAAAATCGTGAGCATATCGTCCAAAGTCTGATGAATAGGGTGTTTCGGGGCATTTTGCCAGCGTCGTCCAGGCAAGGTCAAGTCCAGCGTTGGCGTGGATGCCGCTTTGCTGCTTGTTTCTTCCGAAAGCCGCTTAAATTCTCCTTCGGCGAAGGTTTTCAGCAAATTCAGTTCCTTGCCGACGGCGGGCTTTTCTTCTTTCGGAACATCGCGCAAACGCTCGGTCAATTCCGCCAGTGTTCCTTTGCGGACGAGGTGTTTGAGGCGGAATTGTTCCAGCGCGTCGGCGGAAATACTGCTGCCGCCATTGCTGGTGCTTGCGAGCGCGGTGAGGTCTTGTTCAATAACCGTGCGAAGATGCGTAATTTCTTGAAGCATTCTTGTAAGAAGTGTTGAGTTTTAAGTGGTAAGTTTTGAATGCGTTGTTTATGCTAGAATTTCAGCCATTTTTTGAGTAATTCTGCAACAGTAGGGTTCATTATCGTAAGGGCAATCATCACGAGAATAACAACAAAGTTAAATTTTGTGTTGAGCGTCTTGAGTTCACCCGTTACGCGGGCTTCAGAAGATTTAATTTCTTCACGTACAACCTTAATTTCTTCCCGCACAACCTTAATTTCTCCTTCAATTTTTCCCTGAATAGCTAGCATTTCTGAGCGAAGGACGAGAATATCAGCTTTTGTAGCAAGTTCTTTTGTGAGTTCGTCTTTGAGTTCCAATTTTTTTTGCACCGCTAATTCATCAGACCGTTGTTCTATCACCACAACAGCCGCTTCGACAGATTTCACCGTCGCTGTTGCCAGCTCTTTGCCCAACTTTTCCTCAATTTGTTGGTAGAGTTCTATGGGGAATGAATATGCCATTTGTGAAAATGATACGAAACAAAAGTAGTTGATACATCAACTGAAACAACGTGCCATAAACTAAGAAATTATCTGCATCCTTCCAAGAACTACCTTTGGTGATAACAATAACGCTCTACAAGCCGCCATTGCTGATGAGCAGCGTCGCAGTGAGCGGTTCTGCGGTGTAATTACGGTACAGATGCGGCAATGTTCCATCGAAGCAAAATTCATCGCCCACTTTAGCGCGATATTCGTCGTTGTTAAGGACGATAAGCAGCGTTCCGGATTGCACCACGCCACGCACTTCGCGTGAAAGTGTACGCTCGGCAGGAAGCGTGGTTATGGGGTTTTCAGTGAGTTGGCTTGTTGGCGGGAGGAATAATTCCAGCACTTCGAGGTCGCGCTCGTGCCGCAGAGGGCGCATGAGCATAAGGTGTGGCGCGGAGGCAGGATGTGTGCGCCCTCCCACAAGAAAAATTCCTTCTGAGCGCGGCTGGATGATATTCGTCATGGCAGCCTCCAAGGGCGCGTCCAGACTGCTTTGCGCGAAAGAATCCCGCGTTTGCGTAATGAACCATGCAAGCGACATTCGGAGTGCGTGAACAAGCCTAAGTACGTCGGGAAAGCTAATGCTGCGCTTGCCGCTTTCGACCAGCGAAATGAAGGATTTTGAAAGCCGCGCCGCATCTGCTGTTTGCTGCACGGTCATATCGCGTGCTGTGCGCAAGCGTCGTAAATTCTCGCCCAAAAGCGTGGGTGATTGCAGGATATTTTTGTGCAATTCAGCTACGGAGCTAGTATTTGTGAGGGTTTTGCGCATACGACAAAAAAGAGATTTTCTAAGATGAAAAACTGACCCAAAACTACTCAAAAACGTATCAAAAAACTCTGTGCGATTGCACCATAAAAAAAAATATCGCAAAAAACAAGAAAAAGTGAGAAAAACATTGCGCACCCCCTATGGAAAATCGTATATTCGGCGTGAAATTATTATTCAGGGACAACGTTCCCAAAAACGTGTGTTCATGCGTGTTGGCTGGCAGTGGTTTTGCGGGAATTTTTTCACAAAACTATGTACTCATGCGCCGTCCAGCACAATTTTTAACTTTTCTGTTCGTGGATAATCGTATATGAAACAGGCACTTTGAGAAGGCATTTTGCCGCAAAAGCCTGTTTTTATCGCATATTCAAACGGAAATAACAAAAGGACGTGCAGATGAAATTATCGGAATTTAACTACACTCTCGCAAAAAAACTGATTGCCAAATATCCCGCCGACCCGCGTGATTCTGCGGCAATGATGGTACTCGACCGCCACACTGGTGATATTACCGATAAAACTTTTTCCGATATTACTGATTACTTTCAAAAGGGCGATTGCCTTGTTTTGAACGATACAAAAGTGTTTCCAGCGCGACTTTTTGGAAAAAAAGAAAAAACAAATGCCAAAATTGAAGTCTTGCTTTTGCGGGAATTAAAGGCGGAAGACCGCATTTGGGATGTGATTGTGGATCCAGCACGAAAAGTACGCATTGGCAATAAAATCTATTTCGATGAAAACAAGCTCTACTGCGAAATCATTGATAATACCACCTCTCGCGGGCGCACCGTGCGTTTCAACCACGTCGGCGATATTTACAAAACGATTGACCGCATCGGGCAGATGCCACTTCCAGAGTACATCAAGCGCGACCCAACAGAACTTGACAAAGACACATACCAAACAATTTTTGCGGATAAAATCGGCTCCGTTGCTGTGCCGTCGGCAGGTTTGCATTTTACCAAACCGCTTTTGAAAAAGCTCGAAGATAAAGGTGTGAATATCGCTCGCATCACGCTTCACATCGGCTACAGCGTCTTCGACCCCGTTGATGTGGAAGACCTCACCAAGCACAAAATGCACTCCGAATATTTTGAAATTAACCGTGAAGCCGTTGAAACGATTAACAAAGCTCTGAAGGCGAAAAAGCAAGTTGTGGCGGCGGGTTCAAGCGTTGCACGGGCATTAGAATCCAGCGTTTTGACGAGCAATGCCGTGAAAATTAACAAAGGTTGGACGGATAAATTTATCTATCCGCCGTATGAATTCAAGATTGTCAGCCGCCTCATCACGAACTTCCATCCGCCGAAATCAACGCTGATGCTGCTTTCCGCCGCATTTGCTGGAAAAGATGAATTGCTCAAAGCCTACAAACGCGCCGTGAAGCAGGAACAACGCTTCTATTCATATGGCGATGCCCTGTTTGTCATTTAGGGGATGCTTGAGATGAAATATTTTATACAAACCATGCTCAAGCCCTGACAACCTCTCTGTTCACGCTCTCTTCGCCATTTGCGTCGAGGGCGTTTTTTTTGACTCATCCTTGCCGATATAACATCATCATGGCAAAACTCCCCAAACTCACTCCCGACGAATATTTTGCGAATGTTTCACCTGCCGATGCCGCATTAGCAAAACGCTTGCGCTCATTTGTCCTGAAAGCCGCACCAGAGCTTGTTGAGGAGATGAAATACGGCATTCCGTTTTATCTGTTTCAAGGTTGGGTGTGCTATGTGAACGTTGGAAAATCGGGCGTAACACTGGGCTTTCCGAATGGAATCCAGATGTCGGATGTGCATGAATTGTTTAGCGGTCAGCTGCTCAAGCAAATGCGCCATATTGCGATACCTAATGCAGCTTTTCTTGCGGAACATTCGGAAGCTATTCAAGAATACATCACGGAAGCTATGGTTTTGAACGACACGAAAAAAATATGAGCAAACCTTCCCTTCAGCACTTCACACGCTCTCTCGCGGCACTCTTTTCGGTGAATGCGATGACGCTCGTGGGTGGAATTCTCCTGCCGATTGCGATTGCGCGGACGCTCGGCGTGGAGGCATTGGGTGTCTTCTCTGGCGCGTCGGCACTGGGTTTGCTGCTTACGACCTTGATTGACTGGGGGTATGAAACCCGCATCCCGCTTGTTGTTGCGGCGCATTGTCGCACGGACATTCTGCGCTGCCTCACGCTGCTCCGCCACGCACAACAGCTAAAACTCCTGTTGTGGTGCGTGCTTGCGGCGTGTACGCTTGGCGTTGCTATTTTTGCTACAAAAGGAAGATTGAACGAAGAAGTGAGTATTTATGCGGTGTATGGCGTATGGGCGATTTTTCGCGCCTTGGGCGCAAGCTACATGGCTGCCCTGCGAGGAATGGAGCGGTATAGCAGCATTGCGCGTCTTGAAAATACTGCCTCGCTTATCCTACATGGTGGCTGTATTGCAGTGTTGATTCTGTCGCAGAATTTGCTGTGGACATTGCTGGTGCTGCCGTGTGTGGAAGGCGCGAAAATGCTCATTGCAAGAAGCATGGTGCTGGAGGGTGCGTGGGAAGAGGCGTTTCGTCAAATACCGCATCAAACCTTGTCTGTGAAAGATATTTGGTCTGCATTGCGCGAACAAGTGCATTTCGTGGTAATTCAAGCACTTGGAATTGTAGAATCCCGCGCAGGTATTTTCGCGCTGACGCTCACAGCCGCCTCAGCGCAGGAACTTGGCTTTTTCGGTGCGGCAATGCGCTTTCCCATTGCGCTCAGAACCTTTGCCGGAGCCTTGTTTACGATGCTTTTGCCCTCGTTTGCGTCGCTCCAGAACACTTCATTGGCGCAGACTTCCGAACAGCAAAAAGTGCTTCTCAAGCAAGCATTGGTGCTGGGTGGCGGGATTGCCTTTGCGGGAAGCTGTTTCCTTTTTCTTGCCGCAGAGCCGCTTGTTTCCTTCATCTATGGCGCGGCAATGCTTCCTGCGGTATTGCTTTTGCGCATTGTTGCTGCATTGTTCTTTTTTCAAACGCTGAGTAATATCTTTGAAGCATTTTTGCTGGCTCACGGCAAAGAACGCAGTATTGGTGTGGCTTCAAGCCTTGTTTTGGGGGTATTTTTTACAAGTGCTGTTTTGTGTTTTGTTTGTGGAATACCGCTTCCTGTGCTGCTTATCGCCTATGCCGTAACGGGCGTGAGCGGTCTCCTGAGCTGTGTATATGCCGTACAAGCGTTGCACATACTCTTTCCTCGAAAACTCTCCTAGAATCTGAAACTCGGTGGCAGCGCGATATAAGCGTGTTGTACCAAATCATCTACACTAAAACGTCCAATTATTCGTACATAGAGGCAGGGCAACAACAAAGCACGTCTCTTTCTTGAAAATCTTTCTTGAAAATCTTTCTTGAAAATCTTTCTTGAAAATCTTTCTTGAAAATCTTTCTTGAAAATCTTTCTTGAAAATCTTTCTTGAAAATCTTTCTTGAAAATCTTTCTTGA
>JAAFIV010000054.1:0-17944 GCA_013298775.1 Ignavibacteria bacterium | reverse complement strand
TCTTTCTTGAAAATCTTTCTTGAAAATCTTTCTTGAAAATCTTTCTTGAAAATCTTTCTTGAAAATCTTTCTTGAAAATCTTTCTTGAAAATCTTTCTTGAAAATCTTTCTTGAAAATCTTTCTTGAAAATCTTTCTTGAAAAGCAGAAACAAAAGCTGCTCAATTGTTGTATAAGGTATCTTGTAACCTTTTATCGTTTACGGTCTTTTTTCTGGATAATCACCTTCAGACCGCTTGAATAAAAGCGTCATCACCCATCACCACTACCATTGAAATTTTCACCACCTCCCATTTTTAAGGAAATACTTATGCGTCGAACAGGTACGCACGTTTCTTCAGTTCTCGTCGTCGGTACATGGCTTCTTGCCTTGTGTTGTAGCTTTTCGCCCCTTCGGAGTTTTGCTCAAAACGCCACCGTTTCTGGTGTTGTCAGTGAGGCAGCATCGGGCGAGGCGGTTATTGGCGTGAATGTTGTACTTTCCAAAGATGCGACGGCATCCTCTGCAAGCGCGATTATACGCGGTGCGCGGACGAATAAGTTTGGTTTTTATTCGATTCCGAATGCTCCGCAAGGCTCATATTTCCTCATTGTACGAGGAATTGGCTATAAAACATTTGCCAAAGCAATTACCATTTCTAAGCCCGATGAAGCGATTCGCCAAAATGTGGCTTTGGCTGTGCAGAGCGCGAAATCTGGAGAAGTAACCGTGCAAGCAGAGCGCGAAGTAAAGCCCACAAGCAACATTAGCGCGGTGGAAATCAAAGCAGAAATGGTGCGGCGGCTGCCCACGATTGGCGGCGAAGCGGACGTGTTTCGTATGCTTCAGTATATGCCCGGCATCAAGTCTGGGAGCGAGGTTTCAAGCGGCTTGTACGTGCGTGGCGGCTCGCCAGACCAGAACCTGACGCTGCTCGATGGCGTGATTGTCTATAATCCTTCGCATTTGGGCGGCTTTTTGAGCGTTTTTAACAATGATGCTATCCGTGATGTGCGCGTTATCAAGGGCGCGTTTCCGGCTGAGTATGGCGGGCGGCTTTCCAGCGTGATTGACCTGACCATGAAAGAAGGCTCGAAGGAGAAAATTGGCGGCACGGTGAACCTCAGTTTAATTGCCGCACGAGCAACCGTCGAGGGTCCGATTGGCGAAGATGTAACGTTTATGGTATCGGGACGACGCACCTATCTTGACCCCATTCTCGCGCTTGCTACCGCGATTACGCGCCAGCAAAGTGCCTTGAACTATTATTTTTATGATTTGAATGCCAAAATCAATTACAAAGTTTCCGAAAACGACCGCATTTTTGCAAGCGGATATTTTGGGAACGACGTACTGACCTCAAGTGCAGGCGACGCAAACGGTGATGCTGGCTTGCGTTTCGGGATTGACTGGGGCAATGCCACAGGAAACTTGCGCTGGACGCACATCGTAAATCCGTCGTTTTTCACCAATTTTTCTGCGATTTACACCGACTACCGTAATGGCATCAATATCGGCTTTGGTTCGGGCGCGAATGAAGTTGGGTTTACGACGTTCTCCCAAATCCGTGATATTACCTTGCGTGGCGACGCGCAGTGGTTTCCTGTACAAGAACATACCGTGAAGTTCGGCATAGATGCAACATTCCACCGTTTTACAACGCTCGTCGAATCGAAAAGCCTTCCGTTCCAGCAAGCATTGGCGGCACTTGGCGCGGAAAATACGATTGAGGCATTGGAAGCATCGGTGTACGCGCAGGACGAGTGGGATATTACTCCCAATTTGTCGGTCAATCTCGGAATGCGGGCTGCATACTTTCAGCTTGGAAACCGCTTCCTGCCTGAGCCGCGAGCGTCGTTTTCGTATAGTTTGCTCAATGATGATTCTGGTGCTGGTCTCTTTTCGGAAGTATCGGTCAAAGGCGCATTTGCTGTGGCAAATCAATTTTTGCACCTCGTCATTCGGAACGACGTTGCTTTGCCGACCGATACGTGGTTTCCCGCAACAAACAATATCAAGCCCGCAAACGCTGTTCAATACGTGCTTGGCGTTGATACGAAGCTCTTGGGCGGCGAATACGGATTCAGCGTTGAAGGCTACTACAAGTCCATGACGAATTTGTACGAATTCAAGGATAATGCGCCATTCGGCTTGCTCACCCCCACAGAAGCAGTGCTTACCTCAGGCATTGGCGATGCGTACGGTGTGGAATTGTTCTTTGAAAAGCGCATGGGCGCATTTACGGGATGGATTGGCTACACGCTTTCATGGGCAACCCGCACCTTTGCGGAGTTGAACGATGGTCGCCCATTTTTCCCACGCTTCGACCGCCGCCACGATATTTCCTTTGTCGGCACGTACAAACTCTCAGAAGAATGGGACATCGGTGCGACATGGACGTATGCAACGGGACAAGCATTTACGATGCCTTCAGGGCAGTATTCCTTCCCGACAGTGGGCGGTATTGCACAAACGCTGCCACTTATCCAAAGCCAGCGCGTGAACTACACCGAGCGCAATGGTTTCCGCTTGCCAGATTTTCACAAGTTGGACATCAGCATTACGCACTACTTCACGTGGCTGGGGTTGCCGTTTAATGCGGGTCTGAGCGTGTACAATGCGTACAATCGCCAGAATCCGTTCCAATGGGTTGTGCGCTACGGACAAGCTGCCACCGCGCCAACACCAATGGGCGGCGAAACCGCTTTGACCGCGCGTTCGGCAAATACGCTCTTGCCATCGGTGCAGCAGACGACCTTGTTCGGAATTGTTCCGACCTTGAGCATTGGCTTTAAGTTTTAATCTTTACCAATTTCAAAAAGAATACCAACGATTTCCTTTTTCAAACTATGACTTCATTTTTCAAAAATATCATTCTCACACTTGCTCTCGTGGCAGTATTCATCGGTGCTGCGTGGGTGTTGCAAAGTTGTATGCCCACGACCGTTACAGGCGTAGAGCTGGCGTATGATGAGAAAATCGTCGTGTACGCATCGCTTGTTGCGGGCGAAGCCGTGCGGAATATCCAAATCACGCGCACCTTGCCGCCCTTGGACACCTTCAACGTTGAGCGCAGTCGTATTGAAAACGCTCAAGGCACTATCACGGTGGATGGCACGGCGTATCCGCTTGTTATCCAGCCGCGCGTTATTCCTAGAACTCGTCTGGACAGTATTAACTACGACCAAGCAAACCAACCAAGCCTCTACCAAGCCGTCGGGCTGACGGCGCAAACAGGTAAAACCTATACCTTGCAAGTTTCGTGGAATGGCAAACAAGCAAATGCGACCACGCGCATTCCTGAGATGCCGACTCTTGCGGCTCAGACACCGCTTGTTGTCTGGCGACCAGAGCCGTTTCGCTATGTGCAAAACCGCCCACGTTCATTTCCTGCAACGGGCATTGTACCCTCAATGGTGGCAAGTGTGGAGATTCCCGTCATGGCGCGAAGCGGCGAAGCATACCGAATAGAACGATTTGTGGCGCGTGATACGATCACACAACGCTCTACCACAAGCCAGATTGCCCTCAATCCGACAAATCTGCTCAACGCAAGCGCAGGAATGCCGCTTACCTTGAAATCAGAAACACGATTTTTTATTGCGGGTGATTCTATCTTCAAGCCAACGATTTTCACGCTTTCCACGCGCACAACCGTAACAGTAGTAAACGTTATTGCCCACGACGACGCGCTGTTGAACTTCATCACGACACAAGCAAGGAATAGCGCGACAGGCAGCCCCTTTGGCAGTAGCGGACAAAATCCGTTATGGAATGTAACGGGCGGTGGTATTGGGCTGTTTATCGGGCAATCACGCTCATTGCAATTGACCGTCCGCCCATAGAATTCTTGTATGGAACACACTTCCTTAAATGGAATAACAGGTTGTCCTGGACACGATACAAAAAAATTTCAATAATGTGGCACAGACAAGAATGTTATCTGCATTGGAGTAGGACGGTAGTATGGTCTTTGATAACGAAAGTTTTGATAGGTCAGTTTTTTGCTCATAATACCGTAAAAGCCTCACCAATCCTTTGTTCCTTGATAAAGGATGCGAATGCGACAAGCTACATTGCCATTTTTCATCGACTATCAAAACTCTCATTGTCAAAGAACTCTATGACTTCTACTCCACTGTAGGTAGCATTCCTGTCTGTGCCAATATTGAAGAATTTTTTTTGTCGTGTACAAAGCATCAATCCACCAAAAGCGGTGGAAAGATGTATAAATCACGCCTCTAGCGGGTAGGTTGCCCACACACTACCCGCCAGAATTGCGACACATTAGCGCAAATACCGCTCTCGTATCACCTTGCGATGATGCGCCTCATGCCCCACCACAAGATACGCCAACGCACGCACCGACATTGGATTATTACTTGCCGTGCCGATTGCGCGAAGCATTTCGGGGGTAAAATTGCTGAAGAGCGCAGTAGAAGCCGCACGAACAGCCACAAATTCCGACAAAAGACTTTCTACGCTACGCTCCGAAGCTCCAGAGACGGGAACATAGCTGTTTTCATCAAAGCCTGAAAGCGGCGTGGAATCTTGCCGAGCAAACCGGAGAGCGCGGTATGCAAAAATGCGCTCAGCATCAGAAATATGAAGTAAAATTTCTTTGATATTCCACTTTCCTTCCGCATAACGATACAAAAGTTGCTCCTCGCTCAAACTACCGACCAATGCTTGTGTTTCTTGCAATGATTGTTGAAATTCATCCAGCAAGTGTTCTCCTTTTACTAAACCCAGATATCCCGCATAATATGGCGCATGTTCACTTGCTGCGGGGCGTTCAATCATAATACTCATTATTTTGCTCCTTATGAATGCTTGAATTCACGATATTCTACTAGCATCAATGAATAAAAAACGGCAACCGAAGCGAGTATTGATGCACTCTCACGGCTGCCGCACAGATAATTTTAGCTTATTTTTTAGCCTTCTTTTTTACTTCTTTTTTTTTCCACCAGCCGGAGCAGCAGAGGCATTGCAACCCAAGGCTTCAAGCTGAGTTTCGAGGTCGCCTGCCATTTTTTGCTCATTCGGATTTTTGCTTGCGCGAGCGCGTTTCAATGCTTCTTGGTAGTATTTGCAAGCATCAGCATTGTTCTGCATTTGATACGATGCGTTCGCCGCGTAGAACCAGCCGAAGGTGTTATCGGTATCAACGGCTGTCCAATCAAGCGCGAACTTCTTCAAGTCAGCGAAGTTCTTTTGCGTATTGGAAATGCGGCAAAGCGTGCTGAGAGCTTGCACAACGTCGCGCTTACCTTTTACGGTATCAGCTTTGCCCAATTCCACAATTTTCAGGTACTCGTCTTTTGCTTCTTTCGGCTTTTTCATTTCCAAAAAGGTCGTTGCAAGCTGCTGACGCGCGTACAAGGCTTTCGGGTCGAGTTTCACCGATTCTTGCAATGCTGGAAGCGCGGAATCAAGTTTGTTTTTCGAGAAATATGCTGCGCCGATATAGTAGTTTGCACGAGCACTCAAGCTGTCTGCGGGACAATTTGCGGGGTCAAGACGTTTGCGGAATGTTTCAATCGCATCGTCGTACTGCCGCCATGTGTAGAGAGCTGTACCAATAGACATCATCAGCTTGCAGCTTTTCGGATTTTTCACGAAAAAGTCTTTGTATTCGCGTACTGCTGTTGCGGTATCGCCAGCATTGATGGCAGCGCGAGCGTACAATTCAATATCAGCAGGCTGAAGACCTTTATTTGCCTTAATCTCAGCAAATTTATCTGCCGAAGGCTTGAAACTGCGCTTGTAGAGCAAGGTTTTTGCAATCATTAAATCTACTTTGTCGGCAACGGTATCAATCGCTTTTTTCGACAATTCGAGATGCGAAACGAGGTTCGTATCGTATTCTTTTTTCTCATTTTCCAAAAGCGAGAAACCTGCTTGCGCCAAGAACCAACGCCCTTGCGAGCCGTCTGGCTTCAAGACAAGATAGCGTTGCAAAGTAGGAATAGCTTCAGCATATTTTTTCGCTAAGAACTGAATCTTCCCTTTTGAGAAAAAGGCTTTTACGTTGTTGGTATCGGCTTTGGTTACTTTGTCCCATTCTTGCAAAGAAAGATTCACATACTTGATGTTATCTTCTTTGGTGGTGCCAGTATTATTTGCGATGCGGAAGTATGACTCAGCAAGTTTAGCGCGAGATTCCGTCAAGTTCGGGTCGAGCTTTAATGCTTCTTCGTAGTTGTTTTGAGCAAGTTCAAAGACGCGCTGCGCAAAATACAAATCACCGCGAGCAACAAAAGAAGCCGCAGACTTATTGATGCTTTGTGCCTTGATAACCGCCGCATCCGCTTTGGTCAAGGGATTTTCGACTTTCGCTTTTACAAACTCCGGCGACTCATTTCCCGCGATATACACCTGGCTGAGTACCAAGAAACTTTCCGCATCTTTGGGGAATGTTTTGGTTAATTCTTCTGCTTTTTTGAGCGCGTCGCCGTGCTTGCCGACCGCCGACAAACCGAGAGCTACTTTGCGCATCACTTCAGGCTTCCAATAGTCCACTTCTTGCGCTTTTTGGTAATACGCAAGCGCGGAATCTTGTTGGTCAATCGCATCATAGACATCGCCCAAAAGCAAAAGCGATGGCAAATCGCGTGGATTATCTTTTACTGCGGCAATTGCGGCTGGAAGCGCAGATTGGTATTCTTTTGCTGCCAAAAGTTCTTTTGCTTTTTGCAAGTTGCCTTGTGCAAAAATTGCTGATGAAGCCAGCAAAAATGCGGCTCCGAGAGCAAGAAATTGTTTCATAGTACACAGAATTTGTGAGAAAAATAGGGTAGTTTGTTGCATAATGTTATTGTTTGAAAAAGCGTGAGAACAAAAGGTTTAATGCGTGTTGTGTGGGAGAAATTTACCTTAGGTAGGTTAAAAATTAACTGGATAAACCACAAAAATATTTAGTGGCACAGACATTCTTGTCTGTGAGAATTCGTCAGGGGTTTAAGTGACAAACACAGACAAGAATGTCTGTGCCACTACTGACCTTCTCTATTTATTTTTTGCCTAATCCTTACTCCTCATCGGGAATCAAATTAAAACGCGCTCCTTCAGGAACGATGCCGTTTTTCAAGAAATACTCTTTTGTACGAACATCATTGCGAAGAAAGGTAATATAGCCCCAAGGCAGATTGCGTCTATCTTCCAAAAGCAAACCTTGAATTTTAATGGGCAATGGGTATTTGCCCATCACGATATACGACTGATGCACAGCTTTCGGGCGTACATAGCTTCCTGTGCTATCTTGAAAACCAATTTTCAGCATTTTCAAATTTGCGTCCCGTGCAAACTGCGATAAATAACCAATTGCGATTGCATTCGGATTGCTCAAGACCGCCGCTTTTGCTTCTGCCGCATTTTTAGTCAAGCTCAGAACGTGCTTGGGAGCCGCATTCTTAGTCAAATACAGCAGCACATTGCCATACTCAGAAGAATACGAATCAGGACAGATAATCGTTGGCTCGGTTTTGAGTTGAGGGAACATTTCCCGCAAGGTCGCACCTTTTTCGCTAAAGAGACGTTGGAGTTGCGTGAGCGAGATGGTATCAAGCGGGAAGTTTCGCTGAACCGCAAAAACAAGCGCGTCGGTGGCAATAATTGTACTGGCGTGGGCAGGAACTTTATTTGCTTTCAAGAGTGAATCTTCATCAGCCAGATAGCCACGCGCAATCACGACTCCACGCGATTTCGTCCCGAAAAGCTGTGTCATTGCCTCTCGCGCCGAGACTGCTTTTATGCTCACAGCAGCATCATTGTAGGAAGAATCAAAAAGACGAAACGTTGGCTGCATAAATCCGGCAATACTTTCATCACAAAGAAGTTCTACTTTGCCTGTCGTGGCGGTTTCGTATTGCTCGGAAGATTTTGGGTCAGGCTTGTCACACGAAAACAAGAGAGTACCGCTCAGGACAACCGCAATCACGCCACAAACAACAATGGTAATAATACGAAACGTGTGCTTTTTCAATGGCGGTAGATGTGAAGCGTTTTGCATAGCATTTATCTCATAGTAAAGGTGAAATGAGAAGGAGATACGTCTGGCAAATCCTGTGTTTATGGGCTTTCGAGCGGGCAAATTATTCTTCGTAGCGGGCTTCTTGCTGGCGTTGATTCCAATACATTGCTACACGATACACACCGAATAAAATAATCACAACGCCAAACATCCGCACATTTACGTCGCCGCTCACTGCGGGAATAACGCCACTAACCCATAACACGCCAACAAGACCAACCATGCCGCGTGCAGCGTAATTGAGATAGACAATAAATTTATTGCTGCGCATACAATTGTAGAGAAAAGTTATGTGGTTGAGGGAGTCACAGACAGGAGTGTCTGTGCTACCGAAGCCCGTGTAATCAGTAGCGCAGACCATTTTTGTCTGCGCCACGTAACGCTCAAAACTGATTTGACGGACTATGACCTTGAGCAATGCTTGCTATGGAGAGAATCGTGAGCAATGGTGCTGCTCTGGAACAATTCTCGCTGTACCAATCTTGCCTTCATACATTTGCCGCAATCACGTCTGCCCTAAAAATAGCATAGAGACGCGCTTTTGTCGAAGATTTGTCTTAGAACAGAAGCTGCGTCTCTAGGCATGAAACTGACAACATTTACCGAAGACGGAAGACAATCGGAATACTCACCCAACAGTCAATCGGTTGATTGTTTTGGATAGCGGGAGTAAAAACCGACGACATAACGGCGCGGATAGCCGCATCGTTCAAAAGGTCGGAATCCGTTGACTCAATAATATGCTTTTTCGGAACACCGTTTTTGCCAACAAGAACACGGATGTTTACTTTCCCTTCAATACCTGCGCGTTTTGCGAGGTCGGGATAAACAACTTTCCGTTGCAAGTCCTTGATGTCAATGTACGGCTCTTTTTCTACTGGTACGAAAGCGTAGGGGTCAGCTTCTTCCTCACGGACTTCGGTATCTACATCGGATGCAAGACCCAAGTAGCCTGTGTCTGAGCCGTCGCCACCAGTAGTGCTGGCACGCGAGATTTCATCAACGTTGGCGAAGTCTTTCACATCCGGCGCGACAAGTGCGTCTGGGACAGGCACGGGCGTACCTGCACGTGCGGCCGGTCCAGCAGCGAGTGGCGGCGGCGGCGGTGCTGCCTCCGTTTGCGCTGGCGGTGGTGGAAGATTCGTTAGTTTCATCTTATTCACCATTGGACCTTTTTTGATTTTTGTTCGACCAGCAACGAGAAACGTTGCGTAGCCGCCAAGAAACAAAAGAAAGAGCAAGAGTGCATAGAGAAAACCACGTTGTGTCGCTTTCGGAATATACGCTTTAATTTCCTTCGCACCGTAGTGTTGGTCGAGTGTTTCTACAACAGCAGCCATAGCGTATTGCACAATATGGTTGAAAAATTTGTTTGTTATTGTTCGATTAAATATCACCAAGACTTGAGGAATAACTTGAGGAATAAAGCGACTTTCGTCTTTCATCCCTCACATTTCCGCCTTCATCCTTTGGATTTAGAGCGGCTTCAAGTCTTCTACGTCTTCAGGGGTCATCGGTGTAAGAGCGAACTTGCGCTCGCGCTTCATACCTTTTGCACTGAGACGTTGTGTAATCTCGGTTTCAGCGATGTTCAATTCGTCGAGAACTTTAATCACCAAATCGTACGGAACTTTTGGTGAAATTCTAAGCGACATAATGAGTTTATTTTCCATGCGCATATTTTCCGTTACCGAAACCGCACGAAGTTCCTTGACAGAAACTTTCATTGGTTTTTCGGTATTTTTATCGCCCATGTACTTGAAAATTTGCCCATCGTCGCGGACGAGAACGGTCAAAAGCTCGGATTGCTTTACTTCGACGTTTTCTGTTTCTGGCGGCACAGACATTTCCATTGTTTGCGGAGTTGTCAGTGTTGTTGAAAGCATGAAAAAGGTCAGGAGCAAAAAGGCAATATCTACGAGCGGGGTCATATCAAGCACGAAGCCAACACGCTTTTTCTTTTTGCGTTTTGTCGCAAAAGAACCGCGTTTTACTTTGGGTTCGCGCCCCAGACTTCCACCACCACCACCCATAATCGTCTCCTTTGGGTTGTTCGTTGTATGTTTTGTGAATTGTAAAGAAGTAAGGATGAAATCTGAGGGCGGATGGTGGCGCAGACATTCTTGCCTGCGAAATCTTACCGATGAGGAGACACAGACAAGAGTGTCTGTGCTACCGAAGCCGGAAGACTTGCTTCAAAGTCTCCGCCCTCAACCTTCATCCTTGTTCTTAATTTTGTCTATCGGTTACGAAATTGAAGACGGTTGCGTTCGATTTTCGCATCGCTTCCATGAGGTCTTCAATCCATTTGTAGGCAATACGTTTATCGGCATCAATAGCGAATCTCATGCGAATATTCGCCATACGTGTTTGCCGAAGAAGTGCTTCGAGATTTTTAATATCTACTTTCAGAATCACTTTTTGACGCATTTCATCGGGAATTTGAACTTTATCTGAGCTGTACACAATCTTGCGGTCGGTTTCGTTGGAAAGCGAGTAGTAATACGAGGTATCACCAGTGACGCTATCAATACCGATTTTAATGGTCGCAAGGTCTTTGTCGGGAAGTTTCGAGGTATCCGCCGACGCAACGGGGCGAGTAATCTTGAACTTCTGCTCGTTTTCCGTGTCGGATTTGAATTTTGCTGTAAACATGAAAAATGTTAAAAGCAAGAATGCAATATCCACAAGCGGGGTCATATCCAGATAAAATCCAGGACGTTTTTTCTTTATTCTACCACCCATTTGTGTATCTCCTTAATTGATGTTATAGAAACGATGAAGGAGATTATTTCTTTACTTTGATTGCGAGAATTTCGGTGATATTCAAAATCGCTTCGTCAATCGTATAGGTGAAGTTATCGACGCGTGTGGTGAAGATGTTGTAGAAGATAATACAAATTACTGCACCAACAAGACCACCTGCTGTATTGTACAACGCCTCAGAAATACCGATAGAAAGCGATTGCGCCGATACCGTACCGCCCGAACCCAATGCCGCAAACGAACGAATCATACCGATTGTTGTTCCCAAGAGACCAATCATGGTTGCGACCGAAGAAATTGTCGAAAGGATAACGAGGTTTTTCTCAAGGAGCGGAGTTTCAAGGTTTACAGCTTCGTCAATAGAACGCTTGATTTCAAGCATTTTCTTTTCGGGGTCGAGACCGCTATTACCAATGACGGTTTGGTATTTTTCCAAGCCAGCACGGATGATATTTGCAAGGCTACCGCGTTGTGCTTCGCACGCTGCGAGTGCGCCATTGATGTCGCCATCTTCCAACAATGCTTCAACTTTCTTAGCAAACACTGGCATTTTCTCTTTGCCTTCTGCTTTGCCAATAGAAAGAGAACGCTCAATTACAAACGTAACAGCAATCATAATAAACGCCAAAAGCAAGGCTACAAGCGGACCGCCAGTGTGGATGGTTCCCAAGATATTGTTCGGCAACGGCTCATGGCGCATTGCACCATCTTTAAAGTTTGCCGGATTGCCCATCACGAACCACCAAATAGCGAAACCGATAGCGATTTCAGCACCGATGATAATGACGTTAATTGCATTTTTCATAAAAAAACTCCCGAAAAAGAAAGTTTGGAAAAAAATTTATGAGATAAACTCAAGAGAATTGGGTTATTGCTTCTTCAATGGTTGGGAACATCTCGAATACAAGCGTGAGCTTGGTAATGACAAAAATATTCTCAATGTTCTTACTAATTTTACACAGCCCCACGCGACCATGTTTTTGTTTAGAAAGGCTCGCGTGTGCGGAAATAAGCACGCCAAGCGCGGTCGAATTCAAATAACTTACTTCGTGCAAGTCCACCGCTACAAGCGGCTTCTCTACAAGTGCCAAGCGTTTGAATTCCTCGCGAAGGGCATCGGTTTCATCGCCGCCGATAAACTGACCACTGAGGCGAATAACCGTTACGCTACCTTGCTGTTCAACGCTGATTTGTTCTGACATATATTGGGGGAAGTTCGTAAGATGAAAATTTCAGTCGATGAAATTTCGCTTTTCTGTTGTTTAGACTATTCGCGAGAATCATTCGTATTTCATTGAATTGTCAGGGAGAACGGAAAAGGATGACGCAAGAATTATAGAATATTTTCTTCATGGAGCATTCATAGATTGCTCATGGATTGAACAACATTCTTCAGTCATACATGCGGATACCGTACACTCTCTGAATGCCTTTACTCTGAATGCCTTTACTCTGAACGCTACTGCTATGAACGCTATTGCCCCGAAGCCTTGCTTGGCTTCAAGATTATCGCTACTGCATTATCGCTACTACCTGAAGTATTTTTACATTTTTCTTTGGATGCCGCTACAACACTCGCCAAAACACGAGTACATTCACTCTCTAGTACGCTCTGTAAACCTTCCTCATAACTCATACACGGCTCAATCACAAGGATTCCTGTGAGGTAATGCACGAAGCAGAGTATGGATGCAATAAGCCTTGAACGAATCATTCAAACAATCCCAAAATTTACGTCAAAAAATCGCGTTTGTCAAAGGATTTTGTGCAACTTCAGAGAGTTTTTTTCGTCGCTGGGCTTTTTTCCAAAAAAAGTATCGTACTGAATGCAAAAATCTCCGTGCTAAAGTAAGAGTTGATATAGCCTTGTGCAAAAGATGCGTATGAAAAGAGTTTGGAAAAGAGACTTCAAAATATCTTTCCACACAGCATAAAAAAAGAGTTCACAAAGAGCAATGAATCGGATGTGAGATTCTACGCGCTCTGTGAACTCTTTACAATCACGAAAAAACGACAACATTACGTTTGCGGCTTACTTCTTCGACACCGGAACAATCTCGAAATCCTTACCCGAAAGCTGACCAAACGGCGTTTGTTCCTTGCCTTTCAAAAGTTGGCGAGCGAGTTCTGGCACTTGCTCTTCGGTGTAGCGTTTTAAGCCGTCTGCGGTTACTTTGCCTTTGCCGTTATTTGCCGCGCCTTTCATGCCTTCCAAGAGCGCGTAGGAGAACACACCGTGTCCGATAGACGTAACTTGATTCGCCGCTTGGTCGGAGCCAGCCGAAGCCAGAATCGCGCTTCCTGTCTTTCGCGCCATGCCTTTGACGGCTTTGGTTTGCATGAAATCGTCCAATGCTGCGCCCGACTGACACGCATCGAAAATGACCATTTGCTTTGCTGCTGGAACATTCGTCAGAAGTACGCTCAAATCCTTCGCCGACAAGCCACGCGATTCCAATTCCTGCTCGTTTTTCACGTCCTGCATGACCAAATAAAACGTTGAGACTTCTTCTACGGTCAAGGCTTTACCGTGTCCGGCGTAGAAAAAGACGAACACGTCCTGACGCTGTGCTTTTTCCGTCACCTGCTTGAAGAGTGCTTGCACGGCTTCTTTCTTTACCTGAGCATCGTAGAGTTCGTATTTGTACACGTTATCGTACGCGCCCGCAGCGTTGGCACTCATCATTTTTACCACGTCTTGCGCATCAGTTTTTGCGTAGGGCAAATTATACTCTTTGTTCAAGTAGTCATTGATGCCAAGCGCGAGAATATGCAAGCTCGTTTTCACGTCGGGAGCTTTGAAATCAACCAGCACGGACACTGGGTTTGATTCGGTTTTGTCGCTATTCACGGCAACAACTTTCAGCTCATTTTTACCTGGCAACATTTGCAAGGTATAATCGCGCAAAATCGTGAATCCTTGCGCCGACGGAAGGTTTTTGAACTCTTCTGGGAAAAGCAGTTTTCCATTTTGGAAAATGCGCACTTCGCCAATTTTCGAGCCTCTATCCTTAATGCCAATCGTGATGTTCATGCGCCCTGTATTGATGACCGTATCACCTGCGCGAGGCGATAAAATCTCAACAATCGGCGGCAATTTGAAATCCGCGCTAATGTCCAGTTTGCTGGGCGGAGTAACGCCTGCAACAGGTTTTTCATCACTTGGAAGTGCTGGCGTTGCAGCAGCTTTCTTTGCGGCTTCCTCTTGTTGCTTTTTCAATTCTTCCTGTTTGCGAGCAAGTTCTTCTTGTTTACGGGCAAGCTCTTCCGCTTCGCGCTTTGCTTGTGCTGCTGCTTCTGCGCGGGCTTTCGCCTCGGTTTCGGCTTTTGCTTTGGCAATGGCTTGTTGCTTTGCTAATTCTTCCGCTTCACGCTTTGCCTTTACTTCGGCTTCGGCGCGAACTTTTGCCTCCGCTTCTTGCTTGGCTTTCAATTCCGCTTGCTGTTTTGCGAGAGCTTCTTTTTCCGCCGCAGCCTGCGCAGCAGCTTGCTTCTTGGCTAATTCTTCCGCATCTCGTTTTGCCTTTGCCTCGGCTTCCAAGCGAGCTTTTGCCTCAGCATCGGCTTTCACCTTTGCTGCCGCTTGCTGCTTGGCAAATTCTTCTGCCTCGCGCTTTGCTGCTGCTTCGGCTTCTACACGGGCTTTTGCCTCCGCTTCGGCTTTTACTTTCGCGGCTGCTTGCTGCTTTGCCAATTCCTCCGCTTCACGCTTCGATGAGGCTTCGGCATTTATTTTTGCTTTTTTCGCCGCTTCTTCTTGCTGCGCTTTCAGTGCCAATGCCTGTGGCGAAGCAGGGAAAATGCGGGCAAGAAGTTTTGGTGAATAATACTTCTCAAAAAATGCGTCCAACTGCACGGGCTGACCGTCCATGACCCAATGCAACAGCTTCGTACCGTCTTCCGAGCCGTCGAACTGACCGTCAGGCGTAACAACAACCCAATCGCCTCTGTCCAAGCCGACCAGCGTTGCTAATTCCTTGCCTTCAACGGCATCCCAGACCAGCACTTTTGCATCTGCGCTCGCGCTGGCAATAGTGCGGCTATTCGGGTGGAAATTCACTGCCAAAATCCAATTTGCATGACCTTTCAGCGATTTTACCTCTTTGCCCGAAGCAACGTCCCACACCCGCACAACATCGTCAATACCGCCGCTTACAACGAATTTCCCGTCCGCGCTCGTAGCAACGGCAAGCACTTCGCCTTTGTGTCCTGTAAGCGTCTTCGTTGCTTGTCCTGAAGCCACATCCCAGACTTTCACGGTGCCGTCCGCACTCGCTGAGGCAAGCTGTTTACCGGTTGCAAAAAAGGCAATCGCATTGATAAGCTCAGAATGCCCTGAAAACCGCTTCGTTTCTTTGCCTGAAGCAACATCCCAGAGACGAATAGTGCGGTCGGAGGATGCCGTTGCGAGCGTTTTCCCGTCGGGGCTGAATTGCACCGAATACACGCTTTTGGTGTGTCCGCGCAGTTGTTTGTCGAGCTTGCCAGAACCAACGTTCCAAAGGCTGACGACGGAATCAATCGCGCCACTTGCAATGAGGCTGCCGTCGGGCGAAATTGCGATTGCTTGAATTGGGCTGTCGTCGGTGGTAATTGCTTTGTTAAACTGTCCATTTTGTGCGTTCCACAGCGCGATACTCTTGTTGTCGAGCGAGGTTCCGCCCGCGACGAGCGTTTTTCCATCCACACTGTACGCAAGGCTCGCCACTTGGATAAGTGGGGCTTTCAGGTTCGCTGGCTCGCCGCCTTTTTCCACGTCCCAGAGGCGAATGTTGTTGCCGTCTTTGTCCGAATGCGCCGTTGCAAGACCTGTTCCGAGCTTATTGAAGGCAACCGCTTTGATAACTTTGCGATAGCCGTCGTAGTCTTGTCCGTCGCGTCCTGTGGTAACGTCGAAGGTCTTCAAAGCACGATCCGCGCCGCCTGTAACCAGCTTTGAGCCGTCAGGCGAGAACGCAAACGCCAATACGCGAGGGGAATTGCCAATCATGGTGCGAATTTTCTTGCCATTGAACACGTTCCACAGCGCAATCGTGCGGCGAATATCCATGTCATCGTCTTCTTGGCTGGATTTGTCCACCGTTGCCAAAAAGCGACCATTCGGGCTGATAGCTGCTTGCTTTGCAACGCCGACCACATCACGCAGCGCGGTCTTTTTGACGGCATCGTAGAGAATCACTTTTTGATTGGCGCATTGTGCAATTAAAATCGAACCATCCGCGCTGTACGCCACGTTCAATACCTCCGCGCCCGCATCAATTTTAGCGACGGTGTTGGTGGGAATGTTCAACAAATGAATCGTGTTATCGTCGCCACCAACGGCGAGCGTTTGTCCGTCGGGACTGAACGCGAGCGTATTTACGGGCTTGTCGAGCTTTGCAATCGGAATTGGAATTTCCTTGCCAATGCGAATATCCCAGAGTTTCACGGTTTTATCAATACTACAGCTCGCAATGATATTGTTCGTGGGACTAAACGCCACGCTAGAAGCATAGAAAGAATGCGCTGGAAGCTGGCGAATTTCCGCACCCGATTTCACATCCCAAATGCGAATCGTATTGTCCTTCGAGGCAGTAACGAGCATATCTCCAGCAGCGTTGAAGTCCAGCGCGGTGATGTATCCACGATGCGCCACGAAGGTTTTCACGATTTTCCCTGTGGTCGCGTCCCAAAGTTTCACCGTGTTATCTTCGCTACCAGAAGCAATGAAGTTCCCATTTGGGCTGAATTTCACGGCAATAATATCGCCAAAGTGTCCCGTCTGCACGACCAGTGTTGGCTTGGATTGGTCGGGTTTTGCGGCATTCGCATTTGCGGCATTCGCATTTGCGGCATTCGCATTTGCGGCTTGCGCATTTGCGGCAGTATTGACTGCAAAAATGGCGGTAACAGCGCACACCATTAGGCGCATCGTCCCAAAGAACGAAAGAAGTCGTCGTTGCATAAAACGTTTCCCTACAAAAAGTTGAAACAAGAAAAAGAGTTGAAAATGTCGGTAAAATTTGTCTTCCCGTCCGACGGCTTACGCGAAGCGCAGAGTGCGTGAATGCTGCCGTCGCACGGATTTTCCAGTAATACATTTCGTCATTTGATTGTGTGCTTTTTCGGGGAACCCGTTCTACCGTTAAGAAACGGTAGGACGGGAGGAAAGTAGCTGAACCGATTACGTTTACACGTAATCGAAACTCAAACAAGCGGCAATATCTTCTTTCGTGAGCATCGGATATTCCGCTACAATTTCCTCTGGCGTATCGCCCGCAGCAAGATATTCCAAAATACTTTGCACAGCAATACGCTTCCCGCGTATGGTCGGCTTTCCATTGCAAATGCTGGCATCCAGAGTGATGCGCTCGTACAGTGTTTCCATTGCAAATTTTTTCGAGTGGTAAAAAGATTGCTTTTTATCCTGCTTTCTCACCATTAACCTTGTGGTGTGTCGAGTGTCAGTGCTTCACGCCCGTTTCGTCGGTAAATGCGAAAATCGGTGTCATCAACAGTTAAAATCACGTGTTCGCGGTATTTTTCTTGTTCTGCCATGACGACAAGACAGACATCGGCGTAGTCCATCGGGACATTTTCGTAGCGTTGAAGTAATTTTGCAATGCGGCTTGCATGATGCTCAATGTGAAAATCAATTTTGACCAAACCCGCATCCAATAAATCCAGCAAATCGGCTACTGCTTTTACGTTTGCTCGTGCGAATAGCATATAAGCCGCCTCTCCTATCACTGCTTCGCACGTGTATAAGGGTGGTTTATAGGCTTGAGCTGCATTCACCGCCCATTTGTAATATTGGTCGGCTTCGTCAAAATAGGCAATAAAAAATCCCGTATCAGCGATTATCCGCATTCCGGCTCCTTCCAAAGCCTTCCATGTATTTTTTATTACTTGACAAATCGCCTAATCCCGAATTAACAGAACCCGCTAAATGTTTTGTTTTCTCATAAAACGAGCCTTTAAGCGGCTTCTGAGCTTTTTCAGCAGCTGTTGGCACAGCATCGGTCTTTTTGACACGTGCCGATTGTTTTGTTTTGGTAGCCATAAGTACATAATGAAAAGTTTTTCGGCAATTGTTTGGAAATACGGGTTAAAAATGGCAGATTCCTGAAAAGAACATGAATATACGCCATTTTTCGCCACTATTGCCTTTCCTCAGCTATGTTG
>JAAFIV010000053.1 GCA_013298775.1 Ignavibacteria bacterium | reverse complement strand
TGCAATACTTCCAAGACCGTAATCAAAACAAGGTGATGATTCAGTGGAAATTCACTGAGTATCATGCACGTGAGGTCTTTGTCCGACATTATGAAAATGTAAAAATTAAATAAACAAAGCACTAGTGCGTAACTATTGCATCACGGAAAATTTTCCTCGCGAAACGATTGGAATACCATTTTGCAACATGCTCATTCGATAAAAATATGTTCCATTTTGCAGCGTAACACCGCGCCGTTTCAAGTGTTCAGTGATATGTAGAGCATTCTTACCACGCTTGAGATTCTCTGAGAATGTAAGAATTTCTGCTCCGCGAATATCGAAAATACTGCACTGTGCCACTGCATTTTGCGGCACGACGACATCGAGCCAGACCGCATCATTACTTGTCGCTGGCTGTGGAAACATTGCTGAGGGGAAATCATTTTCTTGTCCAATGCCCGTCGTTGTGGACGAGAGAGCATTTTTATCGAAGGAAATGCGATAGATTCCAGCAATATCCCAATCCGAACTGACAAACATATCGCCATCGGGGCTGAATCCCACGCCACAGGGTCGTCCCCAGAATTTGTACGCAGCAGAATCGGTCAAAAAGCCTGTTAAAAAATCATGAAGAAAAAAACCGCCAGAAGCCGCATCACGCCTCATCATAACGACACTATACCCCACTGCTTTTTTTCGCGAACTTGGTCCATACGACCCATGAACAGCGATAAATGCTGCATTTCGATATATTGGAGGAAGATTTGCACCAGTGTAAAACGCGATGCCCATCGGTGTAGAATGCGCTGGAAGCAATGCCTCAGCCCGCTTCATTCCTGCCACACGCACAGAATCGGCGCGGGTAAGCGGAAGCATTGCGCGGTACTCGTCATTTGCTTGGAAATTCGACCATACCGTTTGTACCGCACCACCACTTGCTTCTTGACCTTGAGAAATGCTAAAGGCAAGGGGCCAGCCATGAAAACTGCCATCAGGAACGGTGCTGATAATCTCTTCTGGTTTCTCTTCTCCCTGCCCATTGCGGTCGGCATTGGTCGTCCACAATAGTCCTGTTGCGGGTTCGACGGCAAGACCAATCGCATTACGTAAGCCGCTCGCAAAGACGCGCCTTCCAGAGCCATCGGCGTTAAAGCGTAGAATTGCAGAACGCTCTGGATTTGGCACACGGCAAGCATCGCACGGCGTTCCGACGCTGAGGAAATATGCCTTTTGCGTGGAATCATAAACGAGAGTTCGCGTGTAGTGATTAAACGGTCCACCATCAGGGATACTATCCAAAAATATTGAGCGCGACTCGTACACGCCATCATTATCGCGGTCGAGAAAACGCAGAATCCGCGACGGCTCGGCAACGAGCATCGTATCATTGACAAAAATGAGGGAATGTGTCTGTTTTACGCCACTTGCGGCAATATAGCTTGTATCGGCAATGCCATCGTTATTGCGGTCGGGCAGCGCGACAACGTTTTCAGTGGTCATATCCACAACGTGTAAGATTCCACGCGGATTCCATGCAAAGAAGCGCGGTTTTTTCATTCCAGCATGAAAAACATTCATGCGAAAACCTTCTGGTAAGCGCACAGAATCTGACACAGAGCGGTAGAACGATGTATATTTTGTGGGTATTGTGAGTGGGCTTGCACGAAGCGGAATCTGCCGAATACTACTGCGAGCTGGCGATGTACCATAAAAAATTTGCCCTGAAAGCCGCATAACAGCGACGTTTGAGAGAAGTAGCACAATGAACACACTTGTCCAAACAGATACATGATTATTCAGGAAACGCGTCATACGGATTGAGAGAAAATATTCAGGAAAATGGTAGATTTTACGCGGGATTCAAACCTTTATTCCGAACATTGATTCGTGATTGGTATTATCAATGTTTTCACCTCAACTTACAAAAAATTGACTGTGTAGAAAAAAGAAAGATTACTTTGTCTGAATATGGCATCCAGCCTCAATTCCCGCAGGTTTGACGGATAATTCTGGGCTTAGATACGGAATCCCAAGCGAAAGACCGCGTAAGATACAAAGCACCGCAATCGCTGCCGTTACAACAGGAACCAGATAATTAGTGTGAGAAAAAATACGAAAGGAATTACTCGAAAACCTCGCTAATACTGATACGCCGAGCATTGCGGGAATTGTCCCCAATCCAAAGAGCATCATCGAAAGCGTTGCGTCCTGCACTGTACCAGAAAGTGCCGCCACTGCGAGTGCCATATACACAAACCCGCATGGTAACAAGCCATTGACCATGCCAAGCAGAAATTGTGCATTCATATTCTTTAAGGAAAGTAATGCCCCCATTTGCTTACGAAGTTTTCCCAGAAAGCGAGCAATGACAGGCGTTGCAGAAATTTTCCCTTGCAAAGATTTCGGTAAAAGTACACTCACCAACATTGCCGCGCCAATGCTAATAGAAAGCCATTCTTGCGCACCGTGAATATCAAACAACATTGCTCCAAAGACCAGTTTTGATGCGCCCAAGAGCAGACCAAGAACGGAATAGATGAAGGTTCTACCAAGATTATACACAGCCTTTCCCGCAAGGAATGATGCTGTGTTTAGGCTTTTTTGATTTAATGCAAGCGTGAGTGCGCCACACATTGCCACGCAATGGAAACTTCCTGCAAAACCCAGTATGAATGCGGCTGTGAGCATAGTTGGTGGTGTATTGTGAAATTACAATTTCACTTGCGACTCTTTGTAATAACCTTGTCCGCCCGCACTGACCTCCAACGAAACCACCCAGAAGCCGCTTGGAAGCTCGCTCAGAGGAATATATTGCTTGCCGTTCGCGCCGATGCTCACAAAAAATACCTTGTCCATCGTGGATTCGGACGGGCGAAAAAACGTAATCTTCCCCGAAGCATTGCCAAAAGCAAGGAATGATGCGGGATATGAGATTTCAAGATTCTTGCTGTCATTGCTTAATTTCCACGAAAGCGACTCATGCAAAGCCTCAGCGCGATAGGAATTATCTATCTTCGATTGAAAATTCACACCGTCCTCGTAATGCCGTTTGCTCACGAGTTCCACGTTTTGGGTGAAGGTAAAGCCCACAACAGCAAGTGTTCCAATGGCAAACGTGCTGTACACGCCGATAACACCGAGCATCCAAGAGCGACCAGATTGTTTTTTGTCATTGGCTTGTTGTTGCAGCGATTCTTGAGGTTCTACTTGAAATTGCGTTTCCATGTTTTTGCTCCGATGATTTGGAGAGTTGATAAAATCTGGGTTTTGATGAAAAATTCTGGTAACTGAGTGAGTCATATTTTTGGACGCAGATGAAGATGATTAAATTGATAAAGATGATGAAAAAGCAGTAAACATCACCTATACAGACACATTCCTCTCTCATCTTCATCAATCAAATCATCTTCATCTGCGTCCCTCATTGCTTAACAAGACATCAACGCTACAACATCACTTCTCTGGCGCGAGGAACGTCGTTTCTTTCTCGCGGACAAGTTTTCCATTTTCAAAGACACCAAATTTCACGGTGTTGTACGCGCCATGAAGTTCAGTTTTGGGAAGTGAAACAAAGCAGCGACCGTGCTGAACGCTTTGCGGCTTCAGTGCGAAATAGTCCGAAAGTGGCTGTATGACGGCGTTTGCGGGCGAGAGAACGCGCAACTCCACGTTTTTGTCCGAAAAGGTTTTGTTGATAAGTTGAATCGTGAAAAAGTTTGCAATTCGGTCATTGCCGACTGTTTGGAACAATGTTCCTTGCTCTCGTAAAATGATGGTTTCCATGTCGGGACGAATCGCAAAGAGCGTAACGAGAAGCGTTACAAGCACCGTCCAAACTGTCATATAGCCTTTTACGCGGGTTGTGAGGTGATTGGAAACACCATTCCGAATCGCATTCAAGGATGTGTAGCGAATCAGTCCCGTCGGCTTTTTTACTTTTGTCATCACCGAATCGCAAGCATCTATGCAGGCTGTACAGTTCACGCACTCAAGCTGAATGCCGTTGCGAATGTCAATGCCCGTCGGGCAGACGTTCACGCATTGGTGGCAGTCAATACAATCGCCGCGCGGTTCGGTAGAAGTGCCTGTTTTATCGGCTTTGGAAGGCTTTCTGCGTGGTTCGCCGCGCTTGAAATCGTAGGTTACGGCAATGGTATCAGCATCTACAAGCGCGGACTGGAAACGTCCGTAGGGACACGCCACCAAACACACCTGCTCGCGGAAGTGCGCAAATACGCCATAAAACAAGCCTGCAAAGACTGTCATTGCTGCCAAGCCGCCACTGTGGTTTCTGGGATTATCGGTGATAATGTTGAACAGTTCGTCAGTACCAATCAGATATGATAAAAAGAGATTGGAAATCACCCACGCAATACCCACGTAGATAGCGTGTTTACTTGCTTTTTTGACAATTTTTTTAGCTGTCCATGGAGCTTTATCAAGTGCTATTCGCTCTCGCGCATTGCCCTCAATCCAAAACTCAATACGACGATAAATCTGCTCCAAAAAAATTGTCTGAGGACACGCCCAACCGCAAAACAATCGCCCCCAGACAGCCGTAAATACTGCAATACTTACGATGGCGGTTATCATCGTCAGAACGAGCAAGTAGAAATCCTGCGTCCAAAACACCACGCCAAACAAGATAAATTTTCGCTCCACAACATTGAACAGCATAAGCGGATTTTCGTGAATACGAACAAATGGCGCACCAAAGAAAAACGCCAGAAGTACGATAGATACTATGCTGCGAGCATTCGTAAAGATTCCTTCTGGTTTTTGTGCATAGACCCATTTGCGCGTACCGTCGGGGTTCACGCTGGCGAGTTCGTTGCGGAACGTCTGGTTTTCTTCGTGAATTTGCTCTGCTGCTGCTTGCGATTCCGAATGCTGATGAAAACCATTCAGCACGGGAAGCGAGATTTTATGCGGCGTTTCCATTGTTGTAGGTGGATGTTGTTTGGTGGTATTGCGTTGTTTATCTGTTTCCCATCGGGCGGCTGTTATCACAAGCGCAGTAGCCGTCCGGTGGGTACGTCGCTTGCACACCACCCGCCGGACGGCACGGTGCTTGCACTCCTCAGCCGCCCGACGGGAAGAGCGTTATGGTTTGTATTCCTTTTCGACAGCCATATCAACTGCTTTTGGATTCGGCGGATTTGTGCCGTGCAGCGACAAAATAAAACTTGCAATCTGAAGCACCTTTTCATCGGGAATCGGTGTATTATTGCCGTAGGGAAGCATTCCTTTTTCTGGGTAACCATGCTTGATGCTTGCCACAATCGAATCCAGCGAATTGCCATGAATCCAGTAATCATTCGTGAGATTTGGTCCCACCAAGCCGCCTCCGTCCTCGCGGTGGCAGGTGTGGCAAAGCTGTTCGCCGTTGTACATTTTTTTACCTTCCGCAAGATTCGCCGCATCGGTGAAAGCAACCAGTTTCGCGCTTGATTCGGGCTTTTTATCGGCAAGTTTGTACTTCAATTTTGCATCCTCAAGTTCCTGCGCGTATTCCTGACGCATCACATCGCCTTTGCCAACAACGTGGTATTGCACCATGTACGCAATACCGAAAATAATTGTGAAATAGAAGCCATAGAGCCACCAGCGCGGGAGATTATTGTCGAACTCCTTGATGCCATCGGCTTCGTGGTTCGCCATCGGATGTTCTTGATATTGAGCCATTGTCGTAGTCCTGAAAAATGATTGATTGTTTTTTTGATAAATGGTTAGTTCAAATGCGCTCCGTCATCGCCTTCAAGCGGCAAATGCGAAATGTATTCAATCGTATTTTTGGTCATGCGCAGCACATAAACTATCATGCCGATAAAGACAGCGAGAAACAAGAGCATGGAAATAATTGCGTAGGTTTCCACGCCGACAATGGATTGTAAAACATTCTTGTACATGAGATATTTCCTTGATTGGTTATGTTGAAGTTTAGATAAACTCTTGCGCCCCCTCATCCCAACCCTTCTCCCAGAGGGAGAAGGGCAAGATTCTGTGCGGGTTCTGAAGCCCTCTCCCTCTGGGAGAGGGTTGGGTGAGGGCTTAGTGCAGGGTAAGGTTTTACGCGGCTTTCAGGATTTTATCTAAACTTCAATTATGATTATTTTCTATTTCAAAGAAGACGTTGCTTTGTCTTTTGTGCCTTCCAATTCCTCGCGTGGAGCTTTTTTGATGTCCGTGCCAAGACGCTGCAAGTATGCGATAAGAGCAACAATTTCGCGGTCGGGAGCCACATCCGCGCCTGTTTGTTTCAAGCCTTCGGAAATAGTTTTTGCTTGTGCCTGCATATCCGCCATTGCTTGCTTTTCGTAGCCTTCAGGGTACGGCACACCCAAGCGGCGCAGCGTGATGATTTTCCCTTCAATGCCATACTGATTTACTTTCGCATCCGCGAGCCAAGGATATTCGGGCATAATCGAACCGGGCGAGATTTTCTGCGGGTTCACGAAGTGCATATAGTGCCACGAATCAGGATATTTCCCACCAACGCGGTGCAAATCTGGTCCCGTCCGCTTCGACCCCCACAAAAACGGGTGGTCATAGACAAATTCGCCCACCTTAGAATACTCGCCATAGCGCACGTTTTCTGAGCGGAAGGGGCGAACCATTTGCGAATGACAGCCCACGCAGCCTTCTTTGATATACACGTCGCGCCCTTCGATTTCAAGCGGTGTGTAGGGCTTTACGCTGGAAATTGTTGGAATGTTCGATTTCACAAGCATCGTCGGGATGTATTCCACCACACCGCCGATAACAACTGCGATGAGCGAGAAAACGGCAAGTTTGACAGGTTTGCCTTCCAAAACGCGATGCCAGTATGTGCCTTTCGGGTCTTCGTGTAGCAATGGTGCGGCTTGTGCTTCCTCATTGGCAACGAGAGAACCCGCTTTTGCAGTTTTGTAAAAATTGACCACCGCCGCACACGCGCCAATGATGTATAACGTACCGCCAACAGCGCGAATGGCATACATCGGGATAATTTGCGTAACGGTTTCAAGGAAGTTCGGATAGCGCAGCAAACCTTCTTGCGTGAACTCTTTCCACATCAAACTTTGCGTAATTCCGCCCCAATAAATCGGAATTGCGTAGAACACAATGCCGAGCGTTGCAGCCCAAAAGTGGAAGTTTGCCAATTTTTTCGAGAATAATTCTGTGCGATAAATGCGCGGAAAAATGTAGTACAGCGCACCAAACGCCAAGCCGCCATTCCACGCGAGCGCGCCGACGTGGACGTGTGCAATCACGTAATCCGTATAGTGTGTGATAGCGTTTACGCTTTTGAGCGACATCATTGGTCCTTCAAACGTGGACATTCCGTATGCCGTTACGCCGACGACCATAAATTTCAGCACGGGGTCTTCGCGGACACGGTCCCACGCGCCGCGCAGGGTCATAAGCCCGTTAATCATGCCGCCCCATGACGGAGCAATGAGCGCGAACGAAAAGACCGTTCCCAGCGATTGCGTCCAATCGGGAAGGGCTGTGTATAAGAGATGGTGCGGTCCCGCCCAGATGTACATGAAAATCAACGCCCAAAAGTGAATAATGGACAAACGATACGAAAACACTGGACGGTTCGCGGCTTTCGGAATAAAGTAGTACATCATGCCCAAAAACGGCGTTGTCAGGAAGAATGCAACGGCATTATGTCCGTACCACCATTGCACAAGCGCGTCCTGCACACCCGCATAAAAGCTATAACTTTTGAGAAATGTTACGGGGATTTCAAAGGAATTGACGACGTGCAACAACGCGACGGTGAGAAACGTGGAAATATAAAACCAGATTGCAACGTACAAGTGTTTCTCGCGGCGTTTGAAAATTGTACCGAGCATATTCACCCCAAACACCACCCACACAAGCGTAATGGCGATGTCAATGGGCCATTCCAATTCCGCATATTCTTTGCTTGTTGTAATGCCAAACGGCAGTGTTACTGCGGCAGACACGATGATGAGTTGCCAACCCCAAAAATGCAGTTTACTCAGCACATCGCTGAACATCCGCGCCTTGCACAAACGCTGCAATGAATAATACACGCCGACAAAAATGGCATTGCCCGCAAAAGCAAAAATGACCGCGTTTGTGTGCAAGGGGCGCAACCGCCCGTAGGAAAGCTGCGGCAGCATATTCAAGAAGCCCGGAAACACGAGCTTGATTGCAATAATCAGCCCCACCAAAAAGCCAACAATACCCCAAACAAGCGTAGCGATGCCGAAATCGCGGACTATCTTGTTGTCGTAGTGGAATGTTTCGACGTTGGACGACATATCTTTCTCCTAAAAAATGGAAGGAATTATTTCAAAAATGTTGTTCAATCTTTATCATCCACCAACACCCGCAAAGCAGGCGTGGTGGGGTCTTCGTACTGCCCCGACCTCACCGCCCAGATAAATGCAGCCAAAAATGTGAGCGCGAAAGCAAGGCTGAATCCGACGAGCATAAAAACAAGTTCGTTTGGCATGATTGCACCTCTTTGGTAATAAAAAAACTCCTGAGTAACATCTTGATTGGGGGAACGCGGACTTTAAGGACTGAAGAAGACTTTTGAGGACGTGAGTGATAATTTCAAAATGAGTGAGAGTCCTCACCAGTCCTCTAAAGTCCTCTAAATCCGCGTTCCCTGACGAATGACATCACCAATTTCCCAAAACTAGATTTTACGCCACTTTGCGGCAAGCTGTACCGCTCCCGTGCTGAAGCCGACCACCGTTGCGTTGCTTATCGGCATCAGAATCGCGCTCACAAGCGGCGAGAGCCAGCCCATGACGGCAAAGGTCAAACCGACAATGTTGTACACAACTGAAATCCAAAAGGCGGCAATAATGATGCGCTGTACAAGGCGTGAGAAGCTGATAAAATCGTACAAGCGGTGGAGTTGTTCCGACGCGAGAACGGCATCGCAAGCAGGCGAAAAAAGTGCCGTTTCTTCTGCAAGCGCGATTCCGACATCGCTTTGTTTCAATGCGCCCGCATCGTTCAAGCCGTCGCCAATCATCAGCACGTGTGCGCCGCTTGTCTGTAAGTCGCGTACCGCCTCAAGTTTGTCGTGGGGAGTTTGGAAAAAACGCATTTGGCGTTCATTGGTGAAAAGTTCGGACAAACGTTCTCTTTCGCGGTCGTTATCGCCGGAAAGCAAGAATACATTAGCTTTTGCGCGAAGATTAGCAAATAACGTTTGTAAGCCGCTCCGATATTCGCTTTGCACCAAAAACTCACCTTTGTACTCGCCATCAATACTACAATGCACCGATGAACCAGATTTTGTGGGGCTGTGAGCAGATTTACCAAGTTGCTTTGAGCGCACAGCATCGCAAAACAACAATTCATGCGAGCAATGTTCTTCGATAAATTCTGCCGTTCCCAGCGCGACCCCACGCCCCGCAACCACGCACGAAACACCACGCGACGGCACTTCCTGCACATTTTCAACACGCACAGCATCCGACGGATTGACGTAGGCAAACGCCCGCACAATGCCGCGAGCAAGCGGATGCTGCGTGGAATGCAGAGCAAGAGCGCATAGCTCCTGCTCTTCCGCCGAAAGCTGTTTGCCTGAATAGCGAACCGCGCTTTTTTGTGATGTGGTCAGTGTGCCAGTTTTATCGAAAACATAAGCATTGACGGGGCTTAGGTCGAGAACGACGGATGTATTTTTGAGATAAAAACCCGCTTTGCCAAAGATTTTCAACGTCCAACCAAGCGCGAAGGGCGCAGCCAGCGTCATTGCGCAAGGACAAGCCACCACAAGAACAGCAGTAGCGGCGTTCAGCGCGGTTTCCCAATTCGGCAACCACGCACAAAAGGCAATTCCTGCAAGCGCGAGCGTAAAGGCTGTGAAGTACGCTCCGAAGCGGTCTGCAACATTTTCTAGTGCATTTTTTTTGTGCTTTTTAAACGCCTCGTTATTCCACAGCGAGGTGAGATAACTTTGCGAAACGTCCTTCGCGCTCACCATTTCGAGCGTTCTGCCCAGCACTCGCCCGCCCGCATACACACGGCTTCCCTGCACGACTTCAACAGGCGCAGATTCGCCCGTAACGAAGCTGTAATCAATATGCCCGACGCTTGATTGCAGAACGGAATCCGTCGGAATCAACTCTTTGTTGCGAATAATGAGACGCTCGCCAATGCTCAGTTCCGAGAGCGGAATCGTGGTTTCCTTACCCAAGCGTTTCACCGCAACGGCAATCGGGAAATACGAGTTATAATCGCGATCGAAGGAGATAGTATCGAAGGTTTTTTGCTGAAATAATCGCCCAATGAGCAGCAAAAACACTAGCCCCGAAAATGAATCCAGATAGCCGCTCGTCGAGCCATGCGCAATTTCCACCACGCTGCGAACAAAAAGTGCGAGAATGCCCAAGACTATCGGAACATCAAGATTGACGCGCCTTTGAGCGATACTCTGCCACGCAGAGCGGAAAAAACCCGACGCGGAATAGAACAACACGGGCAGCGTGAGCGCGATACTTGCATAGCCAAACAAGCGACGAAGCGGCTCAGAAAGCTCTCCGCTCGCAGCGAGATATTCAGGAAAGCTAAAAATCATCGTGTTCGCAACGGCAAAACCTGCAATACCAATTTTGAGATATTGCGAGGTTTGATGCGCCTTTTGACGTTCCTTCTGCGGCGTTGTACTTTTTGCGCTCGTGAGATGTTGCAAGTGCAATTCTGGCTCGTAGCCAAGCGTGGTGAGCAGTTCCACGAGATTGCGTAAGGAAAGTTGGTGTGGCTGAAAGGCAATCGCAACATTTTTTTGTAGAAAATCTACCCGCGAAGAAATCACGCCGTCGTTCAGTTTGTGGAGCTTTTCCAAGAGCCAGAGGCAGGATGTACAGTGGATTTGCGGCAAATGAAAGCTCACCCGCGCCAATGTTTCGCTGGAAAATTCGAGTAGTTTTTCGGCAATGGTTGTATCGTCCAAATAATCAAAGCGGCTTCGTTGCGCGATATTGTGCAAATTTTTGAAGGAAATCCCTGCGTGGTCGTTCAAATCGTAGTAGGTGCAGAGATTGTTATCGCGCAAAATCTGATACACCGATTTGCAGCCTTCGCAGCAAAACGAATACCCATCTTCGTGAATGTGGGTATGAGGACACGCTTCCCCGCAGTGGTGGCATTGCGTAGCGTTTGCATTTATCGCATGAGTTATTGGTGGCAAAGTTTTCATTTTATTTCAGAATAAAGATTATTTTATCTTAAATTATTACTCATTATTTTATTACTCATCCAAAGAAAGTTATTTTCAACAATATTCAAGAAAGCGCGTAGAATCTTGCCGAACAACGGATAGCTTGATAGAATAACCTTTCTTTTTCACTCTTTACTCTCTGGGTTATCTCGTGTTTATGTTTGTCTTTGGCTTATTTAATATTTAAGACTAAAATATCATAAAATAATTTACTGTCCAAAATAATTTTAAAAAAATTTATAGTCAATACTCCTGAAACGGACTCTCTTCTCTCTCGGGTGATAGAACGCATTACTCTAGGGATAAAGCGTGCCTCCACATTTGAATCTGTAATAATCTATACGATTGTTCCGTTGAAAAGGAATAGTATTAAACAAAGACGACTACCCTACGTTGCAAAGACGACTACCCTACGTTGCAAAGACGACTACCCTACGTTGCAAAGACGACTACCCTACGTTGCAAAGACGACTACCCTACGTTGCAAATCATTCTGTAAAGTAATGTAATTTATAGCTTTACAAGCGGTTACAAAGCCCAATATTATTAAAAGTCTTAAAGACTTTTAAGGACTATAACGTATATTCAGTAATCTTGCTCCTTACGTCGCTAGATTACTGAATATATTGCAGTTACTAACGAATATAACCAATTATTCACCTACTAATAAGAAACCTTTTGCAGATTCATAAAAAGTATGCTAAGTTATGAATGAATTGAGTTCGTTACTACATCTAACCGTTGATTACTTCGATAATCTCAAAAGATAGTCTTGTGCAGTCTTCACCTAAATATATCGTGATGTATCGTACAAGCACTATCCTACAAGCACTAGATGTTGGCACGATTACAGCTATTTCTCTCTGTTTTATTCGTTTATTTTGCTCAATGATTATGGATTTACGACACATACAAGAAGAATTATACCAGCAGGTATTTATTCATGCAGAATCTGTTTTTCCAGAATTTCACTTTCGTAGAACAGGGAAAGGTTTTATTGCGACGCAAGGAAATGGTTTGGATGGCTCTCAAAATAAGGCTTCTGGGAAAATTAGTTATTTAGAAAAAAGCCCTGCGGTCTTGTTTGATAACCGTTCTGGTATAACGCGAAATGTGCTAAAGTATATCCAAGAGCGGGAAAATCTCGTTTCGTACATGGATGCCTTGCGTTTTTGCGCAAAAGAAGTTGGGTATAATATTGATTCATTGTTTTCAAGAAATATTACAAAACCCCAAGCCATTCCATATAAACATCAAGGAATACAAGGCTCTGAAGAAAGCATAGACACGGGCTTTGGTGAAGATACTGGCTTTAGTGAACTTGAACGTGAGCAAAAAAAACGTCAGGCATTTGAAGAAGTTCAACTTCTTTTTTCTCGCTTTCTTTGGGAGCAAAAAGGAAATACTTCGCGAGAATACTTATCCAGACGAGGTTATACTGATGAAGATATACACACCATGAATGCTGGTTCAGCACTTCCCTTTTCACACGTTCAGCAGCATTTACGAGGCTTAGGATATTCCGATGAACTTATCCGCGAACTTGGCTTGCAAACTGCTCTTCCTGATAAAATAGAAGCAAATTTGTGGCATAAAATCGGGGAAACATATACAGTGAGTTTTCCCTTGCGCGACAGTGTTGGGCAAATACAAGGATTTATCATTCGAGCAAAAGAAGTTCTCTATGATAATGATGGAAAGGAACGGTTTCCAAAGTATTTGTTTACAAAAAACTTCTCAAAAGCAGTACCTATCGGCTTTCACAACGGTTTAGTTGGGAAAGAATGTATCATTGTGGAAGGTATTATTGATGCGCTGTTTCTGCAAGCACGTGGTATTCTGAATGTTGTTGCGATTGGTGGTAAAATTCTCTCCGATGAACAAGTGCAAACCTTGGAAAGATATCGTGTTCAGGCACTTACATTTTGTTTGGATTCCGATGCTGCTGGTCAGGAAGGGACAGCTTTTTCCATTCAAAAAATTAGAAAAAAACTCTTTCAGCAATCTTCCTCAAAACCCTTATCAAACCATATTCTATCGAACTTATACGTTTGTAAGACAAGTGCAATGAAGGGTTTGAAAGACCCTGATGAATTTGTGCGAGAACACGGCGAGGAGGCTTTTGTACGATTATTACATGAGGATATTATTTCGGCAGAACAATCTATGGCGGAATGGGTGGTACAAAAAGTACTAAAAGATGCGCCAAACATACAAGCCAATGAAATACACACTTCACCAAGATTACGAAATGCTGTGAGCCTTGATGCTTGGCAATATCAGCGTACTCTCATTTCCCCACTTCAACAAGCAGATTTTGCCGAATCGTTGCACGCAATCACTGGGCTTGAGCGAGAAGCTATAAGTCTTTTGGGTGAGCAAGCATCGCGTTTCGCAAAAGAAGAACGAGAGAGAAGAGAATTTTCGCTGGCAATTCAAGCTGTACACAATGCTTTACAACGTGGTGAGGATGTTTCTGCATTACAAAGACAACTGCACGACCATTTACAAAAAAAGAATGACCAAAATAGAAGCGAACATGCGCCTTCTACATATACAATGGAAACATTTTTGCAAGAAATTTGCGAGATGCCCAAAGGACTACAAACAGGATATAGTGAATTAGACGAAAACGTTTCGCTCTCACAAAATGGCATTACCATTATAGCCGCCCGACCATCACACGGAAAGACTTCATTCAAAATGAATCTTTTATTGAATGTTATTGAGCAGTATCCCGACCGAACCTTTTACTTTTTTTCTTATGAAGAACCTGTAAAAATCATCATCCTAAAATTGCTGAATATCCTTGCTGGTATTCGCTTTCAAGGGCAACAGCTTGCTGATTTAGCCCAATACTTTCGGCAACAATATCGTCCATATCAACCAAATTTGAATGGATTTGGAAACGGAAAAGCTCTGATTGATGGAATTGAAGCAGCGAAAAAGAAATTGGATGAATACCTTTCAACGGGACGGCTTGTGCTTTCTGGTGAGCGATATTCTCCACAAGAAATCCGGAGAGTTTTGGATGCACGAGAAAGTAAAAATCAATTAGGAGGAGTGTTTGTGGATTATGTGCAGAAAATAAAATCAGAAACGAAGTTTTCAACTCGGCAACTTGAGTTACAAGATATTTCCTCACAATTACATAGAATTGCCGTAGAACTGCACGCTCCAATGATTGTTGGTGCGCAGTTCAACCGTGAAGTTCGCTCAGAATCTGATATTCGTGATGATTGCTTGCGTGAAGCAGGAGACTTAGAGCAGGATGCAAACCTTGTTCTTGCTCTCTGGAATCCAGCAAAAGGAGAGAATGACGACAAGCAATCAAGCCTTGTACAGGCATCTTCAAACCTTGATGCGCGGCGTGTGGAATTAAAAGTAAAAACCTTAAAAAACCGAGATGGAGCCGTTAATGCGAAAGGAGTTTCGCTCTTGTACGATATGCCCCTCTCTACCATACGAAGCATGAAAAATCAGTAATAGTATTCTACTTCATTTTATTGAGTTTTTTGGAACAATTATGCCAAGAATTATAGGTAAATTAACACTCTATGACATTGATGATTTAAGCAATTCTCTTGGAATGAACAAGAAAAGTTTATTGGAACGATATATTCGTACTGGATTGATAAAGGCAAAAAAATTTGGTGTGAAATGGTATGTGACCGAGCAATCACTACAAGAGTTTTTCAATCGAACTGATAATCCAATTGCACAAAAGCAATCATCAATTGATATAAAAGAGTAAGTATTTTTGCACGTTAATTGAAAAAGGTTCACTGAACCCTTTTCTGTTTCCTCAAAATTTTTACAGAATTATATGGCTCGAAAGACGCACTCACGTACAACAAAAGTGACCGAAGGCACTCATGAAATTTCAAAGAGAAATACTGAGCTAGATACTTTTAAACACCACACACTTTTGATTACAGAACATATATTTGAGAACAATATTTATCGGTTGTGCATTTCAACAGACTCACTGGAAAACAGTCTCTTTGAATCCGATGTACGAGAGGATGTGCGAGAGTATGCGGTGGTTGTATTTCACAATACATGGAATGAAAAGAGAATTGCACAAGCGAAAAACATCATAACTGGTGAACAAATTATTACTAATGAAAACACCTTTATTCTTCTTCACGGGTCAGTACAATCACTCAAAAATATAGAAACAACAAAAAGTGACGTGGAGAAGTTGTATAGAGAGCAAGGTACTCAAGTAGCTGCACTTAAAATGTATTTGCATTTAGAAATTGTTCTTTCCTTGAAGGATATTCAAGAAATAATAACAATTCTTGATTCTTTTTCTTCCACAAAAAATGTGGGCAAAAATAAAGCACAAACCTCATTGAATAATGATTTAGAGCTTTTTCCTACGAAAACACTTGCCAGTATTTTTCACATAGAATGGAAGAGTAAACCAGAAAATTTTTTGATTCAAAACGAGCAATTTCAAGAAGCAATATTTACGGTACTCGAACAACTTTGTCTTCAGACGAGAGAACTTCCTCAAGGTCGTACAAAACGAAAAAGGTACAAACATAAAGAATTTGATGAACCTCTCAAGGTTGCCACGAAGAAGAAAACGACTTCTGTGGATTCACCAAAAAATCCCAAAGTCGAAAATCGGCATGTTGCCATTCACCTTGAAAAGAGCCAGTTTGGTCGGACACAACCCGACCCAATGTCTATAATGACGGTAATACACGATACAGAAGTTTTGCAAAAAGCTCAAGAAAACAATATTGAACTCATTGGTATTGACCCCTCTTGGAACGGTTTTAAGGCTATTGCTGCCTTACAAAAAGCATTGACGCGGCAAGGATATAAGCCAGAACCAGAGTATATCGAAGTTGTAGATGATGAAGAAATTGCTACTTCTCAGGGCATGCTCGTACAGCGAATTGTAAAGCGTGTTCCAAATCCGATGTATAACGACGAAATCAATTCAATACGACGTGCCTTCAAGTATCAAGACGGTTTGCCACGCCTGATATACAAAACATGGACTGAATATTATGAAGACTTTGGTGTTCCTAAATATGAGACCGAGCGAGGAAAAATTGAATATAATGGCAAAATTAAATTAGAAGCCGAAGAAGCATTAGCAGCCTTAGTAAAAAACGCTTTTGTCTGGAACTATATCCGCGTCCGGAACCCCAAAACGCCAAAAGAAGTGCGTGAAGATGTTACAGCATACGCGCCACTGATTGCAGCCGTGCAGGTTGTAAGAAATGAAATAACAAAGGAGTTGGAATATATCGAAATTATTCCATCCCCAGTAATTGTGGACCAAGTTTCTACACACTTCCTCATTTACCCTTCAAACCTTGAAGACCAAGTATTTCGGGCTTTGAATGCAAAAGGAAAAGGAAGACCACCACGGTACCAGTTACTTTTTGTAAAATGGCTGTACCTACGCGCAAAAGAAAACAATCTCCGCCCTTTCTCGAATACATACCGAGAACTAGGGCGTATTCTTCGGATGGATGCGTGGATTGATACACGGCAAGATAAACGTGTGCGAGATTCTTTAGAAAAATGCTTTGTCGTGGCATTAAATCTCAATCTGGTTGAAAAAATTGACCGAAATAATGATAAATTTACCTTTTACTTAAATCCAGAAAAGTTCCGTCGTAAAACTCCGAAAGAACTTGAGTCAAATCTCAATGAGAATGTAAACACATAGTTTTTGAACATTATCTCTCCAACAATTCTATCTTGATATGCCATCCAAATCTATAAAACTAACAAGCGAAGCTAAAATCGTTGCTATTGTGAATAACAAAGGTGGTGTTGGAAAAACGACCGCGACCGTCCATATTGGGTGTGCGTTGGCTCAGGCAGGAAAAAAAGTTTTGTGTGTTGATATGGATACACAGGCAAATCTTGCTCAAAATTTTCTCACAAGAAAATATGTCAATACAGCTCTGAAAAACGCGCAAAATGGCTCCCCGTTACCACCAGAGCGACATTCATCGGGTGTGGATATTCTCACTTTGTCGTTCTATGAGGCGACGGAGAAGGTATATATTGCATCAATACAAGCGCGAAAAAATGAATATGATTTCATTCTTATTGATTCTCCACCATCTTTGGAAAAGCGTACTATTGCTTCTCTTCAGGCTTCTGAGTATATTCTCATACCAACAGAAGCAGAGCAATTTGCTTTTTCAGGTATTTCTAATCTTTTGCAACTTGCGGCAACCTATAATCTCAAAGTTTTAGGTGTTTTTATCAATAAGTACGACCCCAAAAAGCAAGTTCACAAAGCATTTCGCTCGTTTATAGCCGACCAATTTTCACAAGTATTTCTGAATGATAGTATTCCTATGAGTACCGTGTTTCCAAATGCTCAAGCTGAAAACAAAACTGGATTTGAGTTTTACTCATCAAAAAAATCAAATCCAGCTTTGGAAGCATATCATGCAATTGCAAAATCTATGATAGAAGCATAAACGCTTTTACGTTGAATATCAGGAACAATCATTCTCAAGAATTTTATTTACATATTTTACCATTATGGCACGCAAACTCAGCATAGATGTTTCAGCAGACGTTGAGGTAATTCCAGCACAATACCGCAATGGAACTGCTCTTTCAGATGTAAAAAAAGTAACACCTTCTTCACTAAAAGTAAACAAAAAAAATAAAGATTATTTTGTCGAAGAATCGGATGAGTATTTCAAAAATTTGCGAGAAGATGTTCGCAGAAGAGGAATAATTGTGCCGCTCATTGCAAAGCAGGATGGAACCTTGCTTGCAGGACATAACCGTCTGAGAATAGCAGAGGAATTAAAATTACCACAAGTGCCTGTACAGTATGTTCAGGAAGACCTGAGGGATGAGCGAGAGCGAGAGTTTATCATCAAAGATAACTTATTTCGCCGACAACTCAATACGGAAGAATGGGTCGAATTATATCGCAAACTTTATCCAGATTTTGAAGAAGTTTTCTTAAACAATACGACAAAAGCCTCACGAGGGAGAATGAAATCTGGAAGTAAACGACTTACTATTAACACTATTGCTCAGGAAACAGGGCAAAAATATGATACTGTAAAAACCCAGATTCGTCGCGCCCGTGAGGGTAGTTCGGGGCGGTCATCTCAGCCAAAAACAGTAAAAGGGTTCACTGAACCTTTTAAAGATACTATTGATGCTACGGAGCAAAAAAAGATTGATAAAGAGCTTCGTACTGCAACAAAAATGATTATGGAAAATTTGGAAAGGGCTAGTCCAAAAATCCAAGCTGAAATTCAAAAACGATTGGTAAAGCATCTCACAAAAAAATAACAATATTCATGTTTTCATTTGTGTAATTATCCAATACGGTGTTCATCACCATTGACTCAAAGATGTATCTACTCCCTTGAATCACCAAATCAATATGAGGCAATTATTTAACGTAATATCACGACTTGAAAATTCATTTCTATTTTTTGTTCTTACAATCTTGTTTGGAATATATTCTGACTTACCACTTTACACCCAAATTGTCGTAAGCAATGAACAAGATTCTCTCCAAAGCCTCACCAAGCAGCTTCAAAGCTATGAACAGCAAGGAAAATACGACCTCAAGCGTGGGGAAATCTGTTCTGAAATTGCCAATTATTACCTCAAACAATATAATATTCCGAGCCGAGATTCTGCTAAAAAGTATTCTCAGCTCACGTTGTCCATTGCCAAAATCATTGCTAATACTGACCTTGAAAGGCAAGCATACATGAATCTTTCAGCAAGTTTCGCAATTCAAGACAGTCTTGCCCAAGCTATTACCTTTGCAAATACGGCACTTGCAATCGCCCGTAATGACACAAGAAAGGAAATGTATAGTAAAATTGCCTCTATTCAATTACGTCTGGGGCGGTATTACTACGAATTGGGTGATATGGAAAATAGCCTCAAAGCCACCTTTAATGCGGTGAAACAGATGGAACAAATCCCGTTTGAGAAGGAAACAAGTCTCTCGAATAGTAATCTTGGTGTTTTACTTTCAGATTTGAAGCGTTTCGATGAAGCGGAAGTCTATCTTCGGAAGGGATTGTTCATTGCTGAGAAAATGCGTGAGTTGAGACTCAGTTCTGTGGCTTCTTTACTGTTCTCAACTCATTTTATCGCAACAAAACAGTTCGATAGCGCGTGGAAATACGCCACGTTGTGTAGAGAATACGCCGTAAAAATTCCCGATGATGAGATGGACATCAATGGCTTAATTAACATGGCAATTATTCGGCAGGAACAGGGGAAAACATCTGAGGCTATCACGTTGGCGCGAGAGATGATGCGATTATCGGTCGAAAAAGGAATAGGAGGTATATTGGACGAAGGCAATCTTATATTAGCAAGAGCATATTTCGCACAAACTGATTTCAAACAAGCATATACGATTGCAGAAAAAATACTGGCTGGATTTTTGCAAGATAATGGTGAGGGCAATAATGTTCCTGAAAAAATAGCAGAACTTCACAAACTTCTTGCTGACATTTACAAACAAGACGGTAATTTTCAAAAAGCGTTTTATCATTTCGAGCGACAAGCCACTATACGAGACAGCATCTTATCGGCGACAAAACAAAAGCAACTGAACGCGCTAATTAGCTTCACCGAAGCGAAAAAGAAAGAGCAACAACTCACCGAACTCCGCTTCACAACTGAAGTGCAGTCTTTAGAGATTCGGCAGCGCACGATTGCTCTTGCAGGGGTAAGTATTGGTGCAGCTTTGGTGGTTGCGTTGGGAGTATTGCTGTACCGCCAACGTCGCTTGCAAGCACAGCAACACATTGCCGAAACCGAACAACGCCTGCTCCGAACCCGCCTTAATCCTCACTTGTGGTTCAATGCACTTTCGTCGGTGCAGCACCACCTTGTGAGCGGCGCAAATCCTCGCTCGACGGCGCAATATTTATCGAAAATTGCGTCGGTGATGCGGCAATCGCTTGAAAGTTCGTATCAAGATACGGTGAGCATTGCGGAGGAAGTGGAGTTTGCAGAAAAGTATTTGAATATCCAGCAAATGCGCTTACAAGAGGCGTTTGAGTATTCCGTTGAGATTCATTCGGACTTAGACCCAGATTCTGTGAGGGTTCCAAGTATGCTTTTGGAGCCGTTTTTGGAGAATACGATTGAGCATGGATTTAGGGGAATTGAAGAAGCTGCACGAAGCGAAAAGGCGCGTATTCTCATAGCTTTCGAGGTTTTGGAAAGTACAAAAAAGAAGGGTGGGAAATTGTTATCCATAAAAATTGAGGACAACGGAAACGGCTTGCAACGTAAGCAAATATCGGATGAAAACTCTGGAACACAAGGAACAACGCACCGTTCACGGGCGGTGGAAATCACGAAAGAGCGTTTGCGCTTGCTTGCCCCCAAGCGCACGGATGATGTCGGCGTAACGATTGCTGCACGAGAGCAGGGTGGAGTGGTCGTGCAGATTACGCTGCCCTTACAAGAGGCGTAAAATGGTGCTGCCGAGAAAATTATTGCAACAAAAATGTAACCGTTACTTGAGCGTTTACCTTGATTGCTCCCGGTGCAAACGTCTCCGAACCCTCGAAATTGCTCGCTCCGCTTCCCATTGCAGAGAAATTACTCATCACATTTTGCTGCGCTGAAAAACTGGAATGCGAAGGCGCGTGTTCTGTGATGGTGATTGCTTTTCCAATCGTTTGACCGATAGCCGCCGCCATTGCTGTTGCTTTTTCCTTTGCTGCCTTCATTGCCTGTTCACGAGCTTTGTCGCGGTTCTCGCGGAGTTTGGAGGTTTCAAAATAGACATTTTTTACTTCGGTGAGTCCTGTTTTTAGCACATCCGAGAAAAATTCTTCAAACCGTGCAATCTCTGTAAGGCGCACCACAACTGTCTTTGAGACGAGATACCCCCGAAAAACGCGCTTCTCCAATCCATCGGCATCATAGATTTTTCGTCCGTATTCCGAAGCCGTTTCGTATTGCATATCAACGGCAATGTAATTCGTCTGGACGTTCTGCGGAAGAATGCCGAAACGCCGCGTCAAATCAAGAATCTTCGCAACGGTCTCATCGTTTTGCTTTTTGGCGATATTGATGTCTTTGTTCAATTTCTGCACTTCCAGCGAAAGCACAACTTCATCTGGCTGTACGCGAATTTCTGCCGATCCTGTAACGGTGATGGTTGATTTGGAGTCAAGAATTTGTGCGGTAGATTCCATATTCAATGCGAAAAGTAGTACAAGAAAAAAACTGAGAAAGCGCATAAATACTGATGTTTATGAAGGGAAGTATTTTGATTGCGCCTTCAAAATACACATTTTTTTGTTTTCACCAGCACGAACAAAAAAAGCCTCAATGTGGCGTAAACACTGAGGCTCAAGGTATTTGAACATTGCTGTTTACAATTTGAAATCCACACCCAAGCGCAAATACCCGAAACCGTAGCCTAATTCAGCCGTTGCAGCCAATTTGTCCGAGAAAAAGTACCGTGCGCCGACGCGGAAATCCCAGAAAAAGCCGCCGTAGCCTCTGTCCCACGTGTAACGGGCATCGTTGGACGTAACCGAACCAAAATTCCATCCAAGCCCCAGACCCGCGTAGGTATCAAGGTTCTTGACTTTGAGCAAATCCACGTGGAAGTTTCCGCCGACCGCAAAAATAAGATTCGTGTATGTCCAGTAGCTAGACGAATATCCCGACCAGCCAAACGTCCCTGTGATGCCGATTTGCGGCGTGATACCATATTCCGCATTCGCACCCAATCCCAAACCTGCACCACCGATGCCGCCTAAGCCTACGCGGGGTCCGATGAACAAATCTTTGTTGTGAAATTGTGGATTCGGTCCAAATTGTGCCGAAGCCTGAAAGCCGAAACTCAACATGAATACTGCCGCCAACGCAAGGAATAATCTTGTTGTGGAGCCGTTTGGAGAAGTGTATAGTTTGTTCATGGTTGTAAAAAAAATATTGGTAAATGTGCCTGTGTGCCTGATGTTGTCAGGCTTTGAAGGTTTTTGAGAAAAACTGCACCTTGCTCGTCGAATACCACGCACGCAAGATGCAGTCGGGGTTATAGGGCTGTTGGGTTGTATTTGTGCGTGGTAGGATTTCTGGGGCTTACATGATTTTAATGCAGCCGTCTTTGATTTCCACTTTCGCGCCGTCTTTCACTTCGATTTTGCCGCATTTGGTTTCGATAATGCACGTATTTCCGCCGCCTTGAATCGTTACCGATGATGTGCGGCTATTGCCAAATTCAACTTCTTTATCCATCCCGCCGATAAGGACTTTGAATTTATGAACTTGCGAGTCCTTGTTATAGTATTGGATATAGACCGTTGCTTTTGCTTCGGTTGGAGTAAACAAGAACGGGGCAACGGCAAGCGAAGCCAATACGAGCGCGTGTTTCAGAGATTTTTTCATAGCTGTAAACAATAGTTGTGAAAAGAATGATAATGTGTACAGGTAGGTGTACAAGTACGTGTACAGGTACGAAAATAGGGCAGCGCACGGCACGAAACGGGCAGTGTAAACAAGTGTAGGGATTTTCTTAATACTCGCGGGGGGAATCGAAAGAAGTGCGCAGGCTTAGGTATTGAGGATTTTCAACAAATCATCTTTCTTGCGCGTGGCAACGGGAACATTTGATAAATCGCTCATCTGCAAGTCGGAATCAGATTTGCGGAAGAGCTTGATGTGGCGCAGGTTGATGAGGTGCGAGTGGTGAACGCGGAAAAAGAGATGCGGCGTGAGCAGCACTTCGTATTCTTTGAGGGTCTTTGAAACAATAATGGTGGTGCGGTCTTTGAGGTGGAATGTCGTGTAGGGACCGTCGGCAGAGCAGCGAATTATCTCGGAAACATCCACAAAGTAGATGTTATCATGGTCGCGGAGGGCAATCTTTTTATCAGCGCGGTGAATTTGCTGCAGATTTTCATTCAAAAGAGCGATTTGCTGCGACAGCACTGTCCCCAAAGTCGCATCGGTGCTTGTTTCGCTAGTTTTGCGGATATTGCTCACAGCCCGTTCCAATGCTCGCCTTAAAGCATCTTCATCAACAGGCTTGACGACAAAATCTATCGCGCTAAACTCAAAGGCACTCAGAGCATAGTGATTGTGCGCGGTGATGAAAACTAATTGAAAGTCAGGTTTTTCGATGCTCCGAATGAGGTCGAAGCCCGTTCCATCCTGCATTTCCACGTCAAGCAAGACAATATCGGGTTTGTGCGCCTGAATCGCTTGCAGCCCAGTCTGTACGCCGTTTGCTTCGTGAATTTCTGCATTAGGGAGAATCTCGGAAACAAAAAGGCGCGTCGTGGCGCGGATAGGTGCTTCGTCGTCAATGATGAGGATGGTCATGCGGTTGGAGGGAAATTGTGCAGATTAGCGATGATGAAAAAACGTGATGTACACGCCCAAAAGCGAGTAAAGAAACCCAAAGACGAGCGGGATAAATTTCTCCAAATTCGTGAGAGGCACGTATAAACTGGGGTCGTTGCCTTCGCCAAGTTTTTTCCATTCCGCAACCCAATACGGACTGGCTGGCAAACGCTTTTCTAAATCTCCAACAACCTGATATTTCGCGGTGTTCAGTTGCCGATAGGATTGCAACAAAAACCACCAGACATAGCACATCACAATCACTCCGCCAAGCGGTAACCAGATAAGCCACGCGGGTTCAATGAGTTCAATTTTTTGAAATGCAAAGCCCACTGCGCCGAGAATCGTGGTGTGGAGCGAAAGAAAAAACACATTCGCCAAATTGCGTCGTGCGCTCACACGGTCTGCCATTTCGACGTAGATTTTGTACTGCTCCAAAATGTGATTCTGCAATAGCTGAGTATTTTTAGAGTATTCGTGGTCGGGTGGAAATTCATTCCAGAGATTGTCGGTCATGGCATAATTCCTAAGTGAGTTTATGAATTGCCTGAATTATTGAGGATGTTTGCCATTTCACTATAATATCAGCGTTTTGTCTTACCAATACTGATGTTTTCTCGCTCCCCCAAGGTTCAATAGCGATGATTGGCTTTGGGTACATAAAGCCGCGCTTGGCTATTGCAATTTCTTTATCAATCCATTTGGAATAAGAGGCATAAACACCAGCTAAAACCAGCACACAGGAGGATTGAGCAATTTGTGCCTTGATTGCTTCTGCAAGTAATTGCTGGTTTGGCGCGTTATGAATTGGGCTGTGTCTTGGTACGGAAAAATTCTTGAACGAAAAATAGGGGGCTGCTTCGAGCAATGCGACCAATCTATCATAAGCGTCGCCATATGTCCAAGAATGGCTAATGAAGAGATGTTTAGTCTGTATCATGGCTTTTTTCCTTGTTCTTATGTTATTTTGCCAATAAACTTACGCCAAAATTACTGAATATCAAAAAATTGCTTTTGGCTGAGATAATTCACTTTTTTTAGCTAAATTATGTGAGCGTAATTCACGTAATTTATCATAATTCTGTGAAAAAATGAAATTTATCAATCGTGTTTTACTGCAGCAAATTCACGACCGCTTAGAACCCGGACAAGTAGTATTGCTGCTTGGAGCGCGTCGTGTTGGGAAAACCGAGCTTTTGCGCCGCTTGGAACAAGAATATAGCGGCAAAACGCTCTATCTCAATAGCGAAACACTCAATGCACAAGCCCTTTTCGAGCCGCGCACGGCGGAGCATTATCGCAAGACGTTTTCCGCGTATGACCTTCTGTTGATTGATGAGGTTCAAGAAATGCCCAATGCCGCACAACACCTGAAATTGCTCGTTGATGAAGTGCCGTCGGTGCGTGTGCTTGCGAGCGGCTCTGCGCCAATTAGCGTACGAGAAATGAGTGAGCCGCTTGTCGGGCGGTCGAAAGTGTTGTATATGTACCCGCTTGCGTACGCAGAAATTGCCGCCCATGAAAACGCGCTTGAATTGAAAGCGAATTTGGAAGAACGTCTTATCTATGGCTCGTATCCTCGTGTTTGGCAATTATCAAGCTATGCCGAAAAAGGTGAGTATTTGATAAACCTTGTTTCTAGCTTGCTTTTGAAGGACGTGCTGGCGGTTGCTGGTGTGAAGCATTCCTCGAAACTTCTTGATTTATTGCGCTTGCTGGCGTTTCAGGTTGGGCAAGAGGTTTCGCTACCAGAACTTGGGCGACAACTGGGCATTGATAAAAACACGGTCGAGCGGTATTTAGACCTGTTGCAGAAAGTGTTCATCATCATAAAACGGCAGGGTTTTAGCCGAAATTTGCGAAAAGAAATTGCGAAGAGTAATCGGTGGTATTTTTTAGATAATGGCATTATGAATACCATCATTCAAAATTTTCGACCACTCGCCGTGCGAGAAGACATCGGGCGTTTATGGGAAAATTATTGCATTGCAGAGCGTGTAAAAGCTCATGCGTACAGCCGTCGCATCTTTCTCAATTCCTATTTTTGGCGCACCTACGACCAGCAAGAACTTGATATTGTCGAAGAAGAAGGAATTGCTTCGGGTGGGCTTGCCGCATTTGAATGTAAATGGTCTCCTTCGGCAAAATATTCCATTCCCAAAGCGTGGAAAGAAGCCTATCCTGACGCGCCTGTGCAGATTATTCACCGCGAAAATTATCCTGATTTTCTTACGATTTCCCGCGAGTAAAAGTCTTGCGATGTCATGTTTACCGTTCAACCTTTCTTCCGAAAACCTTGTAAATTAAAAATGCCATTTTCAATTTTCAAGGGTGATTGTACTTTCAAAACCGAAGAAAAGGTATATCCTGCACTTATTGATAAAACCCCCACACTTATTAAACTCCCCGATTTTCCTGCCACATCTTTTGTATTTTTCACCTTCAAAGAAACGCTCTCTTTCCGCACCAAATCTGCACAAAAGCCATGCGATTTCCCGACGAAGAATACTCCCATGAAACCTTCATCTACAAAACATTTTCCTGCGATGTTGATTTTTTCGTCGTGGATGAGATGTTTGGTTTTGATGCGATTGATATTGACATTCCTCATAACCCGCTCCACATCACGGCTCGCTTCTATGATGTTTCCGGCGTTCACGTAACAAAAGACGTGCATGATTTGGTCGCGGCAGAGAAAAGTTTTGGTACAATAACGCTGGAAATACGAAGCAGAAACAATGATTTGGGCGAGGTGGGTTTTGTAAGTGGGTATCTTGATGCACGTGTCTTTACAACACAAGAAATGGTGAACTCTGCGGTGTATTTTGTTGAAGATTATTTACCCTTTTTGATGATTCAAGGAGGGAATGTTGAATTGATGCAGAAAGCCAGAGGAGTGGGTTTTTATCATCATATTTGCTTGTTTGAGCGTGTTGGTGTTGTGGAATATAGCGGCAAAAAGTAAAGAAATTTTTCACCAAATGCGGTTTATCAAGTAATCATCAAATACCGCATCACGGCTTAATATCGGGATGTTTTCGCTCAGGCTTTGCGCTATCAAAATGCGGTCAAATGGGTCGCGGTGGTGAAAAGAAAGGTTGGAAACTGCGATGGTATGGGCGGGAAGAATAGGCATTATCTCGGCTTCCGCATCAAGAATGTAGCGTTGAACATATTCAGCAAAAGGCAGGGACAGTTTCAGTTTGCCTGTGCTGGTTTTGATGGCAAGTTCCCAAAGGCTGGCGATGCTCAGAATTACCGTCGTTTCTTGGTCTTGTAAGAGTTTTTGAACGCGCTTGCTGAGTTGCTCGGTATCGCCTTCGACAAACCATAAAAACGTGTGAGTATCAAGCAAAATCCGCATCACATATACTCCCGAAAGTCCTCTAATGGCGCATCGAAATCATCCGCCATAAAAAGAATACTTCCTTTGCCCATACCAAACTGTAATCGGCTTTGGGGTGTTTTTTGGGTTTCAATTTCGGGCGGTAGTATTCTCGCAAACGGAGTTGTTCCGCGTAGAAGCACTATTTCATCACCTTTTGAGGCTTGTTCAATAAGTGCGAGATAGTGTGTTTGGGCTTCTTCCAGTGCAATGGTATATGTCATTTTGCTGAGAAATACTATGGTAAAAACGATGATGCTTGATGATGTGTTTCTGCAAAATAGGCAAAAAAAACTGTTCATCAAATCATCTACCGAAACGCCTTGAAACAAGCATTTTCCATAGAGAAAACCATTAAATTCACCTACGAAACATTCTCCTGCGAAGTCGCTTTTTACGTCATTGATGCGAAGTATAACTGGACGGATTGGAGCGTAATAAACGCGATTGATTGGGAAACCTTTGACGGGCATATCGAACATTTTCCCACACAAAACCCGCTCTACATCACGGCTCGATTCTACGATGCTTCTCGCGTTTTTCCATTGGAACAACTTCGAGATTACGTTGTGGTGGATGGAGGTTTTGGTACGTTGTCGCTGATAATGAAAACGGAGCAAGCAGGCGCAATGAGCGGTTTTTTGGATGCAAGTATCTTTACAACGCAAGAAATGGTCAAGGCTGCGGCGGAATTTGTGCGTGAACATTTGCCGTCCTTCGCGGCGCGAGAGGCTGATATTTCCTATCACATTTCCTTGTTTCGATGCGCTGGGTATGTTGAATATACCGGCGAGTAATGAGCAAAATTTTACCCAAATTCCATGACCAAAGAGGAATTTCACAACCTGACCATTTACCAGAATGGCACCACAGATTCACCGCATGAAACAATGGTGGATTACTACGCTTGTTTACTCGCGTTGGTGGAAGTGCATCGTGCAGAAACGCCGAGTTACACGCTCTTTTTTGAACTGTTTGCGAAAGCCTACCATACGCCGCTTTCGGAGTTTATGACGGGTGAGGAGCAAGAAAATCATCACCAAAATTACCATACGTACATCGTCCCGGACGAGTTTTCAAGCGGTGTTGTTTCAAGCGATGTTGAGCGGGTGTTATGTTTTTTGAAAGCGCAAATTCAGTTTGGTGCTGTCGTGGATTATTACGAAAGTGAAGTGTGGTTGGTGGAATTTATCGCGGAAAAGTGTGGTGATTTTCTTGACGAAGCAAGTAATCAAGCGCTCTTTGAGGTGAAGAATATCACGTGGCATTACTTCATTATTCTGTTGGAAGAATTGTTCAATTACCGCATCAATGCTCGCCTTCAATGCAGATACGGTTATTGTGTGCTGAATTGTTTGAAACTACATCCACAAATGGAATGGGAGCGGGAAGATATTGGCTTGCTTGCGTGGATTAGTGCTGCATGGCGCATGGTTTCAGGCGGTCGGAGTTTTTTGGATAAGTTTCACGGCGATTTTTTCAATACAAAGATTTTGTCAGGATATTATCCGTTTCAATCCTACGAATTGGATTGGCGCGATAATTTTATCGGCGGAGGAACGTCGGGGGAAATTCGTCGTGCAATCTATGACCAATGCTTTCGTGCAATTCAGCGTTCAACATCCGATGAAGCACTTGCTATCATGGAAGCCGCACGAATGTTTGATGTCGCATATCCGTTTGAGGACGGTATCGGCAATGCCGATGGGGTATTCTACGATGAGTTATTTCATGAGGAATGGACGCAATTTTCACAGCATCGTGGATATTTTGAAGCATTGCTGAACAAGGTGAACGTGTTTGATTACGAATGGATTACGCTTGCGCAGGTTCTTTGGCTCTTTTACCGTGATGTCGATCCCGAAGCAATGGAGTATTTCTTGGAAACCGCACTGCGCCTGAATCCTGCTGTGCCAATTCACTATTTCGACATGAAGTTTTGGCAGCACGATACTAAAAACGAGGAAGAAACCCTCCGCCACACGCTGCAAAGCGGTTTGGGAATAACATGGTTTTATTATGCCGAAATGCAGTATTACCACAAACGCAATAACGATGCGGCATTGCGATACTACACGATGTTTTGCGAAGCAGAGCCGCAGTATTTGCCGAATAACGATTTTGAACGTGATGCGTGGGATTACTTTGTCCACCGCACTCGCTATCCCGCATCAACACAGGAAGCAAAGGCACAAATAGCGAGAATTTATCTGCAAATGGGCGAAATAAAGCGAGCAGAAATTGCTGCCGAAGAAGCAATAGCCTTGCGTCCGAACAATTTCCAAACCCCTTACGAAGTCTTAGCAGACATAAAGGCGCATCAGTGCTTGCTTTCTGAGCAAATTGCCCTTTTGGAAGCGAAAGCAGCAGCAATGGTAAAAACGCGCATTCGCAAAGTAAGTGTTGCAAACATGAGGCTTTACGGCTATCCGATTGACGGTTTTGCAGATGATGCTGGAAAAACTATGCGGTCGTTTGTGATGGTGTTTGAGGTGTATTTGAAAATAGCAGACCTTTGCGCCTATTCCGGTGTTGCCGCGCTCATGCCGAAAGCCCGCGAAGCCCATCGGAAAGCCATCGCTGAGTTTAAGCGCGTACAACGGAGCGATAATAGCTGGAAGTTTGGCTTGAAGAATGTGGACATCAGCAGTTTGCATCGGGAGTACA
>JAAFIV010000052.1 GCA_013298775.1 Ignavibacteria bacterium | reverse complement strand
CCGTCGCCACATCACGAATGAAGACCGCAACGCCATTTTGCTGGGTGAGCAGCACATTCATAATGTCGCTTTTGCTGCGAATCGCGCCGATACTGCGCACAGCAAAGCCCTGTTCGCCGCGCCGAATAATGTTTCCGCCAGTATTAAGGTTGTTGGATTGCACAGCATCAATCACGTTTTGCAGCGTGAGTTTGTACGCTTGCAATTTTTCCGGCGAGGTGATGATGTGATATTGTTTCACCAAACCGCCGAAGTTGATAACGTCCGCCACGCCTGGTGCTTGCAGGAGTTTCGGGATGATGGTCCAGTCTTGCAAGGTGCGTAGTTGCATCGGATTCATGAGCGTATCGGCATCATCGGTTTCAATCACGTAGCGGAAAATCTCACCAACGGGGCTGGTGAGCGGTCCCAACGCAGGATTTACGCCATCGGGAAGTTCGGCATCGCCCAGTTTTTCCAAAACACGCTGCCGCGCCCAGTAATCATCCACATCGTCCTCGAAGGTGAGTTGAATCACGGACAACCCAAAAATCGTCTTCGAGCGACGAGCAATGACACGGGGTACAGCATTTAACGCCCGTTCAAGCGGAATCGTGATTTGCTGTTCCACTTCGACGGCAGCGCGTCCGGTGTAGGTCGTGATGACGGTTACTTGCGTGTCGCCGACATCGGGATATGCCTCTTTTTTGAGAGAAGTCCATGCCCACGCGCCCAGACCAACGCTCACTCCGACAAGAATAAGAGTGGCAAGACGCTGTGCAAGCGAGAAATGAAGGAGTGCGCGAATCATAGTGGTTACTTGGTTACTTGGTGCTTGGTACTTGTTACCTGGTCAAACTACGCAGGAGGAGATTAAAACGGTCTTAAAGGCGGGTTAAAACGTGGAAAGCCGCTTGGAGGTGTGTTTCCAAGCGGCTTTGATATTTTTTGGGTCGAAAATATGGTGTGTCTATGCGTTTTGAAGGGCTTTTATTGCGCGTTGGCTGAGTCCTGTAACTTTGGCGATGAGGGCAATATCTAAGCCTTCGGCAAGCATATTTTGTGCGATGGCTTCTTGTTTTTTGCGCTCGCCTTGTTGCAATCCCTGTTGAATATTTTGTTTCTCCATAGCCTTCAAATCGCGGTAGTAGCGCGTTTTTTGGAGCGAACTCAATGTTGGTTCAATCATAGCTTTTATCTCCTCAGGCATCCTGAAGTGCTTTTATTGCGCGTTGGCTGAGTCCTGTAACTCTGGCAATGAGGGCAATCTCTAAGCCTTCTGCAAGCATATTTCGTGCGATGGCTTCTTGTTTTTTGCGCTCGCCTTTTTGCTCACCTTTGCGTTCACCTTGTTGCAATCCTTGTTGCAATCCTTGTTGCAATCCTTGTTGCAATCCTTGTTGCAATCCTTGTTGCAATCCTTGTTGAATATTTTGTTTCTCCATAGCCTTCAAATCGCGGTAGTAGCGCGTTTTTTGGAGCGAACTCAATGTTGGTTCAATCATAGCTTTTATCTCCTCAAATGTGAGTTGGGGTAATTTTGCCGCAATGATGCTTCGGATAAGGTTTTCTACCTCAGAACGTCGGTCTTTTGCCTTCAAGGAAGCCATGACGGAGCGTACTTTTTCGGCAACGGCTTCGGTTGTGGCGGGAGCATTCACAAGTTGCAAGAAATTGAGCGGGAATGCCGATAAAACCTTGTCCGAAAGCTCATTCAAATATACGATTTTTAGCCGTCCCGACGCAAGATATTCCTGAAAATCGTCCGGCACACCCGCATCAATACTCCGCTTTGGGAAAATGACAACAACACGCCAGCGACCTTTGGGGCGGTGCTGATACAGAAACACCAATATCTCCGCAAAAATCCGATGGTAAAGCTGCGCATCTTTCTGAAACTGCACTTCCGCAAAAAAGAAGACACCTTGAAAATCCGCCATTGCCAGCACACCATCCAGCCGAAACGACAAATCCTTCACTTCCACCGATTGGAAGCGATACTGCGCGGGGTCTTCAGCCTTCTCTCCAGCGAGCAACAGCAATGCTTCTGGCAGAAGTTGAAAATATTTGTAGAAAAGGGAGTCGGATTTCATGCGGCAATATACGAATGCTGGAAAGTTCTCTCAGGAGAAAATGAAAAAATGGTACGAAAATTTCATGTATCATTGGTGAAAACGATTCAATCGTACGAACCATTTATCCATTTATTTTCACAGCATTATGAATCGCTTATGTTGTCTCTTGTTTTTGATAGTGCTCGTGCCGTCGGTGTACTCACAAGATATTACCGTCGCAAAAGTCATTGCGGAAAACTCTATTGTAGCATTTGAACAGCAAAAACTCATTTTGCTTGATTTTTGGGCGACGTGGTGCGGACCTTGCCACACAGCTTCCAAGCAATTAGAGTATTTTCAAGCAACCCACAAAGACAAACTCTTTGTGATGTCTATTTCTGATGAGAGCAGTTCTGTACTGAAAAAATTTCAAGAAAAAAAGCCTTCCCGCTTGATGGTAGTTGCTGATTATCAGTCCACGAATTTTGACAAATACCATATTGAGAAACGTCCTTACGCGGTTTTACTTGATTTAGCTGGAAATGCTCTTTGGCAAGGACATCCCAGCGATTTGAGTGCAACAATGCTGCAAACTTTTTACGAGGCTCAAAAATACAAAGCCGTGAAGCCGCTTGCACACATCCTCAAAGTGAAATTTCCTGACGAACCAATAGAATCGGCTTCGGAGCCAGTCGCATTGCGTATTGAAGATAGCCGTTCTGAGGATACGGAATTGATTTTCGGCGAGCGCAGCGTGGTTTTTGATGGCACAATTTCAAAACTTTTTACCGCATTATTAGACCTTTATCCTTGTGAAGTCTCCGTCGCTTCGGCGGCAGATAAACGTATTAGAGTAACCTGTTCTTCCGCAATGTGGAAAGAGAAGAAGCAGGATATTGTGGAGCAGGTTTTACGGGTCAATAATCTTGTGAAAACGGAGATTGAACAGGAATTTACGGGGCAAGAATTGGTGATTACTGATGAGAAAATGTTGTGGGATTCCACGCAAATTCATTTGGAAGAAAACACGCTCAATTACCAAATCGGAACTGACCGCATCCAAGCTGACAACATAAGTATTAGTGAGCTTTGCAAGTTATTAAGTGGCGTGAAAAAAACGAATTATTTTTTCACGAAAACCAACAACGGCGTGTACGATTGGGATTTCCATTTTTTGTATGATAAACTTATGAAGGAAGAACTAGAAAGTGCTTTTGGCGTTGTTCTGAAGCCGATAAAGATTACCCTCAAAGTGCTTAAAATTACAAGTGTTCAGCATTCACGGTTAATCAAACAAACGAGTAAAGGTTAGGTTCTACGCCGGCACAGGGCATAAAAAAAGGAGCAACAAAGCGTTGCTCCTTTTTTATCGCGGCGAATCCTGTGAGAAGATTCGCGGGATTAATTGATAATCTTAAACTCAGTTCTTCTATTAGCCTGATGTTGTTCTTCAGAGCAATCGACACCATTTGCACATTTGTTTTTCAAACGTGTCTCGCCATAGCCTTTGGGAACCAAACGTGAGCGTTGAATACCTTTGGAAGCAAGATAATTTACGACAGCTTGGGCGCGTTGTTGAGACAACGACAAGTTCATATTATCATTGCCTCTTGCGTCAGTGTGCGAAGCAATTTCCACACGTACATTGGGTTTGTCTTTCAAAAGTTTTAGCAAGTTGTCGTCAATCACTTGGACCGATTCGGGTGTGATTCGTGAGCTGTTATAATCGTACAAAATCGGGAGAACGTTGTACGTGCCAACGATACCGCAATCAATTTCTTCCCAAACCGTAATACCGCCTTTTTTGACCAATTCATACTTGGTAATGGTTTTCGTAACTGCTGGTACAACCTCTTCAGTCGTCGTCGCCGGCTCGTCAATCACTGTTTTGGTGATAGTTGTGAATTCTTCTGGTGTTTCGATAGTATTGGTACGTGCTTCGGACGCAACAACTTGCTTTGTTACGGTTTTGTACTCAGCCGGAATCTCAATTTCTTCTACACGCGCTGGTTTATCAACAACCTGCTTTTTGATAACCGTGTATTGTTCAGGGATTGGTGTTTCGTCTGTACCAGCAGGTTTGCTCACCACTTGTTTTGTGATAGTGGTGTATTCTGCTGGAACATCAATTTCCTCAACGCGAGCCGGTTTATCAACAACTTGTTTTTTGATAGTGCTATATTCTGCTGGAGTCTCAATTTCCTCGACACGCGCTGGTTTATCAACAACTTGTTTTTTGATGGTTGTATATTCTGCTGGAATGTCGATTTCTTCACTGTCAGCAGGCTCATCCACAACAGTTTTTTTGATAACGGCGTACTCCGCAGGAATTTCAATTTCCTTTGTTTCTGAGGGTTTATCCACAACAGTTTTTTTCATTGTCCGATATTCTGCTGGAATCGGAATTTCTTTTGTATCTGCTGGCTTGTCAATAACTTGTTGTTTTACTTTTGCATATTCGGCTGGAATTTCGACTTCCTTTGTTTCTGCGGGTTTATCCACAACAGTCTTTTTGATGACAGTATATTCCGCCGGAATCTCAATTTCTTTCGTTTCAGCAGGTTTATCAACAATAGTTTTTTTGATGATTTTATACTCTGCTGGAATTTCAATTTCTTTGGTTTCTGCGGGTTTATCTACAACGCGGCGTTTGGTTGTCGTGTATTGCGCTGGAATTTCAATTTCTTTGGTTTCTGCGGGTTTGTCAATCACTTGACGTTTTACCATTGCATATTCCGCTGGAATTTCAATCTCTTTGGTTTCCGCAGGTTTGTCCACCACTTTGCGCTTTTTCATGGCATATTCTGCTGGAATCTCAATTTCACGTGTATCGGCAGGTTTGTCCACAATGGTTTTTTTTACAATTTTATATTCCGCAGGGATTTCAATTTCTTTCGTTTCCGCTGGTTTATCTACCACTTTGCGTTTTGCAGTGGTGTATTGTGCGGGGATTTCAATCTCTTCGGTGCGAGCAGGTTTATCGACAACTGTTTTTTTAACAGTTTTATATTCCGCGGGAATCTCAATTTCTTTGGTTTCTGCTGGCTGATCTACAACCTGTTTTTTCACGATTTTGTACTCTGCTGGAATTTCAATTTCGTCAAATGAAGCGGGAGTAGCAAGCACTTGGCGTTTAATCACAGCGTATTGCGCGGGAATTTCAACCGAAGAAATATTTTCCGGTGAACCAACAGTAATTTTTTTATACGAACCCGAAGCACTTCTTGCACCTACTCCATCGCCTGCTCCTGCCTTTGTCGTTGGTTTTGTGGTCGCATCTGCATCCAGTTTTGTAATCGTCAGCGTAACGGTTTCTTCGGGCGTTTCGACATAGCACGCCGTCATACAGTCTTCTTTATTTGCCGAAGGGCAATCTTTAAGTGTTGTGTACTCCCATTTGCCAGATTTCTCTTTCACGACAAATGTTTTGGTTTCTTGAGAAAATGTTGCTGGAACGACCTGCAAGCCTGTTGCTACATCTTTTGCATTGTAGGCAATTTGCACAGCTTTAAGTGTTTGCGGAGTGATATTGTATCGTTCGGCAGCTTCGCGGACAAGAATTTTTTCTTCTTCAGTTTTGTATGTAGCTGGTTTGAATACCATTCTTTTAGATGCTTCTTTGACAAGCACTTTTTCATCAACCGTTTTGTAGGTCGCTGGTGTTGTTACAAGGCGTGTCGAAGCAGCTTTTACCAATACTTTTTCATCAATAGTTTTGTACGTCGCAGGAATAGTAACAAGTTTTTGAGATGCTTCTTTCACCAAGACTTTTTCATCCACCATTTTATAGGTTTCGGGAATAGTAACCATTCTTTTCGATGCTTCTTTGACCATGACTTTCTCATCAACGGTTTTATACGTTGCAGGAATAGTAACAAGTTTTTCCGATTCTTCTTTGACAAGGACTTTCTCGTCCACCATTTTGTAGGTTTCGGGGGTCGTAACAAGCCTTTTGGATGGCTCTTTAATCATGACTTTTTCTTCAACGGTTTTGTACGTTGCAGGAAGAGTAACAAGATTTTTGGATGCTTCTTTGACAAGCACTTTCTCATCCACCATTTTGTAGGTTTCAGGAGTCGTTACGAGTCTTTTTGAGGCTTCTTTGACAAGGACTTTTTCATCAACAGTTTTGTACGTTGCGGGGATGGTAATGAGCTTTTTTGATGGCTCTTTTACCATAATTTTTTCCTCAACGGTTTTGTATGTTGCGGGGATGGTGATGAGTCTTTTGCCAGCTTCTTTGACAACAATCTCTTCATTGGATTGCTTAAATGTTGCTGGCGTTGCAAGCAGTCGTTGTCCTGCTTCTTTGACCATAATTTTCTCTTCCACCGTTTTGTAGGTGGCAGGAGTAGTAATAATTCTTTTGGAGGCTTCTTTGACGACGATTTTTTCCTCGACGGTTTTGAATGTCGCAGGAGAAGTTACAATCCGCTTTGATGGCTCTTTGACCATAATTTTCTCATCAACGGTTTTATACGTTGCGGGTATGGTAATGACCTTTTTTGTCGGTTCTTTGACGACAATTTTTTCCTCGACGGTTTTATAGGTAGCGGGTATAGCAACAAGTTTTTTTGATGGCTCTTTTATCATGATTTTTTCCGTCTCCGTTTTGAAGGCGGGCGGCAAAGCGGAGAGCTTTTCTGCTGCTTCTCTGACGAGAACTTTTTCTTCAACGGTTTTGAAGGTTGCTGGCACCAAAACAAGTTTTTTCGATGCTTCTTTCACCACAACTTTTTCCTCAACCGTTTTGAAGGTTGCAGGTACAAAGTTCGATTTTTTACCAGCTTCCTTTACCACAACTTTTTCGGTAATTGTTTTGTAAGTGGCAGGAACAACCTTCAGTTTTTTGTAGCTCGGAGCAACCGTAACCGTTTCTGTTATCTCCTTGAATTCATCGGCAGTGATACATTTGATGTAACACTTGCCAGGAATAGCATTGGGCGGCAGTTCTTGCGCAATAGCACTTGCGGTAAAGAACATCGCACAGATGAGAAAACATACTGTTTTCATGGTATATTTTTTTATCATAACACTTCTCAAATAAACAATAAAAATAAATGGATTAGAGTATAGAGCAAAAGTATTGTCCAGTATTGAAATCTCTATGTGTACGGCAGACAGGTCTTGTATAGAGGTGCGAGTGTAGTCTGCTCTTCACTTTTTACATAGTTCATTTGCATTTCCAATTCTCTAACGTAATGGCATTCATAGTATTGTATTTGTTTTGAAAAAAAATACGTAGCAATGCCTTGGACAGGTTGAACACGATGAGTGAATCGGCGTTCACTATTGAGTTTACCGAAAGGGAAAATGATGGAAAAATTTTATTCACGTATGTGAACTATCTGCACGGTTATAATCTTTTTGCGGATGTCTATTTCATCGTGACAACGGCACGAATTCTACTTGCTTTTGCACAAAGCGTTTTCAAGAGAATTCAATTTGGATGGGCAGCCTTGAACGTCATAGCGTTACGTTGCGGCACGGTAATTTTCTTGCTCTCGGCACTGGATAACCTTCAGATATTCGTTACTATAACTAATTTAGGGATTTTATTTTCGCTATCCAAAACGAAACAACACATCCTTCACTTTCGCAGACTAAAAGCGTTGTAGTATAAGGGCTTTGGCTTTTTCTATGGTAAATAATACAACCTTTCCAGTAGAAATTTTTCCAAAAAAAACACCGCTTATCGCAAAGTGATAAGCGGTGTTTTTCCAATATTCCTTTTAGTCTTTTCCTGAAAGCAGCCTCAAATCTTGGTTCTCGCCTACATGGAATGTTTGAATAAGTTCCTGCATCTGCCGTGTCATACCGTCCAAATGCTCGGCAGTACGCGCTATTTGCGCTATGCCAGAGGCAGACTGCTGAATCACCGCCGACATGGTATCCACGCTTTGGGCAATTTCGTTGGAAGTCATCGTTTGCTGCTGTGCGGCACTGGCGGCTTCGGCAACCATCGTGGCGACTTCTTTTCCCGCATCCACAATCGTCGAAAGAGCTTTTTGTGCATCTCCGGCAAGCGTGATACCGCGCTGCATCTCGTTCCTGCCTTGTTGCATTTGTTCAACGGCAGTTGTGGTTTCGCGTTGGATTTGCGTAATTGTCTGGGCGATTTTCTTGGTGGCTTGTGTCGTGCGCTCGGCGAGTTTGCGGACTTCATCGGCAACAACGGCAAAACCTTTCCCCGAATCTCCTGCGCGGGCGGCTTCGATGGCGGCATTCAACGCCAGCAAATTGGTCTGGTCGGCAATTTCATCAATCACCGAAATAATTTCCCCAATTTCCGAACTTGCATCGCCCAAACGCTGCACGGTTGTTGCTGTTGTATTGACCATTGCCGAAATTGCCGACATTCTTTGCAATGTTTCGACGACGATTCTCCCACCTTCTTCGGCGCTGCGTCCGCTTGTTTGCGTAAGTTGTGCCGTCCGCGAGGTAAGACGGGCATTCTCGGCAATCGTCCGTGCCATTTCTTCCATAGACGCAGCCATTTGTGCGGTTTGTGCGGCTTCCTGCTCGGTGGTTGATGCCATTTCGCTCGTTGCCGTGCTGATTTCCGATGCAGCACGAGTGCTTTGCTGCATGGATTCTTGTACCCGCACGACCAAATTCCGAAAATTCACCACAGCACGGTTGATTCCCTCGCAAAGCCGCGCAATATCATCGTTTCGGTCGGTGCTGAGGCTGATGGTCAAATCGCCTTGAGCAAAATGCTCAATTTCTGCCAAAATATTTTTCACACTTTTACTCAAATATTCACTTTGTTCTCGAACAGCGTTTTCTCCTTTGCGGGCAGCAATAATCTTTGCCGCAAGGTTTGCTAAGGTTTGAAGCGATTCTTCGTCCTGCTCCGTGAACGGCGTTCCATCTTGTTTTTCCGAGACGTAGAGATTGCCAAACGAGGTTGTTCCGGCAAGAATCGGCACGGCAAGCAGAGTTTTCATCGGCGGATGCCCGGCGGGAAAACCGCCGGAATGCTGATGTTTACTGAGGTCAGAAGTGCGCACCGTTGCTTGCGCTTTATGCACATAGCCCAAAAGACCTTTCCCGACGGGATGATGACCGATGCGGCGAATTTCTTCCTCCGAGAAACCGCGATTCAAAAACGTCTCAATTTTGCCTGCATCATCAAAAATTGCCAGTGCTGCAAAACGTGTCTGCATCACGCTTTGCGCTTTGTCTGTCAGCACCTCAAGGCTTTTTTCAAAGGTTGTTTCGCTTACAAGGCTCTCCATTGCTTGCTTGAGGCGAAGCCCCTGCGCGACCGATGCCGACATCATTTGCAGTGCATTTGCCAAATGCCCGATTTCCTCTGGCAGCGAAGCGAGATTTGTTATTGCTGCGGTTTGAAAGTTTTTCTCTTCGGCAGCTTTGGTCAGCCGTACAAGTGGTGTATTTACTGTTCGCATGAGCAAGAAGCCAAACACTAATGCTGTCAAAACCGCAAACCCCAAACCGCCCACATTCACTACCGTCGAAAGGTTCATTGCTGATTCTATTGTCGTTTTTGCCTCTTTTGCTTGACGGCGATTCTCGGCGATAAGCGCATTGATGGTGCGTTCCAAACGTTCATTTTTTTCTTTGAGGCTGCTTCGGAGAATGTTCATCGCTCTTTCTCGGCTTGTGAGTGCCGTTTGCAGAAATTCGGTGCGCACCTGCCGCAGTTCTTGTAATTCTGCCATCATCTGCTCGTACAGTCGTTGTTCTTCGGGACTGGAAATACGCTGCTTATATTCTTCAATAAGCGTATTATTTTTGGCAATCAAGTTCTGTATCGTTGCAATACAGCTCTGTGCCTCGCTTGAGCCAACGTCTGCTAGCAAAATATCGCGGATATGCACCCGAATAAGCAGCGAGTTTTCGGCAATGTCGGAAAGTAGATTGATTGGCACAAGATTGTTTTCGTACATGGCGTGAACACTTGCTTTGCCTTGGATGCTTTTACTGACGGAATACGCCCCGACCAGCAGCATTGTTGCCAAAACGCACGTAAAGGCGAGAGCAATTTTGACCGATGTGCGCAGATGTGCAAAAAACTTCAACATAACGACTCCATAAAATTGTGGCGTGAAGAGAAAGGTTCAATGATGATAAGCATGAATGCTTCGAGAGTAATCGTGCTTCGAGAGCAAAATATCTTTCAGGGGATTAAAGAAGAATTAAAACCCCGTTAAACTGTTTTATACGTCATACCAAAAACCTTAATGCCGCTTTAACAACGTTTTAATCTGCTTTCCCGTAGAATTGTAGTGAACACAGCAAGCACTTGTTCAAAAACAATTCAACAAATGTTCTCACACCAAATTTTTCGAGGTGGCATCATGGAAACGCAACAAACATATCGCTCGCACAGCCATAAATCAGAAGGCGCGTTGTTCCTTTTTTTGCTCATGCTTATCGCCATGGGGCTTGCGATGATGAGCGGCTGTTCAACTGTCCGCACCACCGCAGAGCGCGACAACACTGTTTCCTTCGGGCAATATCGTTCCTTTGCGTGGCTTCCGCCCGACCAAAAAGATTTGCGAAACAGCATCACAGCTCGCAATCAAGCAAATGTCATCCAAAATGCTGTGGATAATGAATTAGAACTACGAGTAATGAAGCTGGATACAGCCGCTCCAGACCTGCTCTTGCGCTATCACATCGGTTTGCAAAATAACGTCAGTTATCACAACGAACCCGTGTATCAATACGCTCCCTCGCAGCCTTTTCTTTGGGGCAGACGCTTGTGGTATGGCGGCGGCGGCTATTTTCCCGTGTATAACCGCACGTACCGCACGGTCATTAGCGAAGGCGTACTCAGCGTGGATGCGATTGACCGCAAGACGAATAACGTGGTTTGGCGCGGTGTTTCGTCGGAGCGCGTTGATAATCTTGCGAATATGAGTGCAGATATGCCCAAAGCTGTGCAAGCAATGTTTGAGAAATATCCGATTCAACCTGTTAAAAGCATTCAATAACGCATTTTGTAGAATTGTCAATACCATGAACACAAAACAACATATCGCCTTCATCCGCAATGCGGCACAATACGTTTTGCTCAATCTCCTTATAACAACGGCATTGTACGCGCAACCCCCACAAACACTCACGATTGCCAGTGCCGAAGAGTGCATGACGAAAGCAAATCTGCAAGTAATCGCGGCGAAATACGGCGTGGAAGCCGCTCGTGGAGCGGTTGTGCAGGTAGGACTCATAACCAATCCCAATATCTCCATTGAGCAAAGTGCCTTCAATGCTCGCACGGGCGAGTTTTTTCAATTCGGCAGTTCCGATAATTCCAATACGGAAATCGCGGTGCAACAACTCATCCAGACCGCAGGAAAGCTGGATGCGGGTATTGCACTTGCCGTTGCAAACGCTGAAACGAGTGAGTTAGCCGTGCGAGAACTACTGCGAGGTTTGCGGTATTCGCTGCGCTCGACGATTGTAGATTTGCACTTCAATCAGGAAGCACTTACCTTCTACGATAGTAGCATTGCGGGTGTGCGAAAAACGGTGCAAGCAGCAGAGCAGATGTACGGTCAGCGCACGATTTTACTTTCGGAAGTGTTGCGCTTGAAATCGCTGGAATTTACGCTGGAAAATGAACGTTTGGATTTACAAACCGAAGCCGACACGCTGCAAAGCACATTGCGCCTCCTCTTGCGCGATACAACCACTACGGCACAATATATCCCGCAACTCGACCAAGCCTTTTTGGACAGCCTTCGTCCTTCCGCGCTGAATCTCGCACAGCTTCTCGCCGAAGCCCGTGAGCGGCGGTCGGACGTGCAACTTGCGCAAATACAGGTGAATGCTGCTGAAAGCAATATCGCACTCCAGAAAGCCCTCGCCGTGCCGAATGTGGCGGTTGGCGGACGGTATTCCCGCTCCGGATCTACGTTTCCGGACTATTTCGCGCTTACCGCCAGCATTGATATTCCCGTCTTCAATCGCAATCAAGGAAATATCCAATCGGCGGAAGCATTCGCGCTCGCAGGGCGCAGCACCTTGGAAGCAACCAAGCGCGGCGCGGAACAGGACGTGATTGCGGCATACCGCCTCAGCACTAGATTTGATGCGCTCTTTCGTACGTTCGACCGCTCGTTTGTTACTGCCTACCAAGATTTTGTGCGGAATATGACCGCCAGCTACGAAAAGCGCAACGTAAGTTTGGTAGAGTTCACCGATTTTTACCAATCTTACCGAACAAGTATGCTGCAAATGAATCAACTCGGACGCGACCGCGCCGACGCGCTTGAGCAGCTTAATTACAGCGTTGGTGCGATTGTCGCGCCACTCAGATAATTTTTTGAAACAACTTTTTCTTTGATTTTTTACGACCAATCCCATGAAAACCTCATCAATCCTCGCTTTTGCGGCTAGTGCGCTTCTCGCCGCATCAATGCTGCAAAGTTGCTCTAATGCAAGCGGTAAAGACATTTCCAAAATTCGCGTCGTGCAACACGCCGAAACCACGCAAAACGGAACGGTTATTAACTTTCCGGATTCAACGACGAATATGGAACGCTTTCGCACATCGCTCGCGCAAGAAGGCAAGGCGAATGTGAACGTAGCAGCACCGGCACGCATCGTTGCTACTATTTCCGTATCAATGGAAAAAGGTAAAAAAACGAATATTGTTCTCTTTGAAAACCCTGATATTACCTCGCTGTTCTCGCAATATCGCCAAGCAAAAACAACGCTCGCACTGAACGAAAACAATCTCACGCGCATTCGGGAAATGTACCAAAATCAAGGCGTAACGGCGAAAGATGTCAATCAGGCAGAAGCAGACGTTGCAACGGCGCGGGCTACGCTTGGCGAAATGGAAGCCCGCCTCAGAACGCTTGGATTCAATCCGCAAGACGTGGAAAGTGCAGCAAATGGCACGGTGTGGATGATGAGCGATGTGCCGGAATCGCAGTTGCACAACGTCGAGCATGGCGAAAGCGTGAATATCAAACTCTCGTCGTTCCCCAACGAAAACTTTGAAGGGCGCGTCGTTGCTATCGGCGATGCGGTTGATCCTGCAACACGCACGGTGAAAGTGCGCGTCAGTATGAAGAATGTTGGTGGAAAATTATTGCCCGGAATGTTCGCAAAGGTAGATTTTACCGAGCCGCAAGACCACGTGATTGCACTTCCGCCGACGGCGATTGTGACGGTCGAAGGGAAAGATTATGCGTTCGTACAAACGGCACAGAATCGCTTTGAACGCCGCACGGTTACGGTGATTTCGTCCTTGCCGGAGCAGGTAATTGTGGCTTCGGGGCTGAAGCAAGGAGAACAAGTGGTCGTGGAAGGCTCAATCTTGCTGAAGGGTTTGAGTTTTGGATTTTAATCACGTCGGAGAACCTTTTCCATTTCTTTCATATTTTCTGAATTGTTATGCAACAGTTTTTGTCTCAAACCCGCTCCATTCTTGCCCTTGTGGGTATTATGCTTGGAAGTTTTCTTCTTTCTCAGTGTGCTTCTGTGCCTAAAGCGGAAATTGCGACGAATTTTTATCGTTTGCAAGACAGCACAAACCTGCCGCCAATCATACTGACAACAGGCGAGGTCAAACGAGAGTACGAAGAGCTTGGTATTATCACGGCACAACAATCTACGTGGGGGATATTGACTGTTGAAGGCATCAATGCCGGAATGCGCGTAAAAGCACGTGAATTGGGAGCTGATGCGGTTATTCGTATTGACTATTCGGGTCGTATTGGTAGTTTCGTTATTGCCACGGGAACTGCGGTCAAATATAAGTAATGGGTTTGAGTTTTGATAGGTGCGCTTACGAAAATAGGCACACAGCAGGAATACTAGGAAATTTTTGTTACATTAGCGCACACAACAATCTTATTCATCAAATTGCAAGCAAATGAAAAACCGTAACCTTCTCGTTGTGCTGTGGATACTTGTTGCAGGAATTCTTTTTCAACAGCCAATGTACGCCCAGTTTTGGAATGATTCCGCCACGCACAAGCCGCGTCTGCTCTTGGGTTTGCCCGTTGTGGATGTGCCATACTGGGGCATGGGCGCACAAACCAACGCCAATCGTGGTTGTGTAAACCCAAACTGCCCTGTTCATGCGGGGAACTACGTGGTGTCGCTGTGGGAAAATCCCAGTATGCTGCAATCGCTGATGTACACGCAGTCGGTCATCTCCGGCGTTGCTTTTGGCGTTCAAACAGGAGTGAATGCTCTCATCCCGACCAATACCGCGTTGGGACGGCTTGGAAACTCGCTTCTGGCGGAATTTGCCATGTTTGGTTTTAATCTTGTGGGAACAAATCAGCCGCTTGGTTCGGGCTGGTTGCACGAGGAATATCACCGCGCAGCAATGGCAACGCGCTTTATCAGCAGTAACAATCCGTTTTCGCGGTTTGGCACTCCGGGTGGAAGCGTGAGCGGCATCCAAGACCAGTATTTACGCGACTTCAAAGCGCAAGACCCCGCAGGGTTTGTCCGAATGTTGGCATCAGGCGTAGAGGCGCAGCAGCTTCTAGCAAGGTCGTTGCAAGTGGAAAATGTTATTCACGACACGCGGCTTCCCATCACGCTTTACAGCGTGTATGAGCAGATTTACTCTGCGCTGTATGTTACGTCCAATGCGCTTGGTTCGGCGGATTCCGTTGTTCGCGTGGTCAATAGCCGTGAGCGCACGGTGCTTGAGCGCGATTTCACGGGACCAGATTTCACGGGCTGGGCATACCATATTTCCTCGCCAAAGCAGCCTTACGACAGTCTTGGTACGCATCCGACCGGTGTGGGCATCAACCGCTACATCACCACCGAGCGTATTGCCGCGCCGGATTTGTCGTATTTTCAGCGTGTTGCGCCTTTGATGTGGCTGAATCTGGCTTCGCCGCTTACGCTTGGCATCAACACGATTTCGCTGGATTTTCTTTCGCCCGGACTCCGCATGAATGCTGCCATGCGAGCATATATGACTTCGTTTGGAACAGATGTTGGCGGAGAAGTTTTCGTCATAACGCCGGAAGTGCGCGGCATTGTGGGCGTACACAATTACCAAAACCGCAACAGCTCATTTTGGGCTTTGGAAGCAGAAATGTTCGATATTCCGCTTCCGATATTTTCTGCACCAACGACGTGGACAGCAAGGATTATTGCGGGCACACAGCCTTTGAACCAAGAGCATCGCACATTGGAAGGGCAGTTTTTTGGAGCCTTGCGCGTGAGGGGAAATTACCCGATTTCGGATTGGTTTTCGGTCTTTGTGCAAAGCGAGGCAAAAACCGCAGGTTGGATTGCCGGAAATCCGTTTTTAGGTGCGAATATTTCCCTTGTAAGCGGTGTGCAGGTTCGTTCGCCGCGTTAAGTGTCACTTGCTCCGGCAGGTTTTTTTGCACATTTTTTTTCAATAGTATGATACCAAATGAGCCGCCGACGACGACGACACCAATTCCATGCGCTATTTGTGGCAATTCAGCACCAGAAACCCGCATGATTCCTGCCGCCACACTTCGGCAAGGGCTGTTCGAGCAGATTCGGCACGAAGCACCGCAATTTAGCAGACACGATACCATCTGCGAGCCAGATTTACTGCGCTTTCGAGAGGAATACATCGAATCCTTGATTGAAAAAAATTCGGGTGAAGTGTCGGAATTAGAAACCGAAGTGATTCAGAGCATAACGCGCCGCGAAATTATTTCTGCATCACCAGACGAGCAGGAGGCTGATGAAATCAGCACGTTTGCCGATAGAATGTCGGATGCGTTGGCGCGTTTTGGAGGTTCGTGGAAGTTCTTGATTTCGTTTTTCTGCATTCTTTGTTTGTGGATTTTCGTCAATACGTTTCTTGCATTTATTCGACCTTTCGACCCTTATCCCTATATTTTTCTGAACTTATTGTTATCCTGTCTTGCCGCAATTCAAGCACCAATAATAATGATGAGTCAAAATCGTCAAGAAGCAAAAGACCGTGTGCGGGCGCAGAAAGACTATCAAGTGAATCTCAAAGCAGAATTAGAAATTCACGCCGTGCAGGAAAAAATAGACCATTTGCTGACAGAGCAATGGCAACGCATGACCGAGCTTCAGCGTGTACAAATTGAGCTTTTGCAGGAATTACGGTCACTGCAGCAACGGCAATCTTCTTCTCAATCATAATTTTTGAAACCATGAACAAGCCTCCGCCTCCAGTCTGTTGCTGATTGCTGCCTTGAAGCTATTGGTACGGCGGTCAAAAACAAGAAAAAGCTCTGCAATCTTTTTCTCTTTCTGCAACTCATTTTTTGTAGCTCACCAAAAAGCAAACATAAAAATTCTCAAGGTTTTTTACAGCTCCGAAGGTATATTCCGATGTAGCGAAATTTGATACTTCGATTGTGGAAATTGGTTGTCAATCAAACCAAATTTGTCCATGCTTGACATTACTTCGGAATCAATCCAAATCTTCCCCCATTTGAACCATACTTTTATGAAACTATTCGATGGAAATTCGTTTGCCGAGCTGTACAAAAACGATACGGCTGAAGGTGATTATGCGTTTATGCTCATGTACCCAAGCACAGCCGCGTGGTCGAAATATCCCAATACATCTCGCTACATTATCCAAGACGGCAACGAAGAGCATCAAAAAGTGGGCTTCGACAAAGTGTGCCAACGCGAGGCATGGAAAAATCTGGCGGTGTTAGGAACAGGCGCGAAAGGTATTTTGATAGCCGAGCCGCCACCAGCCCTGCTCGACTATTGGCAGGAGACGTGGAATCACGAGTATAATTTCGAGAAATTCACGCCCGAAAACTACTGCGACCGCATCAATGACAGTACGCAAAAAATCATCACACTTTTTCCGTACGATGGCTTGAAACCTGAACGCCACGCCGTTCATCCGGAGGAACACTATTTTCTTCTCAGCAAACTTTCGCTGAATCAGGTCTCGCCGCTTGTGCCTTCGTATCAAGAACACCATTTTTCGGAAACTCACCCGAACGATGTGAATTTACCAAAAGTATTTCCCTACGTCATCAAAACGTCGCACGGGCTGTCGGGAGAAGGCACGTACTTGATTCGGAGCGAGACGGACTTGGAAAATTGCCGAAAAGAATTTCGAGCGTACTGGGGCTTGAAATTAGTTGAAGCGGTTGTCGTTTCTGATTTTGTGAGCGATGTCGTTGATAATTACTGCGTCCAGTTTTATGTCAATAAAAAAGGGGAAGTAACCGTTTTAGGCGCGACGCACCAGCTTGTCAGCGAGCAAGGCGTATATTTGGGTGGTTTGATTCATTACGAACATACCAATCTGGAGCAATTCGCAACCATTATCAATCATACAGCCGCGTTTGCTCATCAGCACGGGTATTTTGGGGTGATTGGCGTGGATGTGTTGGAAGATAAGCACGGCAAATTTCACGTGATTGATGCCAATGTCCGCATCAACGGCTCGTCGGCAATGTGTTTGCAAAAAAACGATTTACTGAAAATAGGTAAAGAAACCGCGAAGTATGCAGGAAATTGGGTGATGGATGGCACAGAAGCAGAGGTGATACAAAAACTGAACAAACATCTCAAACGGCGCGATTTTACGATACTTTCCGCGCTGTATTACCCCGAAACTGGCTTGACAGCGATATATGGCATTGCAGCAGGCGAAAATTATGAGGATATGCTCAATATCGAAAAGCAGATGGAGACATTGGGCTTGCGGCAGGTTGGGTAAGGCATATTTCCGTCCGACGGCTGAAGAGCGCACAAACGCTGCCGTCGGGCGGTTTTTCTGTACTTTTTTCTGAAACAGAATAGTCTATGTTGTGGCTTGAAATCTGACTTCTGGCGCACAGGCGTTCTAACTTGCGCTTCAAATTACTTACGCCTTCAATGCTTTATTCAACCAATACACCAGTCCTAATCCCGCACCAATACTCATAACTCCCAAAATAACACTTGCTGCAATATACCCAAACGCCTCACCAAATCTGCCTTCCTGAAGCATCGTGAAAAGTTCCAGCGAGAGTGTAGAAAACGTCGTAAAACCGCCACAAAAGCCTATCGCCAAAAAGTATCGCCATTCTGCCGAGAGAGTATTGACGCGCTCCCCAGCCAATGCCACCACACAGCCCAGCACAAATGACCCAGTGATATTGACAAGAAATGTTGCTATTGGAAAGCCAGTATTGATGCGAGGCGTAAGGAAGTGCGCAACGCCAAAGCGAGCAATACTGCCTAAGCCGCTACCAAGAGCGATAAGAACAACGGTTTGAAGCATGAGACAAGAAAATAGGTAGAAAAGTTTTGTGTTTGCCGAGTGGCAATGAAAATCTACAAAAATACCGTACATTTTCCTTTGTACTTTCATTTTTCCGCGTAACTTTGTTGGCGATTCACCGTTACAGTGAGGTATAATCACATATTGACACGAATTTGTTTCCTTTGATTCCTATGGACACCCCTCAAAATCCGTATCCTCAAGACCCCAATGCACCCCAGTATTCGCGTCATCCGCGCTATGATGACCGTTATTACGATGAAAAATATGGTCGCCGAAAGAAGTCGCGCTGGTGGATTCCGTTTTTAGTTTTTCTCATCATCATTTTTGGTTTTTTTGCGTTGCTTGTCGGTGGCATTATTGCTCTGACGGGAGCGATGGAGAAAAAATCGGCGGTGGTACGCAATCATAGCGTCCTGCATTTGCGCGTGAGTGGCAGCATTCAGGAACGCTCGCAAGAAGATTTTTTCAGCTTTTTGGACGACCGCGACCGTCCGCCCGCGCTCTTCGACGTGCTGCAAGGTATTCGCAAAGCAAAGTTCGATGACCACATTGACGGCATTTTTATTGATGGCGGTGTGCGTGCTGGTGGCGCGAAATCAGCAGAAATACGCGCTGCGCTGGAAGATTTTAAGCAATCGGGTAAGTTCATTTACGCCTATGTGGATATTGGCTCGGAGCGCGATTACTACATCGCATCAGTCGCCGATTCCGTCTTCATGCCGACCGAAGGCGTGATGGAAATGAATGGATTCAGCATTGTTTCGCCGTTCTACAAAGGCACGTTGGATAAAATTGGGGTGAATTTTCACATTGAACAATTTGAAGAATACAAGTCGTTTGCGGAATCCTACTCGCGCACGAATTTTAGCGAACCCGCAAAACAAGAACTTCGTGAACTTCTCAATTCTCGCTTCGACGACTTTGTGCGCGTGGTCTCGGCTTCGCGAAATATGAGTCCTGAAGCGGTGCGCGGGGTATTGCTGCGCGGTGTCTATACCGCAGATTCGCTTGTCGCGCTGGGTTTTGTGGATGGTATTCGCTCGAAAGGTGCGATGCGCGAGTATATTTTGGCGCGAGTGAATCGTGGCGAATCTTCTAAAGAAAATGCTTCGCAAGCAAGGAATGATGAGGCTTCCAAGCAAGGTGATTCTACTTCCACAGGTACAGGAAAAAGGTCTGTTGCCGAAAAAGTGCGTGATAAAGTGGCGGCAAAAGTTGCAGAAAAGAAGGCGGAAAAAGAGAACGCCGAAAATAATGGCGATAATGACGATAATGACGACGAAGAAAAAACATCCTCAAAGCCGCTTAAAAACTTGCGTTTGGTCAATATAGCCCGCTATGTGAATAGCGATTCTTACCGCAATGCCGACGACGGCAAACCAACCGAAAGCGATAAAGCAATTGCACTTATTTCTGCGTCGGGGACGATTGTTTCCTCTGGCGATGAAGACGAACAGTTGGTGGCAAGTGCGTTTGTGCGCGAGTTAAAAAAAGCACGCGAAAGCAAGAAAATTAAGGCAATTATTTTGCGGATTGATAGCCCGGGCGGCTCGGCATTTGCATCGGATGAAATGTGGGAAGAGATTCGCAAGACCTCGAAAGTAAAGCCTATTTATGCCTCTCTCAGCGATGTTGCGGCATCGGGCGGCTACTACATGGCAATGGCGTGTGATACGATTATTGCGCATCCGAACACGATTACTGGCTCAATTGGCGTTATTCTCATGCTGCCGGACGCAAGTGCGATGTTGGATAAAATCGGTGTTTCGATGGACACTGTTGCAACGAGTTCCTCTGCGATTGGCTACGACCCTGCATTAAAGCTCACTTCTGCCGACAAAGCACGTATTCACCTTGAGTCTGAGAAAGTTTATCGCCGATTTGTAGCGCGTGTGGCGGAGAGTCGGAAGCGTCCATACGAGGAAATACGCGGTGTTGCGAAGGGACGCGTGTGGATGGGACGACGTGCAAGCGAGGTTGGTTTGGTAGATACGCTTGGCGGCTTGAGTACGGCAATCGCTGTTGTGAAGCGGCGTTTGGGCGTGGATGAAGGAACAAAAGTAGAAATTCGCCGCTATCCATCGGACGAGACCAATCGTGTGGAACGCCTCGTGAAAAAGTATTTTGCTGATGACGACGATGATGAAGACGCGCAAATATCGTTCAACATCCTAAATGCCTTGCAAAAACGCATGGATACGAAGATGCTGGAGAAAAATGCGTTTTGGCGTGTGCTGCCAGAAAGCGTCCGTGCGCATCTTGGCTATTTGCTGGAACTCAGCACCATTGCTGAAAAAGAGCGGACATTGCTCGCGCTTCCAAATGTTCCAGAAATTGAGTAAGTTTGAAATTCACATTGTTATTCCGAAGTTTGTTGGTACATTTGCTCAAAATTGTTCAAAAATTTTTTCACAAAAACTTTCGCAACAATGGTTAATCTGATGTTTGTGCAGGTGGTAGAAAATCTTATCAATCTGACACGGGAAAAGAAGCTGGTTTGGAGAGAACAAGGTTTGTCGCAGTTTACCTCGCTCGAACCCGACCTCATTACCGACCGTTTGTTTTCTTCTCGCTACAAGGAATGGAATTTGCTCGTGTACGAAGAGCGGATGCCGCCGTTCATTCCTGGCAATAACGAAACCATTGTGCGGATGCAGTTTTTGGACGATTACGGCGCGTTCAAGGATGAATTCCCGCAAGATGTGGGTTTGAAAAAATTGTACGAAGTGATTAAGTACCAGCATCGTCCGGCGGGTTCGGTAGAATTAGACCGTCTTGTGGAAGTAATTGCTGTGGAAACACGCTCGCGCAAGCTGGAATGGCGTGAGGAAAATCCCGAAACCTTTGGTCTCGACCCCGATACCTTGACCAGTCCCGTGTATGCGACGGAATTCAAAGGGAAGCGGTTTGTTCTGTTTTACGAACACGCAGGAAATTCCACACACAAAAACCCGAAAACACAAGCAACGATGTGGATTCTGGATTTGAACAACAAGAAACTTCGCGATTTTAAGGACATTGTTGGCGTTGATATTTTATTTCGCATCGTGAACGTGAAGCAGCCAGATTATTCCGCACTCGACCAACTTGTGGATGGCTTGGTTGCCTCCACGATTAAAGATGTTGTTCGGAAAATGGCATTGCAACAAGCTGCGAGTGCAGGTCAGCAGGTAGAGAAGGCAGAAGGATAAAGTAGAAATATGAAATTTGAGAGCTGAAGTTTTTGATGCTCGAAAAAGTTTGAAAAGGCTGTATCTATAATGGATGCAGCCTTTTTTTGTTTGCAAATTTAGTGCAATTTTCGTCTGTACATTCCTACGTATATGATTCTTGACATTACGCGGTAATACTGGAAGATGTGAGCAAGGAACGTAGATGTGAGGACTGCAAGGATGATGAAGATGGAAAAACGTCCTCAAAATCCTGATAGTCTGGGCTTCATCTGCGTTCCAACAATCTTTGCATCAATCTTTGCATCAATCTTTGCATCAATCTTTGCATCAATCTTTGCATCAATCTTTGCATCAATCAAGAATTGCATACTAAGTGAATTCAGAAGAAAACTCGTATGAAAATTCCGTTAAAGCATCGTAAGGGCTGATAATACGCGGCTGGTGGGCGTTCAGGACGTGCGTATAGACCATCGTAGTACGAATATCGCTGTGTCCGAGCAGTTTTTGGATGGTGCGAATATCGTAGCCATTCTCCAAAAGATGTGTAGCGAAGCTATGCCGAAACGTATGGCAGGAGGCGTGCTTGGCAATACCAGCTTTGTGAATGGCAGTTTTGACGGCACGTTGCAAGGTGGTATCTTCGAGATGATGTCGGCGTTCGATATGTTGCAACTCAGGTTTGGCGCGTGGGTCGAGGGAGCGGCGGGTTGCGGGGAAAATGAATTGCCAGCCAAATTTCTTCCCTAAATCGGTGTACTTATTGGCAAGCGAATTGGGCAGCACCGCTTCGCCGAAACCAGCCAATTTGTCCATTTCGTGGTAATGACGGGCAATTTCGATTTGTTTTAGAAGGGCATCTTTGAGCTTCAAAGGCAGCATCACGCGACGGTCTTTATCGCCCTTGCCTGCACGAATGGTAATATAGAGATTATCGAAGTCAATATCCTGCACCCGCAAACGCAAACACTCGGATATACGCATTCCGGTACCATACATGAGACTACACGCGAGATGTTCCCAGCCAGTTAAATGCTGCAAGATACCCATGACTTCCTGACGCGAGAACACTTCTGGCAATCGCGCAGGACGCTCTACACGCTCAATATGCCGCAAATTTACAGGGATTTCCAAGACACGTTGATACAGAAAAATAAGTGCCGACCGCGCCTGATTTTGCGTAGAGGCAGCAACATTTTTCTCTTTTGCAAGATGCACCAAAAACGAGCGGATGTGTGTTTCATTTAAGTCTTTGGGGTGTCGTTTTTTGTGAAAATGAATGTATGCCTTTATCCATTGGATATACGATTCCTCTGTACGATAACTAAGGCGCAATAGCCGCATAGTATCGCGGACACGGTCAAGAAGTTTGGGAGCTTGCATGAAAATAATACGATTTTCAAGGATTATTTTAAATTCAGAATAATATCCTGAAAATGACGGAATATCCCAAAAGAAAACTGCAGAATGGAATAGATAAAATTTTTGTTGTTTTGTCCGCTATTGCGACTCAATCCGCTTTATAGCAATACAAATTTTTGGTAAAATAATACAGTTTTTACGGATTATTCTACGCGCCACATTGTATTCAGAAAAATTCGTATTATTTTCGCATTTGCAGATTCTTGGTGATATTTTTTTTTCGGCAAAAAAACTTGCGTTTTTTGGGATTATTGAGTAGCTTGCCGTATAAAAACAAGTTCGGCGGCGTGTAATTCCCGCAGCGTCTGGCGGTGTTGCTTGTGGTTGGCGTTAGAGCGTGAATTTGCCGCCGCCGAACAGCGTAGAACCGAGTAATTGCCGTGCTTTCGTGTAGTTCCGAGCAAAGTCAAGCAAGCGTGCGTTTTCGCTCGAAACGTATTTTTACATTTGGGTTAATTTGACATTTGGGGCTACGACCTCGCAAGAATTTTGGAAAAGAGCCGCCAGCAGCTTTACATTCATTTCAAGAATCAAAGCATTTTGTTCCAAAATCGCAATTATGATTTTGCTTGATTCATCTGTAACGTTTCTTTGTATCATTGTAAGTTCATGAAAAATTATAAGAGAATAACTATTTTTGAAAATACCCGAAGAATTGAAAAACTTATTGAGTTCAAAGAAAATGTCCTCAAATATTTTTCATCTGTAACACCAACAACCTTACCAATGGGTATATTGGAACTCCAGGAGAATCAAACCTCTTTGGAATTGCGGTCAAAGATAAATCTTGCAATAGATGAGATACGTTCAATTGTACTCAATGCCAACGGTCTTGTCTCTATTCAATGGACAGATGCGCCTGCATTTGGAGGTAAGTCGCAATTTATTGATTTGTTCCTGAATATTTTTCACTATTCTCGTTTTAGTATTCAACCAAGTATGTTATTTGATGTTATTGACAGAGCAATAGGAATGTACCTGTCGGACCAAAAACAAGCTAAAGTGCGAACGATAAATCCGCTTTTTTGGTGCAATGAATTTATTTCTTGGCTAATTAGCCTACCCTTTCAATTTCTAACCTCAATTGGCTTAAATGGAGAACGAGCAGAATTTTCCGTAGCAGGTAAAATGATGAAAATTATTGCTGGTTTTGTCATTTATCTTGCGGCAATTCTACAGAGTCTAGATATTATGGGATTTAAAGATGCTATTAACCAATGGCGAAAAATATGGCTTGGATGGTAATGCGAACTTCAGCTACAGGGGACGAAGGGGCTTCTGGCTTGCGTTCACCTCGCTGCAAGTTTACTTGCTTTTCTGCGAGGTCAAGGCTTTCTACGAGTTTCCCCTTCGCCCCTGAGCGAAGAGTTCGGCGGCGGGTCATGCGCCAAGTGTTAATACCAAATTGCTGCCGAACAGCTCAGAACCAAGTAATTACCGTGTTATTGAAATTCGAGCAGAGCTACCCAAAATCGACAAATTTAGATGTTATTTTCTAATATTTCCCGCTATCCATGAAAACTAGCCGCCACCGATACTCAAGTATTATTTTATTTATCTTGGTCTTATCTTTTTTTCTCCAAGGATGTTTACCATATGTATCGAACATTGTAGACAATACCAAATTTACTTGGGTGCAGGATTCAAGCCAACATTTTCACTACTATATAAAAAAAACACTCTGGTCTCAAAGCCGTATTGATTCAATAAAAAACCAGGCAGAAGCAGATTTTACCCTTGTGATGCAAAAATTGGGCGAAAAGAAATATCCACATATGATTCATTATTTTGTTGTCTCTGACTATAAAGAAAGTGCTGAATTAACTTTAACTAGACCCGAAATCCAGATAGGGGATACACTCGGATATTCTTATTTCTATGGCAACTGGATGATGGTTACACATCAGCAGAAAAGTTATTCACATAGCCAACATCAATTAGTAAAAATCATAGCTAATAATCTTTATGGAGTTTGTAGTCTATGGGTAGATGAAGGTCTTGGGCTATATATCAACAATTCGTTTAAGGGATATGATTTACACGAATTAGCAGCATATTTGCAAAAACATCAGCAACCATTATTTTCATCTCCTTGGGGTGCTGTAAGTGGTTTTCCGCAAATTGGTAGCCTATTCAAATATATTGCAGAGAACTATGGCATTCGTTATATTTACGAATTATGTCGGACTGATGGCACAAGCACTTATATTTTTGGAGACATCATCTCAGAGTGGAGAAAAATGTTGAATGAGAAATATGTGCCATTGTCAAGTCAAAATACTATTCAATACCCACTCAAAAAAGTGAGCGAAAAGTAAGAGTAGGAAATAAGTGCGAACTTCAGCTACTGGCGACTCGGGGGCTTCGGCGTTTTGTACGACCACTTGCATATTTACAAATTTTGTGCTATATTGCACCTGCGAATGAATTTAGCCCCTCGCGCCAGAGCGAAGAGTTCGGCGGCGTGTAATAACCGTCGCGTCTGGCGGTGGTGCTTGTGGTTGGCGTTAGAACCGAATGTGCCGCCGCCGAACTGTGTAGATGGTCGCAAGTCCGAGCAGATGTGTAGGTTCACTCTTCATATCTACCGATTAGCGCAAAAGGCAATCCTAAAATGATGCCTCCAACCGTGCCAAGTATGAGTGCATCTTTAAGAGAATGCACATTCTTATTTTGTGCAGCACCAGCCAGCGACATACATATTACGACAAAATAAACAGTCCAATTCAATGATTTTAGCTTCTTCCAAACTTTCATAATCCAAACTCCTTATCTATTTCATCAATAATTCGCTGCATTTCAACGTTCCAGTTTATTGTCTCTGTGCTGTTGTTTTCTTGATGCTTGCGCATCAAGACGTAGATTTTTCTACCTAAAGCACTTGTAATTAAGCCATAGTTAGGGAATTTTGATGTTAGCAATTCTTGGAAACTACAAACATTTTCTATGTACTTTTTGTTTGTTTCTTGAATTTCAACAACAATTTTGCGATTGATTTCAAACAGATAATCAAGCTCAATAATTTGCTCAGATGTCATGTTTTTCTTTCAAAAGTGAGTAATTATGCGGATTCTTGTTTAGATGCAAACGAATTTTTGAGTTACAAGTGAGGCTATGTATCTGAAATACAGCTACTTGCTTATTTAGGTGCTAACAGTAGGCGAACTTCAGTTACAGGGGACGAAAGGGCTTCAGCGTTGCGTCTGGCTGGCTACAAGTCTATAAGCTGTGTACGGCATCAAACCTTACTACGAGCTTATCCTTTCGCCCCTGAACGAAGAGTTCGGCGGCGTGAACTTTCGTCAAGCGTCTGGCGGCGTACTTGTGGTTGGCGTTAGCGCGTGATTTTGCCGCCGCCGAACTGTGGTGAACCAAGTAATTGCCGAGCTTTTACTTAATTTCCGAGCAGCACTGAGCAAAAGTGCAGTTAATTCCTTTGATGCTACTAAATCGATGATTTTCTAAATCTTTAATTCATTTTTTCTGCATGACATTATCGTACTTTACCTACTATTTTGATTCAGAAAAGGATAAATTTGTTCATCCTTTGAATCCCCTTATTAAATGCTTTACTCAAGTTGGTAATGCTAAATTTCGCGGGTCTTTTTCTCACAACGATGAATCAATTTATTTGTTTAATGTGAGTCAAAATTTCTATCTATTCGTAAAAACAAAAAATAAAGAGATTATTAAGACAGTAAACCGTAATAAAATTGAGCATTACGATATTTACAATAAACTACAACAGAGCAACGAAGAACTTGGTTTCGCTTCGTACATTTATATCTCCGACTCATATTATTGCATTTTATCAACCCTGCAAGGTCCTAAAAATGGCGTTTGGGTTGAGTTTATTAACAATTTATTGCGTAAGTTAGAGTTAAAATCACATATGTTTATTTGTGAACCAATGCCAGTTGAAACTACTGCTGATGAAGTAATGAATTTTCATGCTGTTACAGGGACAGTTATCAAAATAAATCAAGAAAATAATTTTTTCAAGAAAATAGCAGGAATGCTTGCTCTCTCTCTGCATGAAACAAGAGAATTAGTAATTGAGATAAAAGCACATCCTAAATCCGACATGAATTTAACTTTTCGAGGGATAAATAGCAATATCGGAAGCGAAGGTATAACTAAATACATGGTTCGTGCTAAAGCTGAATTAGATGACAATATTACTGAATTTTATCTCATAGGTCAGGGATATGTTTCAGATACTATTGATGGTAGATTCAGTGATGCAAAATTGCACGAAAAAGTAAAAAATAAAATCAACCATAATCAATTACTTCAAGAAAAACTACGAGAATATAATGAGGATAAAAGGTATCGTCATGAATCAATTCAGGACATCACTTTCTATCATAATCTTAGTAATTGGGATAGTATTTTATCTACTTATTAGATACATCCCGTCGTTACTAGCAGTTGTTGATTTCCTTTATGCAAATAGCACGGAAAAATCGGCTGCCGTCACCATAATTGCTTCTTGTAGTTTTACGTTAGTAGGTTTTTTAGCAACAATTATCGTACTTCTTTTTAGCTTGACAGATAAGCCTTTCTTTAAAGAGTACGAACACAGAGGAAATTGGGGCGATTTGCTGTACTTTTATTTATTTACTGTGTCTAGCCTATTTTGCACGTATATTTGCTCAATTATTGCTTTGTCAAATAGATTAGCATTTGATTTAATTATTGCTTTTGGTATGGCTAATGTATTACAAGTTATATTGATTACAGTTGCAGCATATAATTTAGTTGTAAAATCGAAGTCAAAATGAGCCGAAATAATGCGAACTTCAGCTACTGGCGACTCGGGGGCTTCAGGCTTGCGTTCACCTGGCTACGAGTTTACTGGCTTTTCTGCGAGGTCGAAGGTTTGTACCTGTCTCCCCCTCGCGCCAGAGCGAAGAGTTCGGCGGCGTGATTCTTGCGTCAAGCGTCTGGTGTAACTCAAACGTCAAGCGTTAGTGCCGTTTGCCGCCGAACTACGCAGATAGCTACAACTCCGAGCAGATGTACAGATTTACTCTACATCTTTGCCCGCTACCGCAAAAGGCAGCCCTATAATTACACCTCCAACTGCGCCAAGTATAAGTGCGTCTTTCAGAGAATCCACATTTTTATTCCCTAGCGCCGCCATTAACGACAGACCCAGTATAAAAACAAAATTACTCCAATTCCACGATTTAATTGTCTTCCAGACCTTCATGCTGACTCCATTTGTTTTTTCAGGTCATTAGCTTTAATCTTTTGCAAGGCTGCTAACGCATCATCCATTGTTTTGAAAAGAAGCGGTTTATCGTTCATTGCGCAATGCAATCAGCCACTACCCATAATTTTGGCATTTATCCCGAATACAACTTCAAACGTTTCAGAATCAAGCCATTCAACTATTTTATATTTTGTCTTTGTCATTTTTTTTTCAAAAAGTGAGTAAATATGAGGGTTGCAGGTCGAACTCCTGCTACTGCCGACGAAGGGGCTGAGGCGTTCCGTTTACCTCGCTACGGGTTTACTTACTTTCTGCGAGGTTGAGGCTTTGTGATATTTATCCCTTCGCGCCAGAGCTAGAATTTCGGCGGCGATTCAGGTGGTTAGCGTCTGGCGTTGCTCTGGTGTTTGGCGTTAGCGCGTGAATGTGCAGTCGCCGAACAGCTTAGAACCGAGCAGTCGTCAATGATTGAAATGCGATGAGATTTGTGTCCCCCAAAAAAAGTTTTTCCTCTCTTACAAAATCTTGCAATTATGAAACTCTTGTATTCGTTGATACTTTTGCTTGTACTAAACTGTACGGCAATCTTTTGCCAAGCGCAGATTACCGTTGATTCCGTTTCCGTTGTTTCGGATTCTGTTCGCTCAGATTCAATTTCAATTCCACCACGTAAAGCATGGAATAATGTTTTCATTGAATTGGCGGGAAGTGCAATCCTCTCCTCCGTTAATTATGAGGTCATGTTTTCAGAGGCTTTTGCTCTGCGAGCAGGGATTTTTCCTGTTCCAAGCAATGACCTTGGTGCATTTACATTAAGCGGAAGCGGTATTGAGTGGGCAGGAACTCCATAAAGTCGAATATGGAGCAGCTCTTACTCTCTGGGGCGCACGTGGTCATGGATGTTGTGGTGGCACATACATTTCGGGTATAATTGGGTATCGCTATCAACCATCGCAGGGGCTAATGTGGCGACTGACCTTTACACCAATGCTTGTAAGTATCGCACCCTTATTCCCAGTATTTGCGCCATATGCAGGGGCAAGTATTGGGTGGAATTTTTAAATTTAAAGTAAAGGGTGAGTTGTGTTTTGATTATGGTGAAAAATTGATTTGGAATTTGTTCTCATTGATGCTAACTTGAAAAATGCGAACAATTCAATTTTATCAAACCACAGACAAGAAGTCGCCTGTCGAGGAGTTTCTGGATTCTTTGAATGCTCGTGTTGCTCAAAAAGTTCTGTGGACATTTCAAGTGGTCAAAGAACTTGAGAATGTACCAAAACAGTATTTGAAAAAGCTGGACGGCACAGATAACCTTTGGGAAATACGAGTAGAATCAAGCAATACAGCCATTCGTTTTCTTGGGTTTTGGGAAGAAGGCAACCTTATACTTCTGACCAATGGTTTCATCAAGAAAACCCAGAAAACCCCGCGAACAGAGATAAACCTTGCCACAGAACGTAAAGCAGAATATGAGCAAAGAAATAGAAATAGATGATGTATCACGCTACATTGCCGAGCGAAAAGCACGGGATGTCGAGTTTGCACAAGATTTCGATGAAGGCTATGAACAATTCAAAATAGGAGTAATGTTACGCCAAGCACGAGAATCTGCAGGAATAACACAAGAGCGAGTAGCTACAGAATTGCAGACAACGAAGTCAGCAATTTCGCGTTTAGAGAATCATGCTGAAGATGTTCGATTATCAACGTTGCGAAAGTATGCACAGGCAATCGGTAAAAGCATCAATGTACAGCTTAGATAAGAGTAGAAATGCGAACTTCAGCTACTGGCGACTCGGGGGCTTCAGCGTTGCGTTTACCTAGCTGCGAGTTTATTGGCTTTTCTGTGAGGTCGAAGGTTTGTACCTGTCTCCCCCTCGCGCCAGAGCGAAGAGTTCGGCGGCACTCAGACAGTGAGCGTCTGGCGGCGCACTTGTGGTTGGCGTTGGTTGCCAATTTGCCGCCGAACAGCGTAGAACCGAGTAATTGCCGAGCTTTCGTGTAAATTTGCGCTTCCGTTTAAAATCCTGTGTTTGCTCAGAAGTTGAATGCTTCAATCTTTTCATAGCTCAAATTTAAATGTTTATGAAATTCATAATTTTACTTGGATTTTCTCTGTATGGGTTCAAAAGATTATACTCAAAAAATGGGTTGAGAATGGGTAAATTTGTGCTATGAATATCCACTCAAATGCCGCTCTGACGGTGAAGCAGAGAAAACGCCTTCACCAGTTATATGCC
>JAAFIV010000051.1 GCA_013298775.1 Ignavibacteria bacterium | reverse complement strand
GCAAATGAAGCATTACTGGATTCGTCTGGCAGCCTTTGAGTCTTTCACCGCACTCCGTACCGAAGTTTACCGTGTCCTTAATGCTATTGGCTCAGAATACCGAATTTCTTTTCAATAGGTACTTAGGCGACATTGCCCTAAAGTGGTATTGCCCTAAAGTGGTATTGCTCAAGATACTAGTATTTATGCGGCATTTGCTCGACGTTAAAATGAAGAGGGGAATGATTGAATGTGGATTTACGCCATTTTGCCATGCCTTTTGCTGTGAAGAACGTTACCGAAAAATCCCAGCAATCCCAATCATCCCCCAAAATCCCAGATGAGGAGTATCATTCTCAGAAATCCCAGACCAAAAGAAAAATTGGCAAAAGAAGTGTGAAAACAATATCTTTGTTCCTGCTTTACGAAGGCTTACCGTTTAGCATACATCTTCGTCTCATCTCACATCTTTGTTTCATTTTTTTGAACATATTATGAAATTTGGCATACTGACTGGCGGCGGCGACTGCCCTGGCATGAACGCCTTTATTCGTGCTATCGTCCGCACCACATTGAACCTGCGCCCGCAAACATCGGTTTGGGGCGTGGTGGATGGTTGGAAGGGGTTGCTGGATAATAATTTTCGCCGCATGACAAAAATGGATATGGCAGGCTTGGCAAGTCGCGGTGGGACAATTCTAGGAACAACGCGCGTTCCCGAACTCGCAACCGATAAGGATTTGCAAGAAACAATGGCGCGAAACCTGCATGATGCGGGCTTTAACTACCTATTTGTCTGCGGTGGCAATGGCAGCTTGAAAGCCTCGAATGTTCTCGACCAAATCATCAAGCGCGAAGGTTTGCGCACGAAAATTCTGGTGTCGCCTGGCTCCATTGATAACGACGTGTGCAACACGCAAGGCTCATCCATTGGCTTTTACAGCGCGCTGGACAAGAGTTTGGATATGTTGGAGTGGATTCGGGACACGGCAAGTTCGCATCGCCGCTTGTATTTGGTGCGTTCAATGGGACGCAAATCGGCGTACTTGTCGCTTTTCTCTGGCATTGCTTCGGGTGCGGAATTTGTGATTATGCCAAATGAAAACGTAAACTTCGACGACCTCGCCACGACGATTGCCGAGCGCGACCGCGATTCACGCATTATCGTGAGCGAATCGTACCCGAAAACGTTGGAAGAAATTCGTGCAGAATTGGAGCAGATTTTCGAGCGACGCAATATCAAACGCGAAATCCGTGCCGTGGACATGGGCTATTTCCAGCGCGGCGGCAAAACCTCCGTTACCGATATTCTGCGGGCAAGCTGGATTGGCTATCGCATGGTGCAAGATGCCTTTGAGAGCTGTGATAGTGGCTTCTACACCGCCTATTACACAGGTCATTCCCCAGCTCCGATGCCGCTTGCCGATGCTGCTGCCGACGAAGCCAGCTACGATACCATTCCGCAGGAATTCCTTGATTTCATGCTGGCACTGCGGTAAGAAGAAAAGGATGAAATTTGAGGGATGAAATTTGAAACAGGGAAGCTGTATCATTAACTTATCTTACGCACCCCTTACTGCCCTCACCCCTCGCTGCGCGAGACCCTCTCCCAGAGGGCGAGGGTTGTAATACGAAAAATTCTGAAGCCCTCTCCTTTTGGGAGAGGGTTGGGTGAGGGCGGTATTGCTTGGCTTGCGGAAGGTGAGTTATTAAGATGAAAAAACATTGAATAAGCGCGTAGAATCAGGTTTGAGAACACAATACAACGGTACTAGAAGCGAGACGAAGGATTTTTTAGAGATGCGGGCATTTGCACCGCAGAAAGGCACGAAGAGTGAGCTATGAACGTACTTACGCCGGATTTGCTTATCATGGCGTATCAGCAAGGCTATTTCCCAATGGCGGAAGCTGATGGCGAGATTTATTGGCATTCCCCCGACCCGCGAGCAATTATCCCATTGGACGCGGTGAAAATATCGCATTCGCTTCAAAAAACGTTGCGCAAAAAACCTTTTGTAATCCGCATAGACACTGCGTTTCACGATGTCATGCTGGCTTGCTCGGAACGCGAAGAAACCTGGATTTCCGACGAGGTGATAGATTCCTATACACGGCTCCACCAGATGGGTTTAGCGCATTCGGTGGAAGCATGGGACGGCGCAACGCTTGTTGGCGGCTTGTATGGCGTGTCCATGGGCGGCGCGTTTTTTGGCGAATCTATGTTTGCGCATCGCACTGATGCCTCAAAGTTAGCATTTGTCGCGCTTGTAGAGCATTTACGAGCGCGACATTTCGTTTTATTGGATTCGCAATACTTGAACCCGCATATTGAAAGTTTGGGCGGTATTGAAATCCCACGCGGCGAGTATTTGCACCGCTTGGAGCTTGCATTGCGCTTGCCTGTGAACTTTGCGGATGAAGAGTAGTATTGACGCTTTCATGCGCAGACAAGAGTGTCTGCGCTACCTGTCGCTGATTTCGGTAGAACAGACACTCTTGTCTGTTCATAAGTTTTATTTTTCACCACAGTTGAATAATCTGAATTCAAGAACTACTATGAGCGACCGCGTCCGACAAATGTTTGCCGATATTGCCCCACGCTACGATGCGGCAAATACCGCACTCTCCTTTGGCATTCACCATTGGTGGAGGCGTGTTGTGGTGCGGCTTTCAGAGGCGCAGCACGGAATGAGCGTGCTAGATTGCGCAACGGGAACCGGCGACCTCGCCATTGCCTTCAAACGAGCTGTGGGCAAGGAAGGGAGCGTGCTGGGAACAGATTTTTGTGCAGAAATGATGGCAACCGCACCTCAGAAAGCCGATAAAAACGGGCTTGCGGTGAAATTTGAAGTTGCTGACGCAATGAGCCTACCCTACGAAGCGCAGAAATTCGACCTTGCCAGCATTTCCTTTGGCATTCGCAATGTGGACAATCCCGTGCAAGCTCTCGGCGAAATGGCGCGTGTTGTGAAGCGCGGCGGCAAAGTGATTGTGCTGGAATTTGGGCAACCCAGTGGCGTATTTGGCGCATTGTACCGCGTGTACAGCAACCATATTTTACCGTTCTTGGGCGGTATTTTGACAGGCAACCGCGAGGCGTATAGCTATCTGAATCGCACGGCGGCGGCGTTTCCCTGCCGCGAAGAATTTCTCGCGCTTATGAACGAAACAGGACGCTTCGAGCGCGTCTGGTACAAACCTGTAACATTTGGAATTGCATACGTTTACATCGGCGTTGTGAAGTAATTTTTTGTGGCACTAAATGATTTCAGTTGAAAATCAAGTGCAGTATTGGATTGAAAAGGTAAAAAATAACAATAGTGGCACAGACATTCTTGTCTGTGTTGTTCGCCTGAAACCCGCACCAACACTCACAGACAAGAATGTCTGTGCCACTAATGGGTCAGGGACTCTTTCCAACTAAAATCATTGAGTACCTTTTTTGTATTTTTCCACCATTTTTATTGCACATCATCATGTACAAGCAAGATTTTATCAAGGATTGGAACATAGTGCGAAAATGGGGAAGTCTCTGTGCCGCATTATTGCTCATTTTTCTTCTTTCTACACGCTGCGATGAAGGTTTGAAGCCACCTCCAGTGCCACCTGTTACCAGCATTTCGGGAACAATTCGCTATGCAGGCGGCAAAAATGCCTGGCCCCAGCGCAGAGACAGTGTTTGGACGGTGCGCGTGATTGGATTTCGCCAATTTCCCCCGATGGACTTAATTGGCGACATTCTGCAAGGACGCGCTTATTTCACGCCGCAAGCACTCGCCATTGATAGCACCTTGCCACTCTACGCTGATTCCACGCGCTTTTCGCTCGTTTTACCCGAAGAGCCGCCGCAGCGCATTGAATATCTGTGCGTGGCAATGCTCGTGGATACGGCAAAACTCCTCTCCACGCAGGGTTGGCGCGTGATTGGCGTACATTCTACAACAGCAAATTTCCGTCAATTCGGCACCGTTCCTGTCATCTACGGACGCGATGTGCAAGCTGATATTACCGTTGATTTCAAAAATCCACCACCACAGCCATTTTGAGAAAGGCAAAAGGAAAAGGGATAAAGGCAAAGGGCTGAATACCGCATGAACACTCTCTTTGCTGTGTAATTTTTCTACCAATCTTCATACTTATTTTCCTCGCCAATGAAACTTTGGAGTAAAGCACATACCGATACCAACGCTCTTGTAGAACGCTTCACCGTTGGGCGCGACCGCGAACTCGACCTTTTTCTTGCCGAATACGACGTGCAAGGTTCGCTCGCGCACGGGGAAATGCTGGAGAGTATTGGCTTGCTCACAAGCGAGGAATGGCGGTCATTACAGACGGAATTGCGAGCATTGTACAAACGCATTCTGGCAGGAGATTTTGCCATTCAGGACGGCGTAGAGGATATTCACTCGCAGGTGGAATTTTTGCTCACCGAGCGTTTGGGCGATACGGGCAAAAAAATCCATAGCGGACGCTCGCGGAACGACCAAGTTGCGCTGGATTGCAAGCTCTTTTTTCGTGCAGAAATAACGAAAATTGTCCAGCAAATGCACGCGCTCTTTGAACGTCTTCTCGCGCTTGCCGAAGCTCATAAACACGTGCTTTTGCCTGGTTACACGCATTTGCAAATTGCTATGCCGTCATCGTTTGGACTGTGGTTCAGTGCGTATGCCGAAAGCCTTGCCGACGACCTTGCACAACTGCTTGCAGCGTACAAATTGATAAATAAAAGTCCGCTTGGTTCGGCAGCTGGATATGGCGCGTCGTTTCCGCTCAATCGCCGCAAAGTGGCAGAAGCACTGGGTTTTGATGATATTCACATCAACGTCGTGTATGCACAAATGACGCGGGGAAAAGCAGAACGTGTGCTAGCACAAGCATTGGCGGGCGTTGCAGCGACGCTCGGAAAAATGGCAATGGATATTACGCTATTTATGAGCCAGAACTTCGGTTTTATCAGCTTCCCCAGCGACCTCACGACTGGCTCTAGTATTATGCCGCACAAGAAAAATCCTGATGTGTTTGAGCTAATTCGCGCCCGTGCAAGCCGCATCGTTGCTTTGCCGAATGAAATCACTTTGCTCTTGCATAATCTTCCCTCTGGCTACCACCGCGACGCACAATTGCTCAAAGAGGCGATGTTTCCTGCCTTCGACAGCCTTGTGGCGTGTTTGGAAATTGCCGAATTCGCGCTTGGACACATCCGCGTCCGCGAGGATATTTTAACCGATGAGCGCGGGAAAGACCTGTATGCGTACCTCTTCAGCGTGGAAGCCGTAAACGCCCTCGTACTAGGCGGCATGCCCTTCCGCGATGCGTATAAACAGGTTGGCAACGACATTGAACAAGGAACATTTTCATCAGCAGCATTCTTGCAGAACGCGCTTCAGCACACGCACGAAGGCAGTATCGGGAATTTATGCTTGGATGAGATTCGTACACAATTCGCAGGACATCTTACCGCGTTCAATTTTGAGCAGGTAGAGGCAGCAATTATGCGGCTTGTGGGGGAGTAATGTGCAAGGAAATCAGCACGCGAGATGGAGCAAGATATACTCACGAATTTCACGAATCCTCACGAACACCTGACGGGTGCTTGCTTCGTGAAGATTCGTGCAATTCATAAACAATCAACGTTTACGGGTCAATCTGCACCGCGCTCGGCGCAAGTTCTTTCGCTGAGGTATTAAATTTATTGATACCATCCGAGAGCAAAGGTTTTAAGCGGTTTAGCTGAATTTCCAAACGCTGCGTTAATTCCTGAAGCATGTCGTAGCACTGCTTCGGCGGACGCGAATCTGCGGACGAAACAATACTTTTGAGCGTCATAAATTTGTTGTTCAATTTCACGGGGAAATTCAAAACGTCTTGACTGCTTTTCGCTTTTGTTTGCAACAATTCATTCTCAACGTTAGAAAGGCTGTCCAGAAGCGGCTTTGCGGCATCTTTCAATTTTTGTCCGTTTGGCGTGGGTTTGTCTGCATCAGGCGACACGCGCTCAACGGCAGCATTTACCTGCTTTTTCGCGTCGCGGATTTGGTTAATTGCTTTGTGTGTTTCGGTAATTTTCGCCTGAATTTGCTGCAAGAGAGCGAACTGCGCGACGAAATCATCTTGCGTCGCTTCCACGCGTGGGTCTTTCACAATGTCGAATGCTTGCGTTCCAATCACCTTTCCTGCAAGGCTCATCCGCACTTGATATTTTCCCGGAACCACCTTAAAGCCAGCAACAGAGCCGCCCCAGACGATTGCGCCCGGCACTTCGACGGCATCGGCAGTGCGCATATCCCACACAAAACGGTTCATTCCTTCATTGGTCGTTACAATGTCGCTGCGCTTTGCGTTTGCTTCTGCATTCGCGTAGAACTCGCTTGATTCCTTGATTTGCTTACCTTTTTTGTCGCGTTTATTCGAGTACGAAACAATGAGTTTTCCTTCAGCATCCAGAAAATCCAATGCAAGCGAATCCGCCGAGGATGAACCTGAAATTTTTTCTTTCAAACTGTAATACACTACCACGCCATTTGGTGCGCTTTCGCCCGTTGCCAAGCCAAGCGTAATGTCGAAATCAGGGTCGCCCCAGCGCGTAGTTTGGCGTGGCTTGAAAAGCGCGTTCTCGCTTGCTTTCACGCTTCCGTCGGCGATTTGGTGCAAGGGCGAAACGTCATCCAATACCCAAAACGAGCGTCCGTGCGTGGCGACGACAATATCTTTCTCGCGCTTTTGAATCACCAAATCGTGAATCGGTGTAACGGGAAGGTTGTTTTGAAGCGGCTGCCAGCTTGTTCCAGCATTGAACGAGACGTACACGCCTGTTTCCGTGCCAGCGTAGAGCAAACCGCGCTTATTCGGGTCTTCCCGCACAACCCGCACAAATGCTCCTTCGGGAATGCCTGTGGTAATTTTCACCCACGTTTTTCCGTAGTCGGTCGTTTTGAAAATGTACGGTTTGTGGTCGTCGAGTTTGTAACGATTCGCCGCAAGGTACGCCGTTCCTTTGTCGAAGGGCGATGCGTCCATCATGCTGCACAGCGCGAGTTCGGGTAAATCTTTCGCGCTCGGCGTTACGTTTTGCCATGTTTTGCCAGCGTCGCGCGAGACGTGAACGAGTCCGCAATCCGAGCCAGTCCAGAGTACGCCTTGTTCGACGGGCGATTCGGCAAAGGTGAAAATCGTGTTGTAGGTCTCAACGCCTGTGTTGTCTTTCGTAATTGGTCCGCCAGAAGCCGCTTGTTTACTTGCGTCGTTGCGCGTAAGGTCGGGGCTGATAATTTCCCAACTCATGCCTTCGTCGCGGGAGCGGAACACGACCTGCGCCGTTGCATACAGCGTTGATGCGTCGTGCGGGGAAAAGACAATCGGGTATGTCCATTGGAAGCGGTATTTGCGCTTTGAGGACGGTTCGCCAATCATTTCTTCGGGATAGGGCGACACGTTTTGTTGCTGTTCGGTCAATAAATTATGCTTTGTCATGTAGCCGCCATAGCTGCCACCAAAGATAATATGCGGCTTTGTGGGGTGTGGCGTGATGTAGCCCGATTCTCCACCCGCCGTCGGAAACCACTCGCGGACGCTGATTTCACCGCTTGCCGAGCGGCTTGCAATGGAAATGCTCGTGTTGTCCTGCTGCGCTCCGTAAATGCGGTACGGCACCTGATTATCCACGAAACAGTGATACATCTGCGCGGTCGGAATATCAAGCGGAGTCCATGATTTTCCGCCATTTTGCGAGACCGTCGCGCCGCCGTCGTCCGCTAAAATCATGCGCTCAGGGTTGTTCGGGTCGAGCCAGAGGTCGTGGTGGTCGCCGTGCATGGCGCGAATGTTTTTGAAGGTTTTTCCGCCATCCACCGATTTCCAAAAATTCACGTTGGTTGCATACACGGTTTCGGGATTTTTGGGGTCGGCGAAAATGCGGGAATAATACCACGCGCGTTGGCGCAAGTTGCGGTCGTCGCTGGTGCGCGACCATGTTTTGCCCGCGTCGTCGGAGCGGAATACGCCACCGTTTTCGTTTTCAATCAATGCCCAGACAAGGTTTGAATTCAGGGGCGAAACCGCCACGCCAATTTTTCCAATCACCCCTTTTGGCAAACCCGCATTCTTGCTGATGTCCGTCCACGTATCGCCGCCATCGGTGCTTTTCCAGAGTGCGCACCCTTCGCCGCCGGACGACATTTCATGCGGTGCGCGGTATGCTTGCCACGTCGCAGCATAGAGTGTGCGCGGGTTTTGAGGGTCAAAGGTGACAGTAATTGCGCCCGTTTTTTCGTTTTTGTACAAAATCTGCTTCCACGTCGCGCCACCGTCGGTCGAGCGATACACGCCGCGTTCTTTGTTCTGCCCAAAAATATGCCCCATCGCCGCAACATAGACCACATCTGGGTTTTGCGGGTGAATAATAATTTTCCCAATCGCTTGTGTTTCTTTCAATCCAACGTGTTTCCACGTCGCGCCCGCATCGGTGCTTTTGTACACGCCATCGCCCATAGCGATATTGCCGCGAATTTCCGTTTCGCCCATGCCAGCAAAAATCACATTTGGGTCGGACGGAGCAACCGCCAACGCGCCTACGGACGAGGTTTTGAAGAATGTATCCGAAACATTTGCCCAGTTTGTGCCGCCGTCGGTTGTTTTCCACACGCCGCCGCCTGTTGCGCCGAAGTAGTAGGTGAGTGCTTCGGAGGCAAGTCCGACCGCCGTGAGCGAGCGTCCGCCGCGCCAGGGTCCGACGTTGCGCCATTTGAGTTCGCTGTACGATTTTTCCGAAATTTGTCCTGAATTGAAACCTGTACTTTTTTCGGAATTTTTATCAGAAGATTGAGCATTGACGCGCTCTTGGTGAAAAGAGGCGGAAAGCATCAACATACACACACACGTAATGATGCGCTTCATAGAGGAGGGTGAATTGGTGAAGAGAAATGAGAAGAGGTGCCGTACAATCCCTTACAGACGTGATTATGGACTGCGCAAATTGGACGCAAACAAGAATTTGTGCCACTATATGCAGACCACAACAGCTAATCTATATGGTTAATCTATATGGTTAATCTATATGGTTAATCTATATGGTCATTGTAAAATGTCTATTGCAAAGCCACATCGCAAAGCCACGCTGTAAAATACAAAACTGTTCGCTCTTTTTTGAACATTACGTAGCCCCAAAAAACACACAGGCAAGAATGCTTGCTTTACCGAGGGCAGTATGTATCGGTAGAGCAAGTATTCTTGCCTGCACGTGCATCGAACGATGCGGAGTTATGTATCGCTGTTTTAGTACAAAACTTATTTAGCAACTATCACACGAGTTGATTTTCCGCCCATTGTGTGAAGGACGCGTACCTCGTACATTCCTGATTGCAAGCCATCAAACGGCATTGCAAGAGTATGAACACCGCGTGTTTTCATGGTATTTTCAACCGTAGAAACAATTTGACCAAAGCTATTGTACACGCTTACATTCACAACGCCGTCCTCATTCAGTTCGTAGGTGAGCGTTGCTTGTTCGTTTGACGGATTGGGCGAAACGTTGAGAGAAGAAACCGCCGACGAGTTTGCGCTTGCACTTGTTCGCGTTCCTGATGCTGCGGCTGCAGCTAATGGAAGCATAAGCGCAGTAACATTCGGTGAAGGTGAATTTACAACAGCAAACAGACCAAATGGCGCACCATTGCGATTTGTTGCGGGATTCAAGAAACCAGATGCAGCAACGGTTACGCGCTGACCACCCAAGCCCAAACGTGCAAGTGGCGCACTAAACGACGCAACAACGTTCTGGCTTCCTGCGGGGCGAATGTCGAGCGTGTAATCCCCAACGGGAACGTTTACAAACACACCTTGACCATAGCTTGCTGTTGCGAGTGTTCCAACGCCACGAGCAACAATATCCACACGTGGAGCATCCGTCGCGCCATGAAAAATGAGCAATCGCACTGTTGATGCGCTGACATTTACTTGGCGGTCAACAAATTGGAGCAAATCCAGATTCGTTGTTACATTGCTGGGATTCGCCGCAAAGCTACGAGGACGGAATAATCCATTTGCAATCACGATATTTGCGCCTTCGGCAAGCGAAAGATTAACAACATCAAACGCACCAGCAAAGCTCGTCGCATTCGGTGAAGTAATTCCAACGCTTAATGGCACACCAACAGCATCCGTAAAGGAAGGAACAGCTGCGCCTAAGCCCGTAAGTGCTGGGGTTGCGGTGCGGAAGTTGAACTGTGGAATTGCTGGCAGAAAAACAGGCGAACCTGGTAATCCAACCAAAACACCAACATTGCTCAAGATTGGGTCGGCAGCATTATGAATAACTTGCAATGTTGTTGGAAGCACTGGTGGCGGCAAAGCAACGCTTGGCAAAAGAAGCGGAGTGGCGCTCGGAGTTGCGGGAACAGCAAGTAACCCAAAAGCAGCACCATTACTATTCTGTGCTGGATTTAAGAATCCAGAAGCTAATACCGTTAGGCGTTGTCCGCCAAGGTTCAACGATTGCAACGGCGCACTGAAGGATGCAACAACGGTGCGTGTTCCAGCGACTTGAATATCTAAGGTGTAATTACCGACAGGCACATCAACAAATGCACCTTGCGCATAGCTTGCCGTCACCAGCGTTCCTACGCCGCGAGCAACAATGTCCACACGAGGGGCATCGGTCGCTCCGTGAAACACAAGGAGGCGCACAGAGTTTGTTGGGACGCTTGGCTGTGGATCGTTGAAAGCAAACAAACCAAAGCCTGTCGAAACACTATTCGGATTCGCTGCAAAGTTTGTACCGACAAGACCATTGGCAATGACGATGTTTGTGCCAGCAGCCAAACGAACATTCGGAACACTAGCAACAGCTGGAGTTGGTCCGCTATTGCTTGTTCCTGTTACATTTACCGTCAAGGGAACACCGATAGCATTTCCAAACGACGGAACGGCTGTACCAAGTCCCGTCAGAGTTGCTGTTGCGGCGCGAAAAGGAACGCTCGGCACTGCTTGAGTGAACGACGTTTGCGGCGGTGTACTGCTTGTTGGCACACCAACCCACACCGAAACGGGGCTTGCTGCGGGGTCAGCGGCATTGTGAATGATTTGCAGTGTTGTTGGCGGTGGTACTGCCGTTGGCATTGGTGCCGATGGGAGCATAAGCGGTGTTGTTCCAGGCGTAGCTGGTACTGCAAGAAGCCCGAATGGTGTACGACTTGGGGACGAACCTAAAAATCCTGATGCTAAAACGGTGAGTGTCTGACCACCAAGATTCAATGCTTGCAACGGTGCGCCAAACGATGCAACAACGGTTTGTGTACCGGCAACACGAATATCCAATGTGTAATTACCTACTGGAACATTCACAAACGCGCCCTGACCGTAGCTTGCAGTGGCAAGCGTTCCTACGCCACGAGCAACAATATCGACGCGTGGTGCGTCGGTTGCACCGTGAACAATAAGCAAACGCACCGTACCTGGGCTAACGCTTGCTTGCTGATCCACGAACTGCAAAAGATTAAAGCGGGTTGGGATATTCTCTGGATTTGCCGCGAAAGAACGCGTACGAATGAGTCCGCTCGCAACAACGATATTCCGTCCGCGTCCCAACTGAATGGGCAAACTTGCTACTGCTGGTGTAGCAGCAGACGCATTCGGAGCGGTAATATTTACGGTAAGAGGCACACCTACGGCACCATCAAGCGACGGAACAACTGTCCCCAAGCCCGTCAATGTCGGCGTGGCACCGCGAAACGGCAATGAAGGAACTGCTGGCAAAAAAGCCCCTGTCGGCAAACCAACCCACACTCCTACATTTGCTGCGGCAGCATCTGCGGAATTATGGATAACCTGAAGCGAAGTAGTTGGTTGAGCTACGAGAGTAGCAATCGGCAATGCAACAATACAAAACAATGCACAAAAATAGCGAGTGAGTTTTTTCATAAAACACACAATAATTAAGGTGGTGAGAACTGGTGAACTAGCACGCACGAAATCATTCGGCGAGAACTACACCCCTATAAACGATGAAAAAACAAAGATATTGTGAAGGTCTATTGTTATGAGCAGTTATTCAAAATTTTCTTTTATAGTGACTGAGGAGCGCAGAAATGCTGGTGCTATAAGGTTTTTCCCGTCATGATGCTTTGTTGTGTATGGTATTTTCTCAGGAACCCGTGCTACCAAGTGCAGAAGCGGTAGCACGGGCAAATAAAGATTGGTAAGGTATGATTCAACGTTGTGTACAATCTCGGTAAGATTACGCTTCAGCGTACATTTTTTCAATTTTATCCGCATACTTTTTCTCCACCACGTGGCGGCGGACGTTCAGTTTCGGCGTGATTTCACCATCTTCCACCGTGAAGGCTTTCTCCAGAAGCGTGAATTTACGCACCTTCTCGAACTTTGCGAAGTTTACCTGCAATGCCTCTATTTCTGCGTGGATTGCCTTCAAGAGCGCGTCGCTTTGGAGCAGGGACGGCAAATCTGGATACAACAAACCATTCATTGCAGCAAACTCTTTCAAATACTCGAAGTCTGGTACAATGAGCGCGGTGCAGTATTCGCGCTTGTCGCCGATAAGCACGATTTGGTCAATGAAACGGCTTGGCGTGAGCGTATTTTCAATCGGCTGTGGCGCAATATTTTTTCCGCCGCTTGAGACAAAAATATTCTTCTTGCGGTCAGTAATGACGAGGTTTCCACGCTCATTTATCACGCCAATATCGCCCGTATGCAGCCAGCCTTCTGGATTGATAACGGCGCGAGTGGCTTCTTCATCGTGCAAATAGCCCTTCATAATGTTCGGACCTTTTGCCAAAATTTCGCCATCTTCTGCAATTTTTACCTGAACATTGAAAAAGGGCTTCCCAACAGTGCCGATGCCAGGCTCAGAAGCGCGAGTAACGGTCAAAACAGGCGAGGATTCCGTCAAGCCGTAGCCTTCTTGAATCAGCAAACCTGCTGCCATGAAAAATTCTGCCAATTCCTTTGGCAATGCCGCACCACCAGAGATAAACGCCTTCAAGCGACCGCCCGTCCGCTCACGAATTTTTCCAAACACCAACTTATCCGCAAGCGCGTACTGACCCGCCAGAAAGGGCGATGGTGTCTTGCCTGCGAGCTTCGTGCGCACGTAGCGTTTGCCGATGTCGAATGCCCAATGAAAGACCTTTTGTTTTGCGGGCGTATCTTTTTCCACCATTGTCAAAATGCGTCCTTGAATGCGCTCAAAGAGGCGTGGAACGGCGGTCATGTAGGTTGGGCGCACTTCCTTCATGTTGTCGGCAACGGTTTCAATCGAAACTGCGAAGGCAATCGTGGAATGGCTTGCAAACAGCGTGTAGTAGCCCGCAGTGCGCTCGTAGGCGTGGCAGAGCGGCAAGAACGAAAGAAACGTATCTTTTTCGCCCGGATTGATAGCATCCATCGCGCCTTCAACGTTGCTGACAAGGTTCGTATTTGTCAGCATCACGCCTTTCGGATTGCCTGTCGTGCCGCTTGTGTAGATGAGCGTTACTACGTCCTCTGGTAAGGATGTTGCTGCTTCGCGCTCGAACCAGATTTTACGCTCGCTTGGAGCAATCGAAGCCGCACCATTTTTCACAACATCGGTGAGCTTGATGACGTTGGGTGCATCCGTTTCTACGTCGTCGTTCATCACGATAATATGCTCCAGCGTCGAGATTTCGCTCCGTACTTTCAGGAGTTTGTTCAGCTGAAATTTATTCGAGACAATAATCACTTTCGCGCCGCAATGATTGAAAATGTAGGATTCCTGCGCAGAGGTCATTGTTGGGAAAATCGGGACATTTACCGCGCCCATGCAGAGCGTGGCAAAGTCTGAAATCACCCATTCTATGCGGTTCTCCGCGACAATTCCTACTTTGTCGCCGCGCTGCACACCGAGCTTTGCCAGCCCAGCGGCAAAGCTCTCGGTGAGGGTGCGGAATTCGTCGTAATTCATGCCGACGTATTCTTTGCCGACTTTACGCATATACACATATTTGCTGCTATCGCCCCTGTCGGGCGCGGTATTGCTTGCGCTGTAATGGTTTGTCACTTGAACAAACATCTGCGGCAAGGTAACGAAGCGTTTTTGCATAGTTTTCGTGAAATAAAATCAAGGAAAAATGAAGGTTGAAACGGAACACACACAAATTTTCATAAATACGCCCAACGCTCTTCCCGTCCGACGGCTGAGGAGTGCGAGAACGCTGCCGTCGCACGGGTTTCACGGTATGGATTTTCGTGAACGTGAAACCCGTTCTACCGTTAAGAAACGGTAGGACGGGAAGAGTCAGAACTTTCGCTGTTTTTACAATCGCACCGCATTGCGCTTATAGCCAAAGAAGCCGCGCTGCTTAATCACTTTCGCAACTTCAGGTGGCACCATTTCTTCCCACGTTGGGTCTTGGTTTTTGATTTTCTTCAAAATATCACGGGAGAAAATATGCAGATACTGTTCGTTGTAATTATCAAGCTGTTCGATGTAGCCATTCTTGACCAAATGCGAGTAGAGATGCTCTAAGCTGGGTTCGATGTTGAGGTTTTCAACGGTCGAAAACTCCTGCGTTTTCAGGTCGCGGAGCGGATAAATGTAGAGTTTGACATCACTTTTGAAGAGTCGTCCGAAGGATTCCAAAATACCACCGTCGAGTTTTTTATAGTATTTCGTATCGAAAATTTCCATGAGGCTACCCGCGCCCATCGTAATAGCGATGCGCTCTTTGGTGCAGCGCGAAAGATAATTCACAAGCCCTTCGTACTCGAAATACTCCGAGATAAGAACGGTCATGCCCGAAGCGGCAAGCACATCGGCTCGCGCCAAGAAATCACGCGGGTCCACGTCGCCATCGTCCGCCATGAGCTTGTGCATGGTCAGTTCCATGAGGCGCGTAATTTGCTTGCCTTTCACGCCTTCTTCCTGCGCGAACTTCTCCGATGCGGCTTCTAGCATATCAATATTCACAAAGCACACGGGACGGAAGCTGCCACGCTCGACCAAGACTGGCTTCTTGTACAATACTTCCGACGGCTGCAAAACTTCGCCATTTGCCGCAAACATCGCCGCTTCGCTCAGTCCAAGCTGCACGAGGCGCAAACTCATAAGGCGATTATCCACGTTGCGGAATTCGATGCCAGAAAATTCAATCATGTCAATTTCTACGCGGTCAGTCGTCAAGCCGTCTAGCAAGGATTCGAGCAATGCTTCGGGGTCTTGATGCAGGTAGAATGCGCCATAGAGCAGATTCACGCCCACAATGCCGAGTGCTTCTTGCTGCAAGGCATTTTCGCGGTCGAGCATTCGGACGTGCATGATAATTTGGCTATCCTCATCGCGCGGACGGGCTTGGTAGCGCACGCCCATCCAGCCATGACAGTCGTTTGTGCCTTGAAAATTGAGCGCGGAAACGGTATCGGCGAAAGCAAAAAAGGCGGTGTCGTCGCCGCGAGAATCTTGCAAACGCTCGCTGTTCAGGCGGTGTTCGTATTCCAGCATACTTTCCAAGCGGGCGCGCGAAACGTAGCGTTCGCATTCGCCGTAGATAGCATCGCTCACGGTCATATCATACGCGGAAATACTTTTGGAAATCGTTCCCGCCGCACCGCCAACGCGGAAGAACCAGCGCACGACTTCTTGTCCGGCACCAATCTCGGCAAATGTCCCATACCAACGCGGGTCGAGATTAACACGTAAGGCTTTCTGGTGAGTATTCAGTTTTTCACGTTCCATAAAAAAGCAAAAGGAAAATAAATGCAAAACGTTAGGTTTTATGCGGTGTTTGTGGTGATTTTTCTGCGAGTCTTGATGCGGCTTCGGTAGCGCAGACACTCTTGTCTGCGACTCTTGATGGAGCGCGGAAGAGGCACAGACAGGAGTGTCTGTGCTACCGAAGCCAAAAGAATGTGGACAGATTTTGCGGGCACTCCTTATGCCAACATTTCCACAACAACCGCGCTCGCCTCGCCACCACCAATACACAAACTTGCCACGCCAAGCCGCTTATTTGTGCGCTTGAGCGCATGAAGCAGTGTGGTGAGAACACGTGCGCCCGAAGCACCAATCGGATGCCCAAGTGCAATCGCGCCACCGTGAATGTTTACTTTGTCGTGCGGGATTGCGAGGTCGTGCATGGCTGCCATTGGCACAACGGCAAATGCTTCGTTGATTTCGTAGAGGTCAATATCGCTCGCTTGCAAGCCCGCTTTGGCGAGTGCTTTCTTGATTGCCCCGACGGGTGCGGTTGTGAACCACTGCGGCTCTTGCGCGTGTGAGGCTTGTGCGAGAATGCGGGCAATCGGCTTCGCGCCAAGCGCGGCGGCTTTTTGTGGCGAAGCCAGGACGAGTGCGGCTGCGCCGTCATTGATAGAGCTTGCGTTTGCGGCGGTAATCGTACCGTCTTTGCTAAAGGCGGGTTTCAGTGTGGGGATTTTATCAAATTGCGCCCGCCCTGGACCTTCATCCACGCGAACTTCGGTTGTACCTTTCTTGTCTTGAAGCGTGATTGCGGTGATTTCCGCATCGAAAAAGCCGTTTTTCTGCGCTTCTTGCGCACGTTTGTAGCTCGCAATGGCGAATTCATCTTGCGCTTCGCGGGTGAATTTGTACTCGCGGGCGCAGAGGTCGCCATACGCGCCCATCGGACCTTTGTCGTAGGCATCAGTCAAGCCGTCGAACATCATGGAATCAAGGATTTCGCCATTGCCCATGCGATAGCCCGCGCGTGCTTTTGGCAGCAGATACGGCGCATTCGTCATAGATTCCTGTCCGCCCGCAACAACAATATCGGAATCGCCCGTTAAAATTGCCTGTGCGCCCAGCATGACCGCTTTTAAGCCGCTTCCACACATTTTGTTGATGGTGAGCGCAGGAACAGATTTCGGCAAACCCGCATAAATACTCGCTTGGCGAGCGGGAGCTTGTCCCACACCTGCTGCGAGAACTTGTCCCAAAATGACCTCGCTCACCTCTTCGGGCGCGATATTTGCGCTCTCGACGGCAGCTTTGATTGCCTGTGCGCCCAGTTGTGGTGCGCTTTGTGCGGAAAGTGTTCCTTGAAAATATCCGATAGCGGTGCGCTGCGCCGAGAGAATAAGCGGTGCGGAAGAAGTGTTCATAAAGCCGTGCGTGGTAAAATCGTTGAAGAATTGTGAATCAACTTGTGAATCAATGATTACAAAAAATGGGATACGCTACAAGCAAGTATTGATGAGCGTTTTGCTAGAAATTCCTGTTCACACAGCAACAAATATACGCTTTTCATAACTATTCAAGAATTATTTCATCACGAACAGTTTTGGGCGAAAGAGGTCGGTATTACTATGGAAAAAAGCGATAGATTTCACGCCGATGAGCAACACGTTCTACGACAACGGTTCGCTCGGATGTATGAATAGTGATACCGACACGATACGCACCAACACGAATTTTGTATTTAGTCTTTGTATCCATGCATCTTCTCAACGTAGCCAAGCGAGGAAATGTTGTGCTTTGGCAGTTCTTCAAAAACAATATCTTCTATTTGACTTTGCACGTCCTTTGGTAATGATGCCAAGTCTTTCAAAAAACGTTTGGTATAAAATAACTTCAATGATTTCATAAACAAGCATCGTCAAATATAAATGTTTGTACTATTTTGTTGTTCTTTCCACAGTGAGTATCTTGCACACGTCGCTCTTTGACAGTAATGGTTCGTCGCGCAATCTCCGAGCGACGGTAAAACTGTATCGTGCTTCTGTTTCGTTTCAAGAGCCAATGACCTGTTTGGTAGGGGAGGAAGCCCCGATGTGCTGCGGTCTGTTTGGAAACCTTCCGAACCCTATAATCACATCAAGCAATGTTGCCGAGCAGCGAGGTACTCCTCCACAAGAAACGCGCAGAAGAACATCAAACGTATTCTCAAACGCTTTTGCCGATGAGATATAGGGCGTTGTAGTTCGCCCAGTATGCTTGGGTAATGCCCAACCGTACAAAGTAGTAGCCTGACATATTTGTCTGTGCTTTTACGAACTATATTCAATCTTGTACAGCATTTTTTAGAGAGTTATAGTATTCACGCGCTGCCGCACCGCTTAAACGCTCATCGTCAGCAGATTCTTCCATAAGTTTTGCCAAGCCGTAATTTTCTAAAATCTCTTCAATATGCGAAAATTCCGCAATCGGAATCTGCACTGCAACGGGCGTATTATCTTCGCCAAGAACGATTTGTTTGTGAATAGTAAGCATTGTTGCTTTGTAAATAAGTGAGTAATTACGCCAATTCCGCAATATTCGCCTGAATTTTCTGAATAGAATCCTGCGCACTTGTCAATTTCTGCTTTTCGTACTCAACCAGTTCTGATGCGGCATTAGCGACAAATTTCTCATTTGCCAATTTCGCTGCGGTCGTTTTGACGAGGTTTTCCAAACGCGCAATCTCTTTCTGCAAGCGTTCACGCTCTTTTGCAGGGTCAATCACGCCTTTGACCACGACGAACAATTCCGCACCTTGCACGACTGCCGAGACCGCGCCATCAGGCTTTGCAGCGTTCACGGCGATTTCCAGCGTGGAGGCTTTCGTCATAGCTTGAATCACGCGCTCCTCTGAAGCGTAGATTTCGTGCGCTGCCGCATCGGGACAGGACACCACCACAGGCAAATTTTCATGCGGCGGCACGTTCATCAGCCCGCGCAGCGCACGAATGCTTTCTATTAGCGATTGTACCCGCGCAAACCGCTCCACGACTTGCTCTGAAGCCAATTCCGCGCTAAACTCCGGCACTGATGAGACGCACACGCTTTCGCCCTCCGAACGCGGCGTGATTGCTTGCCAAATCTGCTCCGTTACAAACGGCATAATCGGATGCAAGAGGCGCAAAACCCCGTCAAAGAGGCTCACGGCGAAGTTCACGAGCGCACGGTTGTAGTTTTTATCGCTTGAGGCGTAGAGCCTGATTTTCACTGCTTCCACGTACCAATCGCAGAAGTCGCTCCAAATAAAGCGATACATGATTTGCGCGTACTCGTTCAGTTTGTAGCCTTCCAGTGCGGCTTGCGAATCCTTGATTGTTTGGTGGAAACGCGCTTGAATCCACAAGTCGGAAAGGGTGCGGGATGAGGGCTGAAGGATGAAAGAAGACAAAGAGCGTTGCATTGGATCTACATCGCTGTACGCTTCTTCGCGCTTCATCATCAGGAATCGTGCGGCATTCCAGACTTTATTCGCAAAATTCCTGCCCAATTCCAACGACGCAATATCCTGTGTTTTGTCGTTGATGTCGAGCTTTACGTCGGTGCCAATCGGCGCGGCGTTTATCATCGTGAAGCGCATTGCGTCTGCGCCGTACTTGTCCATGAGCAAAAGCGGGTCGGGCGAGTTGCCAAGCGACTTCGAGAGTTTGCGCCCTTTTGCGTCGCGGATGATGCTGGTGAAATACACATCTTTGAACGGAATTACGCCTTTGAATTTCAGGTTGAACATAATCATCCGCGCAACCCAGAAAAAAATGATGTCGGGACCAGTAACGAGCAGGTTTGTGGGCGAAAATTTCAATGCCGTCGGTGTAGAATGCGATGCGTCCGAGCCGTCCCAGCCCATCGTGGTCATTGCCCAAATGTTGGAGGAAAACCACGTGTCGAATACGTCGTCATCTTGGCGCAAAGGTGCATCATTGCTCAGTCCCAGCTTTTGACGCGCTTCGGCTTCGTTCCGTGCCGCCACAACACGCCCGTCCTCTGCGTAGAACGCTGGAATGCGAATGCCCCACCACAACTGCCGCGAGATGCACCAATCCTTGATTCCCGTCATCCAGTGTTCATAGGTTTTTACCCAATGTTCGGGGTAAAATTTTACGTCGCCGTTTTGCACCGCCGCAAGTGCTGGTGCGGCAAGCGGCTTCATTTGCACAAACCATTGGTCAGACAAATACGGCTCAATCGGCTCGCCGCCGCGCTCGGAATAGCCGACGTTGTGCGTGTAATCCTTGATTTCCTCAACCAAATCAAGCTCTTTCAGCTTGTCCATGATTGCCTTGCGAGCTTTGAAGCGTTCCATGCCGTTGAACTCGCCCGTCAGTTCATTCAGCGTACCGTCGGGATTCATCGTATTGATGCGCTCTAGCGAGTGGCGGTCGCCAACCATAAAGTCGTTCGGGTCGTGGGCGGGTGTGATTTTTACGCAGCCTGTTCCAAAGTCTGCTTCGGCGTAATCGTCCGCAATAATCGGCACGAACTGCCCTGCAAGCGGCACACGAACACGCTTTCCAATCAAATGTTTGTAGCGTTCATCCTTCGGATTGACCGCAACAGCAACGTCGCCAAAAAGCGTTTCGGGGCGAGCAGTGGCAACGGCGAGATAGTTCACGCGCTCAAGTACAGTGCGCTCTGTGGCGGTTTCTGTGCCGTCGTCATTTTGGACAATATCTTTTACAATCCGCTTCAATTCTATCGTGTCGTCGCCTTCAAACGTATAACGCAGCGTGTACATAAACTCCTTCACCTCGCGCCACTGCACTTCTTCATCCGACAGAGCGGACTGCGCAAGCGGCGACCAGTTAATGATGCGCTTGCCACGATAGACCAAACCTTCGTCGAACAGGCGCACAAATACTTCGCGGACGGCATTTTGCGAGGTTTCATCCATTGTGAAGAGCATTCGATCCCAATCGCTGGAGTTTCCAAGCCGTTTCAACTGCTCGAAAATAATGCCGCCGTACTGCTCTTTCCACTCCCAGACGCGCTTCGTGAACTTCTCGCGTCCCAAATCCTGCCGCGTCAAACCTTCTTTTTTGATTTGCTGCACCACCTTCGATTCCGTTGCAATTCCTGCATGGTCGGTGCCGGGAAACCAGCATGATTCAAAGCCGCGCATCCTGTGCCAGCGAATGTAAATATCCTGAATGGTGTGGTTCAAAATATGACCAAAATGCAGAATGCCCGTCACATTCGGCGGCGGCATGAGAATACTATACGGCGGCTTTTCGGATGCGTCCGACGAAGCAAAGAAGCGGTGTGTCAGCCAATATTCGTACCATTTTTGTTCGGTTTCGCTGGGGTTGTAGGCTTTGGGAAGTTCCATTTTTTTGAAGAAGTGTTGAGTTTTGAGTGTTAAGTTTTTAGTTTTTTTTGAGGAATGATGCGGTGTTTGGGTTGTTATGTCAAAATCCCTTTGGCAAAATGATACGGCTGTTATCTCGTGTTCGTGGGAATATAGAAATCTCAAGTTCAGGATATTCTCCGTAGCGATATTGCTTGTAACCCCACGCCCAATACGGCTCTCTGCCATCATCACGGTCAAAACCGCAATGACTAACATCCCTGTTCTGTTGATACTCGCTTAGAATAGCATTGTAATCCATACTGTAAGCAGTTACATAATCAACAATTGACCAGTCATGTTTCTGAATTAACGCGACACACATTTCTTTGCGCGAAGCTGGGAAATACTTTTTGATATTCACAAGCGGTCGCCAGCAATCATCCATGCCGACAGCAAAGAGCGCGGTGGCAAGCGGTACCACCATCGCACCAATACTGAGTGCGGCAAGGGCGAGGAGTTTGAGAAAAAGTGTTCGCATATTTCTCTGGTAATGTCATTTTTTAGTGGTTGTATTTTTGAGCCAAAGGAACAGCAATTACTTTTCTGTACTGCTCACTCTTGAAGTGCCGACGATTTTTGTCCTATGTGATAATTCATCCTGCAATTTCAATCTTTTGTTCATAATCACCAAACTACCAGAGATAAACTCTCATGTTTTGGGATATATTTGTAAGTTTGTACCGCAGCAACGAAAGTATGTGCATTATCCTTGAACCCCAGACCGTATGAAGCTCCCAACCACACTCAAGAACCTCTTCACAGCTCGCAACACGACAATTGCCGTAAGCGTGATGGTACTGATTGGCTTTGTGGTACTCCTTATTGCCTCGAATGTCTATAAAAGCCTTGCACCGCCCGTCAATCCTATCATTGAGCGGTCGGACGACCTCGTGCGCGAAGGCGACCAAATCCAACTCAATTTGCTCAATGGCTGCGGCGACCAAGGCGTAGCGCGGCGCACCATGAATTACCTGCGCTCGGCGGGATTTGATGTGGTGGAAATTGACAATTACTCCCGCTTTTCCGTGCAACGCTCGTTTGTGATTGACCGCGTTGGCGACTCCCTTTCTGCTATGAAAACCGCTAAAGCTCTTGGTATTGACGATTCCTTGCGGGTTCTCCGCATAGATTCTACCTTGTATGTGCGCTGTTCGGTGGTCATAGGCAAGGATTATCGCAACTTGAAGCCATATCAATAATTGCTAATAACACGAAACCCTTCCCCACCGCATCATTCCTCACGTTGCAGCATCTGTGCTTGATGAAGATAATGCAGAATAATCGCCGATGAAGCGGCAACATTGAGAGAATTTACCGCAAAATTCGCATGCGAACTGGGCTGCATGGTGATAGCAATTATCTCATCAGCACAGTCCAACACCTCGTCCGAGCAGCCATAGCCTTCACTTCCGAATACCAGAACGAAATTCTCTGGAAATGGAAACGTTGCCACATTGCGAGCGTGTGCTTGTGTTTCTGCGACAATGACCTGTACGCCTCGTGTTTGCTTGAGTTCGGTGAGGTCGGCGCGAATATCGTGGGAATGATACACTGTAAGCCCAAAAATTGCCCCCAAGGAAACACGCACCGCACGGCGCAAATACGGGCTGCTCGTGGTGCCGTCAATAATGAGCGAAGAAATACCAAACGCGACGCAGTTGCGGACAATCGCACCAACATTTTCCGAATCTACCACACCATTCAACATCACCGCCGGCAAAGCAATGGTGCTGCTTCTGTCGTAGAGCGTGTATTCTTCGGGTGCGTGTGCCATTGCCAAAACGCCTTCGTGCAGCTTGTAGCCAACGATGTCATTCATCACGCTTTTTTCTGCCACAAAACAATGCTCGGACTGAAGTTCGCCACGCTGAATTTTTGCCTGAAGTATATCCTGCATTTCCTCATAATACCGCGCCGTTGCAAGAAATGAAGCCATATTCAGACTACTTTGCAACACCCGTCGCACAACTTTCGCGCCCTCTCCCACAACCACGCGCTGCTCTTCGTACAACTGTGCAGCTTTCGTCATTGCACGGTACGGCGCAATGCGCGAATCTTCTACAAGCGTGATTTGATGAGGCTTCCGGTTTGTTTCCATATGTATTTTTTACCTTCATTTCTTATCAATAGGACGTTCGCAACATGCTCGTTTTCTGGCACAGACAAGAGTGTCTGTGCTACCGAAGACGCATGCAATCTGCATCACGTGGTAGCGCAGATACTCCCTCTGTCTGCGCCATTTGCGAAAGTCCTCATCAATACTAGTTTCTCGGTGTTTGTACATCAATCCGCACCGTGCGGCAGTAGTAGCGTCCTTCCGGCGTGTCGTTGTCGAAAGGCAGCGTAGATGCGCCCGTTCCGCGTACTTGGAGGAATGGAATGCGAGGATTGACGCGCTTCATCACGTCTTGCACCGCTTTTGCACGCGATTCTGACAACTCCTGATTATAGCGCAATTCCCCCAGCCTATCGGTCGAACCTGTGATACGCACTTGCGAAGCGGGCTTGATAGATTCCTGCGTGAAACGCCGCAACATCACTTCATTTGTAGCGCGCATATCGTCGCGGTCAAAGTCGAACACGATAAGATTGAGGCGGCTTACTTCGTATTGGTTTTTGGAAATACTCACAGGTAGCACCGTTTCACCCCGCATTACTGCGCCATTTCGCTGCATTACTTCCAATTTGCACCGCACTTCATTTAGCGCGGGACCATATTGCAACAATTTTGCAGCAAATTTCCTTCCCAGCAAGAGCGGAAGCCGTTCTGGAGGCGCACCGATGCCTTTGGTGAGTGCAAGCGTATCAGCACGAGGTATGGTAGAAGAGCGCGAAGAAGGCTGCAACGTAGCTTCCAGTCTGCCTTCATAGCTTTCGGCTTCTTCTGGATTGAGCAATTTCACCAAAACAAGCTGCTTCTCTTGCAAGGGCGTAAGCTCCAGAAACTGCGCATGCACCACAGGCGCGAGGATTTCTGGCACCGATGCCGTCAGCTCTACACGGCGATTTTCCTCGTCGCCTTCGGTGTAGCGACCATTCGAGGGCAGACTTGGCGTGTCGCGGGTGGTCAGTTTTATGCGGCTTTGTGGAATTCCCCAAAAACCAGTGAGAAACGACGCTACCGAGCGGGCGCGTTGCATAGCGAGGATTTGGCGTTGGTCGGCGTTTGCCCATTCTTTACCGTCAGTGGTTCCTGTTATCGTTAACATTGCACTCGGGTTCGCTTTCATGCGCCGCCCAACAATGTGCAGCGTATGGTAATAAATTTGCATTGTTTCTTTTGGCAAGTTTTGCTCGTTAAAGCTCGAAGGCGAGCCAATACGCGGGTTGTAACGGTTTCGGACAACCACGCTTGCACTATCGAAAAAGATGTACAGCAAAAGCGGAAAGGTCTGCGTAACAACGGTTTCCTGCAATTCTACGGGATTTCCAGAGAGTGCCTTCACAATAAGCGGAAACCGCGCTGAAGCTAGTGTTTCCGCGCTTGCATGTACATCTACATTCTCTGCCAGTGTTTGCTGAGATGCTTCTGGTGATGCTTTTGGAGTAGTTAGCACTTCCTCTGTAAAATTCCAACGTAGCCCCAATGCGGCTTGCAGAGCATTCATTCGCCAATCTTGCGCATCCGAGCGAATACTTCCCAAACCATAGCGATAATTTACCTCCAAGCCCAGAAATAATCGGCTCTCCAGAGGAATTTCCCCGCCAATTCCGCCCAATGCTGCAAAGCTAAACTGCCGAAGCGGGACAGAGCTTTCACGCGTGGTTACTATCTCGCGCATATCATTTGGAAAAGCATACCCCTGTGGTAGGTTTTCCAATTGTACAGTTTGCTGCGCAGAGCGTCTATTTCCGATAGGTATGGCTATTTCTCCGCTCAAGCGCAGATACACTGGGAGAGTAGAAAAAGGCTGAATTTTCACGCCTATATCCGTCGCAAGGAAAGGAATGTCGGATTGGTAGGTATAACGGCGTTGGAGCGTGCCGTAATCGCCCGTGTTAGGATTATAACGCGGAATCGGTCTGCCAAAAGCCGTGCTAGCAGTTTCCGACAATACGAGCGGACGCTGCGCAAACATTGCCCGTGCGCTGAGGGAAAATGTTTGGGGAAGAAGTGCGTACTCTACGCCAAGTCCCGCCCACAGCCCCAGAGCCGTTCCGCGCTCATATTGGCAGCATCCGGGTTTGTCCAGAAGAATATCCATGCGGCTTGTATGGAATAATTGGCTAGGACCACCGAAAATACTCACGCTCCAAGGAGAAGGACGCACTGTGAATTGCTCTGATGTTTGCAGAGGCGTTTGTGCTGAAAGGGGCAAGAATACATGCGCGAACAGCAAGAGCAGGGAGGCGCACCGAAGAGCAAACAACATGATGAATTGCGACATGACCAACAACAGATGGTGAAAAAGATGATGACCGAAAGAACGCAAAAGAGCAAACAACATCACTCAGAAATCTGCTTATAGACAAGCTGCATCGCAGCCATAACGGCACGTTCACGGTTTATGGCGCGGTCGGTTCCAGTGGAAAATTTTTGTGCAAATGGTGCGTGATTTTTTGCGCAAATACCCACCCAAATCGTCCCGACGGGCTTCTCAGGCGTGCCGCCGTCTGGTCCGGCAATGCCTGTAATGGAAACACCAATATCTGCTTGAAAACGCGCCTGAATGCCCGCAGCCAGCTCCATTGCTACTTCTTGGCTGACAGCACCATGCTGACGCAGGGTTTCAGGCGAAACACCAACCATATTCACTTTTGCTTCATTGCTGTAACATTGCACGCCACCCAAAAAGTACGCCGATGAGCCACGCATATTCGTCAGCGTCGCGCCCAGAAGCCCGCCTGTACAGGATTCCGCTACTGCGAGCGTCATTCCTTTTTCCTTCAATTTTTGTCCAAGAATGTTATCATAGCTTTGCCCGTCCACGCCATAAATGTAGCGTCCAGCCCGCCCACGAATGCGTTCATCAATACGACTCAGCAAACCTTCAGCATTTGTGCGGGTTGCAGCCGTTACCGTGATACGCAATTTCACGCCCGATGCCGATGGCAAAAATGCTAGTTCTTGCCCTTCCAGCAGCGCATCTACGTCGCCGATGAGATCTGCGAGGCTTGATTCTACAATGCCTGTGGTCATCAGCGTTCGATACAGCATCACTTCTTCGCCTACGGCACGCTCGCGCAAGCGAGGAATGACGCGCTCTTCCATCAAATGCTTCATTTCATGCGGTACGCCCGGCATGGAAACGAGAATTTTTCCTGCATGCCGCTTACCGACCTCGCCATGCGTTTCGCTGTGCGCCGCGCCGAGCGTGAACCACATTCCCGCAGCCGTACCTTTGTCGTTTTGAAGCGGTGTGCAGGTTGTTGGCAAGAGAGCTTGGGCGGCATTGCGTTCGGAGAGTTCGCGCCCGAAGCGTTGAAATAATGCGGTCAAATGCGCCAATGTTGGTTCGTGCAATGCGAGAGTATCGTGCAGATATTCGAGCAAGGCAGTTTTCGTGCGGTCGTCGTGCGTGGGACCAAGCCCGCCCGTAATGAGGACAATATCAGTCAAACTCAAAAGCCGCTCAAACTCTGATAGAATCTGGGGTAAATCATCGCCAACGACAGAATGAGCCACAACGCGCCAACCTTCTTTCGCACATGCTTCCGCCATCCAAGCCGCATTGGTATTGACAATCTGACCAATACAAATTTCGTCGCCAATCGTTAAGAGAGAGATTTTCATAGCGTAATATCAATATTCTTTGAGACAGCAACCTGCCTTGTGTTCTATACCGTTTGTTTTCTATACCGTTTGTTGTTGCCAAATTACGGAATTTTACGATTACATCACTCACATTACGCACACCGCCCTCACCCCTCGCTGCGCGAGACCCTCTCCCAGAGGGAGAGGGCTTCAGAACTAGCCTTCATCAACCCTCGCCCTTTGGGAGAGGGTCTCGCGCAGCGAGGGGTGAGGGCAGCGCGAGAGTTTGCGTACGGTGAGTTACATCATCTATACCGCTCTGGGCGCAAGGTTTCAAGCCGTTGTTTGATTGCTTGTTCGCGTCCCATTGTTGTTGGTTTGTAATATGTTTGTTCGGTGTACGGCTTTCCGTCGGTGGCATCGGGGAAATACCGCGCTTCCACAAAATGCCCCTCAAAGTCGTGCGGATACTGGTATTCGCGCCCATACCCTTCGTTTTTCATAAGTTTTGTTGGAGCATTGCGCAAATGAAGCGGAACCGACGTATTTGCGCCATTTCGCACATCGCTGAGAACATCTTCGATAGCCCGATAGGACGCATTGGATTTCGGACACGATGCAAGAAACGTAACGCCCTGCGCAAGATTGATGCGGGCTTCTGGCATGCCAATCACATCCACCGCTTGAAAGACGGCGAGCGCGAGCGGCAATGCCTCGTGTGCCGCATTACCAATATCTTCGCTCGCAAAAATGACCATGCGCCGCGCAATAAACCGTGCATCTTCGCCCGCTTCGAGCATGACGGCGAGCCAAAACAAGGCTGCATCAGGGTCGGAGCCACGCAAGGACTTGATAAAGGCAGAAATAGTATCGAAATGCCCTTCCCCTTTTTTGTCGTAGCGCGGTGTTTTTTGCTGCAATGCCGCTTCAATACTGGCTTGAGTGATGAGAATAGATTGTTGTTCTGAATGAGCAGAGCGAGAAGACTCGCCAGAGGCAAGTGTTGCTGCGCTTTCCAGCGTATTCAGCAATGCGCGTCCGTCGCCACCACAGAGCCGAATGAGTGTGGGCAGAAGTTCTGCTTCGGCAAGTAGCACTGAAGAGCCATATTCTTCTGAAAGTCTTGCCAATGCTCGCTCGGTGAGCATTTCGCATTCTGATTCCGTGAGCGAGCGCAGGGTATAAACACGGCACCGCGAAATGAGTGCAGCATTTACTTCAAACGATGGATTTTCGGTCGTCGCGCCGATAAGCGTGATGATTCCTTGCTCGACGGCGTGCAGGAGCGCGTCTTGTTGGTTCTTGTTGAAGCGGTGAATTTCATCAATAAAAAGCAGCGTTTGTTTGTTATAGCGCAAGCGTTGTTCGGCGTGCGCGAGTGCTTCTCGAACATCTTTCACACCAGCCTCAACCGCCGAAAGCCGCACCACGTCTGACCCCGAAGCCTCTGCAATAAGCAGCGCAAGCGTCGTTTTTCCCGTACCAGGCGGTCCCCAAAAAATCATAGACGGAAATACGCCATGCTGCGCAAACACGCGCAATGGTGCGCCTTCACCAAGTAAATGCGATTGCCCAATGACTTCATCGAACATGTGCGGACGCAAGCGTTCTGCAAGTGGCGCGTGGCGGTGTGGTGCGATTTTGGCGGTTGTAGGCGGGCTTGCTTCTTCGCCAAAAAGATTGCTCGTGTTTGCGTCGGTTGCTGGGGTGCGCATTGTTTCACTCTTTAGGCAAAATTGAAAACTTCATCATACATTTTTACGGAAGCACATCACCGCGCTGATACAGGAATGGTGCGAGATAACGCACATCTTCCGTTTCTTCGGCAAAATATGCCAGAGGAGTTGAGGGAGCCACAGGCTCTGTTTTTACGCCGTTTCTGCGGAGGTCTGCTTCTGCATTATTTCGTTCATTGATAAAGCGTGTTTGTGCTTGTTTCATCTGCACAGCAGCAATGAGGATGGAAAAGGAGTCATCATGCTGAAGCGCAGTGCGTACCTGTTCTCGCGTGGCGGTGCGAAACGGTGTGAGAGTGCGCTGTGCTTCGGCGTAGAAGTGGCGTGATTGCTTGTTACTAGGCGGCTCTTGTGTAGAAAGGGCAAGCGTGGATGCGGAATTCATGCGAAGAAAATCTTCCACCGAATGCGGATAATACGTGAGTTTGTCATCAGCGTTTGGTGCAAATATCACGCGCAACACCGCTTCGGTAGATTGCACCGACACCTGTGCAAAGCCGATATGATGCGCTGTTCCAGCAATTTCCTTGTAATCCTGCACAAGCGGTTGCACATTCAGCAGACGACGCGCCAGAATACCTGCGCCAAGCGCACGTGCATCCACATTGCAGGTAAGAGCGGCGTTCATTATCAAGGATTGATGCGCGTTTACGTGCGCAAGCGCAGTAGAAATATTTTCGTTCCACACGCTAAGGTCAGTTGTGATGCGCTCTTCCGGTAATGCCGACCAATTTGATTGTACATACACCACCGTTCCGCACATCATAAGTACCAGAACACAGAGCGTGGAAGCAAGAGCGGCGCACATTTTCAGGAGTTTTATCATTGGGATTCAGAAATTGTTGAACAGAAATTATGAATCGAAATTATGAACAGAAATTATCAACCAGAAATACTCTGGTAGCACTTGCTATGACGCGGCTTTGCAGGAAAAGATTCATCAGGTTTCGTGGTGATTTTACTCGTTCGACAGCATTCTGCGCACTTGAAAAATCTGGTGCTCAATGATTTCAGTTGGAAAAAATCCTTCATTCGTAAGTGGCACAGACATTCTTGTCTGTGAGTGTTAGTGAGGGATTTAGGTGGAAAACACAGACAAGAATGTCTGTACCACTCTTTGTTTTTTACCTTTTCAACCCAATACCATACGTGATTTCCAACTGAAATCATGTAGTACCAAAAATCTACTCTTTTTCCTGCGAATAATCATAAAAACCCATGCCCGATTTTTTACCCAAAAGCCCTGCATTGATGTACTCACGCTGCATCTGTGCAGGAGCAAAGCGTGGTTCGTGAAAAAACTGCTCCCAGACCGAAAGCGTAACAGCGTAATTCACATCCAAACCGATAACATCCATAAGTTCAAATGGACCGAGTTTGAAGCCTGCCGAGCGCATGAGAGCGTCTATCTGCGATATGCTTGCTGCCTTTTCTTCCGCTAGGCGCATTGCTTCCAGATAAAAATTTCGTGCAACGCGATTGACAACAAATCCAGGCGTGTCTTGGGCAAGAAAGGTGAGTTTTTCCAGAACACCGACAAACTCCGTTGCAACCTCGATAAATGCTTGTGTTGTGCGGCGGCTCGGAATCATTTCGATAAGCTGCATAATGTGGGCAGGATTGAAAAAATGCAAACCTAGAAACCGTGCGGGATTCACGACACTTTGTGCTAATTCATTGATGGAAAAAGAAGATGTATTCGAGGCAATAAGAGCGTCGGGACGTAGGATAGCAGAAAGTTTTTCAAATAATTCTGCTTTCGCACTTTTGTCCTCAATAATTGCTTCAATCACAATATCGCAATCAGCAAGTTCTTTCAGCGCAGCACAGTTGCGAAGACGCTTGAGTGCTGCTTCCGCGGCGGTCTGGCTCAATTTTTTTTTCTCCACAAGCCGCGTAAATGCGCCGCGAATAAAACTCTGCCCTTGAATGCGTGCGCGGTCGGAACTATCGTACAGAAATACGCTAAAGTCCGCTTGTAAACACGCAGTTGCAATACTTGAACCCATTGCACCAGCACCGCAAATACCGATTGTTTTCATAACGTTTTGAATTGTGTTTAAGTACATAATGAAAAGTTTTTCGGCAATTGTTTGGAAATACGGGTTAAAAATGGCAGATTCCTGAAAAGAACATGAATATACGCCATTTTTCGCCACTATTGCCTTTCCTCAGCTATGTTGT
>JAAFIV010000050.1 GCA_013298775.1 Ignavibacteria bacterium | reverse complement strand
AGACGGGAAATAGACTTAATCGGCTTGCCTTTGGTCTTGTCGATTGGACAATAATCTAGGAATTATTCAGAATCTATCACTTTTTTCTGTCTTTTGGGACAATACAAACCTAATAGACGGGAAGACCAAGACCTGACCAATTACCAACAATTTTTCACTTTTCTTGGAGTTTACCATGAGTGTATTCCCTGCCTACCGCCGTCGTCTTTTTGCACCATTTTTCGCGCCAATCGCGCTGCTCATCCTTGCAGTGTGCAGTCGTCCTGCCGAAGCGCAAGAGAAGGTTTCTACCTGGCAAAGCGGTAACAGATTTATGATTCATGCTGGAGCGGCATTGCCACTCGGCAGTTTTGGACAAGCCTATAATCTTGCGGCAGATGTTGAGACAGCTCTAGCAAGAAATCCCACTGGTACAGCAATGCAGCCCGTACCAGCAGAGCGTACAGAGATTGGCAATGCTACGCTCGGTTTTGCGGCGGGCATAACGGATATGTATAAACTTACGCCGAACCTGAGCTTGATGGGAACGCTTGAAGTAATGTATAATCCCTTCAACGCAGCCGATTACGTGAAGCAATACAACGCTGTCGTGAACGACCCAGCATTTGTCCAGCGTATTATTGGCACCACAATGACGGGTGGAATGAATCTCGACATTAAGATATCAGGGGATATGACTATCGCACCACGAGCATATCTCAACACCGCATTACTTCTGGGCGGACGATATGATATTCCTCTTGGTACGGGGTTGAGTATTTTCGCTACGGCACAGGCAGGCGGTGTGTATAGCATCTATCCTGAAGATACTCGTGATGCAAAACTTACTGCTCGCACTGCTGCAACTCTCTTTGGGACAGCCTTTTCCGTTGAACAAGCCACAACCACCAAAACCAAAATTGACGCGGCTGGTGTTGTAGCATTCGCCTATAAATTCGGTGCAGGAGTCTTGATTGCTGACCGCATCAATGTTGGTGTGTCGTATTTCGGTGCGCAACCTCAATTTAGCGGATTAAAATCCACTGCAACAGCTACTGTAACAGGAACAACAACGATTGGAACCCGCACGACAACAACACCGCCCGTAACAGCAACAGGAACCCAAACCGTTGCCACACGAAATAATTTGCCCATTGGCGTACTGCAAATTTCTGTCGGATATTTGTTGGGTGAATAAGGCGTAGAAGTCGCACAAATACTTCTTTCTGTACAGCAATACATTCTCTTCCTTACTGCTAGAAGCGTACTACCATTCCTGATATGTGGTAGTATGCTTTTTTTTTGCGAAACTCCTTGTCCACACGGCGAAATAGCAACATAATTACTTTTTTTTCGTAGCTTTGTTGATACTCCACGCTTGATTGGAGTGCTATCAGAGATTAGAGTACATCCAATATGTAATCTCTATTTTCCATCTTTTTTCCTTCCCCACTATGGACATCCGTAAACTTCTTGCCGTTGCAAAATGGGAGTTTGTCGAGAAAGCTCGCACCAAAGCCTTTTTGATTTCCCTCGTCATGACTCCCGCAATTATGATTGCGGCGAGTGTTATTCCAAGTTTGCTGGCTTCCAGAAGCGACAGCGAAACGAAAAAATTTGTTGTATATGATGAAACGATGAAATTGCGCGAGGCAGCAGAGGAACGCTTGCAGAAAAAATATCGCTTGGATAACGGCAAGCCCACCTACCAGCTTGTTCCCGTGAATGCCGACATTATGAAGCGCGAGGATTTTGTAAAGGATTATACACCACGTGTGCTGAAGGGCGATTTTACGGGCTTGTTCCTTGTGCCAAAGAATGTTGATTCGACGCACACGATTGAGTATCGCAGCGACAACGTTGGGAATATTCGTGATATTTCCGCGATTGAAACCGCGCTCGAAAAGTCGCTTGCAGAGCAACGTGCGGTCGAAAAAGGTATCAACGTAGAAACGTACAAATCGCTCGCAACACCGCTTGAAACCACGTCTATTCGAGTAACAAAATCTGGCGAGGCGAGCGAAGGAAGTTTTCTGCAAACCTTTGGCGTGGCATACGGTTCGGTGGTAATTTTATTTATTCTCGTTATCTCGACGGGGCAAATACTGGTGCGGGGTTTGGTCGAGGAGAAAAATAATCGCATCATGGAAATTCTCATTTCCTCTTGCTCGCCATTTGAACTGATGATGGGCAAACTTGTGGGTTTAAGCGGTCTAGGGATATTGCAAGCACTGGTCTGGTCTGTGGTGGCGATGGGTATGGTTGTGTATTTTGAAGTTCCTCTTTCTATTCTTTCGCCCTTACCCATTACCTTGCTGTTTGTTTTGTTTGGATATGTGCTGTATGCCTCATTATTGCTGGGCTTAGGCTCGCTTACAACCACCGACCAAGAAGCACAGCAAATGACTTCCTACGCAACGCTCTTGCTCGTGATTCCGATTTCCCTTATCAGCGTCGTGCTGCAAAATCCAAACTCCACGATTGCCAAAGTAATGAGCTTTATTCCCTTTACCGCGCCGACCGTGATGGCAATGCGTATTGCTATCCAACAGCCACCCGCACTAGAAATTATCGGTAGTTTGGGGCTTATTCTTCTCACCACTGGAGTTGTGATTTACTTCTCAGCAAAAATTTTCCGCGTTGCAATTCTCGTGTATGGGAAACGCCCAACCTTGCCAGAAATACTAGAGTTTCTGCGCGATAAATAAAAGCAATTGCCATGAAAATTATGCTTGCAGCCGTGATTATTGCTTGCTTGTCAATCAGTATCGGTGTATTTTGCACGCTTGAAAAAAACATCATTTATTCATCCTAAATTTCTTCACGCCATGTTGGAAGTTCTTGATGTCCGCGAAAAAGATTTTGTTGAAGTTCCCTTGTACTTGTACAGCGTTGCGGCTGGAAAGCCCGTTGTTGCTGACCAAACTATTGAAAAAACGCTGCGTGTCCCGTCAGACCTTGTGCCGCATCCGCGCAACTGCTATTTGCTGCGCGTCATGGGTGATTCGATGGAAAAAGCACACATTTTCGATGGCGACCTTATCATTGTGGACCATGCCGCCGAGCCGCGTCATAACAACATTGTCGTGGCAAGTTTGAATGGCGATATGACCGTAAAACGCCTCTACGCAGTTGGTCGGAAAATCATGCTTTTGCCAGAAAATGAAAAATACGCGCCCATGAATGTTGGTGAATTCGACCATTTCGTGATTCACGGCGTGGTAACAGGAACGTTCAGGAACGTGTCGTAATGCGCGTTTTCGTGATGCTGTGCTTGATGATGTTGGTGTTGGCGAATGGTACTGTCACGAGCGCATTTGCCCAGAAACTGCGTATTGCTGCGGCTTCCGACCTGCAATGGGTAATGCCAGAACTCATTGCAGAGTTTCGCAAACAATCTCCCAATGCCAGTAGCAATGCGCAGATTGAGGCAGTGTACGGTTCGTCGGGGAATTTCGTTGCGCAGATTCGTGCAGGTGCGCCCTTCGATGTGTTCTTTTCTGCAAACATTGAATACGCTGAACAGCTTGCGAATACTGGGCTGACAAGCACAATGCCGCGTGAATATGCGCGAGGAATTGTCGTATTGTGGTGCGCCTCAGGTTCTTCCTTTATCAAATCCCCCAAAGACCTCGCCGATACTCGCGTTCAGCGCATTGCACTCGCAAACCCTCGCCACGCGCCCTACGGCAAACGCGCCGAAGAATTTCTCCAGCGTTTTTTTGCTGATACGCTTGTCCTGAAGCGGGTTTCAGGCAAGGTTATTTTTGCGGATAATGTTGCACAAGCCGCACAATTTGTACAAACAGGCGCGGCAAACTGTGGTTTTATCTCGCTTTCCCTTGCTCTCGCGCCTCCCTTCCAATCTTCTGGCGGCAGGATTATTCGTTTAGATTCTACACTTGCGCCGCCCTTGCGCCAAGCGGCTGTGGTCGTCAAAGCAAGTAAAGACGCGGTATCGGCGCACTCTTTTCTTGATTTTGTTTGCTCCCCAAAAGCCGCAACGATTTTTGCGCGGTATGGATTTTTGAAGCCGTGAGTTTACCCCTGTTATCACACCATCCCACTTCGTTTGCGAATAAACCATTCCAGCGCAAAACAGCAGAGTGCCGCAGCGAGCAGCCATGCGAGATTCCACAGAGCAATGTCGTTTTTTAGCGTAATCGGGCGGGCTTGAAAGCCACGATGCTGCGTGATAGCATTCTTCAGGGCTTCAGGATTTTTCGCTACTTCTTCTGCGGTGAAAAATTTGCCACCTGTTGTTTCTGCTAAACGGCGCAAGAAGGCAGCATTCATGCGGATATTCTGATATTCAATCGTCATTTCTCCAACGCTGAAGCGTCCTGCATCCTCGCCATATTTTTGACCATTCACACTTGCAACGCCCGTAAAACTGTATTCGCCTTGCCCCAAACCTTCGACCGTTGCCGCATAGCGTCCGCCGCCCAACACGGACAGCACGACCTCGCGCTGCGCCTTCAAGGATGGGCTTTGCAGCGTAACGCGCACATCGGCGGCATCAAGCGGATTGTAGCTTTTATCATACACCTGCGCCGTAAATTCAACCTTTTCGCCACTTCCGTAGCGTTTGCGCGTTGTTTTGATGCGTACAAACTTGCCTTGGTCGTTGGTGGAGAGCCAGCGCAAGCCGTTTTCAAAGAACGTCCCAAAAATATCTGCCGAAGCGCGTCCTTTCGCCACATCGGAGGCAAACCCCAGTAATTTCCAGCGATACAAGCCATAGCCTAAAATCGCCAGCGACTTCGTGTTGTTCATACTTTGTTGCACAATGAGCGGCTCATTCAAGGGAACATTATTCAGCTTTAGCGTTGCAAGAATTTCCGCGCCTGGCTTCACACGTACCAGCGTTTCGGTGCGAAAAAGCGGCGGAAGTGCGTTCCAGGATGCCGCATCCTCGTCGGTGCCGGAGAGCTTCATCACAGGGCTGGCAAGGGCTTGTTTCCTCACATCGGGGAGTGCGAGCATTTCTTGCTTGCTGCCAGAAATTGTTGAAAACGGCAGGTAATTTTCAAGCGGTTGTAATTTCACCCAATCCATATCTTGCGAGGCAATAAACAAGAGCGGTTTGCCGCGTGAAAGCTCGCTGCGCACAGCATCAATCACGGCTGGCGGCGTTACGGTAACGGGAAATCCTACTACAATAATTGCTTCGGCGTTGGCAAGTTCTTCTTTGAAATCACGCTTTGGTGCGCTTTGTGGCGTATTTCCACTTGTGGCATCATCCAAAAACTCGCCGTTTTTTCCTTCCACAAACACTGCGCATTGCACGTTTTGATTTGCCTCCAACCCAGAGCGCAAGAAGGAAATATCAGGCGAAAGCTGCCCCGCAATCACGATAGTTTTGCGCTTATTTTTCAGCACATTCACAAACTCCGCACTGGAATTATTTTGCAAGGTTAATTCTTCCTCCGCGCCGCGCAGATTCTTGAGTTCAGCTCGCAGTGTGCGCATTCCTGCTTCTTTGGGTTTGTAGAGGAATGCGGCAGTGCGGGTTTGCGGCGCACCATTGCTGGGCGGCAGAGCAATCGTTTGTTCACCAATAATCGCGCCATTGTCACGCAAAATCACCTTCACCGAGCTTTCGGCATAGCCCGAAGCCACGATATTAACATTGATAGGCATGTCGCTATCAACATAACCAACTTCATTCGTGAGTAGCGAACGAATGCTCATATCACGCGGCTCGGTGGAATCGCCCACGCCGACGGCAAATATCGGGCGACCAAGCATTTGTGCGGCATAGAGCGGATTTTCTCCTGCGGTAAACACGCCATCGGTCACAAGCACCACCGCACGAGTATTGGTGCGGTCTGCACGTTCAATCACGTTTTGAAGCGGCTTTGCGAGATTGGTAAGCTGTCCGCGAAAATGCACGGAATCGGCGACAATGCTAGGGAGTGCGTTCGATTCAACGAATTGCAAGGCATCATCAAACAATAACACTTGCGGCGAGGAAGCCTTGAACGATGAGGGATTGAGAGCGGTGAGCGTGGCGGAAAGGTCATTTTTACGATTGCGTGAGGCATCGCTGAGACTCATGGATTCGGAATTGTCAATGAGCCACTCCACACGCGGTGCTTCCTCGCTTGCGCGAATGACATTCACGATGGGTTCAAAAAGGGCGAAGAGGAGAATCCACAGCCCCAACGTGCGTAAGGAAAAGAGCGCGAAACGCCGCACAGGAGCAACGGGCGGACTTGTTCGGCGATACACATACCACGAAAGCGCGAAAGCAGCTACGCCGCAAGCCGCAAGCAGCCACCACGACGCACTCAAACTAAAACTATATGAAGTCATTGTTTACAACAAGATTTGACGAGAAAGAAGGAAAATACTGGTTCTTTCGTTGTCTCGGTGATGGAAATTTTATCGCACAAAGTATTTGGAAAATACGAAAAAGGCGCGTAAGTTTGTAGTCTGTTCTTCAAAAAATACCGATTTCTTTCGGAATTTCTCTTGAAGACGGGGTGTAGCTCAGCCCGGTAGAGCGCTACGTTCGGGACGTAGAGGCCGAAGGTTCGAATCCTTTCACCCCGACATCCAAAAGCCCGTCATTACTGCAATGACGGGCTTTTCTGTTTTTGTTTCAATTCCATTCAGTGCCGTTGAAAACCATTGATTTCAGTAGCAAAAAGGTAGCAATAAGGTTGTGGAGACAATGACATTCCATTGGGCAGACAAGAGTGTCTGCTTGTGCCGAAGCCAGTATTTATCGGTAGCGCAGACTACTCTTGTCTGCGCCACAAGACGCTCATGTATTGTGTTCATAACCTTACTTGAAGTGTAGATAAATGCTACACTTCTCATACAACCTTATGTTTACTCTTGCCCTGAAGCTCTCAAACGCGCTTCCACCAGCCCATGCACAGGCGCAAGCACCGCCGCAATGCCCACATAGGAAAACGGCGGTTTTTCATGGTGTGAGTTTTTTGAGTATTAAAGAGAATGAGTTGAACCGAAGCGAGAGCCTGCCTAAAGAAGGCAGATTCTCGCAGAAAAGTTCAATTCAGTATCACATACTTGTTTCTTTTTTTGCCGCAAAATCTTGCAGAGCTAGAAGTGAAGGCATTTTCAATGCAATTACTTTTGCCCAAGCGGCAGCAAACGTAAACGCATTTTTGCTGCATCAATCACCAATAGCGCACCTTACTCCAATTCATTGGCGTATGCCGTAAGCGCGTGAAGAATGAGCGGAGAAATGGCATCCGGCATAACGTCGGCAGTGCGAATTTGTAGAACACTTGGCGCAGCAGCATTCGTCAGTGCAAGCAGCATTCCAAAATCCATATCGTGCGTAAAGACGATACAATCATGATTTCGGGCATAGTCCATGATGAGAATATCCTCATCGGTTGCCTTTCCGATGCTGCTCCAGTGCATGGCTTCAAATCCCGCTTTGCGCAAGACTTCACCCCACAATGGCGAAAGATTCATATCAACATAATGGGCTTCATACCGCATTAAAGCTCATTTCCTGCTCTTCTACCCGCCACGCGGCATAGAGCAATGCTGCTCTCACATCTTCTGCCTCCAAATACGGATATGCTTCGCAGATTTGCCACGTCGAATAGCCCGAGGCAACAAGCCCGACGACCATGCCGACGGTTACGCGAAGTCCGCGAATACAGGGTTTGCCGCCCATTTGAGCGGGGTTATGGGTGATTCGTGGGTGCATAGAATTTTTCCTTTTTGATGATTTTCGCTCAATTTACACAATAAAATTCACCAATTTCCCCGGCACCGCAATCACCTTTTTCGGCGTTTTGCCGTCCAAGTATTTTTGCACGGTTGGGTCTTGAAGGGCGATTTTCTCTAGTGTTGCAGCGTCCGCATTTGCTGGAACGATGATTTTTGCGCGAACTTTGCTGCTCACTTGCAACACAATTTCGATTTCGTCCTGCACCAATTTCGATGCGTCGAACTGAGGAAATGCAACGGTTGCAACCGATTCGGTGTGTCCCAAGATTTGCCAGAGCTCTTCGCCCAAGTGCGGTGCAAACGGCGCGAGACACAGCACGAATGCTTCCATCGCTGCACGTGGCTTTACGTCTAGCTTGAAGAACTCATTGACAAAAATCATCATCTGCGAAACGGCAGTATTGAAACTGAGGTTTTCAATATCTTCGCCAATCTTTTTTATCGTGGAATGCAGTATGAATGCTTGCTCTTTCGTAAGTTCTGCATCTTTGACGCTTGGTGAGCATTTACCCGTTTCTTCATCAACAATCATGCGGTACGAGCGGCTCAAAAACCGTGCAACGCCCTCCACGCCTTTGGTTGCCCAGGGTTTGGCTGCTTCGAGTGGTCCCATGAACATCTCGAACACACGCAGCGCGTCCGCGCCATACTCCTTGATAACATCGTCAGGATTGACCACGTTCCCACGTGATTTCGACATTTTTACCGAATCTTCTCCCAAAATCAACCCTTGATGAAACAGCTTTTTGAACGGCTCCGGCGTGGAGACGTAGCCGTAATCAAACAAGACTTTGTGCCAGAAGCGTGAGTACAACAGGTGCAGAACGGCGTGTTCTGCGCCGCCCATGTACAAATCTACACCACCGTTGTCGCCTGCGCCCATCCAGTATTTTTCCTGCTCAGAATCCACAAATACCGCATCATTGCTGGGGTCTATGAAGCGCAAATAATACCAGCACGAACCCGCCCACTGCGGCATGGTGTTGGTTTCGTAGCGGGCTTTTTTGCCTGTTTTTTTGTCGGTAAAATTCACCCACGATTCCACCTTTGCAAGCGGCGATTCACCTGTGCCTGCTGGCTGGAAGTCGCTTACGTCGGGTAGTTGCAAGGGAAGTTCGTCCAGTTCCAACGAGCGGCGTGTGCCGTCCTCGAAGAACAAGATGGGAACGGGTTCGCCCCAGTAACGCTGGCGCGAGAAGAGCCAATCACGCAGTTTGTACTGCACTTTGAGTTTGCCTAAGCCCTCGCTGGCAAGCCACATTGTCATCCATTTTTTCGCCTTGTTTGATTCCATGCCGTCGAGCGAAACGTTGTCGTTTTTGGAATTAATAGCAATCGCATTATCGTAATCATCGTAGCCATCCTTCGTGAAGTCCCATTCCGTGCCGTCTGCGGGCTTGAGGACAATCGGAATCGGCAAGCCGAATTTCGTAGCAAAAGCGAAATCACGCACATCGCCGCAGGGAACACCCATCACCGAACCTGTGCCGTAATGCGCCAAGACGTAATCGGCAATCCAGACGGGGACTTTTTCGCCGTTTGCAGGATTCAGCACGAATGCGCCCGTCCAGACACCCGATTTTTCCTTCGCAAGTTCGGTGCGCTCAAGGTCGCTTTTCAGAGCAACGGCGCGTTTGTAGTCTTCGACGGCGGTACGCTGCGCGTCAGTGGTGATGCGCTCTACAAGCGAATGCTCCGGCGCGAGAACAATGTAGGAAACGCCGAAAATTGTGTCGGGGCGTGTCGTGTAAACGGTGATGCCCTCACCCTGCCCTCTCCCAGAGGGAGAGGGTTCCAGAGATGTCTTTGTGTCTTGCCCTTCGCCCTCTGGGAGAAGGGTTGGGATGAGGGGGAATCTTACTTCTGCGCCTTCTGATTTTCCAATCCAATGTTTCTGCATTTCCATCGTGGATTGGGGCCATTCCACAAGTGCCAAATCATTCAGCAAACGCTCTGCGTACGCCGTAATGCGGAGCATCCACTGGCGCATGGGGCGACGCTCGACGGTGTAGCCTTTGCTTGTCCATTCATCTACTTCCTCGTTCGCAAGTACCGTTCCAAGCTGTTCGCACCAGTTTACAGGGATTTCAGCGATGTATGCCAAACGCTTGGAATCCTGATACTCTTGAATTTCGAGTGGTGTTTTGTATTCTGCCGGAATGGTCAATTCGCTGATGGGACGCGCTTTTTTGGCGGTTTCATCGTACCACGAGTTGTAGATTTTGAGAAAAATCCACTGCGTCCATTTGTAGTAATCGGGCGTAGTGGTGTTGATGACGCGCTCCCAATCATAGCCGAAGCCAATGGATTTGAGCTGCCGCGTGAAATTGACGATGTTGTCCGCCGTTACTTTTGCGGGGTGAATGCCGGTGGTCATCGCATACCGCTCTGTCGGCAGTCCGAAGGCATCAAAGCCCATCGGATGCAGGACGCTGAAGCCTTTCATGCGCTTGTAGCGGCTCACAATATCGGTGGCGGTGTAGCCTTCGGGATGCCCGACGTGCAGCCCCGCCCCGCTTGGGTAGGGGAACATATCCAGCACGTAGTATTTCGGCTTCGTGGTGTCAGTGATGGTGCGAAAGGTCTGGTTTGTTTCCCAGAATTGCTGCCATTTGGCTTCGATGGATTGGTGGTTGTAGGGCATAGAGTGTTGTTATTGAAAAAATTAAAAAGTTGTTATCATGGCATGAAGTTGTGAAAGCAGACTGCGAATATCAGCGTGAATATCTTCCGCTTCGCAAAAGGCAATAATCTCATCATTCGAGAAAGCAGCAAATAAGCCGCGCTCTTGAAATTCTTTGCGTACATCAGATAATAATCTTCGTCCGTCGCAGAGTGCCACGCGTTGTTCGGGAAAATTCCACCGCTCTAAAAATGTCGTTTTCAGAGGAGTTGAATCTTGTCCTAACTTCATAATTTGTTTCGACATCATTGCAAACAGTTTGCTCGCAAGTTCTTGGCTGTATTCATTGCCCGGTAAAGAAATATCAATTTCTTTTAAGATGTCGCGGATTTTTTCGGTACGAACTAAGGAGTAATTAATAACGTTGTGTTCCAGAAACCGCTTCAATACTGCCTCTTGTTGTTTATCAGCTAACTCCTGTAAGAGCGTATCAATATTCAATTCTTGTATCTGAGCCACATAGTGACTTGCATTTGGCTGTGCTTGCAGAATCCTTTGTAGTGCGCTTGGCACACACAGATAATTCTCAATTTGCCGCCGAGACCAATAGACAAGCCGCTCAGGATGCTTTTGGAAATAATTTTTTCGTAATATTTCAATATCTTCGGCAGACGTTTCATCACGGTCAAGTACCATCACAAGCGGTGTTTCGGTCATGCCAAGTTTTTCGATAAGGCTCAGAACTTTTGAACGCTCGCCTTTGCCGCCCATCGGTACAAATTGAACATTGAACGCATTCACGCTTTTGGCGTACCCAAGCCGTTTGGCAAAGTGCAAAAGATATGTGGAGTCGCTTTCTCCTTCGACAAATACATAGACCTTCGGCTTTCCCAAAAGAACGTTATTAGATAAGCTGAAGCCCAGCATTTCCGCCGCTCCGATAACTTCGCTGCGCTCGGCAACAGAGCGAATAACGCTTCCTTTTTCTTCGGGACGATAGACGACGGTGAACAGGTCTTCCGGTGCGAGGGCATCAATAAATGCGATGTTGTGCGTGGTGATAAAAAACTGTGTTTGCTTGGAAAGTTGCTTCAGAATGCGCACAAAATCTCGCACGAGCGCGGGGTGCATATGCACGTCGGGTTCGTCCATGAGGACAACACTGGGCTTGAGCAGCAAAAGATTCGCCGTCAGAATCAGTAAATTCTGCATTCCCAAGCCCACATCTGCTGCGTCGTACTCGGCTTCAATGCTGTGTCCATTTACGGGAATATCCTCTGTCAAAACAAACTCAAAAACGCCTTCATCAGTATTTAAGCGAACATCAAGGCTTTTTAGTTCAGGAAACGCCGTCCTTAATTGTTCGGTAAGTTCGTTAAATGTATCGGGGTCGCTTTGTTTTAGATAAAATAATCGCCCGCGAATATTCGAGATTTCAGCACGTTCATTCATTATTTCATTTTTTGAACGAAATGGCTCTTTGAAAGGAATGAAGTGCTGCGCATCAAGGAAAATAGGGTGTCCGTAAGCGTTATAAAAATCTTGAGATTGAACAAGTGCTTGTAGTACGTTGAGATTATATATCTCTGAAGGATTCTGAAAAAATTTCGGCAACGGAACAAGAGGTGAGAACACTTTTCCACCCACAGTTTTTGCATCTTGAATTATCCATCTTGTGGACAATGCTACCGTTGTTTGAGACAATTGTTCTAATAGCTCGTCATTACGTAAAAGGCTTATGAAACCTGTATTGACGGTACTTTCAGCAGCTATGAGGTTTTGCCACTCACCTTTATCAAATTGGATTCCTAAACCAATAAGCCAATCTCCTGTGCCTTGCAAACGGTACGTCAATCGCTTGGCTTGAAATTGTGACGGCGTAGAAATATAGTATTTATCCAGCCGCATGACCATCGCCATTGCCTGCAAAATACTCGTCTTACCAGAATTATTCGCTCCGACAAATACGTTCAAGCCCGCATTGCAGCTAAAACTTTGATTCGCTAGCCGTTTGAAATTGGTGAATGTTACGCTTTGGATTTTCATAGTTGTACTTTGTTTTTTTACACCGTAATCCTTCTTCGCCGCGCCAAAACATCTTTCGTGCCTGTAACTACGCCATGTTCCACCCAATACGCCTCGTCATACAAATTTACCGTTGGGCAGACGTGGTACGGCACGCCATAAAGCACATCGCCAACCTGAAATCGCTCCCAGAGCGCGTGATTACTGATGCGGACGACACTATGCTCTTCGCTTTGGCTGAGGAGTTCATAATCCGTTACATTGAGAAATCGTATGCGCTTATCTATTGGATTTTCCGCCGCAACAGCTTTGTGTCCCATATCCACTGTTATCAAGCCTTGAAGCGGCTTCGAGACGATGCGCGTGAGAACAAGTGCGGCATATTCGTAGTCTTGTTCGGGAAGAATTTCCGCATAGCCAGAGTCCCAGAGGACGCACGTTCCGGGGCTGCACAGCCGCTCTACGTGGTCATTGTGGGTTGTGAATGCTGGAGTGCCGCCCGCAATCACGATTGGCGGTGCGTGTTGGAATTGTTTAATCTGCTGGCACAAACTTTCAACCTGCTGAAAGCCAGATTCTATCTCGCTTTGACGTTCATTCAAAGCAGCAGTACGAATATGTCCATCATACACATGCACACCGTGAAGTTGCAGGGCTGGCATCGAAGCAATTTCCCTGTACAGCGCATATACACTCTCATTGCCCAGTTCATTGAGAGAAACGCCAGAACGATTCATCCCATTATTCACATCCAAAAACACATCACTGATTGCTTGGTTTGTCTGAAAAAATGTGCTGTGTTGCTGTGCTGTCAGCAGATTATCCAATAAAGATGCAAAAAATATGTCTGGATATTTTCGCTTCAAGGCAAGTAACCGTGCGGTTTTTGGCGGAACAAGTTGATGCGCAATCACCACATACTTCGCACCCGCAATTGCCAACATTTCTGCTTCCGCAATGGTTGCACATTTGAAGCGCGAAATCCCTGCTTGCCGCATTAAATCAACAACGGCGGGCATTTTATTTGTTTTTACGTGTGGCAACAAACGCTCCACGCCGTGCGCACGTTCTATCATTCGCTTGATGTTTCGTTCTGCACGGTCTTTGAAGACGAGAAGCGAGGGAGAATCAAGGGTTGCGACGTTTTCTATGTCAAACCATTGAGGATTCATCATGGGATATTGCAAATTAAAAACGAGAGATAAAAAAAGCGTAAAAAAACGCGCTTGTGAAAGCAGAACACGGCGAAGGGGCTTTCTTCCCGTGCGCAAAATAACCATAAACACGCATAGTTTCAAATCTCGCTGGGAATGAGAGGATTGCATCGTGCGCCAATACACACACCAATACACACGCCGAGCATAGACGGAGCATACGCCGAAAGAGCAAGACTCGACCACAAATGCGCATTTCACTGGTTTTTTCTCGCTGGTAAATTCCCGCAATTTCCGTATTTTATGAATCTTGTTCCATTTCTTTTCCACCACGAGGAAAGCGCATGGTTACTATACTTGCCCACAACAACGGCAAAATAAAAAATCTGACAATCAGCGAACTATGCGTCATGCAGGCGCGGCCAGATTTCCAAGATTGGACGATTTGGGTGGATATGACCAACTCAACCGAATCCGAAGAGGAAACGGTCTTAATCCAAATGTTCTTATTTCACCACTTGGCAGTTGAGGATTGCCAACGTGAGCGCGTGCAGCCCGAAGAAGGCGACCACTTTCCCAAAGTAGAAGATTACAGCGATTATCTGTACGTTATTTTCAATCCCGTTGATATTCCGTTGGGAGCGCGTATTCACGCCATTTCCGACGATGACGACGCGCCGCCACTCAGCATCAATTTCCGCACTCGCCAATTGAATGCATTTTTAGGTTTGAATTATATCGTTACACACCACTACGAGCCATCGCTGGCTGTTGAATATACGATGCAGCTTTGTTGGAAAAATCAAGCAATTTTAGGGCGCGGTCCAGATTACCTCTTTCATATCATCGTGGACCAAATCGTGGACCAATATACGCCCGTGATGGAATACTTCGACGAAGTGCTGGAAGAGGCGGAAAATCGTATTTTGGCAAATAACAACTCGGAATTGCTGATTCAAATTCTTGGCTTGAAAAAATCCATGCAACGTTTCAAGCGCATCACTACCTATCAACGCGAGATTTTAAGCCGCTTGGCGCGTGGTGAGTTTGAACTTGTCTCGACCGAAGAAATGGTCTATTATCGCAACGTCCATGACCATTTGGTACGCATTGTGGATGTTGCCGAATCCTACCGCGACATCATCAATGGCTTGGTGGATGCGCATTTGTCCGTGATGTCCAACCGCATGAATCAAGTAATGAAGGTGCTGACAATGATGTCCACCGTCTTTCTCCCGCTTACACTCATTACGGGTGTGTACGGGATGAACTTTGAATTTATGCCGGAACTGCACTGGAAATACGGCTATTTAATGGTCTGGCTCATGCTTGGAGTGGTCTTTGGTTCTATGTTATTTTTCTTCAAACGTAAAGGATGGCTTGATTGAAGTTGCTACTCACTTTTGTTTATCAACGCGCATGCTCCCTTTTTGGGGCGATGTGCTGCGCTCTTGTACTTCAAAACGTAGTATGTACGCGCCTTACAGCCCAAGAGAATATACCCCCAACTCTACCACCAGTGGTGTTCAATGCTGCCGAGCCGCATTTCCCACGCGTGCAGTACGAAATTCACCAGCAATTTCCGAATGCAACACCCTCCAACACCGCTTCCGTCCTTGATGCTGTCAGCATTGCGGGGCGTGTTTGTATTCAGCCTGCGGAATTGGCAAAAATGCTTGGAAGCCGCATTGTTACGAAGGGCGTGTTGGTAAGTTTTGTATTCCCGCTTCATACCGTAAGTTCTGCGCCCGATGCGAGTTTTCTTGCGATTCATCATCACGAAACCAATTTTATTGAAATCGCTCAAATAGCGCATCCTACCGTGTTTCACGATGGAGAATTGTACTTGCCGTTAGAAGAATGTTTGCGCGTGATAAACGAATCTGGCGTTGCCTCTGTCGAACAAGATGAGTCGGTGATTACGGTGCATCGTGAGGAGACGGAAAGCCAGCAAGAATCAGGCTTGCCGACCAATTCCGACACAAAAACTACTATTTTCATTGCACCAAACGATGATTCGCCAAGTAATGCAACGGAAACAATAGAAACATCCTCAAGCGCGCCCTCAAACACCGCATCAAACAAGGCTTCTGGCAAATTCGACAAACCAACACGCAGCCGATATATTTTGCCTAGCGACCTAAAACGGCGCGGCATGGAGGCACAACCACGCAGCAATGCAAAAACAGGTGCGCTCTCGGTGCAATTCCTTCTGGTAAATTCTCTGTCAAACGCTCTGACGCATACGCTCGTAAACACTCTCGCAAACACTCTCGCAAAGCGCGTAGAATCTGGTGTACACAGCGACACCGAAAAAAAAAAGCCCTCGAAGAAACAAAGCACCGTAAGCACGCCAATAAAAAAGCCTGAACGCAAGAAAATATCAGCTTCTACGGCAAATCTTCGTGAATCAGAAAAAGCCGTTCCTGCCGATAACGACTTCCGTTCTGCAAAAAAAAAATGGGCATTAGATGTGATTGTTCTTGATGCGGGGCATGGCGGCAAAGATGGCGGAACGGTCGGGGTTGCGAAGACGAAAGAGAAGGATGTTGCGCTGGCAGTGGTGAAGAAATTGGGTGTGTTCCTCAAGAAAGAATTGCCCGGAACAAAGGTCGTGTACACACGCACCGACGATACCTTTGTGGAGCTTGATAGGCGCGGGCAAATTGCGAATGAAAACGGCGGCAAACTTTTTGTCAGTATTCATTGCAACGCCACGCCCAAGAAGCCCTCAAAAGCAAACGGTTTTGAAATTTATATTTTGCGTCCTGGTCGCAATGAAGATGCAGTGCGGATTGCAGAAGTAGAAAACTCCGTTATCAAGCTCGAAGACGACCCGAAACGCTACAAACCGCTTACCGACGAGCAATTTATCGTGGTAAGCATGGCACAAAGTTCGTTTGTAAAATATAGCGATATGGCTGCGGCGATGATTACCGCCGAAGTAAAAAAAATGCGCGAACTCGGCGTGCGTGGCGTGAATCAGGCAGGATTTCTTGTGTTAGTGGGCGCGTCCATGCCGAATATGCTGATTGAAACAGGCTTTTTATCGAACAAAAAAGAAGAAAAATTCCTCAAATCCTCTGCCGGACAAACGAAACTCGCGCTTGCCATTTGCCGCGCTATCAAAGCCTTTCGTGTGCGCTACGAAGCGCAAATACGCGGTGTTGCGGTGAGTGAAATTGCTCCAAATAAGGAAACAACAAGCGAAAAAATATCACCCAAAGCAGCGAAACCAAGCTCTGCATCAAAACAAACGAAAAAGCCTGAACCCAAGAAAACAAGCGGCTCAAAGAAGAAAGCATCGTAGAAATTCTTTGAGAAAAATTCTTTGAGAAAATGACGCAGACAAGAGTGTCTGCGCTACCCATACATACTGGCTTCGGTAGCACAGACACTCTTGTCTGTGCCTCTTGAAATACAGTTAATGGACTACTAATAGACATCTAAGCCACTTTTCATTCACCTCACATTCCTCCTGTTATGAATCGTCGCAATTTTTTTAGCTTTCTCACGAATGCAGGTAGCGAGCGCGTTTCAGAGCATTCTGCCGAGCATACACCTGTACATTTTTCCAATGAAGATAACGACAAATACCCCACAAGCACGGCAAATGCTGGTTTAGAGCCATACACCCGCGCACTTACTCGCGTACAGGTGCTGCATCTTTTGCGGCGTGCGGGTTTTTCCTCCAGCAATGCTCAAGTAGCACAATTTGTCGGCAAAACCGCACAGGAAGCCGTCCAGCAGCTTTTTGGTACCACCGACGCGCCATTGCCTGACGCGCCTGGAACGTGGGTAAATGACATTACCGAAAATCCTGATAAAGCCGATAACGACACGCGTAATCAAATCATTGGTCGCTGGAGCGGGCAATTTTCCTCGCTGCAAAGCTGGTGGGCTTCTCGCATGATTTCCGAAGGCTTTCCGCAGCGCGAAAAATTAGTCCTCTTCTGGCACGGGCATTTCACGAGCGAATTTTCCTTCGACGACGTGTACAACCCGCCCCAACTCTTGTTCCGCCAAAACCAAATCTTACGTCAAGATGCCTTTGGCGACCTCCGCAAACTCGCGGAAGATATTTCGCTTGATGGCGCAATGCTGCACTATTTAGGCGGTACGCTGAACTCCAAAGGCGCACCAAATGAGAACTATGCTCGCGAATTATTTGAGCTTTTCACCACTGGTCTGGGGCAATACACCGAAGGCGACATCAAGGAAGCCGCACGAATCCTCACCGGATGGCGTGCTTCGCGCTACAACGACGAGCCGCGCCCGAATGGTTCGTACAGCACCTACTTTGTGCCAAACGCCCACGACACAGGCGCGAAGCAGGTTCTGGGCATTACCTTCCCTGCCCGTGAAGCAGACGCAAACACGGAATTTCTCGTGCGGCAAAATGAAGTACGCCGCCTGATTGATGTTATTTTCCAAGAACGTAGCCAAGAAACGGCGCGGTTTCTTGCTGGGAAACTCTATCGCTTTTTTGTGTATGCCAATCCAACGCTTTCCACTGCGGCGCAAAGCGTCATTCAGCAAATGGCAGATGTCCTGCGCAATAACGGATACCGCATGAGACCTCTCTTGCAGGCACTTTTCGCAAGTGCGCACTTCTACGAAGAAGCAAATATTGGCGTGCAGGTAAAAACGCCCGCAGAATTTGTTGTTGGGCTGTCGCGGCAATTGGGTGTGAGCGCGTCTAACGCCGTCAGCGTGATGAATTCGCTGGAGCAAGTCCTGTTCGACCCGCCGAATGTTGCGGGCTGGGACGGCTACCGTGCATGGCTGAGTACAAAAACCTTCCCTCTTCGAGTGCAATTCGCGCAGCAACTCGTTCAAAGCATGAGCAATGATGCGGCTGCTAGTTTTGCACGACAATTCGCGGGTTCGGATAACGTCCAGACGCTCGTGCAAGCAATTACGGAGTTTCTTTTGCCCAAGCCCATTTCGCAAAAACGCCTTCAAACCTACACGCAGAGCCTCTTGCAAGGCGCACCCGACTACGAATGGTCAAGCATTTTACGCGAGAGTAACTCCGCCGGACCCCGCATAAAAGCTCTTCTGACAACTCTTGCAAAAGCACCAGATATGCAGCTTTGCTAAAGGAAAGGATGAGGGCTGAAGGAGGAAGGCTGCAAAAGTGAATTGAATGCACGATTATCATTGTCAAACAAATACTATGCTCTTCAAAGTATGCGGAATGCGCGACGAAGCCAATATCCACGCGCTTCTTCACGCATTTCAACAAACATTGCCCGCGACAAATATCTTGTCTCAAAAGCCCATTGTACCGCTACCGCTCATGGGCTTTATTTTTTACGCGCCGTCGCCACGCTTTGTTGGCACTGCCCTAAAACCAGCAATGATGCGGCTTCTCGGTGAACACGTACAAACAATTGGCGTTTTTGTGAATGCAGCAAAAGAAGAAATTGCCGCAAAAGTGCATGAATACTCGCTTGCAGGAGTGCAGCTTCACGGGAAAGAAACGCCCGATTTCTGCCGCGAACTTCGTGCAATTCTTCCTCAGAAAACACTTTTGCTCAAAGCCTTCAGCATTGCCGAAAAGCACGATTTTATCAGCATTGCAGACTATGAAGATGCGATTGATTATGCCCTTTTCGATACCAAAGGTGCGCAGCATGGTGGCAATGGAACACGCTTCGATTGGGCGTTGCTCAATGATTACACCGCCAAAATTCCCTTTCTGTTGAGCGGTGGAATTGACCTTCCGCATGCAGAGGAAATCAAGCAAATACGACATGTACAGCTTGCTGGCGTGGATATAAACAGCCGCTTTGAAGATGCACCAGCATTGAAAAATGCAGAAAAAATCAAGCAGTTCCTTGAAATCATGCTGGATGCCGCATGACAGCTTGTATTAAGAAATTCTCCTTGCGAATGGCTTAGAAGCGATGTAGCTTTGCAGCCTTGTTTATTCGTTCTTTTTTGACCATTGAAGGTGCGCCAACGTGTAGATAAACACAGCACGTTGGCGATAATAGGGAAGACGGGTGAAGCATAAACCTTGCCTTTTGTACACGGTAAAATCTTTTAATCACGAATCAAACCAGGCTTCAGTGGCACAGACATTCTTGTCTGTGTTTTCCGCCTGAAACCCGCATGAACACTCACAGGCAAGAATGCCTGTGCCACTGTTGCAGGAATGTTTGTTGTGTAATTGAGAGCCTTGCCTCAAAAGCAAGCAATGATGCGATTCCCGCGCGGTTGCGCCGCCGTAACGGACGACAACTTGCAAATACGCCACTGCAAAATGTTTGCTTCACGCAAACATCCTGCGGGAAGGCTGCAAGACGGATGACTCCGAAGCCGGAAGACCTGCCCTCAATGCTCATCATGCTGAACGCCGCATTAAATAACATCGGGGCGGGATTTTGTTTGCAAGCATATTATACTTGATGCCAACAAAGTCTTGTTTCAAGCGGCTTTCAGCCACTCGCGCCAACGAGTGTGATGGGGCAGTTCTCAGCTATTTCTCCATTCCTTTTTCTCGCCTGCAAAAGAAGCACTGTGCTTCCCAAGGGTACGTTTAGCTGCTGATTGTTTCTCGCTTTTCTTCTCGCCGTCCTCGGCAAACGGCTTCAATGCTTGATGAAAGGAGCATTGTTGTATGATTTCTGTTCTTCGTTTTTTTGCTGCACCTCTTCTGTGTGCAATCTTTTTTGGTGGATTGATTGTCTCCAACCCCGCATCAATCCTTGCTCAAACCCCTCCCATCCTCACCTATACCACGCCACCACAGCCTTTGCATGTGCAGGTGCGCGGGGCGGAAATCCACGTTTTATGCGGTCAGGTGGATAATAATTTCAATGGCACTCAAGATATGGGCGATGTTCCCGCATCGTGGGTGGTCGTGAGCGCGAATGCAGCAACAACGCTGCGTTCACGGCAATTTGCGTGGAATGAAGGCGTTGGTTTTCCCTGCCGCCCAGCATATGATTTTTCTTCCAATACCCTGTATCTCTCACAAAATGGACGTATTCGAGCCTTCGATACGCAAACACAAGCAATCAAGCGTGATACAGTCCTCCTTTTGGATACACTCGCTCGCAGCGCAATGGGTACAAGCGGCACCGTTGCTGGGTTATCGTTTGCGCGAGTTGGAATAATGGGGCAAGACCTTCTGAGCCTCACCTTACGTGGACGCTCTACCTCTGCCGTTGTGCAGGTTTTTCCCGCAACAGGGCGCGTTTCAAGGCGTTTGGCGGCAGGAATATTTGCACAGCAAGCAATAGCCTACACCACGCCTGTTGATGGCGTAGAAACGGTTATTTTGAATGAAGGAGGCTTCGGCACAAGCACGGCAACGCTGATGATTGCAGGTGTTGATGGCAACGTAACTACGCTTAATCTCGGCGACACAGGAAATCACTTGCTGGTAAGCGGCGGACAGGCGATTGTAACGATGAATGGTTCGCATACAATTCAAGTCATTGACCTTGCAACGCGCCGTATAGTCCGCACCATTCCTACGGGGACGACGGGTTTTAATGGTCCACGCGAGTCAGTTGTCATTGGCACAACCTTGTATGTCACCACCTACGCAAGCGATGTTCGCGCTTTTGATATTTCAACGGGGCGCGAGATAGCCCGCTTCAATCCTCGCGGGAAACCCGAAGGCATAGCAGTTTTGGGTGGAAATATTGTTGTGGCAAATGCTTTTGAAGCAGGAGGTTTTGCGAGCGCGAATACCGTCGTGGTGCTGAACACAACGACTTTCGTGCGCGAAAATCGTGCTGGTACGGAGGTGATTTCGATTGCACCAAATCCCATGCAAGACCGCACCACGCTTCGGTTTCAGGGCAAAAATGGTCTTGGTGAGAATCTACGCATTTCGCTTGTGAATACGCTTGGGAATGAAATTACAGAGCTTTCCCCTGCACGCCGCACAGCAACTGGGTTTGAAGTAGAAATTTCGGCGAATGATGTGGGCTTGGCACAAGGACTATATTTTGTCCACATTCGCTCGGCGCAAGGAATGACGGCACTTCCAGTACAGGTCTTGCGGTAAGAATTGCTGGCAAAAAACACATCAACACCGTCTTTCGGCTTCAGGAGTGCGGGCTTTTGTCCGCGCTCCTGAAGCCCAAAAGATGTGTCGCTGTTAATTCATCACAATCGGCAAATCCAGCGAAAGCATTGAACTGACAAAAATTTGCCCTTCTGGATGCTGTTCCACAGAGGCTTTCTCAAAGGTTTTGAGACGGTCGTAGGCGTAGCGAAAGAGCGAAAGTGCTTCTTTGTCCCTGCCGATGCGTTTCAGGAAATACGCCATTTCTAGCTTGCCCAGATTGTAACTCGGATTCGCAATCGCAATTTCACGAAACACGATTTCGGCTGCATCCAGCTCACCGCGCCGCTCGTAGAGTTTTCCAAGCATCACACGAGCGCGGGTATAGCTTGGTTTCGCGCCAATAGCACGATTGTACCAAAGCACCGCATTTGCTTCATTGCCCAGCTTTTCGTAGGCGGCAGCGAGCGCGAACATTGTGGTTTCTTCGTCGGGGAAGCGAAGGAGGGTTTCATGCGCGGTTTCGGCTACACGCTTGTAATCACGCAGGGTTTGGAATGCTTGAATGTGCAACGCACGGTAATTGTACACGTCTGGCAAAGAATGGATAGCACGCTGGAGATGCGATATAACCTCGTGTTCAAGGTCTATTGCCATCCCCTGTCCGCGCATCCAGTTCATTGCACCTGAATACGCCTCTAAACCAAGTGGGACATCGTTGTCATCCATTTCTGCAATGGTGGCGCGAAGCAAGGCGCAGGCATCGTCAGCATCACCACGCCAGAGAAGCGAGTGTCCAAGCGCGAAGCGGACGCTAAGTTCGTCGGAATGGCGCAAATCCTTGATAAGTTCTGCAAGTTCGTCGGAATTGCCTTCAAAGAGGGATAAATACGAGGCTTTGAGGTAATCGGAATCCGTTTCTTCAATACCATCAATCAAAATTTTCTCGCCATCGCCAGAAAAATTTCCTGTTGTATCGCGAAAGTGTGCAAATGCAAACGATAAATACCATTCGGGATGATGCAAAGGATTGAGGAACAATGCGCGTTCCAAGATGCGACGTGCAATATCCAGCCGTGTGCGCGTTTCCATTTCCACGCCAATTTTTCCCAAAAGTTCGGCATTGTTCCAATTGGTGTAGGCGAGTTCGAGAAGATAGGGAATGGTGTTGTTGTGATAGTATGTATTCGTCATACGAAAGCAATGGTGCGGTGAAATTGAGAAATTACTGATTGTAAAGAGGTTACGAGCTTACTTAAAAATGGTTTTTGTTTTAAGTTTGGCGGCTAAGTACACGACAAAATCTCTGAGGGGCTGATAAAATCAGGCTTCAGTGGAACAGACATTCTTGTTTGTGCTTTCCACCTGAAACCCGCGCCAACACTCACAGACAAGAATGTCTGTGCCACTATTAAAGAAATTTTGTCGTGTACTAAGGTTTGGTGAACTATGTGAACGCACTATTATTCCACATTTTTGGTCAGAATGCGCTCTACTTCTACGCGCACAGCTCGTTGGATTTCCTCACGGCGAAGCGTGTTTGTGGCTTCTACGAGGTCGTGAACGTTTTTGTGGAAGGCTTGCAGTGCAAGGTTTGTTTGGCGCATACTTTCGATAAACTCTGGTTGCGGCGTACTTGCTTGCGAGACCGAGCGTGCCATTTCATTTACTGCGCCGATAAGCTCATCTTGACGGGAAATCATACCAGAAAGCGAGGACGTAACATTGTCCAGACGCTCGGTAAATGCTGCATAGTCGGCACTAATTTCCCCCACTTCGGCAATCAGCTCTCGAATCTCGCCCGAGGCACCGCCACCTTGCGTGGAGTCCGCATCCAGACCCGCTTCCAGCTCAATATCTTCCGAAGGTGAAAAGAACATCACAACAAAAAGAATAAACAGCATTAGTGCTTCGATGCCAACACCCACCAATATCGCACGGTTATCCACTTTGTCGCTAAAGCGAGACGCGCTGACAATGAGCAACAGAACGGCTGCGCCCAAATACACGAGTGAATTTATCGTCGAAAAGTAAAAGCGATTGACAATTTCCTGCAAAAACAACGACGTGCCGCGAAACAAGCCAAGCGCGTGAATGATAGTTACTTGCCGCTTGCTGTATCGGTACGCCTCGCGCTCGAAGGTACAGAGCCGCCAGCAGGTGAGCAATGCCGTAAAGCCGCTTACTTGCTTTTCGTAGCGTAATTCGCGAAAAATATCGCGCAGCGCGGTTCGCCCACGTACTGTGGACAGTGTTTGAATTTGTTCCATTCGTTGTGAAGATGAAAATGGTGTTGTGAGCCTTTGTACACGACAAAACCTCTGAAAAGCTCGTAGAATCAGGCTTCAGTGGCTTGAGACTTTCTGTCTGTGTTTCTCACCTGAATCCCGCACCAACACCCACAGACAAGAATGTCTGTGCCACTGCTGAAGAAGTTTTGTCGTGTACAAAGGTTGTGAACAATCAATGTGTCGTCATCAATGTGTCGTCATCAATAGACTTTATTCCGAATAGACTTTTTTACTAAACAAGGCAGCATGCTGCCTTGCTCCAAAACTCTAAAAACCTTATTCGAGATAAACTCTAATGTGTCGGCAATACGTGTTTATACCGCAAGCAACTCCCCAATACGGCGTAAAATCTGCTCTGCGCAGTCGCGCTTGGGCATGGGGGGGAATTCTTTTACTGCGCTCTGCTCGACGAGCGTAATCGTGTTGTCAGGCGTACCGAAGCCGCTTTGGGGCTTGTTTACAGCGTTGAGAACAATCATATCGGCACGTTTGGCGGTAAGTTTTTTCTTTGCATTTTCTAAATGATTGCTTGCCTCCAGTGCGAAGCCCACCACGACTTGCTTGTCGCCTTTTACCGCACCAACAGCCGCCAAAATATCGGGCGTTTTCGTGAGGCGCAGCGTCATGGTTTCGCCAGTTTCTTCTTTTTTCAATTTGCCGTCGTGCTTCTCAAAGGGCGTAAAATCGGCAACGGCGGCGGCAAGCACGATTACATCCGCCTCCGCGCGACGCTGCATCACGGCATCAAACATTTCTCGCGCTGATTCCACGTCCACACGCTGCACACCGCTTGGTGTGGGGAGTTCGACGGGTCCTGCTACGAGTTGCACCTTTGCTCCGAGCGCGGCAGCGTGTTCTGCCAGTGCGAAGCCCATTTTTCCTGACGAGTAATTGCCGATAAAGCGCACGTCGTCTATCTTTTCGTAGGTTGGACCGGCTGTTATCAATACTGTTTTTCCGACCAGTGGAAATGGCACGGAATCAGGTTTTATACCACTTTTTGCCTGTTTGATTTTCGTCAGTTCCAATTCTGCATCAAATTTCCCCGCTTCTGCCGCATCAGCAACAGACACAACGGGCTTGGAAGCAAGGTTTTGTGCGCCTTCTTGCGTCTTTTGTTGAGAGTCTTGTTTTGGGTCGAGTTTTTGTGCAAACTCTTCAAACCGCTTGTTGTGCGCTTCGTATTGAGCAAAGGGGTCGTTTGTTGGAGAAGGTGTTTGCTCTGCTTGTGGCGTATTTACTGGTGTTGTGCTTGTTGGTGTTTTTTCGCTTGAGGAAGCTGATGTGCTGGCAGGCGGCGTATTTGCTTGTGTTTGAGTATTGTTTGCGGTATTTCCCAGGACAAACTTTACCAAAACCTCAATCTCCGGCAATCGCCCAACGCCTGAAAAGCCGCTTGCTAACTCACCTTCCGCCGGAGGAATGATAATTGCGCCATCTTGACGAAGAATGGAACAATTCCGCTCAGTGGAGGGATGTTGCCACATCTCGGTATCCATCGCGGGTGCGAGAAACAAGCGTTTTTGCGGCGTAAGAGCCGTTGCGACGGTTACAAGCGCGGTATCGCCAATGCCGTGCGCGAGTTTCCCCAACGTGGCAGCAGAACACGGCGCGATAATCATGGCATCGCACCATCGCGCAAGGTGAATGTGCCAAGAGCCGCCTTGTTGGGTGGTTTCATCGAACATTTCTACGGCAACGCTGTGTTTGGTGAGATTCTGCAAGGTGAGCGCGGGAATAAATTTTGTTGCGGCAGGAGTCATCACAACCCGCACCGTTGCTCCTTTGCGTTGTAATTCCCGCACAAGAAGCGGTGCTTTGTAGGCAGCAATACTGCCAGAAATACCAACAATGATGTTCATGGGAATTGTTTTGGTTGAGAGGGCGAATTCGATAGATGGAGAGAAAAATTTTACCGTAGCATTTTTTGCTTTGCACCGCTTAAATCCTTGTTTGGCGAGGTGTGCGTGCTGGTATTGCTTGCGGTAAATTGCGAAACCAAATCTTGCAAGTGCGTTGCCATTTGGCTAATACCTTCGATTGTGCGCCCAATACCTTCGGTGCTAGCAGCGAAGCGGGTTGTATCGGTGCTGATATTCTCAACGCTTTGGGCAATGTTGGTGCTGGTGGCGGTTTGTTCTTCGCTCGCCGAAGCGAGTTGCGAAATAATATCGGCAACTTTATCGGTGCTGCCAATGATGCTGCTGAGTGCGCTGGAGGCTTGTCCAGCAGACGCTTCGCCGCGTCGTACTTCGTTTGTGCCTTCGTTCATCGCGGAGACGGCTTGGTGCGTCTCGTTTTGGATTCGCTTAATGGTTTGCGCAATTTCCTTCGTCGCTTTTTGTGTGCGCTCGGCGAGTTTGCGTACTTCATCGGCAACCACCGCAAAGCCGCGTCCTTGCTCGCCTGCACGGGCGGCTTCGATAGCGGCGTTCAGCGCGAGAAGGTTTGTTTGGTCGGCAATTTCTTCAATCACCTGCACAACTTCGCCAATTTGCTCGCTTGTTCTGCCCAATTCTTCAATCGTTTTTGCTGATTTCATCACGACATCCGCAACTTTGCTCATGCCCTGAATCGTTGAGCCGACAACGTTTCCGCCCTGAACGGCTTGTTCGTTAGTGAGCGCGGCTTCGTGCGCGGCGGTGGAGGCGAGTTGGGCGTTTTCTTGCGAGGTGTAGCTCATTTCCTCAATCGCAGCCGCAACGCTGCTTACTTGCTCGGCTTGCGAGCGTGCGCCGTTGGCAATCGCATCGGCATTGCCCGCAATTTCTTGTACCGCCCCGTATAACTGCCGAACAACCTGCGCAATGTCGTCAATAAGCGCGGTTAAGGTTTGTTCGTAGTCGCGGCGTTGAATTTCGGCAGTAATATCACGGCTGCCGCCAATCATGCGCACAACCACGCCTTGTTCATTGCGAATTGCCTGTCCCGTTGCCAATGACCACAGATAGCCGCCAGAGCGCGTCTTTTGGCGCACTTCCACCGCATAGCCTGTTTTGCCTGTGGTATCTCCCAAATGCGCTTGGAAGGCTGCTGCTGCCTGCGGACGGTCGTCGGGATGGAGCGATTCTACCCAGCCCTGTGCTGTTGGGACAAGACCTTTATCGTTGGGGTCGGAATAGCCCAAAAGCTCGGCGTAACGCTGAGAGAACCAGACTTTGGATTCAGGATGGAACGGGTCGCCGTTCACAATATTCATATCCCAAATGCCGTCGCCGCTTGAAAGTTCGGCAAATTCAAGGCGTTTCAAGATAAAATCCATTTGGTCGCGTTGAGTGCGCATGTCGTGGACATCGCGCAATAAGCCAACGGACTGCACGGGACGACCGTTTGTATCGCGCTGTGTGGCGCAGCGTGAATTGAACCAACGATATTCTGCACCGCCAACTTTCAGGCGATACTGCACATCATACGGCGTTTTCCCAGAAGTATCGTTCAAATGCGCTTGCAGCATACCCCGCATCCGCACTTCATCGTCGGGGTGCATCATGGCGACAATCAGCCGAGTTTCTGCTTTTGTTTCGCGGGATATTCCCAGTAAACGGTACATTTGTTCCGACCACGTAGAGCTGGTCGCGGAGTCTTGCAGATTGCCGTTCGCGTAACTAATCGTCCAAATGCCATCGGCAAAAGACTGACCAATGAGGCGAAACGCATCGGCATCGCGCTGAAGGTCGTGTGATTTTTTGGAAGCGAAACGCCCGCCGAAGAGAGTATCGAAAAAGCCCATGATGTAAAAATGTGATGGGTGAAGAGATTTTTGGAGATGCCTAGATCAATATTGTCAAGAATATTTAACTTGTGCAAAATACCACAGAAGGCGCACAGAATCAAGCAGAATCACGCAAGAAAACGCTGCGTAATCTCGCTGTATGCATCTATGCGGCGGTCGCGTAAGAAGGGCCAGTTGCGGCGAATCGTTTCCAAGTGCCGCGTATCTACGTCGGCAGTGATGATTTCTTCTTTGCTGGAAGAGGCTTCTGAGAGCATCACGCCTTGCGGGTCGCAAATAAAGGATTGTCCCCAGAACTCCAGTTTTGATGCGGTTTTGGGGTCGGTCTCCAAACCAGTGCGGTTGCAAGCAGCCACGTACACGCCATTAGCAATTGCATGACCGCGCTGCACCGTGCGCCAAGCGTCGTGCTGTGCTGCGCCGTAGCGTTCTTTTTCGTCGGGATGCCAGCCGATGGCGGTTGGGTAGAATAGTATCGTTGCACCGTGCAAGGCAGCTAAGCGTGCGCCTTCGGGGTACCATTGGTCCCAGCAAATGAGCGTTGCAATGCGCCCAACTTTTGTATCGAATGCCTTAAAACCTAAGTCGCCAGGAGCAAAGTAGTATTTTTCGTAAAAAGCGGGGTCGTCGGGGATGTGCATTTTGCGGTAGAAGCCAGCAATTTCGCCATCGGCATCAATAATTCCCGCGCTGTTGTGGTACACGCCTGCCGCGCGACGCTCGAAAATAGGCGCAATCACGACGGTTTTCGTTTTTTTTGCAACAGCTCGCAGCGTTGTAATGGTCTCGCTGTTGGGGAATTCTTCTGCAAGGTCGAACAGGGCAGAATCCTCACGCTGGCAGAAATACGGGGTCATAAACATTTCTGGCAAGCACACCAAATGCGCACCGCTATCGGCAGCGCGTTCAATTTCGGCAGATGCTTTGCGCAAGTTCTCGGTTTTATCGGCACTCATGGACATTTGCACGAGTGCGGTTGTGAAGGATTGGGGCATAGTTTGAGAAAAAAATGAAATGGAAAAGTTATCGGTTATTTTTTCTGCTTTTTGGAGGTTTCAACTTCTGGAAGCCTGATTTTATCGGCTGCGGAAAGCATTGAAACATATTCTTCAAATGTCATTGGGCAATCTAAAAATTTCTCGAATTCTTTGTTATCGCTAAAGCCAAGTTGTTTCTTCATTTTCGACAGCAAATCGTTTCCGTATTCTTCAATTCCATGACTGACAAACGTATAAATTTCTGTTGTCGCGTCTTCGACAAAAAGATGAAGGTATCGGTGATGCGAAGCAGTTTGTTGAAAGCCTTTTCGCTTCAAGACACTGATAATATCGGTTGTTTTTCGTGGTTTCATCGTTGGTAGATTGCTTGAATGTACTCCTGAAAAAGAGCTTGTTTCGCACGAACACCATCGGTTGCGGCGGAGTGCTGCATTTCAATAAAAAACTCGTATAGTTCCTCGAAGGCTTCTGCAAAGGTACGCTCTGCTTCGGAGCGAGTTTTGGCGGGAACTTCAATCGCAAACTCCTCGTTGGAGGCAAACCAATACTGACCTTGCTTTTCAATCTTACAATGCAAAGGGCGTGTAAGTAAGAAAATACGCCGCTCTGTGCGTAATTCTGTCGGTTGCAGAGTTTGTTTCCCTGTTTGATACCGACCATTTGGCACGGCAAGCGGAACGATACGGATTTGCGGCGAATATGATGCGGTTTTCATAGATGTTCCTTTGTTGTTTGAGGCTTTACGTACATTTTCACAAACTTCTTCCGCGCAACAAAATATCCCTGCATCCGCGCTTCAAAGAAATGTATGCCGCAATTGAAAACCTCTGTGTGAGCAAGTCATTATGCGGGACTTGGTGGAATCAATTTCGTACTATGTGGCGGTGTTTTTACTGAAATCGCGCTGTTTTTGCGGAGGGAGGAAATGAAGCATTTCAAAGATTTTTTTTTGCGACGATGACCTCCCTCACTTCAACATCTTTTTCGCCGCTTTGACGATAATTGGCGGTGTAATATCGCGGAGGACGCTTTTGAGCGTAAGAGAGTTTTTCAGTGAGAATGCGTCTTTGTCTCCTTCGTCGCCTGGGCGTTGGCGAAAAAGCGTGGTATGCTCTTCTAGCCCAGAATGTACTTCGTGTGAGGGTCTGCCGTTGGAGTAGTAATACAACGCCAGCGACTTGCGCGAGCGGTCCTCAGGGCAATTCAACGCGTTTGGATGACCATGATAGGAAAAATCGGTCGTTGAGAAAATTGCTAAGGTGTTGAACTCAGGCAGAATCTTGGTTCGGCAGCCTTGCATTTCCCTATCCCAGAGTTCAAAATAGCCACCGTATTCTTCTTTCCAATCTTTGTTGAGATACACAAGTGCGTTAATGCGCCTATCCAAGCGGGTGTCGGGGTGTTTGTTGAAATCTGCGTGAATCTTCAGCAAGCCGCCGCGCTTGATTTCATGCAGTCCGCCGCCCCAAAAGTATGGGTCGCCCAAAAGTTTTTCCTGCATTCCCGTCAGGATTTGCAAAAATTCGAGAAAGGATTGGGAGTTCAGAAAGTGCATAAAACGGCGTGTTTCCAAGCCAAATCGCTCTTCGCCTTTGCCTGCAAATTTCTTTTCTTTTGCGTTGTCGTAGCGGTCGGCACTGCCGCTTGAAAGGTCAGGAAATTCCGCAAGAACGCTGTCCAAAACGGTGGGATTGAAAAAGTTTTTGAAAGAAATACTTGGAAATGGGTCAGCGTGCTGATATTGCTCGCTCAGGCGCGTGGCTACTGCTTTGAGGTCGAGATATTCCGTGTTGATATATTGCTCAATCATGGCGTTGTTTGGGGAAAAATTGGTACATGAAAAATTACGTGGCTAAGAAACCATTGCGCACTGCAGAACCGCAATGGAATACCGCGCAATGAGTTTTAAATATACGCGTTTTTTCTCATTTTTTGACGGGAAAAGAGCGTGAACATGCAGACGTATTCCTCTATCAAACATGTGTTGAATACTGTACCTTTGCCTCTTATCAGCGTTGCACATACTCTTGTTCGCGCCTTTTTACCCAAAAAAATAGCGCAGACGCGAGGGCTTTCCTCACGGTGTCTGCGCTAACACGAAAGATAGTTGGAGCGTTGTTTCTCCACCATTAGACATTAGAGTTTATCTCGAATAAGGTTTTTAGAGTTTTGGAGCAAGGCAGCATGCTGCCTTGTTTAGTAAAAAAGTCTATTCGGAATAAAGTCTATTACTGAAGTTACGCAAAGAGTCTTGGGTTAAGATTCCACGCCATTTGCAGAGGAATAGGTTGATTAAACAACACGGAACGTATGTGGTAAAGTGTTGATACTTTGTGTTTTACGCGGAAGAGTTCGAG
>JAAFIV010000005.1 GCA_013298775.1 Ignavibacteria bacterium | reverse complement strand
TTTGCGCGGTGATGAACTCTGGCAAAAAGTACGACAAAGACCATGTTTCCAAAAAGCCCGTCCCAAAAACGACTCCAGCGTTTGCTTAAAAAAACTTGACTTTTCCATAGAAATCGGGCGGTTTCTTGACCGTCCGGCGGGTTTCGGTTCACATATTTCAAACATCATGTCCAAAACCTCTTCATTTCTGAAGTCTGCGGCTGTTGTATCGTCTTTGTTCGGTACAACAGCTTCGGCGTTTTCAAGCGAAATTCTTGCTGAGAATGGCGCAAATGCGTCATTGAACGGCATTGAACTCGAACAATTTGCCTCAAACCCCGCCTACAAGCGCGAAGTGGAAGACTGGCGCAAACGCTACGAAGCAAATCTCCGCAAGGACGGAAGTTGGCTGACGGTGGCAGGATTATTTTGGCTGCAAAATGGCGAAAACTGGCTTGGTAGCTTGCCTACAAGTACCGTACGCTTGCCCGCAAAAGCACCCGCGACGCTTGGAAGCCTACGCATCACGGGCGATGACGCGAATCCAACGATTCACTTTTTCCCCGTAACCACCGTTCCAGTAACGGTGCGCCGCGCAGACGGTTCTTCGCCCAATCTTTTACTGGATTCCTCACAAACACTTGCCTTTGACAATGATTCTGGCTCAAGCCCTGACGTTATCTCCATTGGCGAGCTTTCCATGTACGTCGTGCGCCGCACAAGCAAGCAAGGAACACGCTTCGCCATTCGCTTGAAAGATAGTGGCAGTGAGGCTCGTAAGCATTTCAAAGGAAATTCGTGGTTTGGCGTAAAGCCTGAATATCGCATCAATGCTCGCTTTGTGGAATATGAAACGCCGAAAACGGTGGAAATTGAAAATATACTTGGTGGCATTGAAAAGCACGTAACAGTGGGCTTTGCAGAGTTTCGCATCGGCAAAAACACGTACACGCTTGATGCAGAGCGCGAAGGCGACAAGTTGTTCTTTAATTTCCGCGACCGCACAAGCGGCAAAGCCACTTATCCAGCTGGGCGATTTTTGTATGCAGATTTGCCGCAAAACGGCATGGTTACGCTGGATTTCAACAAAGCAGAAAATCCACCGTGCGCGTTTACGAGCTTTGCGACGTGTCCTTTGCCGCCGCGTAAAAATTGGCTCACCGTCAGTATTGAAGCGGGTGAGAAGACGCATCACCCTTACGGCGAAGAGCATTGAGTTTTCATTCAACGAAAGAACATAATGTCGTTATCCATTCTCCACACACCAAGCCTGTATTTACGGCACTTTCAGCTTGAAGATGCTCTAAACGTTCAACGCTTGGCAAATAACTACAACATCGCAAAGAATCTTGCAACCTTGCCGCATCCGTATCTTGACGGAATGGCGGAATCGTGGATAGAATCACACGAATCTCTGCGCAAGGCTGGAACGCATCACATCTGGGCAATCACGCTGAACAAAAAAGAAGGCGACAAGGAATTTATTGGTGCAATCGGTCTGCATGATATTTCTGCCGAACACGCCGCAGCAGAGCTTGGATACTGGCTTGCAGAGCCGCATTGGGGAAAGGGATTCGCAAGCGAAGCAGTACCAGCCGTTGTGCGCGTGGGATTTCAAGAGTTGCCTCTGGAGCGCATTTTTGCTACGCCTTTTGTTCAGAATCCAGCATCGGGACGCATTCTACAGAAAAGTGGTTTTTTGAAAGAAGGTGTGCTTCGGCGTGGTTTCAAACGTTTCGATGAATTTCAAGACCTCATAATGTACGCCGCTTTACGCGATGAGTGGCTGGCTTTAGGCTTGTAGATACGGTTTCGCGCACATTGATTTTTCCCAATTTTCCTCAGTATCTTTTCTTCACATCTTCGCACTTCCACAGAATTTTACTATGGACACTCAGAACATCACCACATCGCTTCTTGATTCCAATGTCCACTATGCAAGAATTGACGCGCCCTTCACGCTGGAATCGGGCGCGGTGTTGCCGCATTTGGAAATCGCCTACCACACCTACGGAACGCTGAATGCCGCACGAAATAACGTTGTCTGGGTGTGCCACGCGCTAACGGGCAACTCCGATGCGGCTTCGTGGTGGGACGGGCTCGTTGGCGAAGGAAAACTCTTCGACCCGCGTGAGTATTTTATTGTTTGCGCAAATATGCTCGGTTCGTGCTATGGCTCGTCGGGCGCATTAACGCTGAATCCCACGACAAATGAACCATACTACCTCGACTTCCCGCAAGTAACCGTGCGGGATATGGCGCGGGCGCATATTCTCTTGCGCAAAAAACTCGGCATAGACCGCATCAGTATTGGGCTGGGCGGTTCAATGGGCGGGCAGCAGCTTTTGGAATGGGCTGTGCTAGAGCCGTCGGTGTTTGATGTAATTGTCCCAATGGCGACCAATGCACGTCATTCCCCCTGGGGTATTGCCTTTAATGAATCGCAACGTTTGGCACTTTTGGCAGATTCTACCTTCAAAGAGCGTAGCAATGATGCGGGTTCGGCGGGATTAAAAGCGGCACGGTCAATCGGAATTTTGTCGTATCGGAATTACGAAACCTTTCAGCAAACGCAGCGCGACAAAGAGAAAAACGAGGAACTGGACAACTACCGCGCGTCATCATATCAGGGCTATCAAGGAGAAAAGCTCGTGCAACGTTTCCATGCGCATTCGTACTGGCATTTGTCGAAAGCAATGGACAGCCACAATCTTGGACGCGGGCGCGGCAGCGTTGAAGCTGCCTTGCGTTCCATCACCGCAAAGGCGTTTGTTATCGGCATTTCGACGGATATTTTATTTCCCATCGAAGAGCAAAAACTCGTTGCTGAACACATCCCAAACGCAGAATACATCGAAATTTCCTCGCCCTACGGACACGATGGTTTCTTGATAGAATTTCCAACACTCACCACGATTTTGCGCGAGCGTTTAGCGGCAATAAAAAAAACAAAAGCAGTTGAAAAGACCGTTGTAGAGCGCATCACACCTGCATTATCAAGAATCACTCGTGTAGCAGCTTCGGGTTTGTTGGGAATTGTTCCATAATACGTTTCCCGCCATTGCCTTTCCTGCCTTTAGACCACGAAGTGCTGAAAAGTTTTTTTACCAAAAGTTCTTATTTCTCTGTACAAAATCTTCAAACGAGGTTGGCGGTCGCCCCAGAAGTCGCTCCAAATCAGGTGCATAGCCGTCAGCTTTTCCTGCAACGGTTAGGTGATAGAGGTAGAGCATGACAAGCACGAACATCAGTGGAACGCGCTCCTGTACGGCTTTACGCCAAAAAAAACTAAATTTCGTAGGGTTTGTGTATTGAATGGTGCGCCCAAGTTCTTTGCTGAGAATATCGGCGACTTCAGAGTAAGCGTAGGAACGTGTTCCCGTAAGATTGTATGCGGTGTTGATGTGCTTTTCGGGGTCAAGAAGAATCGTCGCGGCTGCTATGCCAACATCTCGCGCATCAATGAAATTTGTTTTCCCCTCGCCCGCAGGAATGAAGATTTCATTGTGTTCTGCAATTTCTTTTCGGTGTGTGGTGGTGAGATTTTGCATGAAAAAACTTGGTCGAAGAAATGTCCATTTCATGCGGCTTTTACGGAGTAATTGCTCAATGGCGTAATGCGGTGTGCGCTGTTGCGATTCCACGCCGTAGAGCGAAAGAAACACAACATGGCGCACACCTGCTTGCTCGGCAGAGGTAATCAAGGGAACGAGGAATGTTTGCACATCAGAAATCTGCGGCGGACGCATGAGGAAAAGCACTTCGACTCCCTGAAATGCTGCTGCGTGGTGTGCGGCATCTATATTGGTCATATCCAAAGCGCGATATTCAACTTCCTGCATCCCAATCGTATGTGCGGCATCACGTGGCGACTGTGAAAGCGCGATAATACGCGCTTTCGCTCTCTGTTTCCTGTCGGAAGTATCAACGATTGCATCCAGATTCATCGTCAATACGGCTCGAAGCGTCTCCAAGCCTACATTTCCCGTTGCGCCCGTGATGCAGATTGTGGTGATGTGATGTGGCATTGTTTGAAAAAAAATTGGCGCGTTATCGGCTGACAAACGGCATAGAATGGAGATGTTGCCCTTGTTCTAATTCATCCATAATGAACTGCGCGAGGTCGCCGTAAGTGATAGCCGTACTTGCATTCACTCCCACCCAACCCACACGGTACGCGCCCTCTGGCGGTTTTTCGAGCAATCGCGGACCGCGAATCACCGTCCAATCCGTATTCGACTTCTGAATCACTTCTGCATGGGCAATCGCATCGGCAAGGGTTTCTTTCACAATGAGATTCATGATAAATCGTATCGCTTTATCGGGAAATTTTGGCTGGTCTTTGTGATAGGGAACTGCGCCGCCCGTCAAGCTCAGAAGCCTCTTCACGCCGTGCTTTTCCATCGCCGCAAGAATGTTTTGTGTGCCAAGCGTCTGCACTTGTTTTGTTTGTGAGTCGCCGCGCACCTGTCCGATGACGCTAATCACAGCATCCGCTCCAGCAATGGTCTGTTCCACATCGTTTGCATTCAAAATATTTCCTTGTACAAGGGTGAGCGCGGGATGCGAGAGACCAACATTTTTCGGCGTTCGTGCCAGAGCTTTGACAGTGTAGCCTTTGGCAAGAAGTAAGGTTTGAAGCGGCTTTCCTGTGCGCCCCGTGATGCCGAAAAGTGCGATTGTTTTCATGGTGATTCCAAAAATGAAAAATGAAGAACCGAATGAGTTCTCAAGCGGTGGTGGTATCTTTTTGAAGATGAGCGTTGATGCGCTCTTTGAGTATATTTGCGTCGGTATAGCCTTGTGCAAGAAGTGTGAGCGTTTGTCCTTGTTGGAGAAGAACGGTCGGGAAACCCGTGATACCAAGCCGTGCGCAGAGTGCAAACTCCGCTTCGGCGGCTTCAAGCGTGGCGGGCTGGCGCATTTGCTCGGCAAATTCTGTGGCATCGAAACCAAATTCCTGCGCATATTCCCCGTACACTTCATATAGACTGGGCTGGATGCCGTCGAAATACATCGCCGTCTGCAAACGATGAGCAAATGCAAGTGTTTGTGCGGGCTTTGAGCATTTCAAGACTGCCATTGCTAATGCGGCGGGAATGGAAGTAAAAATGGCAGTTCCTTCGGCAAGAATTCCCTGCAAAAATTTCTCACCAAACCGCACTCCTGCTCGCTCTTCAACGTGCTTATACGCCCACGAAATATACGGTGCAACCTTCCCAATAGCACCAATGCGGTCTCCGCGAATCATCCCACCAGAAAGCACCTCAAATTCCAGCACAGAAGCGTATTCCCGATGAAGTTCCTGCATAACAGGACTAAAACCGTAACACCAGCCGCAGAGCGCGTCGTAGGCGTACCAGAGGCGAGGGAGCGAAGATTGCGCGGGCGAAGAAGAAGTCATAGTGTGTGCGATGTGTGGAAAAAGATACTGTGCTTGCAAATGTACAATAAAAACTATACTTTGCACAAGTACCTACCAAAAAGTAGGTACAATCTTTTTTTGCACTACTATTAAAAACATTATGACTCGCGCAAAAAATAGCACACAAAAAAGCACGACAGCACCCGACCACAAAGCTGATATTCTCTTGCATGGCGAAGATTGTCCTGTGCGAAAAGCAATGGAAATTGTTGGTGGGAAATGGAAGCTGTTTATTATTCAGCACATAGGAAAAAAAACATTGCGCTACGGTGAAATCAAACGCGCTATTCCCGACATCACCGAAAAAATGCTCATTCAAGAATTAAAAAGTCTCGTGGAGGCGGGCGTTGTGCATAAAAAATCGTTTGGTGAAATCCCACCGCGCGTGGAATATACGCTGACGGAAAAGGGAAAAAAGGCACTGCCGCTCTTGAAGCACATCAAAAAGTTTGGTGAGTATTTGCAGGAGCAAGAGTAGGACAGAGTGCAGCACGTACCGTGCGAATCCAGCGAATATATTGCATCAATAAGAAACCCCCAATAGCGCATGAATGCTCTATTGGGGGTTTTCTTTGTATGTAGTTCTGCTTGACTTATTGCCCAACGCGCAACGAACCTGAACCCGTGATATTACGCTTGATTTGCGCGGGATTGCCGTAGTATAAAATGTTGCCAGAACCTGTTACGGTCGCATCCAAAAGCTCGGAGGCGAAAACGCGCAGATTGCCTGAACCGCTCGCGGTTACTTGCGCTTCTTTCGCAATGAGGGTTTGTGCGTTGATGTCGCCAGAGCCTGAAAGCACCGATGTTATTTTGGTTGTTTTGCCCGTTACATTCATCGTGCCAGTGCCGTTCAGGTTCACGCTCATAGCAGCATTGTCAATGCCTCGCGCACTCACTGTGCCAGTGCCGCTTTGGGTGAGCGCATTTATCATGCTGGTATTGACTTTGATGGTGAGGCGCGTGGGTCCGTCCACATAGCCTTTGAAGGCGATTTTAAGCGCAGTGCCTGAAACATCAGTAGTAATCACGCTGTGGAGATTATCGTCGGTCGTGATTTCAATGCTGGAGGTTGCCGAGGATGTTGGCGTACAGATAACTTCTACGTCGCCCGTTACGGCGGCATCAACGCTGGTGATATTCGCGCCGAGCGAGCGGGTTTTCGTAGTAATGGTGCCATTGCCCGAAATTTTAGCCGATAACGTATCAGAGCAGCTTGAAATAACCGAAAGAGAGAACGCACACGCAAGTAGGAACGCGGCTTTGGAGAAGGTGGTAGTGATGGGAGAGAAGGTCATGGTAATACTTAAAAATGTGAACAATGAAATGCTGAATGTAAACAGACGAAAAAGAGAGACAATTGTTTGCGGTATTCTGAAAAGGTGATGCTATTTCGTGTACGCAAAGGTATGGCGCACAAAAAACGAGTTTGTGCCGTTGTACTTGACTTCTTTTTTGATAACCATACTGTTTGGACTGGTCGTAATTGTGAGGCGGATAGTGGATGGTTTATTGTTGTCGTTAGCGGCGGTTTCCATGACAACCTGTTGCTCGCGGCTTGCTGACGCGCTTTGTGCCGTGTTCACGCCATCGGTGGTTGTTTTGCTTGATTGTTTGGTTTCTTTGGTGCTGGCTTCTTGAATTGCAAACGGCAGTGTATATCCCGATTCCACAAGCGCGTAGCCTTCTTTTGCAATAATCGTCGTGTCTTGCGATTTTGATTTTTGCTTGGTCGTGCCGTCGGGTTCACGGTAGTAAAATTGCTTGATGAGCTTCTTGTTTTCAATGGTACTTTTCAGCCAAACGTCCATCGTTACTTGCGTTGCGTCGTTTTGGTAATCGGTGTAGGTGAGCTTTCCTTTCCAATCGCCTTGCATGGATTCTAAAAAGCCGTCGGGAATTTTTGCAGTTTGTTGCGCAGAAACGCTCGGAACATAAATACTTGCGAAAGCGAGTGTGAATGCGGCGAGGAGTATTGTGAATGTAGTTTTCATGGTTGTTCTCGGATTATTGTGGTGAAAGATTTTTTGTGGGAAATTTTTTATGAAAATTTTTTATGAAAATAGCATGGAAAGCGGCATGATTACTTGTTGTCTTTGTATCCCATGCTCATATTGGGATTGCCAAAAAGCTCAATTTTGATTGCGGCTGGCAAGGCGGACGTGTTTTTGAATCGGACAAGCGTATTTGCTGGAACATTGAATGTTTGCTGAACGCCAGTTTTTAACACGCCAAGCGAGGTTTCACCTGCTTCTGCGCCAATGGCAAATACTTCTACATCAACAAAACTATCGTTAGTAATTTTCGCAGAATACGCATCGTGCCTACCTTCGCCCAACATAAACGAGCGATTTCCTTCAATGGTGGTGTACGAAAAAAGCGACGCGCACGACTGCGAAAGGAGCGCGAAAGCGAGTATTAAACAGAGTTTTTTCATGGCGATACCTCTTCAAAAAATGATGGTGATGAGTGGTGATGAGTGGTGATGAATACTTGATGAGTATGACAAAAGACACGTGGTGTTTGTCTGTTGCAGGAGATGGTTCAAATGCCGTGCCAAACGAGAAAAGTGAGTATTTACGAGGCTTGCAGGTGTTTTTGCTCAATGCGAAATGTTCAGGAATGCACAACAACTGTTCATTTACGGACACTTGACAGGAAAGAGGAAGGAGCAATGCTCTTATTCGATTGATGAAACGAAAATTCTGCTAGAATACTGAACGAAAATTCTGCTAGAATACTGACGTTTACTGGGATTCAGTAACATTATTCACGTAAAATTTTATCCCAGTAATCCCAAATATCCTAAAAAATCCCAGACGAGCGGGGAAATATTTCTGGACTTCCCAGTCCTATCCCATTCGCCCTTGCTGCCGAAAACGCCGCACGGCATCGTGTTTATTATTGACGTGGAGCTTGGTGTAGGAGTTTTTGATGTGTGTGCGCACGGTTTCAAGGCTGACGCTCATGGTATCGGCAATTTGCTGATAGGTTTTGCCCACACTCAAGTATTGAAGCGTTTCCTGCTCACGTTGGGTGAGCAATACATAGTCGTTGTTGTCCAAGTGATGTTCTTTATGAGACGGCGGAAGTTTCCGAAACGCATTCATCATTTTAAGCGCGATTTGCCCCGACATAGCTCCCAAGCCGTTGTGAACATCCTGCACACTTTCTAATAATTTCATTGCGGGAGTGTTTTTCAGCATATAGCCATTCGCGCCTGCCTCCAATGCCGCGAAAATACTCTCTTCATCCTGCAAAATGGTGAGCATGAGTATTCGTGCCTCCACTGCGCTATTGCGCAAAATCCGAATACAATCTAAACCGTTCATTTTCGGCAGATTAATGTCCATAAGCAGCACATCGGCGCGGTCGTCGGTATGTTCGAGTTCGGGGAGAATAATGCAAGCATCCTCGCCCGTGCAGAACTCGCCCACGCAGCGAAAGCCTGGAGAGCCGTTCAAAAGTGCGACCATTCCTTGCCGCAGGACATCAATATCCTCCACAATAGCTACTTTGATAGGGCTGTTCTGCATAATTCCTCCCATGCACTACATCTTCGTAAAATTGTTCCCAAACGATTGTTGTTCCCAAACGATTGTTGTTCCCAAACGATTGTCCGCCAAACTAGCGGTTTTTCCTGCAAAACACAATGGGAGAAAAAGGGTGAGACGCTGAAGCCCAGTATTTATCAGCCTCCTAAGAATGCCTCTTTTCGTACTATTTTTCCATGCCAGCAAATACGCGCCTTCCAGCCCCACCCGAACAATATCAAAAAAAGTGCGTTTTTCTTTGAAAATCACATTCTCCTCACATTTTTTCCTAGCGCTGCTTCCTGTACCTTTGTGCTGAGGAACCTCTGACGTTTTGGTAGAGATTTTTCTGACGCTTGTGCAGAGAAAGTCCTGACTTTTCGGGTCATGTTTTCCGCTTTCAAAACACCGATTTTTGTACGTGAAAGCGATATTTACTTTTCCTCATACATAACATCGTAGGAAAAGCTCAGTGCAGAGTATCGCATCATTTTTTTCATTTTTTTGTTGGAGAATTGTTATGAATAGAATATCTCGTTTTGGTCTTTTGGGATTGCTATGGATTTTCTGTGTAGTGTTTCCTGTTTTTGGGCAGTCAGGGCTAACGTGGACCCGTATGACGAGTGCCGAGGCATTGGGCATTGGTTTTGTCTATAAGTTTGATACATCCGTCCTTTTGGGTATAAACTCTATGATAAATGGGAGCAGTCCTTTGATTGATAAACTCTATCGCTCAGCGGATAATGGTGCCACATGGACATTGGTTTTACCTAATGAAAACTTTTCCGGCTTTGCTCGTGCTAATGGGCGTTTATACGCCATTACAAATTCACAGGGAGCTAATTACAATACCACTAAATTTATTACCTCCGCTGATGGCGGTGCTACATGGTCGCAATTAAGTACGTTGCCACCATTGATGTTCATCCAACCAACCACGAACCCAATACAATCTACGGGCTATCAACCGGGATCAATTTCCAAAATTATTGTCAATGGTAGCACTATTCTTATCGTGCAAATGTCGAAAGAGAGGATATTTATTTCGCAAAATGGTGGGGTTACATTTACCGAAACGGCAACGAATGTACCCAAAAATGCTACCTCCAGTTTGCGATTTTTTGATTGTATCCTCACAAAAAACGGCTCGTATTTGCTCTCGCTTTCGGAAAACTCACTTACGCCGCCAAACCCAACAACGCCCATGCTCTGGCGTTCGACGAATGGTGCGACGTGGCAACCCGTCACGACTACACCAGCAGCTTACCGAGGCGCGGATGAATTACATCAACTCTCGAATGGCGACATTTATGGTTCATTTGCACGAACAGGAACGGCGTTTGCTAATGATTGGCTGAAATCAACCGACGCTGGTTCTACATGGACACCCATGCCGTATCCACCCGGAGCAACAAATCTCGTTATTGGGCGCAGTGGATTTCCTTTGGGGAATAATCTTTTTACCATCAATGCAGGAACGACCAGCGTATTCGACGGCACATCGTGGCAATCGGCAACGACCTTGACCAGCGCGGCACCTTTACCGAGAGCGGTGGCGACGAAGGTGGTAGGATTTATCAGCCCGATGTCTGATGTACCGAATGATGAAGTGTTTGTATCCGAGTCAAGTATTTTTGGAACCACATTGTGGCGCAGTACACCTGGCGCACCACCACCAGTTATCATGTCTCTGAACCTGCAAAGCATCGGCGCAGGCGGCAGCGTTATTCTCACTGGAACAAACTTCAATAATGTCAGTGCAGTCCGCTTTGGCACAGTGAACGCCACCAGCTTTACCGTTGTCAGCCCCACGCAGATTACCGCCGTTGTCCCTGCTTCGCTCGCGCCTGGAATGTATGCCGTAAGCGTCGTCGTTGCTGGCGGCGTAACGGGAACTTCCCAAACGCAACTCATCGTCAATGCCGCGCCCGCTATCACGAGCTTCACCCCCACAAGTGGTGGCGCGGGAACTATCGTAACGCTCACTGGTAATGGCTTTTCGGGCGTGAATAGCGTAACGATTGGCAGTGGTGTTCGCGTGCGGACGTTCTCGGTTCTGAATAACACTTCCATGACCCTGACCATTCCGACCGTTTCCTTCAATCCCGAACCAGCATTGGCTATTACGCTCACCTCGCCAAACGGCACAGGTACGTCCATGCAGACGTTTTCCTATTTCCCGCCACCAGTGATGAGTTCCTTCGCGCCGCAGCAAGCATCGCCTGGAACGCAAGTAACTATCACGGGTCAGAATCTGAGCGGTGTAACGGCTCTTCGCATCGGAACACTCGCGGTAACGGGCTTTACAGTGGTGGATGCGAATACTATTCGCTTCACCGTACCAACAGGCACGCAAACAGGGCGACTCGGCGTAACAGGACAATACGGACAAGCCGAAACGGATAATGCCTTGGCAATCGTGATTTCCTCGGTGCGTCAGGAAGTAGGTATGAGCGGGAACGTGTACCCGAACCCCGCCGAGCAGAGCCTGACGGTGGAAAGCCGCCTGAAATCAGCGCAGGAGCTTTCCTTGGAAGTGCGCGATATGGTGGGAAGAATTGTTGCTAAAACTAGCTACCGTGCGGCAAGCGGAGATTTCCGCACAACGCTAGATGTGAGCAATTATGCCGCAGGAATGTACATCGTGCAGCTCACCGGACACGACGGGACGCGCTTTGTGCAATCGTTTATCAAGCAGTAAATTTGCACAAACTTTGCGCAAACTGTACAAAAAAAACGCCCCGATGCAGCATGGAAACTGTGTCGGGGCGTTTTTTGTCCTCTTCGGAAAGCATTGTACAAGGAATATCTTAAAAATCTGCAATGGAGCAGAGTTTTTCACAGAATGTCGTATGTTTGCGATGAAAACCGCAAGTACAACTCTTCCAACGCTCCTCTTTTTCATGAAAACCGATGCTTTGTATTTGAACTTGTTCGAGACCGCGCCAGCACTCGCATTGCGCCTAGCGGGGTATGATGTGGCGCGTGCCAGCGAATATACGTGTACATCGGAAGAACTGAAAAAGACGTTTCGAGTGGATGTCGTTCTTACGCCGCCCACAACAGATTTACCCTTGGTTCAGGCAGAAGTGCAGTTTCAGAGGGATGCAGATATTTACCATCGCCTTATCGCATCGTCGGCAATAGCGCGTATTCAGCAATCGTCGGTATATCAGGATATGCGGATGGTACTCTTTTTCGCCAATCGCAGCGTGGATACAGGCGCGGGCGTGTGGCAGCCGTTAGTGGAGAGCGGAAGCCTTCAGGTGGTCTATCTGGATGAAGCAACCGAGCGATTATCTTCAGAAACAACAAACGTGGAATCCCTGCCATCCTTCGGTGCGGAAGAACGAGCATCGCTGCTCTTAGCACGACTGACGGTAACGCCAGAAGACAAAGAGCGGGACGGAACATTCGTCAAAGAACTTCGCCAGGTAGTCTCATCATTGGCAGAGCGAGAACGCCAGAAGTTTTTCATTGAATTATTTGTAAATTTGTACGTAAGCAAATACAAAACCTTAACCATAGCGGAGATACGAGCAATGATTGACGCAAAAGAAATCTTTGACGACATAGGCGAAAGCCGCGCGGTGCAAGAATACGCTGAAGTCCAGGTACAAAAAGCCGCACTCAAGAATGCTCTTGCCTTTATACAAGCGGGAATCCCTTTGGAACAGGTTGCTAATATCCTGAATTTGCCCGCAGCAGAAATAGAAGCAGCGCGGCAAGCCAGCGTGCAAGCCAGCGTGCAAGCCAGCGTGCAAGCCAGCGCGTCCTGAAATTACCTACTCCTCGCACAATTCCACCACAAATTCAATCCGCGTTCCCGCGCCTTCCTGACTTTGAATATCTATTCTCCCACCTACGCTGGCAGCGCGGCGTTGCATTGTGCGCAAGCCGTTGGTGCGGCGTTGGCTGTGGTATTCGATGTCGAATCCTTTTCCATTGTCGGCGATACTGATGCGCAGACGGTAGCTCACGGGCGAGAGTTGTTCCAGTTCAAAGGTGAGGGAAATGCTCGTTGCCGAAGCGTATTTCATGGCGTTATTGACCGCTTCTTTTACCATGAGAAAGGTGTGATGCCGCACATCGGAAATGACCGCAAGACCTCGCTCTTCCTCGCTTCGCTCCGCCAAGCCTTGTACCACAAGTGCGGTCGTAGTGTCCTGCACCATGCGCTGCGCGTATTCGACGATGTAAAGCAGCAGCACACCCAACGTGCTGTTGGCGGGATTTAACGCCCAGATGATTTCGCTCAGGCTGCCAGTGGCTTCGCGGGCGGATTGTGCAATCGTGTGAAGCTGCGAAGAGAGATTTGGTACGCTCGCTAAAGATTGTGTTGTTTCTTTTGCTGTTTCTTGTGCCGTTTCTTGTGTTGTTTGTTGTGCAATGTGCTGTGCAAGACGCATAGCTGCTAGTTCGGAGGCGAGGGCGATTTTCGTTAAATGCGCTCCTACGTCGTCGTGAATATCATGCGAAATGCGTTGGCGTTCAGCATCTACGCGCTCCAGAGCAAAGCGGACTTTCTCCACTCGCGTCCGAATAATGGCGCGAACAATCACCCACACCATCCCCACCACCGCACAAACACACGCTGCAAAGAACCACCATGTTTGCCAAAATGCTGGCACAATGACAATCCGTAAACGCCGCTCGTCCGACAAAATCCGCGAACCCGACACTGCGCGAAGATGAAACGTATAATTGCCAGGCGGAACATTCGTGTAGGGCGCACTGTTACTTGCTCCTGCGCTGGCTTGTGTGCGCACCCACGCGCCATCGAATCCTTCCAAAGCATACTCAAAGCCAATCTTTGACGCATTGCGCAGCGAAAGAGCCGTGAAACTTAGCGTAAAAAAGTTCTGCTTTGCCTCCAGACGCAGTTCTGGCATATCGTTCAGCGTTTCGCTTGTTTGGACGCGCTTTCCCAAAATATGCAAGTCGGTGAAATAGATGCGCGGCTTGGCAGTATCAGGGCGGTAGCGATTTGTTTGTAGCAAAAACAAGTGTTCGTGCGATGCAAATGCCATCACAGTATCGGACTGAGTGCGCGTGAGGCACATTTGCAAATGAGCATTATTCCGACGAATACCAGTAATAATGCCTTGTTCGCCCGTATAATTCTGCACGGCAGCAAGACGTTCTCCTTGCATGGTAAGGCGCATAATGTGGTCGCCTACATACGCCCACAATGCCGATGTTTGCTGGGGTGCGACGGTTTTGCTATTTTTACCATCCTTGTTCTCGCTCTCTTGTTCGCAAAGAATCGAAGAAACGTTATTTCCTGTCAAGCCGTCCTCGCGGGTAAAATGCTGCCAGACAAGATTTGATAAGACTTTTGAGGTAGTTTGCGAGGTGGATGGTGATGTGGATGGTGATGCGGATTGCGAAGCAATTTGCATCAGAGATTGCGGCAAAAAATACAAACCCTGACTCTGCGTCCCAAGCCAAAGCCCATGCGGTGCGGCGCACAACGCCAGCGCATTGAGCGTTTCGGGCGGCTCAGAGCCGTTGGGTACTACACCAGCAACGTCGCGCAGCCAGACGGAATACGGCATAATTGCTTCTCGCGCAGCATCGGCAATGTGTAGCCCTTGGTCGGTTGCGAACCAGAGATTACCGAAGCGGTCTTCGGTAATATCATACACCGCATTCGTGCGGAGGCGGTGTTGTGGGCGGTTTGGTAAGGTTTGTTGAGAAGCCTGATGTGTTGCTTTATGTGACACAGCATCCATCGTAAAGATTTTCCACGTGTCGCTTGGGCGGTGATAGGCGTACGCTCCTGCACTTGTTCCCAGCCAAACCGTCGTAGAATCGCGGGTTTCGAGCATTGAGTACAAATGATAGCCGCCTGTTTTGCCGTCGCTTGTGAGCGGCGCGTTGAGGTTGGGCGTGTGCTGGGTTGGCTCAAGAGGCGAGATTTTATCACGCTTGGGGTCGTAAATGTGAATGCCAAACGGGCTCGTACCAAACCACACTAATCCGTTTTTGTCGGGAAATGCACCGCACAAAACGCTTGATAGCCCCACACCGCGCAAACGCTCGGCAGAAAGGATGTTTTGAGCTTGCAAGGCGTTGCCCAGCGATTGAGTTTGTGTGCGCCAAATCCCGTCACTTCCTGCAAGCCAGATGCTGCCTTGCTTGTCGGCTCGTAATGTGAGAACACTGAGCATATTGCTCTCCAGCGATTTCTCGTTCTGCTTTTCTTTCTGACGCGCCTTGAATGGTGGCGCGAACAAGCTGTATTGGCTCACGCTCTGGTCTTCGGCGGCAAGCGTGAATACGCCGTTATCCGTGCCAACCCATATCACACCTTGTTCGTCGGCATAGAGGCTGAATATCGTAATGGTCGGCGCGGCTCCCTGAATGGGCTGAAACGGATAGTGCTGCATTTGCCCAAAGCCGCCCGTAGCAGTGCGCTGGACAGAAAACAAGCCCTGATGCGATGTTGCTATCCAGAGCGTTGCATCTCTGCCGACAAGAAATGCGGAAAACAGTGTCTTTGTTTTGCTGAACAATGCTCTGGCGGCGCGGTGTGCAGTATTACCGCTCTCAGGAATAACAAGGCGTTCAAATGGATTTTTTATACGTTGATTTGTTCCAATCTGATGCTTCCCCACAAACCGATACAACCCCTGCTCGTAGCAATACGTCCAAATGAAACCAAACGGGTCTTCCTGCACATAGAAAAAACCATGCCGTTGGAAATAGGCTTTACTTGTGGTGTTGGTGTGCAAGAAATGGCGTTCAACGCTGTACTGAAGCGTTGAAGCGGCTTGCTGCGAAGCGGGATTTGGGGTAAGTGTGTTCAATCCCAGATACGTTCCCACATAGAGCGTTCCCTCGCGGTCGAAGAGCAGCGAGCGAGCGGTGTTGTGGCTGAGCGAGCGCGTATTTGCGTCGTCTTTGCGAAAAACGGTAAACCGCGCCGAGCGAGGATTGGCGAGTGCTGCGGGGATGTCTGTCTTGTCCAGACGGCAGAGTCCTTGTCGTGTTCCTATCCAGAGTGCGCCCGTGCGGTCTTCGGCGATGCTGAAAATGCGATTGTCGGAAAGTGCTTGCGGAGAAGTATGCGAGGCAAGGAAGTTGATAAACCGCTCTGTGCGAGCATTGAACGCTGCCAAACCGCTCTGTGTGCCTATCCAGAGAACGCCGCGCGAATCGCAAAACAGCACTTCCACGAAATTGTTGCACAGCGAAGTGCTGTCGCGCTCGTCGTGCTGGAAAGCGTAATAAGACAAGCCATCGAAGCGGTTCAGCCCGTCTGCCGTGCCAAACCACATCCATCCACGCGCGTCTTTGACGATTGCACGAACATTGCGATTGGACAAGCCTTCGGGCGAGATATGGCGGAAGCTGGCATAATAGGGCTGCGTGGGGAGTGTGAATGAAGATGGCGGTACGGGCTGTGCTTGTAGTAACATCAAGGATACAAGCCAGCAAAAAAGGGAAGAAATGACGTGAAAAAGAAGGAAGCGAGATAGCACGAGTAAGAATAAAATCTAGAACAGCTTGAATTCACCCAGCATTACAGATGAGTGAAACTGAAAATAGCGTTTTTGACTAATTTCACCAAATCAAGCACACAGAATTGTTCCCAAATGTGAAAAACGTAGTATTCATGAGGAACTAATGGATTTAAAAGATTGTATTAAATACATGATTCTTGAAATTAAGCAACGATTATTGGAACGCGGACGAAGCCCAGACTATCAGGATGTTCAAGACTTTTCTCCGTCCTTCAAATCCTCTCGGTCCTCACATCCGCGTTCCTTACTCACAACGTTCATTATCACTGCATAATGTAAGAATCAGGTACTAAAGCAATTGAGACCAAACAGACTTTGTATTGACAATCTCGCAAGATTGGCAAATAAGTGAAACTGTCTGGATTGGAAAAATTTCTCCATTGAAAAAAATGCAAGAAAAGCGTAACTTTCGCCTCACACAATTTCCGATTATCGCAAACGAATTTCCTTTAACCACCTTCTTCGCGCGGAGCAACCAATTATGTCTATGTACACCGCACCACATCTGATTTTGCCGCAAATTCCCGACCTCCATAAAATTGAGGTTTACACCGCAAACGGCGGCTACGAGCAAGCAAAAAAAGCTCTCAAACTCACGCAGGATGACGTTATCAATGAAGTAAAAAAATCTGGCTTGCGCGGGCGTGGCGGCGCGGGCTTTGCGACGGGCTTAAAATGGAGCTTTATGCCCAAAGGCGACATGGTGAAATATCTCGCCGTCAATGGTGATGAATCCGAACCAGCGTCCTTCAAAGACCGCCAAATTTTCGAGCATAATCCGCACCAACTCATCGAAGGAATTATCATCGGCGGCTACGCAATGGGCGTAACGGCGGCGTATTTGTACATTCGCGGTGAATATCACAAGTGGATTTACATGATGGAAAAAGCCGTTGAAGATGCCTACGCGAAAGGCTTTTTGGGCGAAAAAATGAAGGAAACCTTTGGGACAAATTTCGCAATGGAATTAGTCGTCCACAAAGGCGCAGGCGCGTACATTTGCGGCGAAGAAACAGCACTGATGAGTTCTTTGGAAGGCGACCGCGCCTATCCCCGCGTAAAACCTCCTTTCCCAGCGCAAAAAGGTTTGTGGGCAAAGCCAACAACGGTCAATAACGTGGAAACAATGGCACACGCACCCGCAATTTTCGCGCTCGGCGGCGAAGCATACAGCAAAATCGGCGCGTCGGGACACACTGGCACGATTCTCTACGGCGTAAGCGGACACGTGAACAAGCCCGGCGTGTACGAGGCGGAATCTGGTACGTTGCTCACCGACCTTATTTTCAGCGACAAATACGCGAATGGCGTTCTGGGCGGCAAAAAGGTGAAAGCCGTGATTCCAGGCGGTTCTTCAATGCCCGTGTTGCGCGGCGATGAAATTGAAGGCGTGAAAATGGAAGAAGAATTTTTGAAAAAAATCGGTACGCACATCGGCACAGGCGGCGTGGTGGTAATGGACGAAGATACTGATATTGTGAAAGTGACGCTGCGCATTGCGCACTTTTATCATCACGAATCCTGCGGGCAATGTACGCCCTGCCGCGAGGGCTGCGGTTGGATGGAAAAAATGCTCAAGCGCATTTACAAAGGCGATGCAACCTCGCAAGACCTCGACACCTTGTACAGCGTGGCTTCCAACATCGAAGGCAATACGATTTGCGCACTCGGCGACGCGGCTGCTTGGCCCGTGAAAGCGTTTCTCAGTAAATTCCGTGAAGATTTTGAAGCGCGAGTGAAGAGATCACGTGCGTTTGTGCCACTCAACGTTGTGCATGGTGTTCGCCACAAGGCTGATAAATTCGAGGTTTTGGCGTAAAATTCTCCTTCGGATAAAAATATCAACGCTCTGTACAGCGCATTATTGCTGGGCAGAGCGTTTTTTTATTCATCAATCCCGCCCAAGCGGCTGAGGAGCGCAAGCGCAGTAGCCGTCTGGCGGGTGTTGTGCAAGCGACTCACTCGCCGGACGGCAGCGTATCTGCACTCCTCAGCCGCTTGGGCGGGGGAATATTCCGAATTGCCATAAACCTTGAAAGCGGTATATTGCGTCCGACAAATGAGTATTCCATTCATTCACAACATTTTTCATTTTATAGGTTTGTCCATGATAATTCGTTCTCTCACCGCAGCCGCATTAACACTCGTTGTTGCTGCAAATGCGCCGTCGGAAATGCTTGCTCAAACAAAGAAAAAAACGACAAGCACATCGTCCAAAACCAGCACCAAGTCTAGCACCAAGTCTAGCAGCAAAACGAGTACAAGCGCACCTGCTCCGCCATCGGCTCCAGCACCAGCAGCTGCACCCGCTCCAGCACAAACACCTACTCCAGCTGCTGCGCCCGCCGCAACAAGTGGTAAAAAAGGTGGAACAACAGTTGTTGGTGCATCGCCAGAAGCTGCGCCGTCTGCAAGTGGCTCTACACCTGCATCTGCGCCAGCTTCCATGCCAGCATCTGTGCCATCACTCACGCCAGACATTGCTTCAAATGGTCTCCGCGACGCGCTCACGCAAGGCATTCAAAAAGGCGTGGAATTGGTCTCCAAGCAAGATGGCTACTACAAAAATCCGCTTATCAAAATTCCATTTCCAGCAGAATTTAAAATGGTCGAGGATGGCGTACGCAAAATTGGTATGGGCAATGTTGCCGACCAAGCCGTAGAATCCATGAACCATGCGGCGGAGAAAGCAGCTTCCGACGCGCTTCCTATCTTTTTGGATGCAATCAAGCAGCTCAATTTTGCTGATGTCATGTCCATCTTGAACGGCAGCAGCGACCGTGCCGCAACAGACTTTTTGCAGCGCACCACCACGCAACAACTTACCCAAAAATTCAAACCCGTCATCGGCGACGCGCTTGCAAAAGTAGATGCAACCAAGTATTGGAGTACCATTACGGGCGCGTACAATCAGATTCCGCTTGTGCAAAAAGTGAATCCTGATTTGTCCGAGTACGTTACACAAAAGGCTGTTGAGGGCTTATTTACAATGGTTGCGCAGGAAGAAAAAAATATCCGTGTCAATCCAGCCGCTCGCGCTACCGACCTTTTGCAGCAAGTGTTTGGAAGCACGACGAAGAAGTAACGATTTGAAGTTTAGATAAAATTCTGCGACCCCCATAAAACCTTGCGTCCACGATTGCCCTCACCCAACCCTCTCCCAGAGGGAGAGGGCTTCAGAAGCGTTTGATTTTCTTTGTCTTAGCTCCTTCTCCCTCTGGGAGAAGGCGGGGGATGAGGGCAAAAGCGCACGATTTTATCTAAACTTCAAAACGATACGTTCAGGTTGTACTCGTTGGGCGGCTGAAGAGTGCATGAACGCTGCCGTCCGGCGGGTGGTGCGCAAGTAACTCACTCGCCGGACGGTCAAGAAACCGCTCGACGAGGTAGTTACCTGACTGCTTTCGAGAAATTCTCATGAAAAAATCCTTGCCATGCCGCATAAAACCTTGCATCTAAACGCAAGAAATGTCCGCACGGCAAGGATTTTTACTATCAAAAAATACCCAAAAACAGTTCAGCAACAATTATGAACCAAGAGCTTCAAACCGCATCAAAACAGGATTCTCCCACAGAAAAGCGTCCCATTATTTTTAGCGCAATGCAGCCCACAAGCGGCTTAACGCTTGGTAATTACGTTGGTGCGCTAAAAAATTGGGTGGAATTACAAAAAGACTACGATTGCGTGTATTGCGTGGTGGATTTACACGCGCTCACGGCTCGTCCCGAAGCCGCCGCGCTGCGTAAGCAAACGCTGGATGTTGCCGCAATGTACATCGCTTCTGGCATAGACCCCGCACGGAGTCTGGTGTTTGTGCAATCGCACGTTCCCGCACACGCGCAGTTGTCGTGGGTGTTGAGTTGTTTTTCGCAGTTGGGGGAATTGAATAAAATGACGCAATTCAAGGAAAAATCCGACAAACATGGCGCGACGACTGGCTTGTTCACCTATCCCGTTTTGCAGGCGGCAGATATTTTGTTGTATCAGGCAAATCTTGTTCCTGTTGGCGAAGACCAAAAGCAGCATTTGGAACTTTCGCGCAATATTGCCGAGCGCGTAAATCATTACTACGCAAATACTTTGACCGTGCCAGAAGTATTTATTCCGAAAGTTGGTGCAAGAATTATGAGCTTGCAAGACCCAACCAAGAAAATGTCGAAATCGGATGAAAACCCAAAAGCCACGATATTTCTGACCGATTCTGCGGATGAAATTCGCGGGAAAATAAAACGCGCTGTTACCGATTCAGGCACAGAAGTGCGCCGAGGCGAGGAACGACCCGCAATTACGAACTTGCTCACCTTGTATCACATTGCCACTGGCGAGAGCTTTGAAGCTATTGAGGAGCGTTTTGTTGGCAAAGGCTATGGCGATTTCAAACAAGAACTTGCCGACGCACTTGTCGCGCTCATTGAGCCGATAAGTACACGCTTCCACGCTATTCGCAATGATAAAGCTGCATTGAACGATATTTTGAAAAAAGGCGCGGAAGAGGCAAATCGCCGCGCAAATCGCACACTGCGGAAGTTGTACAAAAAATTAGGGATTGTGGAATTGGAGTAAAATTTCTTGCATAACGGTACTATCCACCTTCCATTTCGTATTGCTAATGAAATCTGATTCCCTTTTTTACACGTATTTCCAGCTCCTTCCCGAAGCACTGCTCTTGCTCGCGGGCGCACAGAAAGCCGACCTTGCCCGTGCGGCAGAGTATCGCTTTCAGTCGGTCGAGGTGAAAGACCACGCCTTTCGCCTTGATGGAATCTTAGCGTTGCCAGAATTTCGCGGCGAGTTTTTCTTCGTCGAAGTGCAGTACCAAAAAGACCAACGCTTCTACACACGGCTCTTTGCGCAGATAATGACCTTCCTGCACCAAAAACAACCCGAAGGCAGATGGCGGTCGGTCGTGATTTTTCCAAAGCGAAGTGTTGATGCGGGTTTGCTGGAGCATTTTGCGGAGTATCTTGCATCGAATCGTTTGAAAATTGTATATTTGGATGAAATTTCGCCAGACGTTCTGACGGCATTTCCCTTGAACATTCTCCGCTTAGTCGGCGCACCCAACAAAAAAGAACAGGCAGCAATACTGGCAAATGACGTGCTGCGTTCAGTTCCGCCGACGAGCGAAGTCCACCGCCGCGACGATGTAGCACGCCTTGTAGCGAGCATCTTGACGGCGAAATTTCCCACGCTGAGTTATGAGGAGATACGCGCCATGATAGAACCAAGCGTAGCAGGATTTGAACAATCGCGCTTTTACCAAGATATTTTGGAGAAGGGCGAGGAGCGAGGTATTGAACGAGGTATCGAACGAGGTATTGAGCAAGGTTCGTACCGAGAAAAAGAGCAAACCACAGTAGGTCTTGCTCGTGCAGGTATGACTAAAGAGTTTATTGCCAACATCACCAAATTATCACTTGAAGAAATTGAGCAGATTCTGCGCAAGCATCTCTCCTAATTTCCCACAATGAGTTATGAGGAGATACGCGCCATGATAGAACCAAGCGTAGCAGGATTTGAACAATCGCGCTTTTACCAAGATATTTTGGAGAAGGGCGAGGAGCGAGGTATTGAACGAGGTATTGAGCAAGGTTCGTGCCGAGAAAAAGAGCAAACCACAGTAGGTCTTGCTCGTGCAGGTATGACTAAAGAGTTTATTGCCAACATCACCAAATTATCACTCGAAGAAATTGAGCAGATTTTGCGCAAGAATCTTTCCTGATTTTACCGCGAAACCCGTTCTACGTTTAGGAAAGCGTAGGACGGGAAGACAAAAACGCCCCGATACAGCTTTCGTACTGCATCGGGGCGTTCTCTTCTTACGCAATTTGCATGATTTTACTGCTTCACAAACGGCTGCACAAACTGCTTGCCATCTTGCCCCGTTAAAGAGACAATATACAAGCCCGAAGCCAGTTCGCTCACATCTACATTTGTTGAAAAATGTCCCGATATGGCGGTATGTGTTTGCTGGAGAAGCGTTCTGCCCAAAATATCGCGCAATGCCAGTACCAAGCCTTGTGTGCGGCTGAGGTTTGTGGTAACAGTGAGGTTTTGGGTCGCAGGATTAGGATAGACGCTCCCTCCGAGCTTTTCTACCTCTCTACGAACAGATGTAGGGTTGAGAATGGTAAGTCTGCCGATTGATGCCGTACTTGTTCCTGCCCCATAGTAGAGGACTATACCCCCACTACGTGCGCCCTGTGGTACCGTAAACGACAACGTTAGTCCGTCATTACTAACCGAAAAAATTGGTACATTGATTCCCTCTGCTGTTGGACCAGTTCCTATCACGATGTTAATGCGCTCTATAAGCATAAGGTTTATACCGGAAACCACCACCTGTTCTCCCACTCGCGCCACACTTGGCATAAAACCGAAAAAACCCAGAAATGAATTAGGCATACCAACATACGACAACTGTGTCGTGGAGCGCGTTGAGCCTTGAGGCGATTCAACAAGGGCAAATAGTGCTAGGTTGTTTGTCCCCAAGTCTGGCATTATTGCCGATATTGTACTAACGTTTTCTATGGTAAAAGAAGTCGCAGGAGTGAGATCTGGAGACGAGGCAGAGCCAAATTTCACAGAGTTTACATTCCTAAAATTCGCACCGAAAATAGTAACCCGTGTTCCTCTGACGGCAGCAAACTGAGGTGTGCCTATTATCAACGGTGTTGTAACAAAGGAAAGCTGCTGCGAGGACACAACTGTACCAGATGGCATTACGACGCTCACATTATATGTGCCAGCAGTAGGAAGATTTGGAACAACAGCCGTAATGCTATTGGCATTGAGAACAGTAAAACTTGTTGCATTCACCGTCCCAATCCGCACTGCGCTTACGTTTGTAAAGCCCGCGCCCAAAATAGTGAAAACAGACCCTTCTCCGACGTTCTGGACGTTCTGAGGTGAGCTGCCAAATACAGGCCTCTCTGGAAGAATGTCCAAAATCACTGGCGCGGTAAAGAAGGAAAGCTGCTTCGAGGATACCGCTATGCCACCTGGCGTTACAACGCTCACACTGTATGTACCAGTAGTGGAAATATTTGGAACAACAGCCGTCATGCTAACGGAATTGAGAACAGTAAAGCTGGTCGCATTGACCGTTCCAACCCGCACTGCGCTCACGTTGGTAAAGCCAGTGCCAAAAATAGTGAAAACAAACCCTTCTCCGACGTTCTGAGGTGTTCCGCAAAAGCGGCTGTCCTCTGAGCAAATATCTGTAATAATTGGAACAGGCGGCGGTGCCAGACCAGCAGTACTACGCCAGATTGCTCTTCCGCCAATGGTTTCTTCCGATACAAATACTTCCTCATTCGGTATATCCGACATTGGGCTGACCAATCCTTTTACTTTTGTTGCCACAAATCTTGGCAACGGTGTCGCGCTCATTAGCGTTGTCGCAGATTGCCACGATGAACCGCTAAAAGTGCTGGTCGTTCCTGCATTGATGGTAAAAAGAGTATTCCCCAATGTGAATCCACTCCGCCCAAGAACGGGATTTGCGCCTCCAGGCGGGTACGGTATGGATGTCCACGTCAAGCCAGCATCGGTTGATTTCAGCCAATCAAGAGCATACGTCGTTCCTGTTCGTGTAAAAGCACCGTAAATATCGCCGTTGGGAAGTTGATGTAATTCATCTGCGCCTTTGTAGGCTGAGAGCGTCGTCGTAACAGGCTGCCACGTTGTGCCGCTCGTCGAACGCCAGAGCGTTGCTGTTGTTGAGTTGGCAGGTGTGCTTGAGGTTTCTGAAAGCGAAAGCAGATACGAACCATTTTTTGTGAGAATGCAATCAAAAAAAGCCAAACCTGAAGCTGAAGATTTCGGCAGATTGGTTGCTGTTTCGGTGAATGTAACTCCGCCATTTTGCGAGATAAGTACCTTCTCTGTTGCCATTTGCACAATCAGAATAGTGCTACCATTGACAATGATTTTTGAGTACACCCCTGGCGCGTAGTTATTGGACGGCAATACGCTTAGTTGCGACCACGTAGCACCGTCATTCGTAGAAGTAATCAAGCGGGTATTATTTGGGGTTGGGTTCGTAATAGCATACAGGCGACCGTTCGCACGAGCAAAGCCAGAAAAGTTCTCATTGGGCGAAAATAACGTCCATGTTATACCATTATCTACTGAACGGTAGAGTTTGTCGATAGCAGGACTGGTGACAGAAGCAAGCGTAGAGTTTATGCCCAAGAGGACAGAAGGGCTCGCCTTAAAAATAAAACTTATTCCTAATGCCTCGGCACTTGACATACGAGTCCAGGTTAGCCCTGGTTGTGCGAATATTGGCATTGGCAATACGGTCAGGAATGTGGCACAGATGCACAGTAGCACAGAAAAAAAGCGTTTCATAACGATTCTCCAAAACAAAAAATGATAAGAAAAAATGAGTAAAAATGATAGGGCATCCCGCACTGAGCTTTTCCGAAAATTGTTTGTAAGAAAAAGCGAGTATCAAATTCACTGCACAAAAATCGGTATTTGGGTACGAGAAACCATGAGCCAAAAGGTCAGGACTTTCTATACAAGAACGTCATAAAAATCTCTACCAAAACGTCAAGTATTCCTCAGCACAAATATATAGGAAGCCGCAATGAGAAAAAATGTGAGGAGAATGTGATTTTTCAAGAAAAATGCACTTTTTTGATGGGGTGAATTCAGGCTTTTTTTTCGTAAGGCTGGAAGGCTCATATTTCCTAAAAAACAGTCTGAAGAACTGATAAATACTGAGGTTTGAAAATATCTCCCTTTTTCTCCCATTACGTTTTGCTAAAAGAAGTTCTTGCCGTAGAGCCTCTGCTTGTCGGTGCGTTAGGTTGCTTGAAAATCGTATATTGCGTCCATTCTCCGCTCACAAATTCTCATGCAAGCAACTTTCTTTCGTTTCTTGCGTATGCACCTTTTTACGCTGTATTGAGCCATTTTTGCATAACCACGCTCCTACATTTTCGGGGAAATTTTCACGCCGCAAGGACTACTTTTATGACACAAGCACGACCACATTTCATCCGTCGAAAATCAGTATTGATACGCTTTTGTAGCTTATTGTCTATGTGCCTGTTTGTCGCGCCATTGCTTCTTGCACAAATGGAACCGCCGAAAAGTAGCGAAGAAAGTGCCGCAAAAAGCGCACAAACACAGGCTTCTCCCTTTGATAATTACATCCTGAAAATCCAACGCGCACAAAAAGCCCCCGTAATTGATGGCAAGCTCACCGATGAAGCCTGGACTTCCGCCACCGCAACGCCCATCCAAAACTTCGTCCAACATTACCCGACGGATTCTCTTCCCGCTCGCAACCAAGTAATGGTGCAGGCTCTGTACGACGACAACTATATGTATTTTTCCTTCACCTGCTTCGATTCCACCGCAGGAAATTTTTATTTCCAATCGCTCCGCCGCGATTTTGCTGCCGACGAAAGCGATGGCGTGATGATTGTTCTCGACCCGCTTGGAACGGGGCAGAATGGCTTTGGTTTCCGCGTTTCGCCGCTTGGTGTGCAGTCGGAAGGTTTTGTGGCAAATGGTGGGAATTTCGGCATGGACAGAACGTGGGATAACGTCTGGTTCTCGGAAACAAACGTGCAGAAAGACCGTTGGACGGCGGAATTTGCGATTCCTTTTCGGGCAATTCGTTTCGAGGGTGGGCGCAAACGCTGGCGTATCAACGTGGTGCGCTGGGATTGGATTCGCAACGAACTTTCCACCTGGACGCGCTTTCCTATCAATTTCAATGCTTTCTCGCTTGTGCATACGGGCGTGCTGGAGTGGGATACGCCACCAAGCACATCGGGGCTGAATATGAGTATTATTCCCTCGGTTACGGGCTTGTACAATCGTTCCTTTGCGCAGGACGAAAAAGATAAGTGGAATTACAATATCGGCGGCGATGTGAAGTACGCAGTTACGCCGAGTTTGAACCTTGATTTGACCATCAACCCTGATTTTTCCAACGTCAGCGTGGATAGGCAAGTAACCAATTTGAACCGTTTCAGCATCTTTTTCCCCGAACAACGACAGTTTTTCATCGAAAATAGCGACCTCTTTTCGCAGTTTGGTTTTTCGCAAATTCGCCCCTTTTTCTCGCGGAAAATCGGCTTGGTGAACGACCCCACGAACAGTGGCGCACTCGCGCCCATCAGCATTCCCGTCGGCGCACGATTGACGGGAAACCTTGATGATAACTGGCGTGTGGGGATTTTAAGTATGCAAACTGCCACATCGGAACGTTTTAATTTGGAAACGCAAAACTACACCGTCGCAGCCGCACAACGGCGCGTCTTTGGGCGGTCGAATATCGGGATGATTTTCGTGAATCGTCAGGGGAATAATTTCAACGAGCAAGGAAACAACTTCAATCGCACACTCGGCGCAGACTTCAATCTCATCAGCAATGACGGCACCTGGCAGGGAAAACTCTTTTTCCATCAAAACTTCACGCCAAACCAAAAAGCAGACCAATTTGCCAGCGCGGGATGGCTTCGGTACTCGGTTCCGGGCTTGGAAGTGAATTGGAATCATGAATACATTGGCACGAATTACAATCCCGAAGTAGGTTTTGTGCCGCGTCGAGGCATTTGGCGGTGGCAGCCTTACATTCAAAAAACCTTTTATCCCGACGACCGCAGCATCGTCAATGAGCATGGAACAGGCTTGGAGCAAAGCTCGTATTTCGACAACAGTGGTCGCTTCAATGTGCTGGACAATGAATCGTTTGCTTTTTACTATGTGACGTTTACCAATACGATGAATCTCTCCGTCTTTGGCGGCAATATTTTCACGCGCCTTACTTTTCCCTTCGACCCAACAGGACGCGGCGACAAAGCAAACGAACTTCCGACGGGAGAATACAATTACTGGCGATTTGGTGGAAATTTTTCTACCGACCGCCGCGCACTTTTCACTGCTTCCACTCGCATAGAATCTGGCGGCTACTACAATGGCTCGAACTTAAATTGGCGCGTTTCGCTCGCCTATCGTTTTCAGCCCTTTGGTTCAATTACGGTGAATTTCCAGCAAGATAATATCACACTTCCGCAGCCCTTCAAATCCGCGCAGTTGAATCTTGCGAGCCTTCTGCTCGACCTCACACCGACGCGCGATATTTTCCTCACCGCCTTTTTGCAATACAACACGCAAGCAAATAACGTAAACCTCAACACCCGCGTACAATGGCGGTTTGCGCCGATGTCGGATATATTTTTGGTCTATACCGACAATTACGATGCCACGAGTTTTCAGATTCGCAATCGCGCAATCGCGCTGAAATTCACGTATTGGTTGAATATTTGAGGTTGTGTGTGCAAAGCATTGAGAAAAGCATTGAGAATATCGCAGAAATTTCCGATTTTACGCGCCTTCAACCAATTCATTCCATCCCTAACTCACGTCTAACGAGGAGTTTTTATGGCAGCCCTGACCACCTACCCGATTCTCAATCTGTCCGAAACCTACATCCGCCAAACGATTTATGATAATCTCTCGGAGGATGTTCGTGCGAAAATAGATATTGAGAAATTCCGCGATTTCGTCAAGCACGACGACTACCGCTTCTTTGCGAGTGCGCTCTCCGACCTCATCAATGATTATCTCCATGAAAGCGAGATGTTTACAGAGTTTCTAGGACAAGCCGCACTGGACACTATCTCGAAAAGCGAGAACTTGGCGGAGCTGTACGTGCCAGATACACAATAATTTTGTTTTGTTCTCAAAAAGAAAACGCGGTGAACCTTGTATTGATGAGGTTCACCGCGTTTTTTTGTAATTGTCTAGTTTTCGGCAATGAAGAGGGGACGCAGATGAAGATGATTTGATTGATGAAGATGATTTGATTGATGAAGATGATAGCATGAATGTGCTTACACCCTTAATATTTTCTACTTTTTCATCATCTTTATCCATTCAATCATCTTCATCTGCGTCCAAAAAATCACGACCCTAATGTTTTCGCTTCTTCCTTCGGAAACTCCTTGCGTTCAAGCCAAAACTCCAGCAAACGCTTTTGGTCGTCGGTGGGTTCGGCAATGGTGCGAAGGCTGTACTCAAGGAATGGTGCGGGTTTGAGTGCGGTGGTAATCATTCCTGCATCGCTGGCGAGGACAATCTCTGAAAACCGCTCTACGCCTCGCTTGGCGATAAGTGTTTCTACGTCGTCCACCGACGTGATACGCGCTCCGTTCACAAAGACGATTTCATCGTCCGCGCCAAGCCCCGCCTCGTGTGCGGGCGTTCCTGCTTGTACCGTTGCAATGATAACTTTCCCGCCTTCGGATTTCAGCGTCATGCCTGTAAAGAGCTTCGTTGCAAGCGTCATGGTCGGTAAGCTCTCGCCCATTTTCGTTGCTTCGGGTGCGCCCGTTTGTTTCCATTCCAAGCCAAAGGGCGCAAATATCTCGGGGAGCGGCAAATCATCGCCTTTGCCATTCAGCCACGTGAGCAGCTTTTCGCGGATTTTTACACCTGTTGCTGCCTCCGCGATGGTCATAAATTCATCTTCGGTAATGCCTTGTTCCGGTCGGTCTTGATATTGCTTCCAGAGCGCACGGAAAGCGTCATCGAAGCGTTTTGTGCCGTTGGATTCGGCAATGATGTGCAAGTCCAAACACCAAAACACCAAGTCGCCGTGCAGATAGTACGAAATATTGCGATTCAGCGAGTCGTCATGCGGCAAGTAGAGCTTTACCCATGCTTGAAAACTATTGTCCTTAATGCTGGCTTCATTGCGTCCAGGTGTGCGGAAAAAGGGCGTGAGATGGTCTTTGGCAAGGATTTTGAGGTAATCTGCCCGCGTGTAGAAACCGCACCGATACGTGAGAAGGTCGTCGTAGTACGAGGTCGCGCCTTCCACAAGCCAGAGCATTCGCGTGAAATTTTCTTGGTTGTAATTGAACGGACCAAGCTCGCGGGGGCGAATCCGCTTGATGTTCCAAACATGGAAAAACTCGTGGCAGAGCAGCGACAGCAAACTGTGGAGCTTTGCCGTATCGCCCCAATGCTTGCCCGAACCGCTTTCCATCGCGTTCACCGACGAGCGAGCGTGTTCCAAGCCGCCGCCGCGCATTCCGGGAAAAAGGTGAATGATAAACACGTAGCGGTCGAAGGGCAAACCGCCAAAAATCGGTGCTTCGGTTTCGATGATAGTTTTGATGCGGTCTGTAAGCCAGTCGGCATCGTAGTTTCCGCGTCCTGCAATGGCAACTTCAATCGTCGCGCCTTCGTAATCAAAGCTCGAAACGTAGTGATTGCCAATTTCAACGGGCGAATCCACGATAATATCATAATTCAACGCACCCAGCACAAGCGGCTCATCGGCAGCAATGCTCGCTTTCACGGGCGAAAGCTGCGTGGAAACATTTGCCCATTTTTCGCGGTTGTGATGGAAATACACGTGGTGAATCTCCGCCTCGCGCCCTTCCACGAACATACAACAGGTTACAAGGTTCAGAAAAGCGTGATTTCGCGTGATGTGCGAGGAGCGAATCGTCGAATCTTTCTCGTAGGCGTAGTACGCATATTCCACGCGCAACACGCCTTGTTCGGCTTGCACTTCCAAACGATTTTTCGTAAGCCAATGCCACGCGAGCGGTTTCCCGTCTGCACTCGTAAGCTGGAAACTGCCGAGCGTGGAGATATAATCCCGAATTTTATACGAACCCGGAATCCACACGGGCAAACCCAGCACCACTGCGCCGCTTTGGGCAATGTCCACTTCCATTACCACGCGCAGCACGTGTTGATGCGCTTGCTCGAAATGGAAGTGATAGCGAATTGCCGCGGATGTTCCCAAAAGCTGTTCATCACGTTGTTCTATCGAATACATAATTTTTTTCACAAACACTGATTGAATCGGTTATTATTTTTGGCAAGGAGACGTGCAGAATGTATGCCAAAAATTTTGTGTGTGGAAAAGAAAGTGAGGCTCTCGCTTCTTGGCGAGGGTCTCACTTTTTCTTGTGTGGAAGTGAGACCCTCAATAAGAATTGAGAGCTTCACAGTCCTCAGCATTTTTACCAGCGAATTCCCTTTTGTAGAATCCGCTTTTTATCAGCAAAAACCTGTCCGATGTAGTATCCACGCGGCATTCGGAGGTTGTCGTCGTTTGTGCCATTCCACGTGATGGTATGTGTGCCTTCGGGTTGCCGTGCGCTGAGGAGATGCTTAATTTGCCGCGATTCCAGCGAAATAATCCACACATCGACGAGGGATTCTTGCTCTAATGTATATTCAAGTTGCGGGCTAACGTTCTCGCGCAAGCCCAACATTTCCAAAAACTTGTAGGATTTATCCATCACGTTTGCGGAAATATCTTCCTTGATACCGAAAAATTCCCGCAGCTTCCGCGCCGATTCTTCTTCTTCGCGGTCAATGCCCTGAATGTGCGACGACGAGCGTACACCAGCAATATCAAACGAGGCTAAACGGTCGCGCACGTACAAGCGATTCGCACGGGAATTTGGCGTAAACATCTCGTACGAAAAATCCATATTTCGCCCCGCAATACTTTCGCTCAACGTCCCAAACATGGCTTCATTGATGCGCTGCACCGTTGTTCGTTGAGCATCGAAGCGAAAGCGCACCGCACCAATCACGTACTGGCTGAGAGCTTGATAAAACTGGCGGTCTTGCTCGGGTGTGAAGGGATATTCGCCCGGCGTTGTTGTGCCAAGCGGTTGCGTGGAAGAGCGCGTAGAATCTTGAGTTTGAGGCGTATTTCCTTGTGCAAAACTTGTTGTGGAGAACAGCACAAGGGCAGCAAGAAGGCTGAGAATAGGAAGCATGAAGCATTGATGCGGTTTGTGGAGGAGTGTTTGTTGTGTGGCAATCTACCGTTTTCTTGCCTCAATGCCGCATGAATTCTAGGGTTTTTAACACTTGGTAACAATTTTTCATGGTACAAAAAAATCCCCCGCACAGCAATTACGCCATACAGGGGATTTTTCTTTTCCGTGAAACCCGTTCACCGCTTCAGAAAGCGGAGGACGAGAAGAGCAATTGTTACCGTACAACCTGCACCAATACTCGGCTTACGCCTTTGCCATGCGAAAGAACGAGATGATACGCGCCTTGTGGCAATGCGCTCACATCCAAGCGAAGCAAATGCTCGCCTGCCGCTTGCTGGGCAGGCGCAAATTCCGTAATACGCTGCCCACGTGCGTCGTAAAGACTGATACGCACTTCGGAGGATGTTGGCAAAATGTAGCGCACCGCAGTTTCATTGTTTGCTGGATTCGGATAGCTGCGAAGCAGCGTAGATTCTGCATTTTGTGTGAGTTCTACTTGATACGCTGTTTCATTTCCTGCAAACGCTTCTGCGCTGCCATCGTCGGAGAAAGCAGCACTAGAGCCAGATTTCGGCAGTTGCAACACAGGAAGCAAGAAACTATGCGGCATTGGAATAGTGCTGGTCGTAATCAAGGTTACGAGTGTTCCTGTGGTTGTTGTCGCCACTGTTACGGTGTTGATGGTGCTGGTGAGTGCTTCGAGCGTGTTCACAACTGCCAGCATTTGCCACGGATTTCCCGTTTGATTTTGTGCCGAATAATTCCAAAAGCCAGAAGGCGTAAGCGTGATACGTTGCCCGCCAAGCTGCATGGTTGCGAGTGTTGCAGAATAGCTTGCAACGGTGCTTTGCGAGGCTGCCACACGCACATCAATCGCATAATCGCCCGTTGGAAGGGTGGTGAATCCGCCTTCGCCAAAGCGATATCTGCCCAAGGACACTGTTGATGCGGTATAGACGGTAATCGTGCTAATGGTCGTTATCGTCGTTGTGCCAACGGTGCTGACGTTTGCGACAGTGCTTTGCATGGGGAAATTGCCCCGTGCGACAAACTCTAGTTGTGGTGCGTCCGTCAAGCCATTGTAGGCGAAAAGGCGCACAACATCGGTCGTTGTGAGGCGGTAGGTATCAATAAACTGGCGTATTTGCGTTGCTGTGGGAATACCGTCGGGATTGGCGGCATAACTGCGTGTACGCTGAACACCTGATGAAATCAGGATGTTCGCGCCACGACCAATGATGAATGGTGTGCGGTACAATGCCGTTGTAACGGTGCGCGAAGCAGTTGTCGTGAGAACAAGCGAAAGCGGTACGGAAATTACGTCTTTGTAAAACGGAATGAAGTCGCCAAAGCCAGATTGCGCCAAGTTTCCATTGCGATAACGCAAGGGCGATTCGAGAATAGAAAAATTTGTTACGGTCTCTGGAGCGGCAGGAGCATTAGGATTCATCGGATTGAACGGCGGAATATTATTATTATTCGTTGGTCGTCCAAGCCAGACCCGCACTGGCGATAAGGATAAATCTGGCGAATTATGGATAAGCTGCAAGGTTGTGGGCGCGAGCAACGTCGGAGCGGGCAGAGCGCGTAAAACGTCGGGCTGCCGTCCCGGGCGCGGCGACACCAGCACTCCCGCAAACGGCGAACCATTGCGGTTTGCCGCAGAATTCAAAAAGCCCGATGTCATAACCGTAATGCGCTGTCCGATGTGTTCGCCAAGCGGCAGCACAAAGGAGCCGAGAGCTTCTTCGCCATCGCTCACAAGAACATCCAACGTGTATAATTCGGGGTTCAGCGTAACGTATTGCCCTTGACCATATTTCAAGGTTGCCAGCGTATCGCCAGTTTCGCGGATGATGAAATCCGCTCGTGGCGCGTCGGTTACGCCGTGAAAGAGCAGTACGCGGACGAGATTTGTATCAACCTCGTCAAAGGGGTCGGTGAAGGTGGAAAGGCGGAGAAGTCTATCGAGGGTGGTATCGGGATTTTGTGCGAAAGTATTTGGCGTAGAAACGCCATGCGCAAGAATAATGCTGCTTCCGCGTGTGATACTCGCGCCCGGAAAGCGTGTAAAATTCAGCGTTTGTCCAGGGCGGATATTATTCAACGCGGGATTGATTGCCAACACCGTTCCTAAAACGCTTCCAAAATTGATTTCTTCTCGAATAACGGTAATCGGACCGCCACCTGGACCACCGCCACCAGTGGGAATCGTGGTAATAAACGCATTTGTGCTTTGTGTGGCGTTGCGATAGGTAAATTGCTGAATAAAGGGAATAAAGCGAATCGAACCCGATGTAACCGCCGTTCCAGCCCAAATAGACATCCGATTAAAGCTGGGGTCGGGGGAATTGTGAATGAGTTGTAGCGTGGTTGGCGGCGGCGGCGGCGGGGTGGGCGAGAACAGGCGAATTGCTTGCGAGAGCGAATCCGACGGCACAAGAATTGCAGCAAAGGGACTTCCGTACTGGGCTTGGACGCGGCGATTGTTCGACAATCTTGTTGCCAAGAACCCCGACGACATCAGCGTTGCGCGTTGCCCGCCGAGATTCAGCGTTTGCAAGGGCATATTGTACAAGCCGTAGAGCGTCGTTGTGGTGGAACCGCGCATTTCAATCTCGTAATCTGCCGTTGGAACATCCACAAACATACCTTCGCCGTAGGAAAGCCGTGCAATGCGTCCCACGCCTCGCACAATCACATCCAACTGCGGCGCGTCCGTTACGCCGTGATAGACGAGAAGGCGCACCGTTGCTGATGTTGTGATGGTTGTTGTATCAATAAATTGCGCAAAACGTTTATCGGTGGGAATGCTATTTGGATTCGATACAAAACGGCGTGGGTTCTGAACACCGCTTAGAATCACGACATTCGCGCCTTTGCCCACCGCAAAAGGAATACCTGCGTTGTCCTGAGCCGAAAGTCGGCTCATTTGCGAGCTAAGGCGCACAGCAAGCGGCTTCGAGAACATACTATCAACCGTGTTTCCGCCAATGCTGAGAAGAGGCGGCGTAGAAGTGCGGAAACGTGCGCCAGTCTGCACGGGCGCGAAGGATTGCCCAATGTTCGACAACATACCGCCAAGCGAAATATCTATCGGACTGAGCGCGGGGTCGGGAGAGTTGTGAATCATTTGCAAGGTTGTCGGTATGTTCACTGTTTGCGGTGCAAGCGTGATGACCTGTGCATTCAAAGCCGTGTGCAGCGTGTGTATTCCAAACACAAACCCCAGCAATAACGCCATGTATAGGCGAAATTGTGTGCGTACAGAAGCAGTCATAATACTCGTAAATATGAAGTAGAGAAAAAGAAAAAGACAAAAAAATAGCGTGAGCATCACGTCATCAAGCCTTTTTCAGGAGATTTCACTGTTGAGTTTTTGGTTGAACATGCCATTAAAAAAACAGCCCCAGAGGAAGCATTTTTTTGGACAACTATTTGACAAATCCAGCCACAAAAATATTCATGCACATATCACTCTATCCTGTACAGGCGGTGTATGATTTCCCGATGTTTACACGTTGGCAAACGTGGCAAGCAAACATACATAATTTGCTGGGGAATGTAATGTTAAGAAGTGTAAAATGGTGTCTTTGTGGAGGCAACGCCGCGTTGTCGCAAGAACTATTGAGCAGGAAATAGGTTGCAAACGGCACAGAATCTACTCCCAACCCCAAAAGTCCGACATATTCTCGCGGTCTGCCGTGCGCAACACGCCGTCTTCGACTAAATCTGCTGCAACGCGCTTTATTGCTTGAATTGGCTGACCATACGTGTATGCAAACCGCCACGCATCTATCGGCGCACGGCGTATTTCCATGAGAAATCCCTCTTTTGCCGAGAGTTCTTTGCCGTCCTCCATGCGCTGAACAACAGCATCTATCATGGGTTTAATTTCTTCGGCATTGAAGTTTTTGTAGGAAAAAAAGTAGTTTGGCTGTGTGGAGAGGTCGCAAATCGGGAAACCACGCGCTTCCGTAACCATTTCAGGCAGCAAGCCGATTCCCACCAGATATGGCTCGGTCTGCTCGGTTTCATCAGGGAAATCGCTTGCCCAGAGGTCGTTCCAGACGCTTTCTTCTTGCTCTTTTAGCCATTCAAAAAATACTCGCTCGGAGGCGGGAAGCCGAAGAAAGACGTTTGTGCCAAAGTGTTCGGCAAGCTCTTTTGCTTGTTCTTTTTGAATGTTCCAAAAAATCTCATCGGGAATTTCAATTACCTGCAAGGTAGATTCTGCCTTGTGTTCAAGGTGTTCGTGGATGTACGTGGTGAGTTCTTGTGTCGTGAGAGGTTGCTGTGCCATGAGGTTTGGTGCGGGTTTGAAGTCAAGAGGGTTAGAAAAAAAGTGAGACCCTGACTAAGAAGTCAGAGCCTCACGGAAAATCTGTCAATGCCAGTATGTATCAGGCTTTCGGCTTTCTCATTTGCCAAACGCCTACGCCTAAGAGCGCGAGAACAATCACGTTTCCAGCAAGGCTGAGATTCTTGCCAAGCGAGAATTTTTGAGAGGTGAAGCGCATCTCGACGGTGTGTTTTCCTTGCGGCACGACCACGCCACGAAAGGCGTAATTTGCTTTCACAATTTCCGTTTCTTTGCCGTCAATATACGCTTTCCAACCTGCTGGATAATATACTTCGCTCACAAACAAAAAGTTCGTTCCCGTCGCATCCACCTCGAATTTGACCAATTCATTTTTGAACGTGGTAGATTTTACGCGGTTTACATGCTCGATTGGCTCGCCAACGATGGTATCAAGCGGAATTGAAAGCGGTTTTTCGATAAAGGCAACATCCAACGCGCTAAAATCGCCTTTTTTCAAATGCTGTAAAATCTCCATTTGCTGCGCCACTTGGACTTTATTCACCAAAAATGCGCGTGGCAACACGGACGGATTCTCATACACCAACATTTGCGTTTCCTGCGATTTGAAACTCGGCTCCATTCCTTCGCTAATCGGGCGGTCGGAGAGAATATACTTCACGTTCATCAAATTCCACAAAAACGGATTTGTAATCACCGAGCCACCGCCATTGCCCGCAACATCCAGCAAATCCTGATAAATCCTCATCTTTGCCGAATGATAACCGTGAACGTGTTGCAAACCGAAGTACGCCAGCACGTTTGCTTGCTGCGCGAAATCTGCCACGCGGAAAAGCGAGGTATCTTGCTGGATGAAGGAAATTGCGTCGGTTTTGCGGAAAACGGATTGTTTGTAATCTTGCTTGGAAATTTCCATTGGGCGAAGGTCCACGCGCCAAAGGTCAATGACAAGAAGCAGCGCGAGCGCAGCAAAGAAGAGCGTTTCGGGCAACATTTTCCGCACAAATAGCCACACGGCAAGCGCGAACGCGAGCGCGATAAACGCCGTAACGTACCAATCCGTTATCATCAAGTCATACACTTGCGCCGAGCGTTCTTGCGCAATCTGTTCCACGCGCTGCTGCACACCTACAAACTGCTCTGTGCCTTGATATTGCGCGATTGCGGGCGCGTATTGCGCCTTTGTTGCCGTCTGCACTGCCGAGCGATACGATTCCTTGCCAACAACGCCAAACAACAGCCCCGCAACAAGGAATAACGCCGTTCCGCCGACACCAAAAAGCAACCAATTTCGCTGCGCTTGCTGCAATTCTGGCGAATCCGTGTTCTGCTTTTTCGCGCCACGAGTGCGAGCGGCATCGTGCGCACCGTGCGTGTGTTTATGCGCGTCCTTGTGAGAATCTTTGTGCGAATCTTTATGAATTTCTGATGTTTCCGTATGGTCTGCTTCGTCCGATTCGCTATGAAACGCCACACCGCGACGCACGGCAAGAAGCGCGGTTATACCGAAGCCCGCGAGAATTGGCACCGCAAATTGCGTGAGCGCGAGTGCCATCGAGGGCGCACGAAACTTGTTGAATCCGGGAACAACATTGAAAAAGAAATTGTACAGAAGAGGCAGATTTTTCCCAAATGACAGCACAAGCGCGAAGAGAGCCATTGCGACGAGGAACTGCACAAAGGAATCGCGCCGAAACTTCCACGCGCCAAAGCCCGCCAGCACGAGTACGCCAATGCCCATGTAGTTTGCTGCGTCGGTGAAGGGCATTTGTCCCCAGTAGGTGGATTGCACTTCTTCGCCGATTTTCATTTTCCCAAAACCGAAGTAATTCGGCACAAAAAAGGTCATCATTTCTTCGGGTGAAAACGACCAATTTGTCGCGTATTCGTAATCAAAACCGCCCGAAGCATCCTGCTTTTGCCCGACGGTTTTTTCAATCGGCGCGGTGCTGCGCGTGGAGTAGGGCGTGTATTCCAACACCGACAAATAGCGGTCGGAAGCCATTGCAAACGCCAAACCGCCCGCCACCACAAGTACGCCCGCCGCTCGCATAATGCCTGTAATTGCTTCTTTTTTTACAAGGCGCGAAATGGTCTCAAAGACGAAATACAACCCAAAGCAACACGCCGCATAAAAGCTCATCTGTACGTGTGTGGATTCCACCAAAATATGCACCACGATAAACAGCACCGCCGCGTAAAAGATGCTAAACCGCTCGCGGAGCTTTTCTAAGCACATCAGAATATACGGTAAGGTCATTAACGCCATTGGTTTCGTGTTGTGTCCAATCATGACCCAGACAATCACGAAGGTTGAAAAAATGCCCGCAAATGCCGTGAAGAACGCCGCGAAGCGGTCGTGCTGCTTCATGCGCATCAGCAAAAACAAGCCAATGCCGTAGATAATGTAAAAGCTACCAACCCGCGCTGCATCGCTCTGGAAGAGGCTTCCAATGCCATTGGTGATGCCGTAAAACACCACCATTATCACATCCCACCACCGGTCGCCCGTCGTGAGAAGGGCAGCGTAGCTCGGCAAACCCGAAAAAATATGCGGCAGCCAGAGGGGAAATTCTCCCGCCTTCTTCGCTGCTTCCAAGTAGGGAACAAAGCTCCCAGAGGAAATGCCGTCGGACGACACAAATACGCCGCCGCCAAAGAGCGTTGAGCGCAAGAATATCAGCACCGCAATCGCTAGAGCGGCGCAGTACAAGAGCGAGTGATATTGTTCGGGGATTACGGAAGGACGCGGTTTCTGCGCCGAAGACGGGTGTGGCTGTTTTGCCATGAAATTTCCTCCACAAACAGGGGTTGAGATGAAAAGGTAATGTTGCCCCACTTTACGCACACTGTATGCCCTCACCCCTCGCTCCGAAGACGGTGCGAGACCCTCTCCCAAAGGGCGAGGGTTGGAAAGCACAAGATTCTGAAGCCCTCTCCCTCTGGGAGAGGGTTGGGTGAGGGGTCTCCTGCACAAAGTGAGAAACTGAAATTATATCCCAGAATTATACGAATAAAACCCAGCACCGATGCTCTTTCCAAGCAAATTCAAGCTCACATACTGCCTGAGCAAACGGCACACGCGGTAGCGTTCCTGATGATATTCCGCATAGAGCGCGTCGAGAATAGCAACGACCACATCTGTACCAATTTCGTCTGACCATTGGAAGGGAGCAAGCGGGTAATTTGTGCCGAATTTCATTGCTAAATCAATATCCTTTATTCCGGCGGTTTCTTCCATCAGCGTAAAGGCAGCTTCATTCACCAGCATAGCAACAATGCGGGGTGTAATGAATCCGACCACATCTTGAATTTCTTCGGTCTGCACGCCCAAGCTCTCCAAAAAATGTATTGCCTGATATTTATGCTCCTCGCTCATGGTTACAACGGGCGCGAATTCTACGGTTTGCATTTGCGGAAAAAAACCAGAAAGAAGATTCACTCGTGCAATGTTGATGCTCGTATAAATACGGGCAAGAGCGGCAGATGTCGTTGTTGGGGAAAGACTTAAAACGATGCTATCGGGATGCTCGTCTATCAGCATAATGTATTCTGCGTCGTCGCGGACGATGATATTGCAATCCACAATAATATGCGGCGAGAAAGCACGAGTATCATCAATATCGTTGAAAACATGGTCTTGAATGTCTTCCCATGCGTCATCCAGAGGATTCTCGGTGAAAATACGAAAGTAGTGATTCTTCTCTTTGCACAACAAGGCGATATGCCGCGTAGAGCGCGTATCTGCGTCGTTTGCGATTATCAGAATACCGCGTTGGGAATCAACGAGTTGGAAAATTGGCATAAATCTAAGGTGCTTGAGAAATTTTGAAATAGTCAGTTTGAAGTGAGGCTCTCGTTTCCTCAGCGAGGGTCTCACTTTGACGCAAGAGAGCGTGTGAGTGAGGAAGTGAGAGCCTCGCGAAGAAGCGAGACCCTCACCTCGTTTAGCCTTTCATCGCATCTTCGAGCGAAATTGTTTTCAGGAGTGCGCTCGTATCAATATCACGGTTTTTCCATTGGATAGTGCCATTTTTCACTTTGCGCAGTGAATTTAGCCCAATACCAATAATGAAGCCAATTCCGACGGGATGCAGCACCACGCTTTGCCACAAAGGATGCTTGAATTTTTGCGCAACGAGAAAGCGCAAGAGGAGATTGAGAGCAATCGCGCCGAGCGAAATCCAGCGATATTCCGCAAACCAGACCGTGAAGTAGGGAAGAATACACGCCATAAAGAGCATCGTGAGTAGCACGAAAAAGGCAATGCTGTTGTAGCCAACTAAACCAAACAAATTCTTGGTAAATCCATTCCACACGCCATCAAAACTCGAGTACATTCGGCAGAAAATGAGGTCAGTGCCAGCAGTGGTGAGCATTCGGAAACCGCGTTGTTTGGCGGCGCGGCTCAGTTCCACATCTTCCACAACGTGTTTGCGTACCGACAAATGCCCGCCAAGTTCGATATATGCTTGTCGCGTGAAGGCTATCCATTGACCATTTGCGGCAGCCAGCGATGGATATGGCGAATGATACGTGAGCCAAAGCGGCAAACCCGCATACACAAACGTATCCACGACAGGAACGGCAAGCTGTTCGGGCATCGTGAGGGTGCGCTGTTCGGGGAAAGCAGAAATCATGCTAAGGTCGTAGCGTTGCATCCAGCGAACCGTGTTCAGCACGGCGTTTGGCGCGTGGGTGTTGTCGGCATCGGTGAAAATGAGGATTGTTCCTGTTGCTGATGCGCTTAGTTGCTGACACGCCCAGTTTTTGCCCGTCCATTCTGGCGGAAGCGGTCTGCCTTCAAGCAAGCGAATATGCGGGTATTGTGCCGCAAAGGATTGTACAATTTCTGCGGTGCGGTCGGTGGAATGGTCATCTACAACGATAATTTCCAGTTGCGGATAATTCTGCGCACACAAACCTTGCAAACACTGAGCGATATTTGCTTCTTCATTGCGGGCTGGAATCAGCACCGATACTCGCGGCGTGGAGGCGTATTCGTTTCGTGCGGTTGGGCTTGGCACTGTGCGGAGCATTGGCGCAGTCAAGTAATTGTAGAGCGCAATACACACAAACACCGTCAGAATAGCTAATGCCATGTAAATCAGTACCGTAAGCATATCGGTCAATTCAAAAGATGGAAAGAAAATGGCAGCTGTTTTTGTGGAATACAAAAACATCAATTAGTGGCACAGACATTCCTGTCTGTGAGTGTTGGTGCTGGGTTCAAGTAAAAAAACACAGACAAGAATGTCTGTGCCACTACTAAAGTCTAGCATACTTATACACCAGTTCCCGTGCGGCTTGGAAGGAATGTTCAAGAGTATCATTCACAATAATTTCATCGAATTTTCCTTGCTCTTGTAGTTCCATTTCCGCACGGGCAAGGCGCAAACGAAGCTGCTCGGCGGATTCCGTATTGCGTTCGGTGAGGCGTTGTTGCAAAATTTCCATGCTCGGCGGCGCGACAAAAATGAGCAACGAATCATCTGGGTAAGCGCGTTGAAGGCTCAGTGCGCCTTTTACGTCAATGTCAAAGACGAGAAGTTTTCCCTCACTGAGCGCGGCATTTATCTCGCTTTTGAGAGTGCCGTAAAAATTACCAAAAATTTCCTCATATTCCGCGAGTTCGTTTGCGCGAAGGGCTGTTTGAAACTCTCCTTTGCTAAGGAAATAATAGTCTTTGGCGTGGGTTTCTTTCTCGCGGCGCGGGCGTGTGGTTGCGGAAATGGAGAACTTCATTTGCGGAAACTTCTCCAGCAAATGCCGCGCAATCGTGGTTTTGCCAGCTCCGCTTGGTGCTGAAAAAATAAAAAGACGCTTTTGGGTCATAGAATTGAAACAGAAAAATCAAACTGCACCAAAAAAGGAATGGTAATTGCTACAAATCCTTAGAAGAAGAAACAGCAATTTGCTAATTTTTACAACGATGCGGAACATCAAATTGTGAGTGTGTTCTCTTTATCGCAATATCAGGCAGAAAATTTTTAAGGGCAATATAAATATAACGCCATTTAAACCTATGAGAATCAGGTCTTTACTTATCAAGAACGGTTTGATGTTTATCCTCTACGGCATGGTGTGTTGTGGAAAAATTTGGGGTGTCGTCAGCCCAGAATCAGCACGTGGCGAAACAACCTTCGACCTGCGTCCGGGAAAAAAGCTCATTTTCAAAAACAACGTTTTTGAAAAAGGTAGTTCGACCATAGCCGAAGCGGAGCGTCCGCAATTTACGGCATTGCTCGGCTACCTGAAAGCCCGACCACAGCTCATCATTGAGATAAGTGGGCATACCGATAATGTTGGCAATCCCGAGCAAAATCTTCGCCTTTCCGAAGCTCGCGCCGATGCGGTACGCAGCTATTTGGTTTCACAAGGAATTGCTACACAACGCATAAAAACTCGTGGCATAGGTTCTATGAAGCCACTTATCAATAATGACACCGAAGAAGGACGGGCGCAAAATCGTCGCATTGAAATCATTGCGCTGAGTTCTCGCACAGAACGCCCACAAACGCTAGACAAAGGAACAGCCGTTCAAGCGGAAGGGCGCATTACAGCACTATTGCCATCTGTACTATCACAAGCTCCTTGGGATGAAACCTGGCAGGAAGCCCGCTTGGGAACACAGATTTATGAACATCACCGTCTTCAAACCATTGATAAAGCCCGTGCAGAGATTACGTTTCAAAATAAACAACGGGTGCAAATTGCGGAAAATTCAGTGGTGATGATTTATGGAACGCAGGTAGTCTCTGATTCTACTAAACTCAATATCGGACCAAGCGAGCAGATACGCCTTATGAAGGGCAGCGTGTTTGTAAAAATGAAATCTATACAGGATACTCAAGAGCCACTCCTTGTGAAGACGGCGAATGGTGAGGTTTCGGTGGCATTGAACAAAACGGCGGCGAAAATTGAGCTGAACACAAACAATCAATCGCTCGTCTCGGTGCATGAAGGAAATGCAAATGTGCAGAATGCTACGGGCGAAGCAATGAAAGTACCAGAAAACTTTGGAACCCGGGTTGCAACTGACGCACCGCCTGAGAAGCCACGTCCATTGCCGCCTGTGCCAGAGCTTATCTCACCAAACCTCACCGATTCTCTCTTTGCAGGACAAATGCTTTTTCAATGGAAGAAGCAATCGCCGCGTGTACGCTTTGAAATTGCAGAGGACATTACTTTCCAGAAGCCGCTTCACGCCTTTGTTCTGGGGCAGGATACACTGAGTCTCGCTATGCCCAAAGGCGAATGGTATCTCCGCCTTGCAGGTATTGATGCAATTGGTTTAGAGAGCCGCAGTAGTATTTATCGGCTTCGTGTGGTAACGCCATCTGCGCCCTTTCGCTTTTATATTCTTACTGCGTTGCTCTTTGTAGCAGCAATCATCATGGCATTGTGGGGAGGAGTTTCTCGCCAAAAGAGATTGTACGCGGTCTCGGCGTTGTTAGCGTGCTTGGCAATGGTTTCGTTTTTTGTGCTGCATTGGTAAGTTGCCATTCGGCAAGAGCAATTTCGAGGAAATTTCCCCCGCCAGAATAGAAGCCCCTGTCTATCCTACTGCCTGCGTTCCGCCGCCTGTGAAACACCTGCACTTACGCCTTTTTCACCAATAGTTGATACGATTCCGCTTCAAATAAAAAATGGCGAGCAATGTTAATGGAATATGGATTAGCGTAATTCATGCGCTCTGGATGCCATTGCACACCAAGCAGGAAGGGCTTCCCAGAGGAATCGCGCCATTCAATCGCCTCGTTAATTCCATCGCCAGAAACAGCACTAATGTACAAGTTTTCACCCGCCTTCTCGACGGCTTGGTGATGCGCACTATTGACCAATCCTTCGTTGTCGCCCGTGATTTTGGTAATAATCGAACCCGCCAAAACATTCACAGGATGCTCGGCATCAACGTTTTGGATGCGAGCGTGTTCCTGTGCGGTTTTCGTGTCGTCGGGAATATCAATCACGAGCGTCCCGCCTTCGGCAACATTGATAAGCTGCGCACCGCGACACACGCCCAAAACAGGCATTTTTAATTCTTTTGCTTTTGCGTATAAGGCAAATTCTAATTCATCGCGTTCTGCTTCAGTGGAACAACGTTCAAGGTCGGATTCCTTGCCGTAGCGCGAGGGATGCACATCGGGTCCACCCGTCAGAACAAGACCAATACAGGTTTCCAAGACATTTGCTGCCTCTGCGGGACGAAGCAAGGATAAATCAATGGTTTCAACGTGCGGGTCGGCTGTTTTCAGCCATTCATCATATTTCGCATAATTTGGTGAACCGCTTGCTTTAGAAAGACCGATTTTCATACGATATTTGAATGAAAGGTGAAGGAAAATGAAACACACGACAAATCTATCAGCATTTTTCGACCTAACAAAACCTTATTTTACTTGATTTACGCAGTGTTGAAGCGATACAGTTCATTCTCTTTCAACTCGGCAGGATAGAGAGGAAAGCATCTTTTTACACCATTTTCACATTCCGTGAAATTTTTTGTAACTCTTTTTCCACTCCGCGCTTTTTATGTACAGAGGCGAGAAAGAAAATCACATCAAAATCTTTCTCCTTCGGAAGAAATCACTAAATTTGCCGTTGATGTTTTGTTGAATACCGCTATGATGCCGATTCAATCACGTTTCCAAACACATCTCCCGACCACGATGCCCCGTGTGTCGGCGCGAGCTGAAGGGCTACCGCTTCTTCCGCCAAACGCGCCAACGCGGACGCAGCGCACAGACCGCACCAATCCATCAACGATAAGGCAAACGATGAATCAATCTTTACCAAAAAGTCCTCCAAAAGCAAGCACGGACAAGGCTGCCAACACGCCCAGCGATGAGCAGCTTTTTCAGGAAGTCCGTGAGGGCGGCTCGGAATCAGCCTTCAACACGCTCTACAAACGTTACGACAAACGCTTGTATGCGTATTGCCTACGGGCAACCGCCTCACACGATGCCGCAAAAGACGCATTCCAAGCCGTAATGAGTACCGTTTTTGAAAAACGCGAACAGTTCACCGGCGGTAACTATGCGGCGTGGCTTTTCACGATTGCGCGGCATCACGTGATGAAGGTCTCGAAGCGGCAACAGCGCGACCTTGTGCAGAACAAGGAAATTGATGAGGAATTCGACGCACTCACGCCCAGCGACGACGGCAATGCTCACGAAGCGCGTGATTTCTTACTACAAGAATCCCTCGACCGCGCAATAGGGCAGCTTCCCGAAGATTTACGTGAAGCATTTGAATTGAAATTTTACGACGGTTTGCAACACGAGGAAATAGCGGAATTGCTCAAGATTTCGCTTTCGCTCGCAAAGGTACGGGTTTTCCGCGCTAAACAACAACTACGAGAATTACTTACACCGATTTTCAAGGAACTCCAATGAACACGCTGCTCGCAACACACGAAGATTTACTCGTAAAATATATGGATGGCGCACTCACAGGCGATGAAGAGCAACGCTTTCACGCCCTGCTCGCTACAAATCCCGCCTTCGCCGATGAAGTACGTGGTGTCCTGACGTTTGATGAATTTTTGGATGATTCCAATGCCAGCAACCATTGGCAAAATCAGGTGGACACTGCCTTTCTCTCGGAAATGCAGCACAATCTCGCACAAGTTGTTGTTACGGGCGCAGCCGCGTCTGCGGCGAGTGCTGGTGCTACAAGTGGCATGGCTACAAGCGGCGCGGCGACCAGTGCCGCAGCAAGCAGCATTCCCGCAAAAAGTGCGATTACTGGCTCCATTCTTGCCAATATCACAGCCTCGAAAGTGATTGTCGCGTCGCTTGTGTGTGCAAGTGTTGGTGCGGGGTTGTGGCAATGGAACAAGGGTGCGCAAGAACGCCAAAGTGTGGCAATTGAGCAAAGTGTGCAATCTTCACAAGGCTCACAAAACCTTGCTGCGCCAAGCTCTACGCAGCAAAATCACGCAGAAGAAACAGCAAAGCCATTAGGAAGTATTCCTTCTCAAACCTCAGAAAATACGCGCCTTTCAGAGCGTTCTGCAGTAGCAAATTCAATACAAAAATCTGATAATCAATCACAAACCGAACAAGCTGCACCAGCGCAGACTACGCCGCTAGCAAGCGTTCAAGCACCATCTCAAGAGCAAGAAGCCCGCTCGGATGCAAGCATTCACGGCGCAAGCAAGCTCCGCGAAACGATTGATGAGTACACGCTACAACTTCAAGGTTACGAGCAAAAAGGCGAGGCAACAAGCGCAGTTATCACGCAAAAACGCTTGGGCATGATTCTCCGCGAAGCTGCTCAGTATGAGGAAAGTGCGCAATATTTCGCCAAAGCTCTGAAAGGCGCACAAAATCTGAAGCTACGCGAAGTGTATGGCGAAATTCTTGCCGAACAAGCCGTGCTTTTCCGCGCGACAGGAAATAGTGAAAAAGCTCTCCAAACCTTGCAGGAAGCCGTTGGCATTTTGCAAGAAACGGGCGCGGTGTCGCTCACGAAATGGAAGCGCGAACTTGAACGCTTGGAGAAAAAATAACGCAGAGAAAATATACTCCTGAAATACACCCAAACCCCAGAGACCACGAGCTTTTGCAGATATTCTGCGGCTCGTGGTTTCTTCTTTTTGAAGCAAATTTCTTTTCAAAATGCTTGTAGGCTAGTTTTAGTCTGGCTTGCAAGCCTGTTTTTTGATTTTCACGCTTTGAATTTGTTTTTTCTGCAAGCAAGATATAGTCTGCATTTTCAGCGTTTTTATCTTCAAGGTCGGTGAGCAATCAGAAGCAAGCTATCATTTGCCATTACTTTACCGCCATAGCAGCGTTTTTATGAAAATTAGGTTTTGACAAGAAATAATTGTAAATTAGTAATCTTTACCAGCCTAAACGGTTGGCAAATTCCAGAGCAAATAACTCATTCATTTTTCTTTTTTTACAGTTTTTAAGAGCAAGTATCATGTCCACCGCAGTTTCTCTTGACAAGGTGCGCAATATCGGTATTTCTGCGCACATTGACTCCGGCAAAACCACCCTTTCTGAGCGTATCCTGTTCTACACAGGTCGTATTCACGCCATCCACGAAGTTCGTGGCAAAGACGGCGTTGGTGCGAAAATGGACTCCATGGATTTGGAGCGCGAAAAAGGTATTACGATTCAATCCGCAGCAACCTACTGTATGTGGGGCGATTACAACATCAACCTCATTGACACTCCTGGTCACGTGGACTTCACCGTAGAAGTAGAGCGTGCTTTGCGCGTTTTGGACGGTGCTGTCCTTGTTCTTTGCTCGGTTTCGGGCGTTCAGAGCCAGTCTATCACGGTTGACCGCCAAATGCGCCGTTACAGCGTTCCGCGCGTTGCGTTTATCAATAAAATGGACCGTGCTGGCGCGAATGCGGACAAAGTTGTCAGCCAGCTCCGCGAGAAATTGAACCATAATGCTGTCATGGTAACAGTACCAATCGGTCGCGAGGCTGATTTTGAAGGCATTATTGACCTTGTGAAAATGAAAGCGATTTATTTTGATGGCGATTCTGGTGAAAGCATCCGCTACACCGACATTCCAGCAAATCTTTTGGAAGATGCAAAAGAGCGTCGCCATACGCTTGTAGAAGCAGTTTCGGATTTCGATGATGCAATCATGGAAAAATTCTTGGGCGAACAAGAGGACCAAATCACCGAAGCAGAAATCATGGCAGCTATCCGCAAAGGAACGCTTTCCTTGAAACTTACACCAGTGTTTGTTGGTTCGGCGTATAAAAACAAAGGCGTTCAAACCTTGTTGGACGGTGTTATCAGCTTTTTGCCAAGCCCGTCAGAAACCAAAATTGAAGCTCTCGACCAAGACAACAACGAAGCAAAAATTGCTCTCAGCTCCGACCCGTCGAAGCCGCTTGTGATGCTTGCGTTCAAACTTGAGGATGGCAAATACGGTCAGCTGACCTACATGCGCATCTATCAAGGCAAAGTAACCAAAGGCGATACGATTATCAACATGGTGAACGAGAAAAAAGTAAAAGTGCCGCGCCTCGTGCGGATGCACTCTGCCGAGATGAACGAGATTGATTCTGCACAAGCAGGCGACATCGTTGCTCTCTTCGGCGTTGATTGCGCCTCTGGCGATACCTTCACCGACGGCAAACAAAACGTAACCATGTCGTCTATGTTCGTACCGAATCCCGTTATTGAGCTTGCGGTTTCTCCGAAAGACAAAACTGGTCAAGTAAACTTCTCGAAAGCATTGAACCGCTTTACAAAAGAAGACCCGACCTTCCGCGTCTATCGTGACGAAGAAAGCGGCGAGACGATTGTAAAAGGCATGGGCGAATTGCACTTGGAAATTTACATCGAGCGTATCAAGCGTGAATACAACTGCGAAGTGAACGTTGGTAAGCCAAAAGTGGCATTCCGCGAAGCACTCACCAAACGCGCTGAATTCAACTACACCCACAAAAAGCAAACAGGTGGTTCTGGTCAATTCGGTCGCGTTGCGGGCTACTTTGAGCCAGCAGAATTGGAAGGCGACAAAAACTACGAATTTGTTGATGAAATCGTTGGTGGTGTTATTCCGCGTGAATACATTCCTGCTTGCGATAAAGGCTTTACCGAGCAGTTCCAAAATGGTCAGCTTATTGGTCAGCCAGTAATGGGCGTTCGCGTGGTCTTGAACGACGGCGCGTATCACTCAGTGGACTCTTCAGAGATGGCGTTCAAAGTTGCGGCGATGACTGCTGTGCGTGAATTCTACAAAGATGCAGGTCCGGTGATTCTTGAGCCAATTATGAACGTAGAAATCTCTGTACCAGACGAATTCCAAGGACAAGTTATCGGACAACTCAACCAGCGTCGCGGCGTGATTATGGGAACAGACACCGACGGCAACTACGTCGTTGTAAACGCCGAAGTACCGCTTTCCGAGATGTTTGGCTACTCCACCGACCTCCGCTCTGCAACACAGGGCAAAGGCGAGTTCTCCATGGAATTTGCGAAGTACGCACAAGTACCGAAGTCTATTCAAGAAGAAATGTCAAAAGAGTACCAAAAGCGTCGCGCTGAAGGTAACGCATAAAGACAGGAAAGCATAAAGACAGGAAAGCATAAAGACAGGAAACGGGGTGGCATTTTGCTTATTGCAAGCATGAATGCCGAAGGTATGCAGCAAGAATATATCAAAAATATATCAAACGGAGCAAGAGCCAATGCGCTTTTGCTCCGTTTTTTTTTGCAAGGAAATTTTGTAAATGGTACTGTTTGCGATGGATTGAATTTGCTGGATAAACTCACGACAAGAATTACGCCAAGCGGTCATACGCTGGAAGCGTGAGAAAATCAACATACTCCGGCGAAGTTGCCAAGCGGTCGAAGATTTCACGCGCTTCGGGGAAACGTCCCTGCGCAAAAAGCGCGTCGCCAAAGGCTTTTTGGATGGTTTCCATTTCTTCAGCGATAATCTGGCGCACGAGTTCAATGGTGATTTTCCGTCCATCGTCCAGAACGCCCTTTGCGTGGTGAATCCATTGCCACACCTGCGTCCGCGAGATTTCTGCCGTTGCCGCATCTTCCATAAGATTGTGAATTGCCACCGCTCCATTGCCACGCAACCACGCCTCCACATACTGAATCCCGACGTTGATGTTATTTCGCAAACCTGCTTCGGTAATTTTTCCATCTGGCACCACAAACGCAAGTAAATCTGCGGCTTTGATGCTCACTTCCTCGCGCAAACGCTCCTTTTGGTGCGGTTTGTCGCCAAGTTTTGCGGTGAATGGCTCTTTGGCAATCTGAACCAAATCAGGGTGCGCCACCCACGAACCGTCGAAACCGTCATTTGCTTCGCGCTCTTTATCAGCTCGAACTCGCGCCAGTGCTGTCTCCGTGACAGTTGCATCTTTACGATTCGGGATAAATGCTGCCATGCCGCCGATAGCGTGTGCGCCGCGCGTGTGGCAGGTTTTGACGAGCAATTCCGTGTACGAGCGCATAAAGGGAACGGTCATCGTTACTTGGATGCGGTCTGGGAGCGGCGTTTCCATGCGGTTGCGGAACTTTTTGATAACGCTGAAAATGTAGTCCCACCGCCCAGCATTCAAGCCCGCCGCGTGGTCGCGGAGTTCGTACAAAAATTCCTCCATTTCAAACGCGCCCGGAATGGTTTCAATGAGCATCGTACCTTTCACCGAACCATGTGGTACACCGAGCGTTGTTTGCGCCAGCGTAAACACGTCGTTCCAGAGCCGTGCTTCCAAGTGGCTTTCGAGTTTTGGTAAGTAAAAATACGGTCCAGAGCCACGTGCGAGCAGTTCTTTCGCGTTATGGAAAAAGTACAAACCAAAATCGCAGAGCGAACCCGACATTTCCTCGCCATCAACGGTGATGTGCTTCTCCAGCAAATGCCAGCCGCGCGGGCGCACAAGCAGCGTCGCCACTTGCGCATTCAGTTTGTATTCTTTACCTTCGGGCGAGGTGAAATCTATTTGGCGGCGAATAGCATCGCGCAAGTTGATTTGCCCCTGAATGGCGTTAAACCACGTCGGCGAGTTCGCATCTTCAAAATCTGCCATGAAAATATTCGCACCAGAATTAAGCGCGTTGATAATCATTTTCCGTTCGACTGGACCCGTGATTTCAATACGGCGATTCTGCAAATCTGCGGGAATTGGAGCGACTTTCCAATCGCCAGAGCGCACGGATGCTGTTTCGGGAAGAAAGTCGGGCATTTTTCCTGCATCGAAATCGTGCTGACGTTCCGCGCGTTTGGCAAGTAATTCCTTGCGCCGTGCGTTGAAGGTGCGCTGTAAAAGCGTGATAAAATCAAGTGCTTCAGGCGTGAGAATTTCCAAAAATTGTGGTTGGATTTCGCCAGAAATGCTAACGCCTGTTGGGAGTGTGAGTTGTGGCATAAGTGTTTGTTTTGAAGAAGGGTCAAAAATAAAACTATAGTCAGTAATTGCTCAAATCTACAAAAAACACACAACCCCGCAAACATAAGGAATGATGCGGGGTTGTAAAAGAGCATCTCAAGGAAAAGGTCTGCAAACATTCAGCCCTTATCCCTCAGATTTCATAATTTCGTTTAGGTTTCAATGTGGAATTGGTGTGCTTCGGTCGAGCCAGCAAGCGCGGTTGTGGACGACATTCCGCCGCTCACAACTTCCGACACGAGGTCGAAATAACCCGTGCCGACTTCGCGTTGGTGCTTGACTGCCGTGTAACCATGCTCTTCGGCAGCAAATTCAGCTTCCTGCAATTCCGAATACGATGCCATTCCGCGCTCTTTGTAGCCTTTTGCAAGGCTGAACATGGAGAAATTCAATGCGTGGAAGCCTGCAAGCGTTACGAATTGGAACTTGTAGCCCATTGCGCCCAATTCGCGTTGGAAAATAGCGATTTCTTGTGCGCTCAAATTACGCTTCCAGTTGAAGGACGGCGAACAGTTGTACGCTAGCATTTTATTCGGGAATTTTTCGCGGACGGCTTCAGCAAACATCCGTGCTTCTTTCATGTCGGGCGTGGAGGTTTCGCACCAAATGAGGTCGGAATACGGTGCGTAGCTGATTGCGCGAGCAATAGCGGACTCAATACCCGGACGGACGCGGTAGAAGCCTTCATGTGTGCGCTCTCCTGTGCAGAATTCCTTGTCGCGGTCATCCACATCGCTGGTGAGCAGGTCTGCACCGTTGGCATCGGTGCGAGCAATGACGAGTGTTTGCGTATCACAGACATCGGCTGCAAGACGCGCTGCTACGAGGGTTCGGATAAAATGCGAGGTCGGCACGAGAACTTTTCCGCCCAAGTGTCCGCATTTTTTCTCCGATGCAAGCTGGTCTTCAAAGTGAACACCCGCCGCACCCGCTTCAATCATGGATTTCATTAGCTCAAACGAGTTCAACGGACCGCCAAAACCCGCTTCCGCGTCCGCAACAATCGGAGCCATCCAATACATTCCATTTTTACCTTCGGAATGGTGGATTTGGTCAGCGCGTTGCAGTGTTTGGTTAATGCGCTTAACAACGTGCGGAACGCTGTTTGCGGGATAGAGGCTTTGGTCGGGGTACATTTGCCCTGCTAAGTTTGCATCCGCCGCTACTTGCCAGCCGGAAAGGTAAATTGCTTGCAAGCCAGCTTTTACCATTTGCATTGCCTGATTGCCAGTGAGCGCACCTAAGGCGTTGATGTAGTCCTCGCTGTGAAGCAAGTTCCAAAGCCGCTCTGCGCCTAGCTCGGCAAGTGAATATTTAATCTCAACCGTACCGCGTAATTTTACGACCTCTTCTGGCGTGTAGGGGCGCGTAATCCCGTGCCACCGCTCGTTGGAATGCCAGTCGTTAAAGAGTTGCTGGGCGGTTTTCATCGTGTTTTTCATACCACATCTCCACTAACTTGAAAGATTAAAGAAGAAATTGAAGAAATAGAATTAGTTCAAAATAGCATACTACACAACCATTGAATGCGCAACCGTTGATATATCAACAAAAATAACAAAGTAAGTAAGTCTTTATTATGAAAAGATTTACATCTGAAGATAAATCCACCAAAAAGAGCGTTTAATGATGATATCAAAATACAATTATTTTATCTCTATGCCAGCGAAATTTTTCTTGAAGCGAAATTTTTTGGATTTGAGCGAAAAATCCCTGTACAATTCAAAAACTCCAAACCGTTATCAGGTTTTATGCCTGAAAAAGCGTAGATTTGTCGTGTATAAACGTTCTCAACTGAAACGATAAACCACGCATCATGGAAGAAAAAATTCTCGCAATCATCGCACGCTTCGGCGAACTCACCAATATGCTTGCCGCGCCCGATATTCTCAACGATTACAAACGCTTCAGCGACCTTTCGCGCGAACACAAACGCCTTGAAAGTATTGCCAAATCTGGCGAGGACTATCTTCGCACGATAAAACAACTCCGCGAAAATAAGGAAATTCTCGCCACACCTGGCGTGGATGCTGACTTGCGCGAAATTGCCGAATCCGAAATGGACGACCTGAATGCCGCCAAAGAGCGCATGGAATCTGATTTGCAGGTGTTGTTGCTTCCGCGCAATCCGAATGACGATAAAAACTGTATCGTGGAAATTCGCGCTGGCACAGGCGGCGACGAGGCGGGAATCTTCGCCGGCGACCTCTTCCGAATGTATCACCGCTTCGCCGATACAAAAGGCTGGCAAATGGAAATGATTGATTTCAACGAAGGTGAGCGCGGTGGCTACAAAGAAATTATTTTCTCGCTCGCGGGCGAAGAAGCATTTGGCATGATGAAGTACGAAAGCGGCGTGCATCGCGTCCAGCGCGTGCCAGACACAGAAGCAAGCGGGCGCATCCACACATCCGCCGCAACCGTCGCAATTATGCCCGAAGTCGGCGAAGTGGAAGTGCATATCAACGAAGGCGATTTGCGCATTGATATTTTCCGCTCTGGCGGCAAAGGCGGGCAAAATGTGAACAAAGTCGAAACGGCAGTGCGCATGGTGCATATTCCGACGGGAATTGTGGTGCAGTGTCAGGACGAGCGTTCACAGCTTAAAAACCGCGAAAAAGCAATGAAAGTGCTACGAGCGCGATTGTACGAACTAGAACTCGCCAAGCAACAAGCAGAGCTGTCTTCAACGCGAAAAGACATGGTGAAAAGCGGCGACCGCTCCGATAAAATCCGCACCTACAATTATCCGCAAAACCGCGTAACTGACCACCGTTTGGAAGGCGATGCGAAAAATTATCCCTTGCAAGAAGTGATAAATGGTGAGATTGAGGAGATTATCCGCGAGTTGCAACTCTCGGAACGCGCAGAAATGCTGAAGGCTGGGGCAACGATGTAAAGGGTTTCCTAAAGTAAGTTTTCTCTTGCTTCAGTGGCACAGACATTCTTGCTACCTGCACTGGAGTAGACGGTAGTATGGTCTTTGACAACGAAAGTTTTGGTAGTTCGGTCTTTTGCCGACAATGCCGTGAAAGTCGCATCAATCCTTCGCCCCCTTGATAAAGGGGGAACGGGGGATTTGGTCGCCTTCGCGTGAGCTTGGGGTGGTGGAGACCGCGCAAAACAGCAATCCCCCGTTCCCCCTTTATCAAGGGGGCGAATGCGACAAGCTGCAAAGCCATTTTCCATGGACTATCAAAACTCTCATTGTCAAAGAACTCTATGACTTCTACTCCACTACAGATAACATTCTTGTCTGTGTTTGTCGCCTGAAGCCCGCACTAATACTCACAGACAAGAATGTCTGTGCTACTACTGAAGATATTTTACTTCTTAAATCTTCTCACTATGAAGCGCGTCATTACTTGTTCTTGGTGCTATTTGTTGCCATTTATTTTTATTGTCTCGGTCTTCCCTGCAAGCCGCTCCATTGCTCAAACAGCAGAGGAAATGCGTTTGGAGCGCATTTCTGAAGAGCAGGGTTTATCAAGTTCGATTGTAAATACCATTTTTCAGGATTCTCGCGGCATATTGTGGTTTGGCGCGTTTGATGGCTTGAACGAGTACGACGGATTGCGTTTTCAGCACTTTCACCAGCAGTTGCCGGATTCTCTTTCCACTGGAATCAGCACCATTACTGCTCTTCAGGAAGATTATACAGGTGCGCTGTGGTGCGCCACACGCAGTACAAAAGGTGTAAGCCGCTTCAATACTCGCACGCAGAGCTTCGACTTTCTTCCCTTCCCCACTTCACTTTGTCCAATAACAGTGCGTACCATCTGCGAAGATGCTGATAAAACCTTGTGGTTCGGCACGTCGCGTGGATTGCTGCGCCTTGACCGCGCTACAATGTCGTTTCAAAAAGTCCTGCCAAAGCAGCAATCAAGCGAGGTGTACGATATTGTGAAAATTGTCGAAGATGCCGCCACGCACACTCTCTGGTTTGCAACGCCAACAAGCCTATACGCACTGAACAAGAGCCGCAGTTCGCTCCGCCAAGTAGAATGCGGCTTGCAGCCCAATTCGCCGATAACAGCATTCGCCATGCAGCAAGGTAACGTCCGCAGCACACAAGGCGCGGTGCGCCTGCAAACACGTCTTTGGATTGGCACCGAGAGCGCAGGCTTACGTTGCATTGATGCAGAAAGCGGACAAATACTTGCCTCGTACACCGAAGCCGATAGCTTGACGAGCAATACTGTTCGCTCACTCCTCTGCCTTGCAAATGGGGATGTGTGGGTGGGAACAAATCTCGGAATAAGCATTTTGCACTTTGCGGAGCAATCTTTCGTAAAGCCTGTAATTACTCGCTTGCAGCCTGTTCCGAATAATCCGCATACCTTGTCGGGAAATGTTGTTCAGGCATTGTTTGAAGATGCGTCGGGCGTTGTGTGGGCGGCATCGGAGTTTTATGGATTGAACAAGTATGCGCGTTTTCGGCATAAATTCCGTCATATTTCGGCTGCCTTGCGCACGGAGCGTCCTGCGTTGTCCAGCAATTATGTTCGCGGAATAGCAGAAACCCCTGCAAATGGCGCAAATAAACGCTTCCTCTGGTTTGCCACGCAAACAGGCGGTTTGAATCGCTTCACCCCTGAAACAAACGAATGGGCGTATTTTCGCAAGGATAGATTCGGCAGCGACACCGCATGGGCAGTGCGTTTCGATGGTAATAACACCCTGTGGATTGGCTTGGTTCACGGCGGTTTATGGAGCTACAACACTCAAACACAAGCAATGACAAGGTTTGCAGGTATTCCGCTTGATGCAACTATTCAAATAATTTATTTGGATAAGCAAGGCGCAGTCTGGGTTGCGGGCGAATCTTTCCCTTTAACTTCTCTGCCGCAAAACAATCTACCCTCGCGCCAGTATGTCGTACAAGCAAGGAATGAAGAGGCTTCGGGGCATGAAGAACGAATTTTATGCGTTCTCGAAGACAAGCGCGGGCGATTTTTAATTGGCACCGACAAAGGTTTGCGCGAACTCGACCGTGCGACGGGCAATGTAACCGTGAGGCTATCAGGCGTTGTCGTGAGCGCATTGTACGAAGACACAACGGAGGCATTGTGGGTGGGAACGCGCGGACAGGGCTTGCAGCAATATCGCCGCATGGAAAATCAAAACAATACCGCGCAAGGCTCATCAAATCAAGGTTTGTACGGTTCTCCATTTATTCTTGCCGAGCGCGATGGTTTGCCAAGCGGTAGCATTAGCGCGATTTTGTGCGATGCCTCTGGTATGCTCTGGGTAAGCACCAAGCGCGGTTTGGCGGAAATTGACCCAGAGCGGCGTAAAGTTGTACACGTGTACGACACGGACGACGGCTTGCAGGGCAATGAATTTCATCGTGGTTCGGCGTTTTATGCGGCATCGGGGGAAATGTTTTTTGGTGGTGCGAATGGCGTAAATACGTTTGTTCCGACGAAAATGGTGTATAATCAAACGCCGCCGCCCGTGCTGATTTCCTCTGTAAAAAATGCTGAACGCTCTGAACTCCTGACGGATTCTACGGTTCAAGCCACACGCACCATTCGCCTCCGCTACGATGAAAACACACTGACCTTTAGTTTTGTGGGGTTGGATTTTAATTCGCCCGAGCGCAATGCGTTTGCGTACAAATTAGATGGTTTGGATAAAGCATGGATTCAAGCTGGAGCAAGGCGTGAAGCCACGTACACGAGCCTTGAACCAGGCGAATATGAGTTTCGCGTGCGAGCAGCAAACAACGACGGCATTTGGAACGAAGAAGGAGCAACCATGCGGGTTGTGATTGCTCCCCCGATTTGGCGCACGTGGTGGTTTATTGGCTTATCGCTTGCAAGCGTGATATGTATTGGCTTTGTGGCGTATCGCGCTCGCATTCGCGGCATTGAAGCGCGAAACGAATGGCTGGAAAAGCAAGTAACCACGCGTACTTCAGAGCTTCGAGAAGCAAACACGGAATTGCAGCAAATCAACAATAAACTCTCGGATTCATTGAACGAAATCCAGATTTTAAGCTCTGTTCTGGATGGCGAGCGGAATAAGTCGGAAGATTTATTGCTCAATATTTTGCCACCTTCGATTGCAGAACGCCTAAAATGGGGCGAAACCACGATTGTCGATACCTTCGAGAGCGCGACAGTGCTGTTTAGCGACATGGTAGGCTTTACCAAAATTGCATCGCGCGTAACGCCAGAAGAATTGATTGTGATGCTGAATAGAATGTTTTCCGTCTTCGACCAACTCGCCGAAGTGCATGGTGTAGAAAAGATTAAGACGATTGGCGATGCGTACATGGCGGTCGCGGGCGTACCGATTCCCAACGACGAACACGCTGCTGCAATCGCCGCAATGGCACTGGATATGCAGCTTGCCATCACGGAGCTTGCCGAAACAGAAAATTTGCCTATCAGCATTCGCGTTGGTATTCATTCTGGCTATCTGACGGCGGGCGTAATTGGCGAGAAAAAATTTGCCTACGACCTTTGGGGTGATACCGTAAACACGGCAAGCCGCATGGAATCAAGCGGCGAAGCGGGGCGGGTGCAATGTTCAGAGGCAACGTACATATTGCTGAGAGAAAAATATGAGTTTGAAGAGCGCGGAATGATTGAGGTAAAAGGTAAAGGTGCGATGAAGACGTATTTTCTTGCGGGGAAAAAGTCATAACAGGCGCGTAAAAGCAGGATTTCATGAGGAAAAACACCAGCAAAAAACAGGAAAACGAGATAACGATGAAAGCTCTTTGAACGACATTTTTAGAAAAAATACACACAAAGTGAAAATATTTTGAAAGTAGTGTGAGGCTAGATTTGGTGCTGTTCGTGGCGTATTTTTTGCTGCGTGAGTGCAAGGATTTTAAAGGAAATAGAAAAAAAAATTTGCACAGAATTACAAAACGCCGTAGCTTTGCTATTCTTGACAGCAAAATTTCATCTGCCTCAAAAATGAAAGTTTTTTAGCGAAGATTTTCACAAGGCAAAAACAGTAGAAAACGTTTACGATATTCCGTTGATATTATGCCAACAATCAATCAGTTAATTCGCAAAGGTCGTACAGAGGTTTTGTACAAAAGTAAGTCTCCAGCATTGGATTCTTGCCCGCAAAAGCGTGGTGTTTGTACTCGCGTGTACACAACAACGCCAAAGAAGCCAAACTCTGCTCTTCGTAAAGTTGCGCGTGTTCGTTTGACGAATCAGATTGAAGTAACGGCATATATTCCAGGTGAAGGACATAACTTGCAGGAACACTCAATCGTGATGATTCGCGGTGGTCGTGTGAAAGATTTGCCAGGTGTTCGTTACCACATTATTCGCGGTACCGCCGATACACAAGGCGTAAAAGACCGCAAGCAGGCTCGTTCAAAATACGGCGCGAAAAAGCCGAAGCCAGGACAGCCCGCAGCAACAACAGGTAAGAAGAAATAAGTAGAAACCTGTTCCTAAAAATTCGATAGAAATCTACCATTTTAATTTTAATTCAGCGATGAGAAAGAAACGCGCAGACCGCCGCCCGACACCGGCTGACCCAAAGTACAAAGACGTAATGATTACGCGCTTTGTGAATAATATCATGCTTGACGGTAAAAAGCAAGTAGCGCAAGGTATCATGTATGGTGCGCTTGATATTATTCGTGAGAAAACAGGTCAGAACGAAGTAGAAATCTTTCACAAGGCGGTATCGAATATCGCTCCAGCTTTGGAAGTTCGTGCGCGTCGCGTTGGTGGTGCTACCTATCAAGTGCCTTCAGAGGTACCAGAAAGTCGCCGTATCGCTCTCGCTATCCGTTGGATTAAAGGTGCATCGCGCCAGCGTCGTGATAAGTCTATGGCGCAGCGTTTGGCGAATGAGTTAATGGCTGCTGCAAACGGTGAAGGTACTGCTGTGAAAAAGCGTGATGATATGCACCGTATGGCCGAAGCAAACAAAGCATTTGCGCACTTCAAGTGGTAATTGAAAATAAAAATTTTAGTTCTTTGAGAGAATAGTTCTTTTGCGTGTGTTAATATGGCGCGTTCCATCCCGATAGAGAAAGTACGAAATATCGGCATTATGGCGCATATTGATGCTGGAAAAACCACCACCAGTGAGCGCATCCTGTTTTATGCAGGAGTAGTTCATAAAATCGGTGAAGTGCATTATGGTACTACTGTGATGGACTTCATGCAGCAAGAGCGAGAGCGCGGGATTACGATTAGTTCCGCAGCAACATACTGCCAATGGAAAGACTGTCATTTTAACTTGATAGACACTCCGGGTCATGTTGATTTTACTGCCGAAGTGCAGCGTTCTTTGCGGGTTTTAGATGGTGCGGTTGCCTTGTACTGTGCGGTAAGCGGCGTTGAGCCTCAGTCCGAAACAGTCTGGCGACAAGCCGAAGGGTATAAAGTTCCACGTATCGCTTTTGTCAATAAAATGGACAGAGTTGGCGCGGACTTCCTTCGAGTGGTAGAAATGATGAAAGATATATTGAAGGCGCGTCCTGTCGTGATGCAGCTTCCGATTGGCGCAGGAGATGAGTTTACGGGTATTGTGGATTTGCTAGAGATGAAGGCAATCTACTACGATGAAGAATCGCTCGGTTTTACATTCGAGACTCGTGAAATTCCTTCTGAAATGCAAGCATTAGCTGAGGAATATCGCAATGCAATGACGGAAGCGGCGGCGGAGTTTGATGATATGCTTTTGGAAAAATATCTGGAATCGGGCGCATTGACGAATGAAGAGATTGTCTCTGCGCTTCGTAAAGGAACAATTCAAGCGAAAATTACACCAGTTCTCTGTGGTGCCTCTTTCAAGAATAAAGGCGTACAGCAACTTTTAGATGCTGTCATTGCATATCTGCCGTCCCCATCTGATATTGGCGGTGTACAAGGATATACTCTTGAAACGCACGAGGAGTTGCATCGCAACTTCAAAGACGACGAGCCGCTTGCGGCTCTCGCCTTCAAGATTGTAACAGACCAATTTGTTGGTCGTCTTACCTTCTTACGCATTTACTCAGGAACGCTTAAATCCGGTGCGCATCTTTTGAATGCTACAACAGGCAAAAAAGAGCGAATCGGGCGTTTGATGAGAATTCGCGCAAATCAACGCGAAGACGTTGAAGAAGAGTATGCAGGTTCGATTGTTGCCGTTGTTGGATTCAAAGGCGCACGAACAGGCGATACAATCTGCGATGCAGCCCAACCAATCCTCCTCGAAAAGATTGAGTTTGCCGAGCCAGTTATCAATCAGGCAATAGAGCCGAAAACGGTAGCTGACCAAGATAAACTCAATGATGCACTACAAAAACTCTCCGAAGAAGATCCTACGTTCTCCTTCAAAACCGATGAAGAAACGGGACAAATACTTGTCAGCGGCGTTGGCGAGTTGCAGCTCGAAATCATGGTTGATAGAATGAAGCGAGAATTTAACGTTGGCGTAAATGTTGGCAAGCCCCAAGTTTCCTATCGGGAAACAATCATGGCAAGCGCAACAGCCGATGAAACTCTTGAACGACAAGCAGCAGGAAAAGCGCAGTTTGCCCGCGTCAAGGTTCAGGTATCGCCAAATGATTCCGGTAAAGGAATCGTCTTTGAAAATAAAGTTGCCGATTCGGTGTTGCCTAAGCAATTTGTTCAATCGGTCGAGCAGGGTTCTCGTGAGGCGTTGCAAAACGGTCCCGTTATGAGTTATCCCGTGCTTGATGTAAAAGTTGAACTTGTTGATGCAACATTTAACCCCGCCGAATCTACGGATGTTGCCTTTCGTGTTGCCGCTTCTAATGCGGTACGCGAGGCAATGCGCAGTGCAAGTCCGACACTCCTTGAGCCTGTCTTTGAAGTTACGGTGGTAACGCCAGACAAAAATATGGGCGATGTTGTTGGAGACCTGAATGCGCGGCGCGGTAAAATCGAAGGTATAGCACAGCAAAGCTCAGATTTGCAAGTGATTCAAGCCTTTGTGCCGCTCTCGGAGATGTTTGGGTATGTAACACGCTTGCGCTCATTGTCGCAAGGTCGCGCATCCTACACGATGAAGTTTGCACGGTACGAACCAACGCAACTTCCAACGACGAGCTACTATTAGTAGAAAACTTACAACGAATTAAATCAACACATTTTCACAATTTTTCATCTCAGTTTGAGGAGCTACTGCAATGGCTAAAGAAAAATTTGAGCGTAATAAACCGCACGTAAATATCGGTACAATCGGTCACGTTGACCACGGCAAAACGACTTTGACCGCTGCTATCACAGCAGGTATGGCAAAGAAAGGTAATGCTCAGTTCCGTGCATTTGATTCTATTGATAATGCACCAGAAGAGAAAGCACGTGGTATCACCATCGCTACGGCACACGTTGAGTACGAGACAGATAATCGTCACTACGCTCACGTAGATTGCCCAGGTCACGCTGACTATGTTAAGAACATGATTACGGGTGCTGCTCAGATGGACGGCGCGATTCTCGTTGTTGCTGCAACAGACGGTCCAATGCCGCAAACACGTGAGCATATCGTACTTGCGCGTCAAGTAGGTGTACCGCGTATCGTCGTGTTTATGAACAAAATTGACATTGCTGACCCTGAACTCGTTGAACTTGTAGAAATGGAAATTCGTGAGCTTTTGAGCCGCTATAATTTCCCTGGCGATGATACGCCAATCGTAAAAGGTTCTGCGTTGAAAGCTCTTGATGCTGGTTCTGACAGTGCTGCTCCGGCAACGGACGAGCGTCTCAATTGCATCTATGAACTCATGAACGCTGTTGATACCTACATCCCAATGCCTGAGCGTGCGGTTGATAAGCCGTTCCTTATGCCAATTGAGGACGTGTTCTCTATCACAGGTCGTGGTACAGTAGGCACGGGTCGTATTGAGCGTGGCATTGTGAAAGTAAACGAAGAAGTTGAAATCATCGGTCTTGGTCTTAGCAAGAAAACAACAGTTACGGGTATTGAGATGTTCCGTAAGTTGCTTGATGAAGGTCGTGCTGGTGATAACGTTGGTCTCCTCCTTCGTGGTGTTGATAAAGCTGAACTTGAGCGCGGCATGGTTCTCGCAAAAACAGGTTCAATTACACCGCACAAAAAATTCACCTCTCAGGTGTATATTTTGACAAAAGAAGAAGGTGGTCGCCATACTCCGTTTTTTGACGGATATCGTCCGCAATTCTATTTCCGTACAACAGACGTTACGGGTATCGCAACATTGCCGAGCGGCACCGAGATGGTGATGCCGGGCGATAACCTCGACAACCTTACCATTGACCTTATTACGACAATCGCTATGGAAGAAGGCTTACGCTTTGCTATCCGCGAAGGTGGTCGCACGGTAGGTTCGGGCGTTGTAACGAAAATTCTTGAATAATACTCCTCGTGGCTAACGAAAATAAAGAGGCAGTTTGAAACTGCAATCAGAATACAAGCTGCCTCTCTTTTTAACAAGCCGCATAATTCATAAGAACATCAAGGTAATTTCTGTAAAGAGGCACTACGGTGGCACGTCAGAAAATTCGCATTAAGCTGAAGTCCTACGACCACAATTTGATTGATAAATCTGCTGAACGTATTATTCGTACGGTAAAGCAGACAGGCGCAGTGATTTCGGGACCTATTCCGCTCCCGACGGAGAAGCAAATCTACACAGTTTTGCGCTCCCCGCACGTGGATAAAAAATCGCGCGAGCAATTTGAATCACGGACACATAAGCGTCTGATTGACATTCTGAACTCAACACCGAAAACGGTGGATTCCCTGATGCGCTTGGAATTACCTGCCGGCGTGGATGTTGAAATCAAAGTGTGAGGAGAAAACTAACAATGAGCGTATTACTCGGCAGAAAAATTGGCATGACAAGCATATTTACTGAAACAGGCGACTATGTTCCCTGCACAGTAATCGAAGCTGGTCCTTGCCCAGTGGTGCAAGTTCGCACCAAAGAAAATGACGGCTATGAGGCTGTGCAAATTGGCTTTGGAGACATTCCCGCGCGGAAAGTAAACAAGCCTGTTGCAGGTCATTTTGCGAAAGCAAAAGTGGAATTCAAACGCACCTTGCGCGAATTCCGTAGCGTCAAAAAACAAGTAAAAGTTGGCGATGAATTGACCGTTGAAGACTTTCTTGTCGGCGACAAGATTAAAGTCTCTGGCGAGTCTAAAGGTCGCGGCTTTCAAGGCGTTGTAAAACGCCACCACTTCGGTGGTATCGGTATGACGACGCACGGTCAATCTGACCGCCCTCGCGCCCCTGGCTCGATTGGTTCTTCGTCATATCCGTCGCGCGTCTTCAAAGGTATGCGCATGGCAGGTCGCATGGGTGGTGATAGAATCACTGTTCGCAATTTGAAAGTATTGCGTATCGTACCTGAATCAAATCTGCTTATCGTTAAAGGCAGCATCCCCGGTGCGCCAAACTCTATCGTTGAGATTGTAAAGCTCTAAGGACACAATCATGAAAGTTGATGTTTATTCCAAAGAAGGAAAAGTAACCGGACAGGTTGAACTGCCGGATTTGATTTTCAATGTCGAGCCGCACGAACACGCAATGTATCTTGCTGTTCGTTCATACTTGGCTCGTCAGCGTCAAGGTACGCACAAGGCGAAAGGTCGCGCTGAGGTTAGAGGCGGCGGCAAAAAGCCTTGGAAACAAAAAGGTCGTGGTACCGCTCGTTCTGGTAGCACCCGCTCCCCGCTTTGGGTTGGTGGTGGCGCAGTTCACGGTCCAACGCCGCATCGTTATTCGGTAGATTTACCGAAAAAAGTGAAGCGTCTTGCGCGTAAGTCAGCATTGACATTGCGTGTGCGCGAAAACAATATCGTTGTGGTGGAAGATTTAGCATTCAATGAAATCAAAACCAAGCAAATGGCTTCGGTAATGCAAGCGTTGAATCTGACCGACCAAAAGACGCTTCAGTTATTGCCTACAAGCAATGAAAACGTGTATATGTCATCCCGCAATATTGACCGCTTGACGACACAAGTTGCGGATAAAGTATCAACATATGACATCCTCAGTAACAAGAAAATTCTTGTTCACAAGAGCGCAATAGATGTCATTGCTAAAACCTTTGCAGAATAAGAGGTACACCAATGCAAGTTCTTAAACGCCCCATTATTACCGAAAAAGCTGCAAAGCTCAACGAAAAGCGTCAATACGCTTTTGAAGTTGAGATTAAGTCGAATAAAATTGAGATTCGCAAAGCAGTAGAAGCTCAATTCGGTGTGGATGTGATTAGTATTCGTACTATTCGTATGCGCCCCAAAAACAAACTTCAGTTTACTCGTCGCGGTCGTTTTGTTGGTAAAACAGCAGCACGGAAAAAGGCGTATGTAACACTGAAAGAAGGTCAAACCATTGACATCGGCACCGGTACAAACGAATAATCCGGTTACGTTTAACGTTGAATAACAGGACACGAGTTTTAGACTATGCCTCTTCGCAAACTTAAACCCATTACGCCCGGAACGCGCTTTTATTCTATTAGCACGTTTGAAGAGATTACCAAATCTACTCCGGAGAAAAGCCTTCTTGCTCCCCTGAAAAAATCAGGTGGACGTAACAACACGGGGCGCATTACATCGCGTCACCGTGGCGGCGGACACAAGCGTCGGTATCGTATCATTGACTTCAAGCGCAATAAAGCTGGAAATGCTCGCGTAGAAGCCATTGAATACGACCCAAATCGTACCTGCCGTATTGCTTTGTTGAAGTACGAAGATGGCGAATTGCGCTATATTCTTGCTCCACAAAACATCAAAGTTGGCGATACCTTGCAAGCAGGTCCGAATGCGGAAATCCGCGACGGTAATGCTCTTCCGCTTGGAAAAATCCCCGTCGGCTCGTTCATTCACAATGTCGAAATGAAGCCAGGTAAAGGCGGTCAGATGGCGCGTACCGCAGGCGCAGCAGCACAGCTTGTTGCTCGCGACGAGAAGTACGCACAAATCAAATTGCCTTCGAGCGAAGTTCGCCTTATCCCGATTACGTGTATGGCAACGCTTGGTCAAATCGGTAATGCTGATAACGAGAATATCTCGTATGGCAAAGCAGGTCGTATGATTTGGCTCGGTGTGCGTCCACAAACACGAGGTATGGCGATGAACCCGATTGACCACCCAATGGGTGGTGGTGAGGGTCGCTCCAAATCGGGCGGTGGTCGTCAGCATCCGCGCTCTCCGTGGGGTCAGCTTGCAAAAGGGTTGAAGACCCGTAAGAAGCGCAAAACCTCAAGTAAGTACATTGTACGCCGCCGCGTGAAGTAATTTCAACATAATTCACGGCATTCTTGAGAATTTATTCTTGAATTTCCCAGATATTGACAGAAACGTTACCTGTCTTCATTCTTGATTTTCACATAGACTTAGCATATGGCACGTTCCCTGAAAAAAGGTCCTTTCATCAGCGTTAAGTTGTCTAAAAAGATTACCGCGCTGAATGCTTCCAATAAAAAAGTCGTTGTCAAAACATGGTCGCGTGCTTCCATGATTTCGCCCGAATTTGTAGGGCATACCTTTGCGGTACACAACGGCAATAAATTTATTCCCGTGTATGTAACCGAAAACATGGTGGGTCATAAACTCGGTGAGTTCTCGCCGACACGCACCTACAAAGGACACTCAGGAAACCGCAAAGATCTTAAAAAATAAATCTTCATAGGTCAAGTATCATGCAAAAGTTTGAAGCAAAAGCAACCAAGCGTTTTCTTCCCGGCTCACCGCGCAAGATGCGTCTTGTTATTGACATGATTCGCGGCAAAAGTGTTGCCGAAGCCGTTGGACTCTTGAAGTTCAACCCGAAACACGCTGCTCGCGAAGCAGAGCAAGTTCTTCGCTCTGCCTACGCAAATTTGGAAAACAAAAACGATGCTGCTCGTTTCGATATGCAAACAGCAAAAGTGAGTGCAGCATTTGTCAATGGCGGTCCGATGCTTCGCCGCATCAGCCCTGCGCCAATGGGTCGTGCGTATCGCATTCGCAAGCGCATGAATCATTTGACAATCGTTGTGTCTTCCCAACAGTAAGTAAATTCTAAAACAATACCATTTCAATTCGGAGATAACACTTTGGGTCAGAAAACTAACCCCATTGGACTTCGTCTAGGCATTATCCGTGCATGGGACGCTAACTGGTTCGATGAGAGCAACTTCGCAAGCAAGCTCTCTGAAGATATGATGGTGCGCAAGTATTTGAATGAACGCTTGAAAAAAGCTGGGATTTCTCGCATTATCGTTGAGCGCACTGCAAAGCAAATTCGTTTGACTATCAAAACATCTCGCCCAGGCGTGGTGATTGGTCGCTCGGGTAAGGAAATTGCGCAGCTCGAAGAGGAATTGAAGAAACTTACATCTAAAGAAGTAAAAATCTTGATCAGCGAAATCAAGCGTCCTGAAATTGATGCGCAGCTCGTGGGTGATACCATCGCGCAGCAGTTAGAAGGTCGTATTTCATACCGCCGTGCAATGAAGCAAGCCGTGAGCAATGCAATGCGCATGGGTGCTGAAGGTGTGCGTATCGTGTGCAATGGTCGCTTGGGTGGCGCGGATATGTCGCGCATGGAGCAATACCGCGAAGGTCGCGTACCGCTTCACACCTTGCGTGCAAACATTGACTACGCAACATCTCGTGCGCAGACCATTTACGGAACAATCGGTATTAAAGTATGGGTATGTTTGGGTGAAGTGCTTGACGGCGCAGAATCAATGTACCAAGAAAAACCGTCCTCGTCTGCACCTCAGGCAAAAGCGGCTCGCTAATTGAATTAAAATCAAAACGTAGAAGCAAATAGCTTAATTCTCAAGGAAATGTATCATGCTGCTCCCAAAAAGAGTTAAATATCGTAAAACCCAGCGCGGTCGCATGAAAGGTAAAGCGTATCGCGGCTCACAAGTAGCCTTCGGTACATTCGGCTTGAAAGCCTTGGAACCGGCATGGATTACCAACCGTCAAATCGAATCGGCGCGTATTGCGATTAACCGTTACTTGCGCCGCGACGGTAAAATCTGGATTCGTATTTTCCCCGATAAACCCTTCACTAAAAAGCCCGCCGAAGTACGGATGGGTTCTGGTAAAGGTAGCACGGAATACTACGTGGCAGTTGTAAAGCCTGGTCGCATCATGTTTGAAATTGATGGTGTTGATAAGGAAAAAGCAATGGAGGCGTTCCGCCTTGCAGCGCACAAACTGCCGATTAAAACGAAATTTGTAACCAGAATTGATGCTCAGGAGCACTGATTATGAAGGCGCGTAAATCTGAAGACTTGCGGAAATTGAATGCTGAAGACCTTGCAATGGCTCTTCGTGATTCTCAAGAAACCTTGACCAATCTCCGCTTCCAAAAAACGTTAGGCGAACTCGAAAATGCAGCGTACTTACGCACACTGCGCAAAGACATCGCCCGCATAAATACAATTATTCGTGAGCGTGAACTTTCAACGATGTAATACTAATGGAAACGACACAAACCCAGCCTCAACGCGGAAGACGCAAAGTAAAAATTGGTAAAGTTGTCAGTGCGAAGAAAATGGATAAGACCATCCTTGTTGCTGTAGAGCGACAAGTTGCGCACCCACTTTACAAGAAATACTTCAAAAAGACCAATAAATTCATGGCGCATGATGCGGAAAATTCGTGCAACGAAGGCGATACCGTTCGCATCATGGAAACACGCCCGCTCAGTGCGCGCAAACGCTGGCGTTTGGTTGAAATTCTCGAACGCGCTAAATAATTTTTTCACAGAAAGTGAGCGTATTTTGCCATGATACAAGAAGAATCAAACCTCGTTGTTGCCGACAATTCCGGTGCGCGTAAAGTACGTTGTATCCGTGTTTTGGGCGGTCATGAAAAGCGTTATGCAGGTATTGGCGACATTATTGTCGTTTCCGTAAAAGACGCAATCCCAAATGCTGGTGTGAAAAAAGGCGATAAATCTCGCGCTGTGATTGTTCGCACCAAAAAAGAAATTCGCCGCAAAGATGGCTCATATATTCGCTTCGACGAAAATGCAGCCGTTCTCTTGAACACACAAGGTGAGCCACGTGGTACACGTATCTTCGGACCAGTTGCCCGCGAGCTTCGTGATAAGAGCTTTATGAAAATTGTTTCCCTTGCTCCCGAAGTTCTCTAAGAACTTCTTGAAGCGATAGTATGAAGCAATAAAGTACGCACGAATTGACGATTTGATATTGATGATTTGACATTTCAATCTCGACACAAAGCTATGAAACTCAAAATTAAAAAAAATGACACCGTCCGCGTCATTGCTGGCAACGACAAAGGCAAAGAAGGTCGTGTTACCGAAATATTGCCCGACAAAATGCGTGTTATTGTCGAAGGCGTAAACGTGCGTAAGAAGCATATGAAGCCAGCTCAAGGACAGCCAAACGGCTCTATCCAAGAACGCGAAATGCCGATTCACTATTCAAATGTGATGCTCCTTGATGGTGAGAAAAACACCACACGCCTCGGCGTGAAAAAAGTTGAGCAAAACGGCACCGTTTCTCGTGTTCGCATCGCTCGCACCACTGGCGAGCAAATCTAAACCAATCCCATATCATTGCGATGGAAGCGGCTTCACGCTCTTGCATTAGTAATGAACTTTTCGATTGATTTTTACCGACTTATTTAGTCCCGACATCTGTTATGGCAAAACAACAACAAGTTAAAACCAAAAAAGTAGAGTTTGCATTTGAAGGTGCGCGTCTTTCTGAGGATGCTCCAAAAGCAGCAGAAGCCCGCCTTGCAAAGTTTTACAAAGAAAATGTCGTTCCTGCTTTGATGAAGCAGTTCAACTACAAAACCGTGATGCAAGTACCGAAACTACATAAAATCACGATGAATATGGGTGTTGGCGCAGCAACCCAAGACCAAAAAATGATTCAAGCTGCCGTAACAGAATTGGAGCTTATTACGGGTCAGCGTCCTGCTGTAACTACCGCTAAAGAAGCTATCTCAAACTTCAAACTTCGTGTGAATCAACCTATTGGCTGTCGCGTAACATTGCGCCGTACCCATATGTTTGAATTCCTTGACCGCTTTATCAATATCGTAACTCCGCGTATCCGCGACTTCCGTGGTTTGCCAGATAAATCATTCGACGGACGTGGTAATTATTCGCTCGGTATCAAAGAGCAGATTATCTTTCCTGAGATTGACGTTGATAAAGTAAGCAAAATTCGCGGTATGGATATTACCTTTGTAACCACCGCAAAAACCGATGAAGAAGCATACGCGCTCTTGAAAGAATTTGGTTTCCCATTCCGCAAGCGCGAGCAACAACAAGCAGCATAAACCTGAGTGTTTATCTAGGCTTTACCATTCTAAAGAATTTGACACTTTGTACTTTTATTTTCACTTTGCAGTATGGCAACAACAGCAATCACAGCGCGAAACGACAAACGCAAACGACTTGTTGATAAATACGCTGAAAAACGTGCAGCATTAAAAGAAGCAGGCGATTGGGAAGGTTTGCAAAAACTCCCCCGTAACAGCTCTGCAACACGTGTTCGCAGCCGTTGTAGCCTGACTGGGCGCGGTAAAGGTGTCTATCGCAAATTTGGCTTGGGACGGAATAAATTCCGTGAACTTGCGCTCGATGGAAAAATTCCAGGTGTTCGCAAGTCAAGCTGGTAAGATGTCTGCGAAGCAAGGATTTACGCGCTTCACAAATTACCTTACCCTCATTTGAAACAACGCTAAGTATCATCATAACGCTCAATTATCATGCAGTTATCTGACCCGATATCCGACTTCCTCACCCGCATCCGCAATGCTCAAAAAGCACGGCACAAGCGCGTTGATATTCCTTCTTCAAAGATGAAAGTTGCGATTGCAAAAATCTTGAAGGAACAAGGTTACATCGGTGAATACGAAGTAATTTCGGACAACAAACAAGGCATTTTGCGTGTTTCGTTGCGCTACCATAATGGTCGCGCTCCGTTTGACAAAATTACCCGTGTAAGCCGTCCGGGAATCCGTCGCTATACAGCTTCGGCAGAAGCTCCGCGAGTTCGTAGCGGTCTTGGTATTGCGATTCTCTCTACGCCGAAAGGCATTATGAGCGATAAAGAAGCTCGTAAATTGAACGTCGGCGGTGAAGTTCTTTGCACGATTTACTAATTGTAGTAATCGCGCAGTTTGGTACTTTACACTCTAACTTTAGAATGATTCTGAACATTTAACGTAGAATTTGAAGGAGTCTTGCCGTGTCTCGTATTGGCAAAAAAATCATCTCAATCCCAAAAGATGCTCAAGTAACCGTCAGCGGTCAGAGCGTTAAGGTAAAAGGACCGAAGGGTGAACTTGAGTTCAGCATTCCGGATGCAATTTCGCATGAAATGAAAGACGGAACTATGTCCTTTGCTCGCTCCTCCGATGAAAAGCACGTCCGTGCGCTTCACGGCTTGGTTCGCGCAATGATTAACTCCATGATTGAGGGAGTTACCAAAGGCTTTACCAAAACACTTGATATTGAAGGTGTTGGTTACAAAGTCGAATTACGCGGCAAAAACCTTTATCTGTCGCTTGGGTATTCTCACCCGATTCTGTTTATTCCGCCTCCAGGTATCACGTTTGCGGCAACCTCCGCAACACAGCTTACTGTAACGGGCGTAGATAAGCAGCTTGTCGGTGAGGTATCGGCGAAATTGCGTGAACTTCGTGCTCCAGAGCCATATAAAGGCAAGGGTGTTCGCTATCAGGGCGAGTACATTCGTCGCAAAGCGGGCAAATCTGGCGGCAAGGGCAAGTAAGAAAAGCGCAAGTAATAGTCCCATGCTTGCATTCGGTGTCCGATTGGTTGAGACCTCGTTTCGCGGCTCCCCTTTCATTCCGAACCTTTCCAAGTATTTCAATTTTCATTGCTTGAAAAAATGATTACAACGAATAAATATGAGCGTCGTGAGCGTCGTAAAAAAAGCGTTCGCCGTAAAATTTCTGGTACAGCAGAGCGTCCCCGTTTGACGGTGTATCGCAGTCTCAGCCACATTTACGCGCAAGTGATTGACGATGCAAAGATGCACACTATTGTAGCTGCCTCAAGTGCAGACAAGGACGTGAAAGCAAAGATTGATGCGGCTTCGGGTAAAATCGAAGAAAGCAAAATCGTTGGCGCACTCCTTGCCGAACGCGCTGCTGCTGCGGGTGTAAAAAGTGTTGTGTTTGACCGTAACGGCTTTATTTATCATGGTCGCCTGAAAGCCCTTGCTGATGGTGCGCGTGAAGCTGGTTTGCAGTTTTAATTGCAAGCATCTCTTTCGCAATGTTGCACAGAAGAGAAAACGCCCAAAATCGGTTCAAACATTTCAAAAAGAAATAAACAAATACTAATGAATTTTTACTGAGTGTTGCAGTGGCTAAACAGAAATCATCTGAGTTAGAACTCAAAGACAAACTTGTAAACGTCGCACGTACAGCAAAAGTTGTAAAAGGTGGCAGACGTTTCGGATTTAGTGCAATCGTTGTTGTTGGTGATGGCAATGGTCATGTTGGCTATGGTCTCGGCAAAGCGAATGAAGTTGCCGACGCAATCACAAAAGCAACCGACGCTGCGCGTAAAAGCCTCGTGAAAATCACGTTGAGCAACAATACCATTCCGCATGACGTGTTTGGAAAGTTTGGTGCGGGCAAAGTTCTCTTGAAGCCAGCAACACCTGGTACAGGCGTAATTGCTTCCGGTGGTGTTCGTGCAGTGCTTGAGATGGCTGGTGTGCAGGACGTACTCACGAAGAGCCTTGGTTCTTCTAACCCGCACAACACCGTAAAAGCAACCTTCCAAGCTCTTACTCAACTGCAAGATGCACAAACAATCGCTGAACGTCGCGGTATTGATGTTCGCAAAGTGATGTTTGGTTAATTCTTCAGCATTCTTGAACGAACTTATTGCAGACGTTTCAACCAACGAGAACTATGTCAAAGCTCAAAATCACTCAAGTACGCAGTATCATTAACTGCAAAGAAGCGCAAAAACGCACGATTAAGGCATTGGGTCTTGGTCGCCCGAATAGCGTTGTTACGCAGCCGAAAAATGCTTCTACACTCGGAATGTTGAATGTTGTTCAGCATCTCGTAAAAGTAGAAGAAGCATAACTTTAGAATACAAGATTACTATTTCATCCTTAGAAGGTCGCATCCATGAAACACGTCGGCAACTTGACGTATAGCCCCGGGTCGCGCAAAAGCGTGAAGCGTATCGGTCGCGGTACAGGCTCAGGGCATGGTGGAACATCCACAAAAGGTCATAAAGGACACCAATCTCGCGCTGGCTATAAGCGTAAACGCTCCTTCGAGGGCGGTCAAATGCCGCTTAACCGCCGTTTGCCGAAATTTGGCTTCAAAAACCCCTTCCGCATTGAGTATCAGTGCGTGAATGTTGCAATGCTTGAAGAATTAGCTGTTGCAGGCAAATTCAATGGTGGTGCAGTTACGTTTGACGTATTGCACGACTTGGGCATCATTAGCAAAGGTAATGCGCCGCTCAAAATTTTGGGCAATGGTGCAATTACAAAGGCGTTGAAAGTGTCCGCACATAAATTCTCCGAATCCGCAAAAGCAAAAATTGAATCAGCCGGAGGCACGGTAACGGTTCATGAATAGAATACTAGACACCCTCAAAAATATCTTCAGAATTGAAGAACTCCGGCAGAGAATCCTCTTCACCGCCGGAGTATTGCTTGTTGTGCGCTTAGGTTCGCACGTAACCTTGCCAGGCGTTGATGTTTCCGCCCTGGCAGCAGCAAGCGCGAACTCGGCATCGAATACCCTCTTTGGACTTTTCGACCTCTTTGTAGGGGGCGCATTCTCCAAAGCAGCGATTTTCGCTCTTGGTATCATGCCGTACATCTCCGCCACGATTATCTTGCAACTTGCAGGTATCTTCATTCCTGAGCTTCAGCGTTTACAACGTGAAGGCGAAGAAGGTCGCCGCCGCTTGAATCAATACTCTCGCTTTGCTGCGGTGATTATTGCTACTTTGCAATCGTGGGCAGTGACAATAAAAATCGCAAGCACACAAGGACCGAACGGTGTTTCGGTTGTGCCAGATAGCGGTTTCTTATTTACTTTGACTTCTATCGTTCTTTTAACAGCAGGTACAATCTTCCTCATGTGGTTAGGTGAGCAAATCACCGAGCGTGGTATCGGCAACGGTACATCAATGATTATCTTTATTGGTATCATTGCACAGCTTCCCGCCGCATTTATCCAAGAGTTCCAACTTATCGCGGCTGGTTCGCGGGTGTGGATTGTAGATATTATCTTGCTTGTTCTATTGGCAGGAATTATCGCCGTCGTGATTTTGATGACGCAAGGTACACGCCGTATTCCGGTGCAGTACGCAAAGCGCGTGGTTGGTCGTAAAGTGTATGGCGGCACAACGCAGTATATCCCGCTTCGTGTGAATACAGCAGGTGTAATGCCGATTATCTTTGCGCAGTCAATCATGTTCATTCCGACTACGATTTTGAGTTTCTTTCCCGATGCACAGTGGGCAGCTTCTCTTGCTCGTGTATGGAGCGACCGCTCATTTGTGTATGCCTTTTTCTACGCAATCATCATCGTATTCTTTACCTACTTCTACACTGCTATCGCCTTCAATCCAAAAGATGTTGCCGATAATATGAAGAAACAAGGTGGCTTTGTTCCTGGTGTTCGTCCAGGTGCGCCGACTGCTGAATACATGGATAATATCTTAACGCGCATTACACTTCCGGGTTCAATTTTCCTTGCTCTGATTGCAATTTTGCCCGTGTTTGTTTCTAATGTTCTCGCAGTTCCGTCTCTTTTTGCATCGTTCTTCGGTGGTACGAGTATGCTCATCATTGTTGGTGTCGCGCTTGATACGCTTCAGCAAATTGAATCATACTTGCTCATGCGTCATTACGACGGCTTTATGAAGAGTGGTAAACTGCGTGGTCGTGTTGGCACAAACGTTGGTGCGCCGGGTTCAGGCTACTAATTGCTAACCGTATTTCAAGAAAATTCTTCAAGAAATGTTATGGTTGGTGCGCCGTCCGTCAAGGTGAAACGAGCAGTTGATTATATCGAAGAATCATGCCGTATTGTTGCCGATACAATAACACTGGTCGGAAAGCACGTTGGCATTGGAGTAACAACGCTTGAACTTGACAATATTGCGGAAGAGTATATTCTCTCGCACGATGCCGTTCCTTCATTCAAGGGCTATCAAGTTCCTTGGCAAAGTGAAGTCGGCGGCAAAAAGCGTTATTTGACATATCAGTATGCTTCGTGTATGTCGGTGAATGATGTTGTCGTTCACGGATTGCCGTCGAGCTATAAACTTCAAGAAGGCGATATTTTGTCGTTTGACATTGGAGTCTATAAAAACGGTTATCATGGCGACAGTGCTTATACCTTTGCTGTTGGTGAGATTTCCGCAGAAGCGAAAAAACTCATGCGCGTAACCGAAGAGGCATTGTTGCTGGGCTTGGAGCAAGCAACGGGACGCAATAAAGTTTACACGGTGTCGGGTGCAATTCAAAAACACGTTGAACGCAACGGCTTCTCTTGTGTGCGTGAATTGGTCGGGCATGGCATTGGTGAACAAATTCACGAAGAGCCTTCAATTCCAAACTTTATTCCGCCGCTTTTGCATCGTGAACAGTATCCAAACGTGAGATTCCGTGCGGGTCAGGCAGTTGCGATTGAGCCAATGGTGAATGCCGGAAAAGCAAAAGTTGATACCGACGACGACGGCTGGACAATTCGCACCGCCGACCGCAAGTATTCGGCACACTTCGAGCATACGGTCATCATTCAAGAAAAAGAACCGCCGATTATTTTGACACTGTTGCAGTAACGCATCAACGCGCTTCTAATGCGCTTGCGAGCTGCTCTCTTCCTTTTCACAAACACGTTCACAGTATGGCGAAGCAAGGCTTAATTCGCGTAGATGGTCTTGTTGAGGAAACGCTCCCCAATGCGCAATTTATCGTCAAGTTGGAAAACGGGCACAAGGTACTTGCGCACGTTTCCGGCAAAATGCGGATGAATTTCATCAAGATTATTCAAGGCGATAAAGTTACCGTTGAACTCTCGCCATACGATTTAACAAAAGGCAGAGTTGTTTATCGTTACAAATAATGTTATATTTGTAATCTTGCCCTGAACTACTGTGAAAACACAATGTTCCGTCTGTGCTTGGCAAAAAAAAATTGCTAGTGCAGACATTTTTTTCTGTCAAATTTAGCAGAAAAAACGGCAGAAAAAACACTAAAAACACGCACAAAATCTATACGTTAATTTCATTCAAGGATTGCAACAATGAAGGTTCAAGCCTCCGTTAAAAAGCGCAGCGCAGATGATAAAATCGTGCGTCGCAAAGGTAGAGTGTACGTAATTAACAAGAAAAATCCTCGTCATAAGCAACGTCAAGGTTAATTTTTTTCAAGGAGTACCACATTGGCACGTATCGCAGGCGTTGATTTGCCCAAAAATAAACATGCGTTTATTGGGCTTCAATATATCTTCGGGGTTGGTCAATCCCGTTCTTACGAAATTTTGGAAAAAGCCAATATTCCCCCGTCGAAGCGCGTTGCTGAATTTACGGATGAGGAAATTGCGCGTTTGCGCCAAATCATCACCAACGAATATAGCGTAGAAGGTCAGTTGCGCTCAGAAACGCAACTCGATATCAAGCGTCTTATGGACATTGGTTGCTATCGTGGCTTGCGCCACCGTCGTGGCTTGCCGGTTCGCGGTCAGCGCACGCGTACAAACTCTCGTACCCGCAAAGGTCGTCGTAAGACGGTTGCAGGTAAGAAAAAAGCTGCTCGTAAGTAATCTGTTCGCGCATTCAACGGCAACTGCTTTTGGAAGAGTGTCCTTGCAAAAGGCTTTCAAATGCAGTTGCCGAAGCGCATTTCAGGCAATACTTTCCTGAGTACCCGATTTCGCTGCTTCAAACACATCCGACTTCGGCAATGAAATTTTGATAATGAAATTTTCATACGTCCTCTTTCCTTTCAACATCTGTTATGGCTAAAACATACGCAAAGCGTACAAAGAAAAAAACAGTGTCCGACATTCATGGCAAAGCCTTTGTTCGTGCCACGTTTAATAACGTCCAAGTAACAATTACCGATGTGTATGGTAATGTTCTGAGCTGGTCTTCCGCAGGTCGGAACGGCTTTCGCGGCTCAAAAAAGAACACCCCGTATGCTGCTCAAGTAAGTGCGGAACACGCAGCGAAAGAAGCATACGATATGGGATTGCGCAAAGTTGATGTATTTGTCAAAGGTCCGGGTTCGGGTCGTGAAGCGGCTGTCCGCGCCATGAACCAAGCTGGCTTGGAAGTACAAATCATCCTCGACCGCACTCCTATCCCGCACAACGGCTGCCGTCCGCCGAAGCGCAGAAGAGTATAAGCGTTTGTGCTGACTGTGTTGCTCGAAAAGCGCATAAATACGTTCTTTTAGAATGCTTTGTATGGTGAAATGATGAATTTCTTGTGCAAAGTCTTTCTCAGAGGCAATGTTTCTCAAAGACAAGTTAATGCAGTATTCACAACACAAGCAATAATGCGATTTTCGTATTACTGCCCCACGTACAAACCTTTGGATATGGTAAACTCTGGCTTCAAATCCATGAATTTTTTTCTTTGAAGTAATCAAGAACTATCGCGTATGAGTCTTTCAATGCAAATGCCGGAACGTGTGATTATTGGTGATAATTCAACACCGAACCACGGAATTTTCGTATTGCAGCCGCTCGAAGGCGGCTATGGCGTAACAATCGGTAACGCATTTCGCCGTGTTCTTTTATCGTCTATTCCTGGCGCGGCGATTGTCGCTGTGCGGGTAAGCGGCGTATTGCATGAGTTTCAAACAATTCAAGGCGTTGCCGAAGACATGGCTGAAATAATCCTCAATTTGAAGGGTGTTCGCCTGAAAATGTTGGATAAAAAAGGTGCGCAAGTCGCATTCCGCTTGAAAGGTCCGCATACCTTTACCGCAAAAGATATTCAAACAGCAAGCGACCAAGTAGAAGTCATGAACCCTGACCACTACATTGCTACGCTCTCGAAGGATGCTGATGTTGAAATCGAACTTATCTGCGGACGTGGCAAAGGCTATGTTCCCGCCGATGAAAACCGCGACCCCGAGTTCCCCGTAAACACAATTGCGATTGATTCCATCTTCACGCCAATTAAGAACGTAAAATACAGCATTGAGCCATTTCGTGTGGGTCAAAAAACTGACTATGAGCGTTTGACAATTGACGTAGAAACTGACGGAACTATTCTTGCTGATGAAGCAATGGAACAGGCTGCACGTATTTTGCGCGACCACATCCAACTCTTCATCAACTTCGATATTGAAGAAGAAGTTGAGCAGGAAGATGAATCCCGCGACGCAGAATTTGCACGTGTTCGCCGCATTTTGATTACGTCAGTGGATGATTTGGAACTTTCGGTGCGCTCGCACAACTGCTTGAAAGCAGCAAACATCAAAACTCTCGCCGACCTTGTGCGCCGCCAAGAAGCTGATATGCTCAAGTTCCGCAACTTCGGTCGCAAATCCCTTGCGGAATTGACCGAAATCGTACAGCAATTTAATCTCCATTTTGGTATGGACGTGGAAAAGTACCTGCAAGAAGATGAAAAACAACCCGCAGAAGACTAAGGACGGTCTTTTAGCGGCTTCTTGTGCGGCTTTTTACGATAATATCTCACATTTCCTTTTCCCTTAGCAATGAGACACTTAAAGTCCGGTAGAAAACTCAAGCGTACGGCAAGCCATCGCCGCGCTCTTCTTTGCAATATGGCAACGTCGCTCTTGCAGCACAAACGCCTGAAAACAACCGAAGCAAAAGCAAAAGAATTGCGCCCTTTCGTCGAGCGTTTAATCACGAAGGCGAAAAATGCGTACTTGGCAGAGCAAAACAATCAGTTGCCAAATGGTCAAACAGTAGATATTCACTCGCGCCGCGTTGTTGGTCGCTACATTCGTGATAAAGCAGTTTTACAAGAATTGTTTGATACGATTGCACCTGTGGTAGAATCTCGTCCGGGCGGTTATGCTCGTATTGTGAAAACAGGTGTACGTTTCGGCGACGGTGCACGTACAGCAATGATTGAACTTGTTGATTGGGCAGAGCAAGCAGATGGTCGCGCTTCTCTTGGTCGCAAGAAAAAGCGTAAAGAAGCACCTGTATCGCCCGCGCAAGCACGTGTTCAGCAAAAAGTAGCTGCAAGCGTCGCTCAAGCAGTAGCACAGGTTGAAGACGTAGCAGCAGAGGCAATAGAAGCTGCTCCCGAAGAAGTAAAGATTGAAGAAAAAGCTGCTGAGTAAGACATTTTCTTACAGAGCAAAACATTATCAAACGCCGTAAGTATTATACTTGCGGCGTTTTTTTGTATATTGGAGTCTGCCCAATTTACCTAAACAAATCTCGCACAAATGAACCACGATATTCGCTGGCAGCAACGCTTTCGCAATTTTGAACAAGCATTTGCACGGTTGGAAAAAGCCGTAAATATGCCGCATTTGAATGAGCTTGAGCGCAACGGGCTTGTGCAGCGTTTTGAGTTTACGCTTGAACTTGCATGGAAAACCCTCAAAGATTTTTTGGAAGAGCGCGGTTTTGTCTTCAAACCTTCGCCCAAAGATGTGTTTCGTCTTGCCGAGCAAAGCGGCTATATTTCTTGCGCCCAAGAATTGATAGACGGTTTGGAACTGCGCAATTTGCTTTCTCACGATTATAGCGGGGAAAAATTTGAACGTGCTGAACCTATCTTCCGAAGTAGCGTCTTTCCCGCTTTGCGCTCGGTGTATATGTCTTTGTCCGCAGAAATGCAGTCTTCGGAAGAAAATCCTTCAAAAGAAAATCCATGAATGCCCCACAAATACTGACTCGCAACCGCTTCGGTCTTACCGACCGCGATATGACAACCCTGCACGACATACTGCGCCGTTACCCCGATGTGCAGCAGGTTTGCATCTTCGGAAGCCGCGCAAAAGGGACGTTTAAGCACGGCAGCGACATAGACCTCGCTGTGATGAATCCTGACGTTTCCGATGCAATCATTCGCCGCATCAAAGCTGATTGCGATGATAGTTCGTTGCCGTATATGGTGGATGTTTTGCACTTTGCCGCGCTGACTGATAATGCGGTGAAAGACCATGTTATGCGGGTTGGAGTGCTGTTTTTTGAGCGGTAATAAATCTTCAAAATGGTGTATTTTCCGAAAACTTTTAACCTTTCCAGCATTTATGCAATACCTAGCCATTCTCTTGATTTCTTTCGGTCTATTTGCTGAATCGGAAGCCTTGGCGCAACGCAAAAAAGTACCAACGTCAATAGCAACCAGGCAACCTCCAAGCGCATTGGAGCAGCAGGTGGTTAATCTCCGTGCGTTCACAAAGCTCTACGGCTATGTGCGCTATTTCCATCCCAGCGATGAAGCAGCACGGATGAATTGGGGAAAGTTTGCAATGTATGGAGCGCAAAAGGTAAAGGGAGTGCGAACAAGCGAGGAACTACAACAAACATTAAAAGAGCTTTTTTTGCCGATTGCGCCAACGCTACAAATTCTGCGGGTGGGCGAAACACCGATTCCAATAACGAAGCCAAATGCCCTGAAAGGCTTGAAAATAGTAGCTTGGCAGCATCAGGGCGTAGGTGTAGGAATGTATAGTTTTGGTGATAATACCCCGTACCAGAGTGTCCGCCTTAATCGCGGTACGAAAAGCAATGAAAGAAATGCTGGTTATGGCGGGGTCAGAAATTACATTGAGGAGTCCGCTTCAAACGCGGCAAATGTTTATCCCGTTCGGCAGCTTTGGGGTAAAGAAATAAAATTTACTGCTGCCGTGAAGGCAGATGTGAGTAATGAAGAGGATTATGGGTCTATGTGGCTGCGGGTCGATAGGAATGATGGTCTCCGAGGCTTTTTTTCTAATGCAACAGTGCGATCCTCCTCCGCATGGAACACCTACACTATTGTTGGTACGGTAGATACGAATGCAGTTACTATAACATTTGGTTGTTTAGCACACGGTAAGGGGAAAGTTTGGGTGGATGATATACGCCTTTTTACAAGGGCAATAGGTGAAACAAGCTGGAAGCCTATACCAATATCTAACGGAGGTTTTGAGAAGTTTAGCGTTATGAGTACAGGGCGTAAAGGGTATAGGGAATGGGATGGCAGCGGTGCTGGTTATGTTGTGACACCAAGTACAGAAACACCTTACGAGGGAGAATATTGTGCGCTCATTGAATACATTTCCCCTGAGAAGCAAACTACATTTACAGAGCTTTTTGCCGCAAAACCAAATACTGATGAGCTGATTGTTAAAAAAATCGGAGGTGGCTTACAATGCGCTTTTCCCGTTGCATTGTATTCGGATAGTGCTTCAACGCTTGGTTCTACGCCAGAAAGTCGCGCTGCTTTTGAGCAATTATTGTACAAGTCTGTCAATCCGATAGAATTAGACAGAGATGCTTTGGAGCAAGAATCTGTGCGCCTTGCAGAAAGTATTATGGCGTGGAATGCGCTCAAACATTTTTATCCGTACTTCGATGTTGTGCGGGTAAATTGGGATTCCGTGTTGACAACAACACTCCAAGCGACGCTGCGAAGCTCCTCCACAAAGGAGTTTTCCGTTGTTATGCGCCGAATGCTGGAGGCGTTGTAAGACGGACACGCCCAGTATGTTCCGAACTATCGCTATCAGATGCTTCCATGCGTTGTTGGAAACATTGAGGGAAAGCCGATAATCCTTGCGTCGAAGGATTCGGTCTTGCAGCGCGGCGATATTTTGTTGAGTATTGATAGCATTGATACAGGACGGCGAATGCAGGAAGAAATCGCGCTTGTTTCAGGTACTGTACAGTGGAAGCAGCACAAAGCGGCGGAAAATCTCCTATTATTCAAAAATACGGAAGCTGCAATTACTCTTGAACGAAATGGGCAAGTTATCTCAACAACGGTGCGGTGTGGGCGTGTACGCTCTTTTCCGTTTGAACATCCCAGAATGCAACAATTATCGGGTTCTTCGCCAGCAGACGCGGTCTGGTATGTTGATATGGCGCAGGTTTCCGTTGCAGATATTGAGGAGAAAATAGCGGATTTGTCGTTGGCGAAAGGAGTCATTTTCGACCTTCGCGGCTATCCGAATGATAACGGGAAAATCCTCGAATACCTGACCGATGCTCCTCTCCAGTCCATGCGCTGGAACATTCCGCACATCGTGTATCCTGACCAAGAGCGTGTGCAAGGCTCCGACACCAATGGTCGCTGGCAGCTTGTTCCGAAAAAGCCGCGCATCAAAGGAAAGGTTGTGTTTTTGGCTGGGAATGGGACGTATAGTCAGGGAGAATCTATTTTGAACATTGTCGAGGAATACCGTCTTGGTGAAATTATCGGCGGCGCAAGTGCTGGTGCGAATGGGAATATCATCATGTTTCCGCTTGTCGGAAGCGGCGTAATCACATGGACGGGCATGAAAGTTACGAAGCATGATGGCTCGCAGCATCATCTTGTCGGCATAAAACCGAACCTTCCAGCAGTGCGGACGCTGAAGGGTGTACGCGAGGGGCGTGACGAAGTTGTGGAAGCAGCGTTGAATCTTATCAAATAAACGTACACGCGGCGTAGGCAAAAAAAAGCCTACAAATCAATCTCATATGAAACACCCAAACGCGGGATGCAGACTTTCGTTTCGGGCAAACTCGACTTTACCGCTGCGGCAACGGACTCTGCCGCTGTCGCGTCGCCATGCACGAGGAAGAGGTGCTTGGGCTTGACGGCATCCACGTATTCCAGCAAATTTGCCCGCGAAGCGTGTGCGCTGAAGCGGAAACGTTCTACGTCGCAAACCCTCGTCGTTACTTTCTCCGCCATGATAAATTCTTCGCCTTTTGTTGATTGAAGCAAGTGATAACCAGGTGTGGACGGGTCTTGGTAGCCCATGATGCCAATGCCAAAATGCTCCATTTCCATCCACCGTTGCGCGAGTGAATACGAAGGACTCCCAACATTCAACATTCCACTAGAAATGATGACAATGCCAGGCTCGTGGAAGAATTTTTCGGTGAGCATTTTCTCATATATCACGCTTACCTGCGGAATTCCCGACAACGCAAAGCCAGGTTCGACGCGAGGAACGCTGTGTGCATAGCGGTCGTAAATCTTTCCGATACGTTTACTCATGCCGCCAGTATAAATCGGCAAACGCGGGATTTTTCCAGAATTCATCAAATTGGAAACGACTTTCAGCACTTCTTGGGTTTTGCCGAGTGCGAAGGTAGGAAGCAGTACCGAGCCGTTTTGATTGGTTATGCGATTGATAAAATCTGCAAGGCGTTGTTTTTCTTCTGCATAGGGAACAGGATTTTCATCCGCGCCGTTGGTGCATTCCAAAATCAAGCAGTCAAGCGGTTCTTGGGGCAGGGATGCTCCAGGCAAGAGTGATTGTTTGGTAAACTGCACATCGCCACTATGAAGGATTGTCGCGCCATTCACGCTGAAACGTGCCGCCGCCGAGCCGATAATATGCGCGGCATCGTGGAAGCTCATTGTTACGCCGTGTTGAGCGTGATTGCCATTGTAGTATTGGTCTTCGCTGAGAACGATTTCCTCCTCGTACAAAAAGCCTTCAAAGAGCGTTCCGAATTTATTCAAGAGCTTGTAATCGTAGAATTCAAGCGGGTTTTCAGGCAAACCTTCGGTAGAATCCAGCGTAAGAAGTTTAATAGTATTGCGCAGCATCACTTCGATAAGTTCTCGCGTAGGGCGTGTTGTAATCATGCGAGCATGAGGCTGGCGTTTCATAAAATACGGTAAGCCGCCAACGTGGTCGGTGTGCGCATGCGTAAGCAAGAAGGTATCAACGCGCTTCTCGCTTAAAAGGTCGTAATCGGGTAAAGCAAACTTATCGCGGCGGCGTGGATGCAAGCCAGCATCTATCACAACCCCATGTCCGCCAATGTTTAGATAGCAGGAATTTGCACCGATTTCTTCTGCGCCTCCCAGCATTTGTAATTCAAGTTTCATGTGTGTACCGTGTTCTCTACGCTTGTGTCCAAAAGGTAATGGAAGATTGTTGTGAAATACACAGACAAGGATTGTCTGTGCTACCGAAGCCAGTATTGATGAAGTATTGATGAGGTAGTGCCGACACTCTTGTCTGTGCCACAAAACGCGCAAAATATTTGTTAAAATTATTGTACTTGCCGTAGCAAAGCCTTGTAGCGTTTCGGATTCACCAAGAGTGAGCGGGCGGTTTGAAGGTCGCCATCGTTGTTCAAGGTTTTTCCGATAACAGTGCTTCGTGAGTAAAAACGTTCTAAAATTTCTTCGTAGAGCGCGTCCGTAACGGTTTCGCGCTGTTTTTCGAGTTCTTGCGTCTGTTCTTTGGCGAGTTGTTGTTTTGCCGATGCTATGTGTGCTGCGACGGCAGAACTAAGCGGCTGAATCTGTTGTAAACGCTCAATCTCCAAGAGTTTTCGATATGCTGGACTTTCATAGACAAATTTACTTCGCTTGGCAAACGCATAAAACTGTTCCACAGTGCGTTTATCAACGCTGAAATTATCGGGAAGTGTAGCGCGGATGCCAGAAAATTCGTTGGCAAATTGAAAAAGAACATTTTTGCGAAACAATTCTTCGATAATGTCCGACTGCACTTGCAAAGCAACAACGGTGTCGGGGAGAATACCGCTTGCGTCGCGAACAATACGTCCAGTGCTTGTCCGAAACGTTTTGCTTGTGTCCAATTGCGACTTCACGATACCATGCCGGCGTTGATTATAGTCAATTTTTTGAATGCAGCGTCCGGAAGGCGTGTAGTATTTTGCGGTGGTCATTTTTAAGGTGGCATCGTAAGGAAGCGCGGAAATTGTCTGGACAAGCCCTTTCCCAAAGGAACGCTCTCCAATAATCACGGCGCGGTCAAGGTCTTGCAATGCCCCCGCAACGATTTCGCTCGCGCTGGCGGTGTTTTCGCTAATGAGTACAGCAAGTGGCAATGTGGGTTCGAGCGGTGGACGGCGTGAAATGTAGCGGCGTTCACTATCGCTGCTCCGCCCACGCGTTGCGACAATCAGCGTTCCCGACGGAACAAACAATTCGCAAATACCAACCGCCGCATCCAGCAGCCCTCCTGGATTCTCACGCAGATCGAGTACCCAGCCTTGCAATTCCCTCTTTTCCGTTCCCGCTTGTTTGCGAAGCTGTTCCAATGCCTCGCGGACTTCATTTGCTGCGCCAGTCGTGAAGCGTTCCAAGCGAATGTACCCAATAACACCACTTTTTTTCGTCGCCGCATCTCCCGTGCTTATTTCCTGTGTGGCAGGAAGCAAGCCGCTATACGTTACATTTTTCAGCGTAACTTCTTGGCGAATGAGCAAAAACGATAAGGTATCACGCACACCGCTTCGGAGAATCCTCACAGGGACTGTCGTTCCGGGCTTTCCGCGTGTATGCTTGCGAAGGTCGTTTGTCGTTGCAAAAAGAACAACAGTTGAATCAAGAGAATAGATTTTGTCTCCCACGCGCAGACCAGCTTTTTCTGCCGCGCACCCTTCGGTAATCCCGACAATCGTTACGTTGCTATCAATGAGCGCAGTTGTAATGCCAAGTCCGCCATACACGCCCGTTGTGATGATATCTACTTCTTCGCTATCTTCATCGCTGATATAGGTTGTGTAGGGGTCGAGATGTTTCACCATGCCCTCAATGCCCGCTTCAACGAATTCCAATGGGTCAATTTCATCCACATATTCGTTGGAAACTTGGCGAAAAAACTCCCCGAAAATTCCTAATGACTTAGAAATTTTAATGTACATCGCATTATCACTAATGGCGCGAAATCCGAATGCGCTTGCCGCGAGTAGAATTCCCACACCAGCAACACTCAGCACACGAAGAGAAGTGCGCAAACCAGAACGTGATAAAAAACTCATTGCACAAAGTATTGTTGAAGCGTATTGATTGACTAGAATCGGATTAACTAGAATCGGAGTGGCTCGGCGGTAGGATTGAGCAAAAATTCTTGAATTTTGGTAATGTCCTCAGTCGTTAGAAATTTACCAATGGTATCAACAATGACGCTGAGAAGGGACGATTTGAACATCAGTTCTGGCTTTGCTTCGCCGGTGCGAAAAACTTGGTAATTCACCTGCGTATTCAGCATTTGCCATTTGCTCTTCAGCTCGATATAACTAAGCGCGACTGAAACGAGTAATTCTTCTTCATCGTCAATATCAGCAGCATGGGAGAGAAATCCATCGCGGAGGTTGTGTACCCACGAGAGAAGTTTTGCACGCTCTTCGAGAGTTGCTTCTTTGTATTCATCAAGGCACGAAGCCCAGTATTGTTGTAGCTCATCCCCAGTCAGTTCTGCTTGAAGCGAGGCTATATCTAATGCCATAATACTCTCAAAATTGGTGGTAAAAAATGATATTACGAAAAATTTCGGACTTTTTACGATGAAATTTTCAGAATCACAGGTTTTCGTCATGGTGCTTTGGAGTGCCAAAAGCAAGACCACGTGAGCAAAACGTCATCATCCAAAAGAAGAAATTTGGTGTCTCTGTGCATCTCTTCGTAGATTGCCAAAGAACAACTGGTATTCAAACAATTCGTATTGTCTGTGAAAACACAGATAAAGACGAACAAAGTTCCCTTTTCGCGTAGGAATAATCATAGGAATAGTCGTAGGAATCATCAGAGTAATCATCAACTACGCGGACACATCTTTTCTCAATGTCTTTTCCTTTTTTACCATGATGCTGTTTTTTCATTCTTGTTGCATGCACATAACAACCAATATTTACAGGATATTCCTTCTCGTAGGAAGCCTTTTTTTGAGCAGCGTATTGTTGGAGAGTTGTGCCAAGCAAAAGCCGCTTGAAAATTACAATTTCTATGGCGGTGCTTCACGAGCAAGCAATTATGAGCTTTCTGGCTCATTTTCAACAATGATAATTACCGATGTGCCAAAAGATGCCGCAAAGAAAAACAACGGTGAAGCCCTTCCAAACGGCGCAGCTACGCCGCCGATACCGATTACCTTCAATCACAATTACCTTGCCAGCACCGACGGCTACGCACTCCGCTATGCGAATAACAAACTAGAGTGGAAATCGCCGTTGGACGAGCTACCAAGCGGCAAACGTGCGGTTGCCGCCTCTTTCCCCTGCGCAGATGTAAACGACAATTTTTACCTTCTCGCCAATGATGGCGCACTGTATAGCTTCGATAAAACAGGCAAACGCCGCTCAAAACAAGCATTATTCACACCAAGCGCACAGTCCTTCTTTTCTGACCTTCTGTTGCTGAAAAACGGCATCATTACTGCCTTCAGCGCGAATGGTACAAATGGAACACTCATAAAACTAGATGCGGACGGCAAAACAGAATGGCGCAAAGAGTACACATTAGCCCCAACCCGCACCATTGCTGCTGATGAGCAGGAAAATATTGTTATGGGATTATCGCACAATGAAAGCGGTAAAAGCGATTCGGTTCTCTCGCTCGCACCAAATGGGAGCGTGCGCTGGGCGGTGCAGCTTGCCGAAACGCGCATTACAAAATCACCTGTTCTCGGCGGTGGAGTTTCCAGTGGAGGAGCTTCTGGCGCAGGAATCGTACTGCTTGCGGGCATACGTGAACGCAACGGCGAACGCACGGACATTCTTCTTGCTTTAGATGCGCAAACAGGAAAAACGCTTTGGGAAAAACCCCTTACTTTCGCGCCGCAAGGTATGAGCATTGGCTCGCAAGCAAGTAGTAATGAGCCTTTGATAGTGGTAGCAGGATACCGTGTCGGAGTTGGCGAGCCGCTTACTCTTCTCTACGGTTTCGACCAGAGCGGTAAGGAATTGTGGCGGCTTAGTTACGACCTCGCCGTCATTGGTGCGCCTATGATTGGTGAAGAAAATATCGCCTTTGTTGGTACCAAAGGCGATGCCGTCGGTGTGTATATCATGCGGAAAGACGGTGTATTTCAACAGGTCATTTCCCTCAGCGATGCCCCGCTTCTTTGCTTGATTCCAGGCGTGGATGTGCAAAACAATCTTGTCTTTGCAATGACCGAGCAGCTAGGTTTAATCAAGGTGGGCAGCCTTCCGGCACAACGTTTATTGCCGTATTGAGAAGACGCAGACCTTGCATTCAAGAAGTGTATTTAAGAACTCACCTTACGCACAAGCCCCTCACCCAACCCTCTCCCAGAGGGAGAGGGCTTCAGAGCTGGTCTCCATCAACCCTCGCCCTCTGGGAGAGGGTCTCGCGCAGCGAGGGGTGAGGGCAGCGCGAGGGTGTGCGTAAGGTGAGTTAAGAACTAAGGTTGTGGACACAATAATTTGGCATCTCGTGGCGCAGACAAGAGTGTTACGCGCTACCGCATAAAAACTGGCTTCGGCACAAGCAGACACTCTTGTCTGCCCAATTGAACATAATTATGTCCACAACCTTATTCACGAACTACAATTCTGCTAAATCACATACGAAAGCGCACCATTGCTATACGCCGTGCCGTTTGTTTCTTGTGCAGTTGGCGGTGCTGCGAGGACGCGTTCGTAGAGTTTTTCGTAATCAGGCAAAAGCAATTTCGTTTCAAATTCTTCCACCGCACGTTTGCGAGAGGCATTAGCAAAGCGGGTGTGTTTTTTCTCGTTGGTGAGCAGTTCGACGGTATATTTTGCCATGCGCTCGGTATCGCCAACCTCAGCAACGTAGCCCGTTTCGCCGTGTGCAACGACTTCGGGAATCCCGCCCGCGCTTGTTGCTACCACTGGTACGTGGCAGCTCATCGCTTCCAGTGCCGCTAAGCCAAAACTCTCTGATTGGCTGGGAAGCAAGAAAACATCTGCCGCCGAGAGGATTTGCGGCAAGCCCGTTTGTTTACCCAAAAAGCGCACATGTTCGGCAATTCCTAGTTCGCGGCTGAGGCGTTCCGCGTCGGAACGTTCAGGACCGTCGCCCACCAAAATGAGCTTCGCCGGAACGCTTTTCAAGACTTCATGCAGCACGCGCACTGTATCGGTTACGCGCTTGACGGGGCGGAAATTCGAGACGTGCATCAAGATTTTCTCGCCGTTGGGAGCGTATTGCTTGCGCACGTCGCAATCCACGCAACGCTTGTAAAAGTTCGTATCAATGAAGTTCGGAATAACATCAATTTCTTTGTTTTTGATGTTGAAATTCGACAAGGTTTTTTCGCGCAAAAAGCGTGAAACGGACGTAACTGCATCGGATTCTTCAATGGCAAATTTCACGAGCGGTAGAAAGCTCGGCTCCAAGCCAATGAGCGTAATATCCGTGCCGTGCAGCGTCGTTACAACCTTGATGTCGCGCTCTTTGCGGATAATTTGCTTTGCCAGATACGCACTCGTGGCGTGGGGAATGGCATAATGCACGTGGAGAATGTCCAAATTCTCGTAGCGAATAACATCCACCATTTTGCTGGCGAGAGCGAGCGTGTAGAGTTGAAATTCAAAAAGCGGATAATTCGGCATTTCCACTTCGTGATAAAAAACGTTGTTGTGATAACCATCCAAGCGAAAAGGCATAGCGTAGGTGATGAAATGCACCTGATGACCGCGCTCGGCGAGGGATTTACCGAGTTCTGTTGCTACTACGCCGCTACCACCGTAGGTCGGGTAGCAAACAATACCGATTTTCATGCTCATTGTCCTTGATAAATCTGGAGAAATGTTCGGATATTTTGAATACACGGGAAACAAAAACGTGCGAAAGTTTCCGCGCAAAGTGTGAGAAATAGCGTATCTTTGTGGTATGACACATCAACCCGATTCTTATTGTACCATCGCCTCGCGTGAGCGTGCGGAGATTGTCGTGAAATCATCGCGCTTTATCGGCTCGCTGGCTCCTGCAAAATCGAAGGAGGAGGCAATGCTGTACATTGATGATATTCGCAAAGAATTTTACGATGCGACGCATAATTGCTTTGCGTACCGCTTAGGCGCACAAGGGCTGAATTTCCGCACCGCAGACGACGGCGAACCCAATGGCAGTGCGGGTAAGCCCATTCTGTTTGAATTGCAAAAAGCTGATGTTAGCGATGTGGTGATGGTCGTAACGCGCTATTACGGCGGAACAAAACTCGGCGTGGGCGGCTTGGCGCGAGCGTATTCGGGTGCTGCCGAAGAAGCTCTCAAACTTTGCACAAAACTAGATGTTATCCAAACAAAATCCCTCCGCGTTTTCTGTGTTTACGAAGATGTAAACATCATCAAACGGCTCTTGCACCAATACGCAGCGCGGTACGAGGAGACATACGGAGATGCGGTCGAATTTGTTGCGCATGTGCCGCTCTCGAAAGGAGAAGAATTTAGCCGTGCCGTTACCGAGATGACCTCCGCACGGGCAGGTGTGGTGCAGGTTTTAGAGGAATTACCATAACATTTGTCAATGACGCTCTCCAAACATTTCCCCAAGCATTAACACTTCTTCAGCAAGATGAAATGACCCCGCAAGCAGCATGGGAACACGCTCTGCAAGTGCGGCACGACACGCTGCCAGCACAGAATCAAAAGCGTGAGCTTGGAAACCGTATTTTTCTGCAAGTTCCACAACGCTTGTATTGGTGCGGGCGCGGTCAAATTCAAGCTGGGGGGCGTAGAGTTTTTCTGTGATAGGCTCCAAAGCCATGAGCATTTGGTCAATGTGTTTATCCTGCATTGCCCCAAAGATGAGATGCCACTTCGTGTCTGCGTATCCACAGGCGCGGAGCGTTTCGACGAGCATTTGCACACCGGCGGGATTGTGCGCCACATCCAGCACGATTGGCGGTGTTGTGCCGCTCGAAGCCCGCAAGAGTTCGATTCTCCCCCGCAAGCCGCTATTCTGCGTAATATTCCTCAAACCTCGCTCAATTACTTCCTCCGCAATACGTTCTTCCGTACTGTTTTTTTTCTTCGGTAGGCGTTTCCGCACTTGGTGAATGATTGCAAATGCTGTCAAGACATTCCGCGCTTGATGCGAGCCGCAGAGCGGGATGCGAGCGTTTTCGAGCGTCAGTTTTGGCGCACGAAGCGTGGCGGTCATGGAGAAATCGGGATGAAATTTAGCAATCTCTACACGATACGCATCGTCCAGAAGGCAGATAGGAGCTTGCTTTTCGGCGGAATGCTCCATAAACGTTAGCAATAGTTCAGCCCGCGATTCAGCAATAATACACGGCACGTTCTCTTTCATAATGCCCGCTTTTTCGCCCGCAATTTCGGGCAGCGTTTCCCCTAAAAACTCGGTGTGGTCGTAGTCAATCGAGGTAATTGCCGTTATGAGTACATTTTTCGGTGCGAGGATATTCGTCGCGTCCAAGCGTCCACCCAAGCCTGTTTCGATGACGGCAATATCAACCTGTTCCGCCGCAAAATGCTGAAACGCCATAACGGTGGCGGCTTCAAAGAAAATAGCGTTGTGCTGGCGTACAAGCGGCATGATTTCCTGCACTCGCTCCAAAAGCGCATCATTGCTTATCTCCACGCCATTGACCCGAATCCGCTCATTGAAGCGCAAAATATGCGGCGACGTGTACAAGCCCACCTTCAAGCCCGCTTCCTTCAGTACCGAAGCCACCACCGACGAAACCGTCCCTTTGCCGTTTGTTCCCGCAATGTGGATGCACGGAAATTTCGTGTGCGGATTGCCAAGCTGCGCAGCAAGTTCCCGTGCGCGTTCCAAGCCAGGCGTAGCATCGGAGCGGCGCAGGGCATAGAGTTCATCAAGAAGGCGTTGTAAAATGTTGGGTTGGGAAATATCACGTTGGGAAATGTCCACGAGCGTGTTTGAAAGGTGGGTGGGAAAAGCCTATGTATAGGATAAAAGTCCTAGGACGCTGATAATTTCTCGTCCGAAGAACTTTAGGTTGAGCAAAGAATGCTGAAGTTCAAGAAGTACATCTGCGGTAAGAGAATACGCAAGTTACTCGTGTTTTTTGATAAGAATGGATTTTTTCTCTATCAAAAAGAGTCCACATTTGTACGCTAAGACGAGCGCAACGGCAAGTAAGGCGAACAGCCGCCACAGCCGTGCAGGGTCGTTTAAGTGGGTTGCCTCAAGATGAAACCCGCGTAATTTCAAGGAAGCGAAGAGTGTTTCAGTCACTCATCGCTTTTTATAGATTTTACAGAGCGCGAAGGCATTGTGCGGGATTGCTACTGATGCCCAATGATACACCAATCATGCCCTAGATTGAAGTTTAGATACACTCTTGCGTCCCCTCATCCCAACCCTTCTCCCAGAGGGAGAAGGGCAAGATTCTATGCGGGTTCTGAAGCCCTCGCCCTTTGGGAGAGGGTTGGGTGAGGGCTTAGTGCAGAGTCAGGTTTAATGCCCCTATCGCTGCACCAAGACGGGCAACGCCGTACTGCCGTGCGCAGTTTGCACAACAAGCATATACGCGCCATTGGGGAGATATTGCGTAGAAACGGTGAATGTGCCTCGTTCATAGTTTCGTGTGGTGCGCTCGTCGGTAAACCGCTCCAGTGCTGCGTATTCTGCTTCGGCAAGCGTATTTCCGAGAATATCTTTTACAACGCATTTTGCTGAAATTGCCTGTCCGTCAAGGTTTTGCCCACTGTTTGCGTTTTCTATCAATCGCTCAATCAGCAACGAAATACTTGTAGAAGCAGGATTTGGTGCGGGCTGCGCCAGACGCAATGCCTCGACAGCAAGCGCGTTTCCACTATTGCCATTGCCAACATTGCGTAAGAGAACGCGTGCATTACAGCGAGAAATGCCAGCGTAATCGTTTGAAACGGCGACTGCTTCGAGTGCAATTGGCGTTACGCCGCAGGAATCCTCAACAAAAAGTGTATCGCGTAAAACACCAATGCTGCTCGGCGAGAAGCACACCGTCAGACGTTTACGCGTGAGCGGCGGCAGAACAAACGGCAATTGGCTCGGTGGCAACGAAAATTCAATATTGCGCACAAGCGGAATATTGGGCATGACCACCGAGCGCACCGTATCTTCATTGAAGAGCGTTATCGTCGCGCAGGTAATACGTCCCACGCCCGTTGAATCCATGAGAAAAATGGGCTGGTCGAGTGTGATAAAAAGCTGCTTGCGGAGATTGAGCGCGAAAACGGAAACCGTGTTGGAAGTCCACACGCAGCCGTTTCCATCGGTCATTTCAGCAAAATAATCGCCTGAGGTGCGCGTAACGAGCGTTTGCCCACGAGCAATATTGCGCTCTTGATTTTGCGGTGTATTCCGCGCCCAGCGTACCTCCACAAAGCCCGCCGGAGCTTGTAAAATCGTACTGTCGCCTAAGCAAAACTTCTGATTGCGCAGCGCGGTAATACGCGTGTTCGGGCGTGGAAGAACGGTAACGGTTTGCGTGGAGACCGCTTCGCAGCCGCTTGAGCCACGCACGCGGAGCGTGTAGGTGCCAGAGCGCGAAACGTTCAAAACGCCGCTCGTTGAAAGGATATTGCGTCCTTCCGTCCATTGATAGCCAAACTCCGCTTGAACACTCGCTGCTGTCAAACGCCGCGTTTCTCCTTCGCAGAAAAAAGGCGGACCGCTAAGAAGAATACGAGCCTCAGGGCGTGGTAAAAAGGTAATTTGCACAGAATCAATACCCTCGACACACGTTGGAACTCGCACCCGCACTCGGTATGTGCCAGATTCTTTTACGGTGGTTGTTGCCGTCGAGCTACCATTCGACCACAGATATTCAGTAAATGCGTCCGACACGCTCAGTATAACGCTATCCCCCTGACAATACACGTTTCTCGGCGGGTTCTGGCTGATTTGCAGTACCCGTTTTGCTGGTGGAATATAGCGAAAAATGCCTTCACCGACCACGAAACCAAGTGTATCGTTGATAAACCATAAATCATCAATGTTGCGCTCGGTTGGAATGCCACAGTTAATAGTTTTCCAAGTTTCGCCGTAATCGCTTGTTTTTATGACGGTTGCGTTATCGCCCACAGCCCATCCTGTGGAGTCATTGAGCAAAAATGTCCCGTACATGACTGTGCCAGAATTATGCTCCAACCACGTTCTGCAGCCATCACGCGAAAAGCGCACGCCGCCAGTATTTATGCCACCGCCAGAGCATATCACCCCCGAAAGAGGCACCATGAAAGAATTATTACTGATAGATAAATCTTCTTGCCAAACCCTGTGCTGCCGCGATGTTGGGGCTTGAGTAGAGGCAAAAATATTCCATGAAATGCCGCCATTTTGCGTCCGCCAAATGTAACCGCTACTCGAAGCATAGCCCAAACCCCGCGAAGAATACAGGATTGCATCGGTCATGCCCGTATTTGGTTCCGTGCCTACAAAGACCGACCACGTACTTCCGCCATCGGTGGTGCGAAAAACGTATTGTGCATCTGTTGGGTTCACAGTTCCAGGTCCCACGCCACAGCCGCCACCCAGTACAATACCTGTGTCGCGGTGGGTGAAATAGCAGCCCCAGAGCCGCGTTTTAACACCTGCAAGCTGGAGTGGTGTGATGTCGAGCCACGTTCTACCGCCATCGGTAGATTTTAACACGCCTCCCGGACCTGAGGAGTAGCCCACTTGCGGGTCGGGAAACCAAATGCCTTCTAAGTGATTGCGCTCGTCGGTACGGTCATAGGAAATGCGACCAGGCATTTGGACGCGTGTCCATGTTTTTCCGCCATCGGTGGTAAAAACAGAGCGACGGTAAAAGCCCACAACCCAGCCTAGTTGCGGGTTTGAAGGTAAAAAATATGCTTCGAGCCAATAATCTGGCACACCGTCGGGCGGCGGCGTAAGCTGAACTTCTTGCCAGAAATCATCGGGAAAGCGTTGCTGGGCGAGGCTTGGAGAGAAATGTACTGTAATCAAAAAACTCGCAAGAGCGCATACAATCAGGAAGCGATGAGCTTTGTAATAGTATTGGTAGTATTGGGCGACAATCTTCATAAACCAAGTCCTTGTCGAATGAGCAATAGATTGAGTGATACGTGAACAATAATGGTGAATGCAAGAATTGATGAGGCTTGTACGGGTATAGCTATGATGAGAAATATGTAAAGCCGAATGGTGCAAATCTACAATAAAAAAACTGTAACAAAAATTTTCTAATAAAAAACGCCACACAGAGAAATGAAGATTTCTGAGTGTGGCGCATTAAGGTGTAGATTGTCATATAATAATACGGCAGTCGAATCATTCCAAACGCCGCATCTGCGGAAAAAACAACACATCACGGATAGAATCTTGGTTCGTGAGCAGCATCACCAAACGGTCAATGCCGATGCCCAGCCCTGCTGTGGGCGGCATTCCAATTTCCAGTGCGTGTAAAAAGTCTTCATCCAGCGTCATTGCTTCTTCGTCGCCGCCAGCGCGTTGACGGGATTGCGCTTCCAAACGCTCGCGTTGGTCAATGGGGTCGTTCAATTCCGAATACGCATTGCCAAACTCCGCACCGTTGATGAACAGCTCGAAACGCTCGGTAACGCTTGGGTCTGAGCGGTGTGTCTTTGCAAGCGGCGAGACTTCAAGCGGGTGGTCAATCACATAGGTTGGCTGAATGAGATTCGGTTCGGCTTTTGTGCCAAAAATTTCGCCAATAATCGCACCAACACTGGTTTTACCGTCAATGTCCACGTGCAGTTCTTTTGCAATCGCCTTTGCTTCTTCCAGCGAAACCCCGCGTAAATCCTTGCCTGTATGTTCTTTGATTGCATCCAGCATCGTTACGCGGCGAAACGGAGCTTTCATGGAAATTTGTTGTTCGCCGACCGTGATTTCCGTTCCGCCATGCACCTCGCGCGTGATGGTTTCAAGCAGGTTTTCGACCATTTCCATCATCCAATACACATCTTTGTAGGCAACGTAAATTTCCATCATTGTAAATTCGGGATTATGCGTCCTGTCCATGCCTTCATTGCGGAAATCTTTGCTAATTTCATATACACCCTCGAAACCGCCAACAATCAGGCGTTTGAGGTAAAGCTCGTCTGCAATACGCAAGTACAATTCCATGTCGAGCGTGTTATGATGCGTGATAAAAGGACGTGCCGACGCACCGCCGTACAAGGGCTGCAACACAGGCGTTTCCACTTCCAGCCAGCCGCGCTCATCGAAATAGCGACGCATGGTCGAAATGATGCGGCTTCGCTTGACAAATACCTCGCGCACCTGCGGATTCACAACAAGGTCGGTATAACGCTGGCGATAGCGTAGTTCCTTGTCTTGGAAGGCATCATACATGGTTTTATTGCCCGCTTCATCTTCCACTTCTTTAGCAATCGGAATGGGCGAAAGCGATTTGCAGAGCATCACGAGTTCCGTCGCATGAACGCTGATTTCCCCAACTTTTGTGCGAAACACATAGCCTTTCACGCCAACAATATCGCCAATATCGTAGAGTTTGAAATCATCATAATTTGGAATGTCGCCCGTGCGCAAATACACCTGAATACGCCCTTGCGCGTCCTGAATATGGCAAAAACTCGCTTTTCCCATGCGGCGAATCGCCATAATACGCCCCGCAACGGCGACGTTCTTGAAATTTTCTGCCGTTTCGTCGGTAAACGTGCTGAGAATGGCGGTAGAATCGTGGGTTTTGTCGAAAGAGTACGGGTACGGATTTACGCCGAGTTCGCGCAAATGCTGGAGTTCTTCGCGGCGGCGGCGTTCGAGGTCGTTGAGTTCTTGTGGCATGGTGTGGGATAAGGTGGAAGGTGATTGAGTGCGTGGTTTGGACTGGACTGGGATTTGGGGGGATTATTGGAATTGCTGGGATTTTTTACGAATCATGTCGTATTGAAAAAATAAATGATTTCACAAAAACGCTTGAAATGCTCGTGATTGCTGTAATGGTGATGCTCTTTTGCATCCCAAGTACGGCAAAAATCCCAGTAATCCTATACATCTCACAAAATCCCAGATGAGGAGAACATCCGAAGTTCCTCGCTCAGTTGTAATTTCTTAAAAATCACAGTACAAAATTACAGATTTCTTAGAAAAAATGTTTGAAAAATTCATAAAAAACTCCGATATTTGAGGCTTGTCAAAAAAGTTCCTAAACCAATGTTTTTTCATTATCGAGCAGATTGTACTTGGGTAAATTTAGAAGCACACGGCGACCGCCGATGAACAAAAAACACGACTTAAATGTTCGTGTGAACGAAGAAATTGATGCACCAAAGCTCCGCGTCGTGGACGAAGACGGGCAAATGCTGGGCATTATGTCGCCGCAAGAAGCGATGCGAATCGCAATGGATCAAGGAATTGACCTTATCGAAATCGCGCCGAAGGCAGAGCCGCCGGTGTGTAAAATTATCGACTTAGGGAAATACCGCTACGAGCAGCAAAAACGCGAGAAGTTGCAAAAGAAAAATCAGCATCAGCAACAACTGAAGGAAATCCGCTTCAAAGCTGCCACCGATACGCACGACTTCGACTTCAAAACCCGCCACGCCCGCGAATTCTTGCTGGACGGCGATAAAGTAAAAGCCAGCGTCTTCTTTCGCGGTCGGGAAATTGTTCACTCCGCGCTCGGTATTGAGATGCTCAAACGCTTCGTTGCTGCCCTTGCCGACATTTCTAAGCTCGACCAAGAAATTAAAATGGAAGGCAACAACTGTACGGTGATTCTCACACCAGAGAAGAAAGTACCAACCACTGGAGCCGCTCCCGTAGCCACTCCAGCAGCAAAAGCATAAGACTAAAGCATAAGACAAAGCATAAGACTTGTTCTCAAATGTAATCGCCAAAACCACGTTTCTTTTATACTCACTTTTTCGTCATCATGCCAAAGATTAAAACGAATAGCGCAGCGAAAAAACGCTTCACCGTTACCGGCTCTGGTAAAATCAAGCGTAAACGCGCTTTTCATCGTCATATTCTCATGGGCAAAAGCGCGACACGCCGTCGCCGCTTGGGTCAATCCACCCTCGTTGCTGAGAGCGATATGGCGAATATCAAGTATCTGTTGAATCTCTAATCTGTCGCAGGTATTTCATATCATACAAAACTCTTGGAAGTCTCATGGAATCAGGCTTCAGTGGCACAGACATTCTTGTCTGTGTTTCCCGCCTGAAACTCGCACTAACATTCACAGACAAGAATGTCTGTGCCACTACTGAAGATTTTGTATGATACAAAGTCACCGAAGCCTTGAGGCTCGAAAGACGGAGAACCAAGATACTACGCCGCTTTTAGGCGGCAGCACAGTGTTGTAGTGCCTAGCTAAATGTTGAGCAGCATTCAATAATCAATAAAAATTCTCGCTCAAAACTCCAACACTGCCTTTCCAACATTTCATTTCTAGGAAGATTGAACAATGCCACGTTCAAAAAATAAAGTAGCATCGCGCGAACGCCGCAGAAAGATGCTCAAACACGCAAAAGGGTACTGGGGCGCACGTAGTAAAGTCTGGACGATTGCCAAGCACCACATCGAAAAAGGCTGGCAATATGCGTACCGCGACCGTAAAGCGAAAAAACGCGAATTCCGCAGCCTCTGGATTACCCGTATCAATGCGGCTGCTCGCTTGAATGGTCTTAGCTACTCGAAGCTCATGCACCTTCTCATACAGAAAAATATCGAAATTGACCGCAAAATGCTTGCTGACCTCGCAATGAACGAACCCGCAGCATTTGCAAAAGTTGTGGAAATGGCGAAAAGCTAAACCAACAACCAAGACGCTTAAAAACGCGATGAAACCTTGCTTTCATCGCGTTTTTTCTATTCGGATTTTCACTTCCTCTGTTCATTCTATTTACCGCGTTTGTGCAAGAGATTTCATCATTATTGCGTTTTATTCCGCCTGACATTCGCTCGGAAGAGTACGCCTACGAATTGCCCGAAAGCCGCATTGCTGCTTATCCTCTCACGGAGCGCGATGCGAGTAAATTGCTCATTGCTGATATGCGTAAAAGCAGCACGAGTGCTAGCACCAATGCTCGTGCGGGTGCAGAAATTCGCCATCAGCATTTTCACAATATCGTTGAAGAATTGCCTAACTCTGCGCTGCTTGTGATGAATGACAGCCGCGTAATTGCAGCGCGAATTGAGATGAACAAACTTTCTGGCGGACGTGCAGAAGTGCTATGTTTGCAGCCAATTTCCATTATTCCACACGAATCGCCGAACTACATTCAAGCCTTTCAGCAAGAAGGTTCTGTGCAATGGCGGTGCATGATTGGCGGACGCAGGATTCAAGCGGGTGATACGCTCTTTTTGGAGATGTCGCTTCCGAGCAAACAGCCACGCACATTACGCATGGAAGCGGTGATTTTACGCAAAGCAGGGCAGGAAGCAGATATAGAATTTCGCTGGACACCAGCAAATATGAGCTTCGCAGAGTGTTTAGCATTTGTAGGACACGTTCCCCTGCCGCCATACTTGAAACGCAGCGACGAAGCCAGCGATAAAGAACGCTACCAAACCGTTTACGCCGCGCACGATGGCTCGGTTGCTGCGCCGACGGCTGGACTGCACTTCACAAGCCGCGTCCTGCAAGAACTTCACGCAAAAGGCATTCGCCAAGAGCGCGTAACCTTGCACGTTGGCGCGGGAACGTTCAAGCCGATGACGAGCGAAAAAGTTGCCGACCACGAAATGCACGAAGAACGTATTTTCGTGCAACGCAGCACCATTGCTGCTCTTGCCGAGCAACTTGACCGTCACGCACAGACAGGAAATGCGCCCGTTATTGCTGTTGGAACAACATCAATGCGGACGCTGGAATCCCTGTATTGGTGGGCGTTACAGTGTTTTTCTTTGACAACGGCGCAGGAGCTGGATGTACGGCAATGGGACGGTTTTTCAGGAGAATTGGACAGCCGCTTTGAAGAGTTGCCATCGCCATCGCAAGCAATGAAGCGGCTTCTGGGCTGGATGCACGACCACAACTTGGAAACACTTACTGGCGGCACCCAAATTATGATTGCGCCTGGATATTCCTTCAAAATTTGTCATGGGCTTATCACGAACTTTCATCAGCCGCAAAGTACGCTGATGCTTCTTGTTGCCGCGTTTTTACAGCATTCGCCGTTGCCTTCAAGCACGCACTCTTCAGCATGGCGCACCGTATATGATGCAGCTCTCTCCAATGATTATCGCTTTTTGAGCTATGGGGATTCTTCACTTCTCTGGCGGGCAGAAATGCCGAAATGACGAGAAATCTGAGCAAACAAGAGTGTCTGCTCTACCGAAGGCGCAATGCGGTAGCGCGGACACTCCTGTCTGCGGCACTGGAGGACGCTCGGTATGTAGTTTCGGATTTTTTCTTTATCTCTGCTGTTGCTTCTTCTACAATGCCTTCGCTCAGGAGGAGCAAGCAAATACAACGCTTCTCGACCGTTTACGCTTAAAAAATGGCATCAATTTTATTGCGGCAGATAGCTCAATGTCGCTGACCTTGCGCTTTCGTATGCAAAATCAAGTTTCGCTAGAAACCGCGTCAGCGCAGGATTTATCGGTGAATGATGCTCAATTCACCATTCGCCGCGTGCGCCTTAGAATGCTGGGTTTTGTCATTGACCCGCGTCTTACTTACTCGCTCCAACTTGGCTTTTCGCGGAATGATGTGGATTTCGAGACCGCAGGTTTTGTCAATGTTTTGCGCGATGCAATGGTGAATTATCGCGCATTGCCGAATCTCACCATCGGCTTTGGTTTGTCGAAACTTCCGGGCAATCGTGAGCGTGTTGTGTCATCGGGAGAATTACAATTTATTGACCGCTCCATTCTCAATCGCACCTTTACGCTTGACCGCGATGTTGGCTTTCAAGCCGCATATACGCAGCCTTTGGGCGAATCCTTACAAACCGCACCATTGCTTACTGTGCGTCTGGCATTATCCACTGGCGAGGGACGCAATCCCCTTCGCACGGTGCAAGGTTTTCTTAGCACGGCGCGGCTTGAATTCTTGCCTTTTGGCGCATTCAAAAACAATGGCGACATGACAACCGACGACATTCATTTTGAAGAAACACCCAAATTCTTTGTTGCTGGGGTACTTTCGCACAATGAAAATGCTACCCGCGTAGGCGGGACGCTCGGTTTGCCGCTTTTTGCCCAGCGAACAATGGACACGTATTTCCTTGATGTACTTTTCAAATATCACGGTTTTTCGCTCTTTGCTGAATATGCTCGCCGCACCGCACAAGACCCCGTAACCCGCGACGGAACAAGCATCCGCAGCATTTTCACGGGCGATGGACTAAACGTGCAAGCAGGATATTTCCTTGTTCCCAAGCAATGGTGCGTCTCACTGCGCTATACGAACATTCAGCCTGAGCAAGCAGTGGCGCAATATCAGCAAGGGCAAACGCAATACACCGCGTGCGTGGCGTATTTCCTGAACGGACATCGGGTGAAGCTCCAAACCGACCTCACTTACAATGTTCTGCGCGATTCACAGCTTGGCGAGCAGCGTTCATGGATTCTGCGCGGACAGGTAGAGCTGGGATTGTAAGAATACAATATTCAACACTTAAAACTCAACGCTAAAAAAATATGATTCTCTCCGACGCAGAAATTTTACGCCACATTGAACGTGGAAGTATCGTCGTTACGCCCTTTCGCCGCGAATCGCTTGGCTCGAACAGCTACGATGTGCATTTGGGAAAAACGCTTGCCTGCTACCGCGATACCGTCTTGGATGCAAAAAAGCATAATTTGATTGACACCTTTGAAATTCCCGATGAAGGCTACGTCTTGGAACCGCACAAATTCTATCTCGGCGTAACCGAAGAATACACAGAAACGCACGAACACGTACCGTTTTTGGAAGGAAAATCGAGCGTTGGACGCTTGGGAATTGACATCCACGCAACGGCTGGCAAAGGCGACGTGGGCTTTTGCAACACATGGACGCTCGAAATCTCCGTCAAACAGCCCGTGCGCGTGTATGCAGGAATGCCTGTCGGACAGCTTATTTACTTTGTGGTCGAAGGAGAAATTCTCACGCCGTACAACACCAAACAAAGCGCGAAATACAACGGGCGCACAGGGCTTCCCGTAGAATCTATGATGTGGAAGAATTTTGATAAAAAAGCCTAGTAGCTTAGTCAGGTTTTTGAACGCAGATTCCCATGATTCCCATGATTCCCATGATGAAGAGGATTTCAGAGAGGAATATTCCCCCCTTCTTATTTCCGTTTTTATCTGTGCGAATCATGGAAATCATGGTAATCTGTGTCCTAAAAATCATGACCTGACCAAGTTACAAAGCCTAAATAGAAAATCTAAACAAAAAGCCTGAACATAGCTTCATTACAGGGGAAGATTGAATGAAATTCTTTAAAAAAATTATGGTGATATTCGTGATACTTCTAGCAATTGTCGGCGCAGGAGCATTCCTCTTTTTGCAGCAAGCCGTTTTCGGCAAGCATCCAAGCGGTGCGCGTTTGGAGCGGGTGAAAAAATCAAAACAGTACCGCGATGGGAAATTTCAAAACACGTCGGAAACGCCAATGATGTCGGACGATGTTTCATCGGTGGATTTATTGAAACAATACATTTTCGGCAATGGCGCACAACTTGAGCCGCCGAAGCCATTGCCAAGCCAAAAGCAAGATTTGAAGGCACTTGTGGCGAATGCAGACCCCGCAACACCGCTTGTAGTCTGGTTTGGACATTCATCATATTTGATTCGCATTGCAGGAAAAACCTTGCTCATTGACCCTGTTTTTAGCAAACGCGCCTCGCCCGTGAGTTTCGCTGGAAGCGCGGCATACGCAGGGACAAGCATTTATGCGGCTTCCGATATGCCTCTGCTTGATGCGGTGATAATCACGCACGACCACTACGACCATTTAGACTACGAAACTATTCTCAAACTTGCTCCCACAACCGCGCATTTCCACACGTCGCTGGGTGTGGGTGAGCATTTGGAGCATTGGGGAATTGCGGCAGAGAAAATTTCGGAGTACGATTGGTGGGAAGAAGGGAAAATTAGCGCAGAAGAAAACAATGAAATCCGCATTATTGCTGCTCCGGCGCGACATTTCTCTGGGCGTGGTGTTATTGGTGCGCAAACGCTGTGGTCGTCGTTTATCGTGAAAACCGCAACGCACAGCCTGTATCTGGGTGGCGATTCTGGCTACGACACGCACTTCGCCGAAATTGGCGCGAAGTACGGTCCCTTCGACTTCGCTTTTTTGGAATGTGGGCAATACAATCTTGGCTGGAAATTGATTCACTTCATGCCAGAAGAAGTCGTACAAGCCGCACAAGACCTACGCGCAAAGGTATTGGTGCCTGTTCATTGGGGAAAATTCACCCTCGCGCTTCATGCGTGGGACGAGCCGATTCGCCGCGTAACAAAAGCCGCACAAGAGCGTGGAATGCCAATCACTACGCCGCGTATTGGTGAAACATTGCTTTTAGATAGTGCGCATGCCTTGCCGCACGAAGCCTGGTGGGAACAGGTTCGGTAAGCCATTTTCACTGTTTTCCTGCATACATCTACCAAGCACCCGCAAGATTTTCCATCACCATTTCTTCCTTTGTGAATACTCCTCCCGCCACAAGCACGCAACATCAGGCTTCTGAGGCAATTATTGTTCCCATTTTAGCAGCAATTACCATTGCACATTTGCTGAACGATATTGTGCAATCGGTCATTCCTGCTATCTTCCCCATTTTGCAGCAAACGCTGCGCTTTTCCTACACCGAGCTAGGTTTTATCGCCTTTGCAAACAACATGACCGCCTCGCTCATGCAGCCGCTTGTGGGCTGGTACACCGACCGTAAGCCGCAGCCGTACTCGCTTGTTTTTGGAATGAGTTGTACGCTTGTTGGGATGCTTGTTCTGGGCTATGCGCATACGCTGTTGTTGATTGTTTTTGCGGTGATGTTGGTCGGCTTGGGTTCGGCGATATTTCATCCCGAAGGCTCGCGAATAGTAATGCTCTCGGCAGGTGGACGCTTGGGTTTGGGGCAATCCATTTTTCAAGTGGGCGGAAACGCAGGGCAATCGCTTGCACCGCTTATGACGATTCTTATTTTCGCACCACTTGGGCAAATTGGCGCGGTCTGGTTCGTCGGTGTGGCGGGGCTTGCGCTCGTGATGCTGTATTTTCTAGCAGGATGGTACAAAGAGCAGCTTCCAGCCCTGAAACGACGCACGGAATCGGCTCGTATTCAACGAACAGCAATGCAAGAGCGCATCATTACTCGCGCAATGGTCTTATTATTTTTTTTAAGTTTTGCGCGGGCGTGGTTTGTTGCGGGAATGGGCAGTTTTTATGCGTTTTATCAAATGGAACATTGGCACGCCAGCTTGCAGGCCGCACAAATACACACGTTTGTTTTCATGCTCTTCGGCGCGATTGGTATTCTCTTAGGTGGACCGCTTGCAGAACGTTTTGGTAAGCGTAATGTGTTGATGTTTTCTATTTTTGGATGCGCTCCCTTCGCACTTGGAATCCCCTTTGCAAGCGGTGTTTGGGCATATATGCTGCTTGCGGCGAGCGGTTTTGCAATTCTTTCTGGCTTTTCGGTCGCGCTGATGTACATGTTCGATTTGCTACCAGGCAGAACAGGCTTTGTTTCTGGCTTGATGTTTGGTTTAGCGTTTGGCTTAGGTGCAGTGGGTTCGCTGGCATTGGGCAAACTCGCCGATACTATTGGACTAGATGCAATGATGCTCTGTTGCTGCATTCTCCCGTGTTTTGGCGTTTTGACGGTTTTTCTGCCCAATGATGCGCGAATTCGAGCGTGGAATGCCGAAGGCATGGCAAAGCAAATGAGCAATCAAGCGGAGAGCAATTAAGCGGAGAGCAATCAAGCGGATAACAACCAAGCGGAGAAAACGTAAGCGGATGTGAATTTAGTAAAAAACTCAGGAGCTTCAGCCGTACACCTCGCGTAAAACCTTGTAGGTCTGGATATGCGCCTCCACCGTGCGCTCAATCGGCTTCGCGTAGCCGCCGCCCATTGCCACAGAAACGGGAATCTGCGCGGCTTTACAGGCATGAAAGACGATTCTATCCCGCTCTGCAAGCCCCGCCATTGTGAGCGACAATCGCCCGAGCGAATCTTCCAGCAATGGGTCCACGCCTGCTTGATACAAGACAATATCGGGTTTCCACGCAATAACCCGCGCTACTTCTCGCTGCACAATCGGCAAATATTCTGCATCGCTCGTGTTATCGGGCAGGTCAATATCAACGGTGGAAGGAACTTTGCGAAAGGGGTAATTTTTCTCGCCGTGCAGACTCAAAATGTACACATCGTCGCGTCCGCCGAGAATAGCGGAATTACCGTTGCCTTGATGCACGTCTAAATCAATAATTGCCACACGCCGCGCCAATCCTCGCCTTAAAAGCGACATCGTAACGATTGCTAAATCATTGAACACGCAAAAACCTTCGCCCGCATCCCACAAAGCGTGATGCGTTCCGCCCGCAAGATTTCCCGCAATGCCGTGCTGCAACGCCTCTTCCGCGCTCATTATTGCCCCGCCGACAATCGTAAAAGAGCGCACGACTAATTCTGGTGTCCATGGAAAACCGATGCGCCGCATAATCATACGCTCGACGGTGCCGTTTTGTATTGCCTCGACGTAGTGAGGTGCGTGGGCGAGTTTGACCACATCGGGCGAAGTGGGGCGCGAAAGATGAAGCTCTGTCTCCCGCACAATTCCTTGTCCTACGAGACCATTGCGCACAAGGCGATATTTCGTTATCGGAAAACGATGCCCTTCGGGAAGCGGCAAAACGTACACGTCGGAGTAGAAAACTTTCACGGAATCGTTGAAGAGTGGGAGCCAGTTTCTCATTGATTTGGGAACGCGGATTTGAGGACTTGGGAGGATTTTAAGGATAAAAAACATGACGAAAAAATCCTCAACATCCTCTCAATCTGGGCTTCATCCGCGTTCCATGACGAATGACCTCACCAATGATGATACGTTATTTTCCCAAAAAAATCATATCCCCACGCGACTGCCTGCTCTTCGGAATGGCATTTTCCTCTGTGGGTTCAATATCAAAAATACCGTTGTAGGAAAAGCTCACAATCAAAATCACTGCTGCAAGCCAGCCAACCAGCATTCGTCCAGTGTTCAGTGGTTCAGGGTCGTCAATGGGCGGATGCTCAATGCCAATAAAAATGCGCAAGAGCAAGCTCCACACCACCCAGCCGCCCCATGCCTGATAGTACCAAGGAATGGAGCTATGAAGCGCGTTCAGAGCGGGCAAGAGGAGCGATTGAAAAAACATATACAAGCCGTCGGGCGAATCGAAGAGAATTTTGCTGTGAACATAGCTGAGAAGCGAACCAAACGCAAGAAAGACAACAATCCACCACGTTACACGTCCGATGAGAGCTTGCTTCTCACCAAACATTGCATGAGCAATATGCCCGCCGTCGAGCTGCCCAAGCGGGAGGAGATTGAGCGAGGTCACAAACAAGCCAAACCAGCCCACACACAAGAACGGGTAATGATACATCTCGTTCATGGGTGGAATGAACGCATCGGGATTGGTGGGAATAACATTGCGAAGAAACGAGTACAGAAGCGTATCGCCGAAGCGCAAGCCGTATTCTGGCACCGCGCCGCCAAACATCCGATATTCGGGATGAATTTGGTAGAGATATTCGATGCTGGGCAAATTTGCAAAGCCAATCAGCAAAAATGCCACACACGCGACGAAACCTGCTATCGGACCGGCCACGCCAATATCAAACAATGCCTTACGGCTCATTATCACGCTGCGTGTTCGTATCACCGCGCCGGCAGTGCCAAACGGCATAAAAATTGGTGGAACGGGGATAAAATACGGCAACGTGGCATCCACACCGTGATATTTTGCTGCGAAATAATGCCCAAATTCGTGCATGGCAAGAAAGGTCAGAATCAGGCTTGCATACTGAATGCCATAGCCCCAATTATTCACTTCAAGCGGATTTTTCCCAGCCCAGCCCGCGCCCGCCATCGTGGTCGAAACGACAGTGAGTAAAAACAAGCCCACGGGCAGTAGCCACGCGCTTTTGCGCCGTGCTTCGGCGTAACCAGGTGGGAGAAGTATTTCGTTATCGTGAGGAGATTTTAGTCGTGTGTAGCCCATCGGTCAAAAAATTAAATGAAACATGAATGCTCTTGAGCTTTGTACACGACAAAATTTCTTCAGCAGTGGCACAGACATTCTTGTCTGTGAGTGTTAATGCGGGATTCAGGCGAGAAACACAGATAGGAAGTCTCAAGCCACTGAAGCCTGATTCTACGAGCTTTTCAGAGGTTTTGTCGTGTACAAAGGCTTTTGAGAGGAAAGTACGAATGTACATCTGTTGTACATCGCATGACGGAAAAGCAGCAAGATTATTGATTCCAAGCATTCTCCAAAACTGTGTTATCGCTCTCGCGTTTCGTCCATGCTCGCTAAAATTAAACAATAACTTTCGTAGCGTTCTGCATCAATTTCCCCTTCTTCCACCGCGCCTTTCACAGCGCAGTACGGCTCGTGCGTGTGCGTACATGGCGTGAAGCGGCATTCAAGGCGGTAATCGTCGAAATCGTGAAAATAAAAGGGGAGATTTTCTTTATCAACGTTCCACATTCCAAATTCTCGAATGCCTGGCGTATCAAGAATGAAGCCACCTTCGGGGAATTGTTTGGTGGGAAGCGGGAAAATGACGCTAAAAGTGGTCGTATGTAAGCCTTTTTGCGTTTTCGCGCTTACTTCGGTTACGTCCTGCACCTCGTCGCCCAAAAGCAAGTTTACAAGCGTTGATTTTCCAACGCCCGACGGACCTGAAAACACCGTTTTTTTGCCCGCCAAACGCTGTTTTAATGCGCCTAAACCCGTCTTCTTTTCCGCGCTCACAAGCAGCACGGGGATACCAAGCTGCTCGGTATAGACAGCTAAATCGCCGCGCACAAAACCAACATCCATGAGGTCAATTTTATTGATGCAAATGATGGGTTCGAGATTGCCCAGTTCAATCGCAATCAAGTAGCGGTCAATAAGACGGCGATTATAGAACGGGTCGGCGGCGGACATGAGAATAATAACTTGGTCAATGTTGCTCACAATCACCTGCTCAATGCCGTCTTTGCCCGCCGATTCCCGTGCGAGCTTGGTGGCACGCTCTTTCACGCAGACAATCACACCGCTTGGCAGCAAATCGCTTTCGCCAGACTCTGCTTCGGTGCGAAAAAGCACAATATCACCTACCGCAACCAGTGTTGATGCGGGATTTTCGGTAATCACGCTGCGGGAAACAACGCAATCAAAGAGTTCGCGCCGTCCGTCGGGGTGATGAAATTCCGTAATCCATGAACGCCCCGTCGAATCTATCACCCAGCCTTCGAGCGCGTCGGCAAATTGCGCATTAACCTTGTGTTGGATGTTTTTTAAACGCGGACTCATCGAAACGGCTCGAAGGGGAACGGCATCTTCTTCTTCGTCCCACGAGCGTTTTTTTTCATACATCTGCTTGGACGAACTGCCTTTCGACCACGATTTTGCTGTCCGTCGAGATTTTGACAGCGTTTCTTGACTTGGTTTGTAACGTTTGTTTCCCATAAACTTAGATTCATTCGGTGCGAAAAATCAGGGCAAATCTTTGGAACATTCGGTGAAAAATGACGACAAATAACGAGGTCGAATTCGCCCCCTTGATAAAGGGGGAACGGGGGATTAAATGCTTGAACACCTCTCCAAATCTGCTCTTGACGCGAAAGAAATCCCCCGTTCCCCCTTTGTCAAGGGGGCGAAGGAGTGAAATTGCCGCGAGACCGAAGCAGTTACGAATAAACTTTGTGGAACGATGAAAAAAATGTAATTTACACCCAGTTGAACAACAAACAGAAAGATATTTCGTTGAACTCACTCTGGACACTGAATCGTGCAAGTGAAAACCCAAACATCCATGTAACAACAGCCCAAAACGAAACGTTTCCCGAACCGATAGCGAATATCCTTCGCTCTCGGAATATCAGCACTTCGGAAGAGATACAAAGCCTTCTTTCACCAGCTCTTAGCCAGCTCCATTCCTCGTTTACTATGAGTGATATGGAACGTGCTACCGAGCGCATTGAGCAGGCTATCTCTCGTGGGCAACGTATTCGTATTTATGGGGATTATGATGTGGATGGAACGGTGACCACAGCCATGCTAACTATGTTTCTGCGCCGCATTGGGGCGCAGGTGGACTACTACATACCTGAACGATTTACCGAATTTTACGGATTATCCGTTGAAACTGTCGAATCCTGCTACAACGACGGCATTTCCCTTCTTATTACCGTTGATACGGGCGTAACTGCACTCGAATCTATCCAAACCGCCCGCGACCTTGATATTGACGTTATCGTCTGCGACCACCACGAACCATCCGACTCGCTTCCGAATGCGTATGCAATTTTGAATCCAATTAAAGGAAATTGCCCCTATCCGTTCAAGTATTTGTGCGCGTGCGGCGTTACCTTCAAAATGATTCAAGCACTTGCCGAGCGGCGTGGACAGCCTGAAATTGCCTTTGAATACCTTGATTTAGTTGCGATTGCCTCCACAGCAGATATGGTGCCGCTTACGGGCGAAAACCGTATTTTGGTGCATTTCGGCTTGGAGCAAATGAACGCAAAGCCGCGTCCGGGCTTGCACGGTTTAATGGAATGTACGAATATCAAACCCGGAACGATTACCAGCTCAACGATTGTCTATAATCTCGCACCGCTCATCAATGCCGCAGGGCGCATGGGTGATGCGATTCGCGCCGTTGAACTCATGCTCGCCGAAGAGAATTTGCAAGCCTTTCGCCTCGCGCAGGACCTCGAAAGTAAGAACTACCGCCGCCGCGTGATTGACGACCAAACCTTCACTGAAGCACAAAAAGTTGCCGAAGACCTCATTGCCGAAGGTCGCCGCTCGCTTGTGCTGCACAACCCGCATTGGCACGTGGGAGTCATCAATATCGTGGCTTCGCGCCTTGTGGAGAAATACCATTTGCCGACGATTATGCTGACCAGCATTGACCATATCGCCAAGGGTTCAGCACGGAGTATCAAGAATTTCGATGTTCATGCGGCACTCAAAAAATCGCAAAAACTCCTCAGGCAATTCGGTGGACACAAGTACGCGGCAGGTTTGTCGCTGGAAGAAAAGAACATTGCGGCGTTGCGCGATGAATTCGACGCAATCGCCCGTGCAGCCTTGTCGGAAGAAATGCTGGTGCCAGAAGTGGTGATTGATACCGAACTCAATTTCTCCGAAATGTCGCCTGATTTCTTGCGCCTTTTGCGGCAATTCTCCCCCTTTGGTTACGGCAATACCAAACCGTGTTTTCTCACGCAAAACGTGGTGGTGTCAGGGCGTGCAAGCATTGTTGGGAAAAATCACCTGCGTTTCCGGGCGCGGCAAGACAACCAAATTTTTGAAGCAATCGGCTTCAATCTTGGGGAAAAGCTGGATTTATGCAATCTCGGTGAGCCACTTTCGATTGTCTATACCATTGAAGAAACCTTGCACCACAACCGCATTAGTTTACAATTGTACATCAAAGACCTCGCGCTTGTAAGCGAGCAGCCGCTCCGTATCCAGTCCGCAGCAGAGCCGCCTTTCACCGAAGAATCGCAGGAGTTGGAAAAATTGCTGCATTCAATGGCGAATGGTACAAAAAATGGCTCCAGTGCAAATAATTCTACCATAAACAATTCCGCCGTAAACAGTTCCAGCACAGGTAATGGTGAGGCTTCAACCAAAAAGAATCTACCCGTTGTGTAAGCAATCCAAAAGGGGTTTGAACAATGGTGTACTGCCCTGCTCATGCAAAACGCTTGAAGCGCAGATTACACCACGCTTGTAGGGAATACTGCTCTAAAGTGTGAAACCGAAAAAACAGGCGTGTAGCCCTGATAAAATCAAGCATTCAAGCGTATTGAAGAATCCAAACAACGAGTCTCCGTGAAATCCCTCGACTTCCAAAGCGCACTTATTTCCGCCGTTGTCGGCTCCGTGATTACATTGTTTCTCGCGTACGTCAGCGCGTCGTCGTTTTCCGCATTGCCGTTTCCGATTATTGCGATACTCTGTGGCTACGTGATTACGGGCATTGTAGAAGGAATTCTTTCCAAAGGCGTAACCATATTGGAACCCGCTATTGGTGCGATGTTGGTAGGAGTGGTGCTATTTGTCATCGTTCCCCTGATGAACGCGCCAGGCTTCCGCAACCTTGATAGTACCGTACTTTCTGTCGTATTGATGAACGGCGTACTGCTCTCCGCGCTTGGCGGCTGGGTTGGCGAAAAACTACAAGGTACGTTGGATGATGACATTCCGGACGAAAGCCCGCTTGATTGGAGCTGGGTTCTCTGCGGTGCAGTGCTTGGCACGACAATAACGATGCTGCTTTCCAGTTCACTGGTGGTAATTTTAGGCTATCATTTGGTGAGCCACGCACTCGCATTTGTGTTTGGATTGTTCGTTGCGGGCTTTGTGATTGGCATTCGCTCGTCAGGCGTTGCGGTCAAAGAGGCAGTCGTGGCGGGCTTTTTGGCGGTTGTGTTGAACGTGGATATTTTCTGCCTTTCGCTCGGAATGCTTCCGCTTGAAGGCGTTGTTGGCGGTATTATTGCTGGTGTTGCAGCAACCTTTGGTGGCTCATGGGTTGGCGAAAAAGTGCAAGAGCAGCGCAATCAATAGAGATTTTACACAGAACAAAGATTATTGTTTCCCCTTCCCATTATGCCAACAACCCCAACAATTATCGCCTTTGTACAGGCTCGCATGACTTCGACGCGCTTGCCCGGAAAAGTCCTGAAGCCACTCGGCAGCAGAACAGCCGTTGGTTACGTGTTTCACCAGCTTTCTGCGTCAAAACGTCTGACAAAATCGGTCTTGGTAACAAGCACCGACCAGACCGACGACCCGCTTGTTTCCTGGGCAAAACGGCATAAAACAGAGTGCGAGCGCGGGAGCTTGAAAGATGTTCTTGACCGTTATTATCAAGCAGCGAAAGCCTACAAAGCCGACGTTGTGGTGCGCATCACGGCTGATTGTCCGCTTATTGACCCCGCAATTGTGGACGTGGTGATTGAGCGATACATGCAGGGCGATTGCGATTATTGCTCAAACATTGTGCCGCCAACCTTTCCCGACGGCTTAGATACTGAGGTTTTTAGCTTTGAGGTCTTGGAGCGCGTTTGGAAAGAGGCTTCACATCCCGTCGAGCGCGAACACGTAACGGCATTTATTCATAATTTCTCCAAGAATTTTCGCATGGCAAATGTCGCTGCGCCCGCCGATTACAGTAAATTGCGCTGGACGCTTGATACACCGCAGGATTACGAGTTTTTGAACCGCGTTATCCAGAACTTAGAAATGAAATATATCAAACAACCCGACGCACGATTCTCTATGCGCGACGTGCTGGAATTGCTGAACGAGGACAAAAGTTTGCTCGAAATCAACAACAATTCCACACGCAATGAAGGGTATTTTTCCTCGCTTCCGCATGATTACGTTGCGCGATTGTAAAACATCATCCTATTATGAACATTTTCACCAACCCGTCCCGCGCAGAATGGCGCACGCTCGCAACGCGCCCAACTATCCCGCTCGCCGACCTCGAAGCCCGCGTCCTTACTATCATGGATGATGTTTCCAAGCGCGGCGATACTGCTCTTTTGGAATACGCAGAACGCTTCGACAAGGCGCAGTTACGCGCATTGCAGGTAAGCGAGGAGGAATTTCTTGCGGCTGAAAAGGAAGTCCCGCACGACCTGAAAGACGCAATACATCTGGCTATTCAGAATGTACGCCGCTTCCACGAGCCACAATTTACGCATTCCGACATCATTGAAACACAAGCAGGTGTACGCTGTTGGCGGAAATCGGTGCCGATTCAGCGCGTGGGATTGTACATTCCAGGCGGCACAGCTCCGCTCTTTTCGACGGTGATTATGCTCGGCGTTCCAGCCGATATTGCTGGCTGCGCGGAACGTGTGTTGTGTACGCCGCCGAATAGTAGTGGCGGGGTGCATCCTGCAATCCTCGTAACGGCGCGGGCTGTGGGCATTCGCACGGTCTTCAAAGCTGGTGGCGCACAAGCGATTGCCGCCATGACCTTTGGTACAGAAACCATTCCGAAGGTTGATAAAATCTTTGGTCCAGGAAATCAGTATGTAACGCTTGCCAAGCAAATCGCCCAACGAAGCGGCGTTGCGATTGATATGCCCGCCGGACCATCGGAAGTAGCCGTCCTTGCCGATGAAAGCTGCGTACCCGCCTTTGTTGCGGCGGATTTGCTCTCGCAAGCCGAGCATGGAAAAGATAGTCAAGTCATTCTGATAACGACTTCAACGCAGGTCGTGGAGCGGGTTCTGGAGGAAATACACGCGCAATTACGCACTCTTCCCCGCGAAGGAATTGCAACAGAAGCTCTGGACAATAGCCGCGCCCTCGTTTTTAACGACATGGAAACAGCAATGGATTTTGCCAATGAATATGCGGCTGAACACCTGATTATTGCTTGTGAGAAGGCAGAAGAGCTTGCAGAAAAAGTCGTGAATGCGGGTTCAGTGTTTCTCGGGAATTATTCACCCGAAGCGGCTGGGGATTACGCTTCTGGTACAAATCATACCTTACCGAACAACGGCTACGCACGTGCATATAGCGGCGTTTCGGTGGATAGTTTTGTAAAAAAAATCACCTTTCAGCACCTTACGCAAGAAGGCATTGCCTCGCTAGGCGCAGCCGTAGAGCGTTTGGCGGAAGCAGAGGGTTTGATGGCGCACAAGAACGCAATAACGGTGCGGCGTTTGGGGTAGATTCTCCAAAAGTTTTGCTCATTGTACGACAAATAAAAACAACCCGCAACACCCGTTAATACTTGGCTTCATGTGAGGGTCTCAATTCTTATTGAGGCTCTCACTCCGCTCCCACTTCATCAGAATTACTTTTCCTGCAATTCCAACAACACACGACATTTCACCGCCTCACCAAAGAATACCAGCCCTGCATTGGTAACAATTAGCCCAAGCGTTCCCCACGTGAACCAGCTCAAAACCGCTTCATTCCTTGTTTTTATGCCAATTGCTTCACCAAGAATGCTGAGACCGCATCCAACGAGCGCAAGCCCCAGAGGCGCGAACATACGCCATTTTGTGTGATACTGTTGTTGTGTCGAATTTTTCATTGGTATCTCCTAAAAAATAGTCCTGAATGCTTGATTTTACGCGCCGTGCAGCCTATCGTCAAAAATATCAATGTTCGTAACAACTTGCCCGTGGTCGCTGACGTGGCGCGGCTTGCGGTCGTGCGAAAGCGTTTGGTCGAAAAGGTGGTCATTAAAAAGGCGCACATCAATTATTCGCCCCAAGCGTTCTGTGTTGCGGTCTGCGAAGTGATTGCTCACGAAAATATTATCCAAACTTTCGTAATGTCCGTTGTGGATGTAGGTGTAGTAAAAATTCTCCATGCTGCGCCGCGCCTGTACATCGCGGCTGTTTTGCAGGACGTACCGCCACCGTGCAATTTTCTCCTCTGGGCTAAGGCGGTGAAAAGGCGGCTCGCCAAGCATTGCTTGATTTGTCACCGCAGTATCGCTGTCATTCAAATCACCAAGGAGGAAAATAGGCGTATTGGGGCGTTCTTCGATGTGCTGCGACAAAATCGCCCGCACACCTGCCGCCTCAACCCCGCGCCGAATGAGGGAACGCACACTGCCTTGCGCTAATTCCACGAGCGACGCATCGTCGCGGTCAAGCCCGTCGGGCAAAATAGGGCGTTTCGATTTCAAATGCACCACGCCAACCACGATAGATAAACCTTTCATAATCTCAAGCTCTACCTTCAAAACATCACGCGAGAAATCCTGTATTTGCAAGGGAATAGCCGCCGGAGCCTGTCCCGACGCGCTTTTTAGGCGTTCGCGCTGCGCATCGTCATCAAAAAACTCGAAAGCAAAGGGAATTTTAGAAATACATTCGGTTTTGACAATCGGAAAGCGACTTAAAATGGCGTTCACAGGGGTTTGCCCGTTGGGCTTTGCTGCCGCAATGTGCCAATCCTCCATCTCTGTTCCGCGCACACAATCGCGCAGGGCTTCGCCTTCAATTACCTCTTGAAAGCCAATAATATCGGCATCCATTTTTGCGAGTTGCGCTTGAATCCATGCGCGTTTGCGGGCATATTCTTCGGTCGTGTACAAGGGGCGCGATTCGTTGTAAATGGGCTTGCCAGCACGGGTCAGGTTTTGAACGTTGAACGTTCCGATGGAGAGTTTCATAGTTTTATTTGGTAACTGGTCAGGTTATCCCGCCTGGGGGCGGCTGTTAGTGCAAGAGCAGTAGTCGTCCGGCGGGTGCGTCGCTTGCACATCACTCGCCGGACGGCTACTGCTCTTGTGATAACAGCCGCCCGACGAGAAGATTACCTGACCAGTTAGGTTATTGGGTGATAAATTTTGTACGATTATTACAAATACTGAGTGCCATTTGGATTGCATCGAAGGTGCTGGCTTCATTGGCAATGCCCTTTCCCGCAAGTGCGAATGCGGTTCCGTGGTCAGGCGAGGTGCGAATAATTGGCAAACCCGCCGAAAAATTCACACCGCCATTGCCAGCAAGGAGTTTCAAGGGAATCAGTCCTTGGTCGTGATACATTGCCAAAATTCCATCAAACGAGCGAAACGCGCCGTGCGCAAAAAAGCCATCGGCAGGGAATGCGCCTTCGGCGTGAATACCGAGATTTTGTGCGGCTTTTAGGGCTGGTTCAATAATGTGAATTTCCTCCAAGCCAATATCGCCCTGCTCGCCCGCATGAGGATTCACGCCCAGCACGGCAATTCGCGGCTGTGCAATGGCGAAATCCCGTTGCAATGCACTGTTGAGAGCAATAATGCGCTCCAAAATACGCTCCTCGCTGAGGCGCGACACAACCTCACGAAGCGGAAGATGCACCGTTGCCAAGCCAACCCGCACAGGCGCGTGCTTGGGGTCAAGTTCGGCGGCTTCGGTGGCGAGAATCATCATTTGCTTGTCGGTGCCGAATTCCTGCGCGTAAAATTCTGTTTGTCCCGGAAAAGGAAATGCTGCTAAATGCAATGCTCGTTTCGAGACGGGTAGCGTAACAACCGCATCAGCACTCGCTTCTGCTCCTTTTCGCAGCAATTCTGCCGAAATGCGTAATGCCTCCCACGATAATTCTCCCGCATCTCGCGTTTCCTTACCAAATTCCACGTCCACTTGCTTTGTGCAATGAATAATTCCGCACAGTATTTCACCAAGTTGAAAACCTGATTCCGTGCGCTGTACAAGGCTTTTTAATGCTGGTATTTGCCCAACATATTGCCAAAATGTTTCGGGATGAACAATGAGCGAGAAGCGCACGGGTGCAGCATTGCTTTGGCGCACAAGCTCTGCATAGCGCGTCAATGCTTTGATTCCAACTTCCAAGCCGATACCGTTGGGGTCGCCACAGGTGAGAACGATGTGCTGCATGATATGAGGTTTTGTGAGGAATGATTGCTACTGCGCGTTCAAAAAAAATGCCCGTAATGTGAATGTCTGAATCGCTCACAGTACGGGCATATTTTTCTTCCAGTTTCCAACGTTTTATGCTTTTTTGTTCTCTGGACGCAAGCTGCGAACAGTCTTTCCAGCTTGCCACATTTCGGAATTCCGCAATTCCGTCAGTTCCACTTCCAGTTTTTCGCGGTAATCTGGTTGGCTGTTGGTAGCGATAGACCGCGCAGCTTCTTTGCCTGTGGCAACGCTTTCGTACAAGTCTTCCATGACGGGCGCGACAGCATCGCGGAACTTATTTTTCCAGTCCAACGCGCCGCGCTGTGCGGTTGTGGAGCAATTTGCGTACATCCAGTCCATGCCGTTTTCTGCCACAAGCGGCATCAGGCTTTGGGTGAGTTCTTCAACGGTTTCGTTGAATGCTTCCGATGGCGTATGTCCGCGCTTGCGGAGGACGTTGTATTGCGCCTCGAAAATGCCTTGAATCGCGCCCATAAGCGTTCCGCGTTCGCCCGTGAGGTCGGAGAAAACTTCTTTTTTGAAATCGGTCTCGAACAAATAACCCGAACCAACGGCGATACCAAGAGCAATGGTGCGGTCTTTGGCGCGTCCCGTTGCGTCTTGGAAAATAGCAAAGCTCGAATTCAAGCCGCGTCCAGCTACAAACAAGCGGCGAAGCGACGTGCCAGAGCCTTTCGGCGCGACCAAAATCACATCAATATCATCGGGCGGAATAATGCCCGTCTGCTCTTTGTAGGTAATGCCAAAGCCGTGCGAGAAATACAGAGCTTTGCCTTTGGTCAAATGTGGCTTGAGCTTGGGCCACATCTCAATTTGCGCCGCATCCGACAGCAAATAGCAGATGATTGTGCCTTTTGCGGCAGCTTCTTCGGGCGTGAACAAGGTTTTGCCTGGCTCGAAACCATCGGCAACGGCTTTGTCCCATGATTTGGAATTCGGACGCTGTCCGACAATCACGTTGATGCCATTGTCTTTTTGGTTTAATGCCTGTCCAGGACCCTGAACGCCGTAGCCAATCACGGCAACGACTTCATCTTTCAAGATTTCTTGCGCCTTTGCAAGCGGAAATTCTTCGCGCGTAACGACGTTTTCTTCAACGCCACCAAAATTTAGTTTTGCCATACATCGTAGGAATGAATTGGAGAAGAAGGAGTTAGGCGTACTAACACCAAATAGTTGAATCACATGAAACGAATACCAACGCTCTCTGAAAGCGAGGAATGATGTGCTTTGAAGGGAATTGTTGTGCAGCAAATTGTCATGCACAGTCTCAAAATTTTACTCGGCTGATTCACTTACTGCCTTTTGTTCATACTCGCTTAACTCATATCGAGTACCGTCGTTTTCAATCACATATGCTTTTGCATTGCGATATTTTGCAAACCGATTTCCTGCACGTTTGAAGGGTAAATGCCCGTATTCATCAAGCATTTCCGCTGCATCATCATCCAATGTTGGCTGAGTTTTCTCAGTTGTGTTCATATTGTTTTCTTTCAATAGATGTTGATTTTCTTGCAGAAATAATCCGAATTTTCCCATCCTTCGTTTCGGTCATACAAAGCGTCAGTAAGCGGTTTTGTGCAGAATATCCAATAACAATTTGCCTTTCTTCCGTAATTGAATGGGCAACATCATCGTAGCAAATAAGACCAAAATCTTTGAATATGGTCATTGCTTCTTTGAAGGATACACCATGCTTTATCCAATTTGATTCTGCCTTTTCAGCATTCCATTCAAATTCGCCTTCATCTACGGTCATCACCAATACCTTTTCAAAATCCGAAACTACGTGATTCTGTTCAATTGTACGAAAAATACAACTGTCTTACCGCAACATCATAAACGACTGCCGAAACGCACCATTGCGCGTAAGCATGCGCAAGGAATACAGACCATTGGGCAAACTCGGCTCTGGCACGTAGCGAAGAAAATAGCGTCCTTGCGTTTGGCGCATTGCTGGAAAGCGAAAGACTTCCTCGCCGCGCAAGGAATAGACACTGAACTGCACTTCGTCGGTGGCTGCGAGCGTGTAGGGGAATGTTGTGCCGCTCGCGCTGCTGGCAATCGGATTCGGATAATTTTGTTCAATAGCATCGGTGAAACGTGTCGTGATGCTGGGTTCGCCAAAGACGCGAATTGTGCTGCTGCGCCGCATTCCTACGAGCGCGGCATCGGTGGCATTGAGCGTGAGGCTTTCAATACGTATCGTGGCAAGCGAATCGGCGGACGCTAACACGCGGAAATCAATCATGCAAAGAACGGTAGTATCTTGATTGTTGGCGGCGACTGGGCGAATTTGATTGCACGTGAGCGTCAATACGCCTTCGCTCAGGCTCTGAAACTGTGTTGTGAAGCGGGGCGTAGGGCAAGCAATGATATTCGTACCGCCGCCGCGTACACAATCCACCAGAACAACTGACGGTGTATAACGCACGACAAGCCGCATGGAATCTATACGCGCTGGCACATTACGCAAGGAGACAGCAAGCGGAATCCGCACAAAGGAGCCGCGCTGCGCACTCGTATCGCGGAGGGCAAAAATTGCCTGTGCTTGCTGCGCGTGGAGTGGAGCGGTTTCCAACATAAATGCCGCTATGCCGCTCACAAAAACAGCCACAATGTAAAAACGTACAACGTAATGAGACAACGATTTCATTTCGACAATTTTATGAAAAGAGAGAACGAAAGGTGCGCAAAGAAACAAGAAAAAAACCGACAACATCTTCGCGCATTGCTTCCCCAAGATACGATGAATTCTGGCTCTTCGCAACATTATTCTCGTGCATCTACGCTGCTGTCTAGCGGCTTGCTTGTACAGTACTCGCCGGACGGCTACTGTGCTTGTGATAACAGCCGCCCGACGAGAAGAGTTACATTATTACATCAAAAACGGGTTGCTACGCCGCTCTACGCCTATTGTTGTGTGATTGCCATGTCCAGGGAGAGCGATAAAAGCGTCATCCAGTGTAAAAAGTTGTGTGCGAATGGCGTTCAGCAAGGTTTCGGTATCACCGCCCGGCAAGTCCGTCCGCCCAATACTGCCCGCAAATAAGGTATCACCAACAAACGCGATTTTTTGCGCATGGTCAATAAAGCACACACCGCCTTCGGTATGCCCAGGCGTGTGGCGCACTTCACAATGCCAGCCGCCACAACTGATAATATCGCCATGACGCATGAAACCGTCGGCTTTGCAGGGTTCGAGCGTAAACGGCAGAGGCACACTGGTATAGTCGTTTGGCTTGCCCATGCGGTATTCATCGTCGGGGTGGATATAGACTTTCGGCGCGTCAAGATTTTTCTCCGCACACAATCGCAACAATGCTGCTACGTCGCCTGTGTGGTCCCAGTGCGAATGCGTGAGAAAGATAGATTCTATGCGGACTTGCTCTTGTTCGGCAATTTCCATAAAATAGTCCGCGCTCTCAAGCGGCACGTCAATCACCGCAGCTACGCCTTTGGCGGTATCGGTAATCATGTAGCCAAAGGTGGCAACGGGTCCCGCTTCCACAGGATAAACCGACAGTGATGATGCGCTTTCGGGGGGATTGGTTTCTGGCGTAGTGTTCATATTCAAGCAAGTTTGGTAGTGATGTCTTGGGTACACAATAAAATCTCTGCAATGCAGATAAAATCAGGCTTCAGTGACACAGACATTCCTGTCTGTGTTTCTCTACCTGAACCCTGCGCTAACACTCACAGACAGGAATGTCTGTGCCACTCATGAAGAAATTTTGCTGTCTGCTTAGACTGGTGTTATTCAAAATCGTTGTGATATTGCGATAAATTCCGTTCCATTCGGGCAGATTTTCCATTCTTCATACGGTTCACAATCTCGGATTCAAGGCGTTTGGAGAAGGTTTGTGCGGCATCGTAGCCGTAGGCGCGTTGGAGATAGTTGAGCGCAATGACTTCCGAAATAACGGTGATATTTTTTCCGGGCAAAATTGGCAAGCGCACGTAGGAAATGGGCGCACCGAGAACCTCGACCGTCTCAGTATCTAAGCCAGTTCTGGTATAATTGCCCGCTTCTTCCCAATGCTCCAATTCCACAATTATTTCCAAACGTTTTTGGAAACGAATTGAGCGAATACCAAACATTTGGCGAATGTCAATCAGCCCCAAGCCGCGTACTTCCATGAAGTGCTGGACGAGCCGCGTTCCTGCACCGATGATAATATCGTCGCGCTTTTGGGTTAAAATCACGACATCATCAGCAACGAGGCGGTGTCCGCGTTCAATGAGGTCGAGCGCGATTTCGCTTTTGCCAATGCCACTTTTGCCAACGAACATAATTCCAACGCCATACACATCCACAAACGAACCATGCAGAGCCACTTGCGGAGCAAAATGCGTGTCCAAATACTCCGACAAAATGTACGTAACCCGCATTGTTTCAAGCTCGGTCGCTAGCACGGGAATATTATGCTCGGTTGCAATCGCAATGAGTTCATCATCCAGCGTGTTATTGGTTGTTACGATAATAACGGGAATTTCAAATTGCGCTAAGGTGCGAAAGGCTTGCTGGCGTTTTTTCGGACTAAGGCTTTGCAAATAATGAATTTCCGTATTACCAAAAACCTGAATGCGATGATAGGTAAATAAGCCTACATAGCCCGCCAGCGCGAGCTGCGGACGGTGAATGTTCTTGTCGTTGATGCTGCGCGTCAGAGCCACACTCGGATTGACGTGCGTGAGCGGCAGACGCAGCATTGGCGACTCTATCATTTCTTCCACCGTTATCGGCGGTGCCGTCAGTTGTTGTGGATTGAGATTCATTGTTGCCGATTGGTAATATTTGCAAAATAAATAACTTGTACCTCTGGTCAGATACTATCTCGTCGGGCGGCTGTTATCACAAGCACAGTAGCCGTCCGGCGAGTGCTGTGCAAGCGACCTACCCGCCAGACGGCAGCGTTCAAGCACTCCTCCGCCACATGACAGGAAGACCTACCCAGTTAGCAAAACTGAACATTCAAAACTGCTTCTCAGCCTACAAGCCGCATCAATGCTTCTTTGTACTTTGCTGCGGTATTATTCAACACTTCTTGTGGCAGCGTTGGGGGCGGATATTGCTTGTTCCAATCCAGCGTTTCCAAGTAATCCCGCAGAACTTGTTTGTCGAAATTCATCTGCGCTTTGCCTGGTTGCCATTCTTCTTTGAGCCAAAAGCGCGAAGAATCAGGCGTGAGGGCTTCATCAATCAAAATAATTTGTCCGTGTGAATCTATGCCAAATTCAAACTTTGTGTCGGCAAGAAGAATACCGCGTTGCAAGGCATAGAGCGCGGCGGTCTTGTAGAGATTGATACTCAGAATCCGCACGGTCATTGCTTGTTCCGCGCCAATAATGTTTGCTGCTTGCTCAAAGGAAATATTTTCGTCGTGTCCTTCTTCGGCTTTTGTTGCGGGCGTAAAAATAGGTTCTTGCAAACGCGATGATTCCTGTAAGCCGCTTGGAATCTTGATTCCACAAATAGTTTCCGATTGCTGATATTCCTTCCACGCCGAACCCGCAATGTAGCCGCGCACGACGCATTCAATGGGCAAGGGCTGTGTTTTTTCAACCAGCATAGAGCGTCCGCGCAAGATGTCGCGGTACGCCTGGCATTCTTCGGGATATTTTTCAACGTCTGCCGTGATGAGGTGATTGCGTACAAGGTCGCGTGTGCGCTCGAACCAAAAGAGGGAAATAGCCGTGAGAAGCTCGCCTTTGTCTGGTACAGGCTCTGCCATAATCACATCGAAGGCAGAAATGCGGTCGCTGGCAACCATGAGCAGCTTGTCGCCGAGGTCATAGACATCGCGCACTTTGCCGCGTCGGAAGAGTGTGAGCGTCGGAAAATTAGATTGGTATAAAAGCATAGTGTAAGCGGGGCTTGAGATGAGATTGAAAGTATCGCAGCACGTGCAAAAATTGTACTGGCAATGCCCAAAATACGCAGAGATTCGCTTGTACCCAAGATGATTTGGAGAATGATTCGTCGTAGGGCAGGAGAAAGCAACGAAGGAACGATGACGCAGTATAGTGGGTTGTGTAATGAAAAGCATAACCTATCTTATAGAGTACAGATATGTAGAGTACAGATATGTAGAGTACAGATATGTAGAGTACAGACATGTAGAGTACAGATATGTAGTGGCTCAAAATGTCCAATTTCTGTCTTTGCTCGCTAGAATGGTTCTTGTATTTTTGAGGAATAATCCTTGATTTCAAGACCATTCCAGAAATTGTTTATGCGCCCCACTCATATTATTTTTCTTATCCTTCCACATGTCCATCTTTTGGATTTAGCGGGACCCGACCAAGTATTTTTTGAAGCAAAAGATTTCGGCGCGAACATTGACATTTCCTATTGTTCCTTCACCGACGACGTACAAACTTCTGCGCATTTGCCTTTCGGGAAAATGCAGCATTTTAGCGCGATAGAGCCGCAGGATGGCGATTACGTCATCGTTCCGGGTGCAGATATTCACTACCTCACTTCGCGGGAGTTTATGGGGCAAAAGCCGCTTTTTCGCTGGGTTCAAGAGGCATATTCGCGGGGAGCGCGTATCTGCTCGGTGTGTACGGGAGCGTTTTTTTTGGGCGAGGCGGGACTGCTCGAAGGGCGCGAATGCACAACGCATTGGAAGCGGGTTCACGAGCTGCAAGCGCGGTACCTGAGCGCGAAAGTACAAGAAAACGTGCTGTTCACCGAAGATGAGCGTATTCTCACGAGCGCGGGTGTGGCTTCGGGAATTGACTTGGCACTGCATATTTTGGGCAATCTTACGGATGATTATTTTTCCTTCCAAGTTGCACGGGAGCTTGTTGTCTATACGCGCCGCCCTGCACAGCAATCGCAGCAAAGCGTGTTTCTATCGTACCGCAATCACATTCATTCGGGCATTCACAACGTACAAGATTGGATTCAGGATAATATTCGCACCAAAGCCACGTTGGAGGATTTATCAGAAATTGCCTGCATGAGTACGCGCAATTTAACGCGCATTTTCAAAAAAGAAACGGGCATCACGATTAACGACTACATCACGCTTCTGCGCAAAGAACGTATTCAAAAATTGCTAAAAAATCCAGACATTACGAAGGCGCAAATCGCGCAGGAATGCGGTTTGCAGAGCGAGCGGCAGGTGGCGCGGTTGATGGAGCAATAGTGAGTTTGTTCTTCACCGTATTCGCTCAAAAAACTGCCGCTTATAGCCCTCCGAGATAGGAATAATCACGCTCCCAGCGTGTTTTAGCGTGATGCGCTCGCGTTCAATGCTTTCAATTTTTTCCAGCGCGACCATATAGGATTTATGCACCCTGCAAGCGACGTGCGACGGAATTTCCTGCTCTAATTCCCCAAAGGTTTGCAGCGTCATAATCGTTTTTCCCACGCAATGAATTTTCCGATAATCCCGCATTCCTTCGATATAGACAAGTTCGCTGAAGAGAATTTTTTCTAAACGATGCTCAGTTTTGACAAAAAAGAATGTTTTTTGTGATGGTGGTATTCCTGCAAAGTCGCTCTGCGCCTTATGTTGCGAGATGGCTTGCACTTTGCCGACGGCTTGCACAAAGCGTTCAAAGCTAAAGGGTTTGACGAGATAATCCCGCACACTCAATTCGTAGCCACGCAAGGCATACTCAGGGTAAGCGGTCGTGAGAATGACGTGCGCCTGTACCGAAGAGGTTTCCAGAAGTTGAATGCCAGAAAATTCGCCCAAGTGAATATCCAAAAAGAGAATATCAACTGTGCCAGATTGTAGGATTGGCAATGCTTCCAGCGCATTATCAAAGGTGGCGACAAGGTTCAGTGCGGGTAAGCGGCGCACATACCCCACAGTGCGCTCCATTGCGAGGGGTTCGTCTTCGATGATGACACAATTCATGGTTTTTCCAGCCTCAGATAAACATGATATTTTTCTGCTTCTGTCGTTATTCGCAAGCTATGTGTTTCGGGATAGAGAAGCTGCAAACGGCGTTCTATCAGGCTTTTTCCCAAGCCACTGTGCGTTGTGTAATTTGACTGAACATCGCTCTGCATCTTGCTCGTAAGGTTTGTACATTCAAATACCACTTCGTGCTGTTCAATCTGGAACGTAATCGTAATCGCGGTTTCCTGCTTGGTGCGCGGTGCAAACTTGAACGCATTTTCAATAAACGGCAAAAAGAGCATTGGTGCCAGATTCCACGCGCTTGCATCGCCAAGAACTTCAAAGCGCACAAAATCACGGTTTATGGTGCGGATTTTTTGCAAATCAAGATATTGCTCAATATACGCAATCTCGGTGGAAAGCGGCATGGTTGCTACTTTGGTTTCGTAAAGAAGAAAGCGCATCATTGCTGAGAGTTGTTGCAAATAGGCGGAAGCTCGCACGGAATCTCGCTCAATCAAAACATCAATGTTGTTCAGCGTATTGAACAAAAAATGCGGGTCGAGTTGTGCTTTGATGAAGTCCAATTCCATGCGTGTATTTTTCTCCTGCAACTCAGCTTTCATGCGGGATTCCTCGAACCATGCTATGAAGCCGCGCATGAACAAACCCAAGATTCCATGCCCCGCCGCAAGCAGAAACAGCATGAAGGGCATTTCCCAGTGCGCACCCTTGAAAAGTTGCGTGGAATCAATCAAGCCCAAAAGCTGAAGAATCAACAACGTAAATATCGTCAAAGCAGCATAAATACTTGCTCCAATACAGACAAGAAACGCGTAGCGATGCTTCTGTAAAAACCGCGTTGTCAGAAACGTGTACGAGGAATAAAACGCGCCGATTGCTGGAATAACCGCCGTAACGCTCATCAGCAAAATTACCATCTTAAACTGGGGCGAAAATCTCATCACTGATATCGGCATACTGACATTCCGCGAAATAATATTGAGCATAAGTCCGAAAAGTACAGCAAGCAACAGCCCGTAGCTTGCCCAATAGACACAATGCAGCAACGCGATAACGATGCGGTTCATAGCTTCTCCTTTTTTTAGCCTTTTTCTGGTTTGTTCACATACACCACATAGCCAATGCTGAGAAATACAAGGAAATACGCCACTGACAGAAGATGAATATCAATCGGACTTGTGAGTTTGAGTGCGCGGCTAGTGTTGCGAACCTGCTCGAAAGCGCAGTAAATATACGGCAGCGTGTAGCTATGTTCCCACGACAATATGCCGATGGACAATATCCACAGTAGAAAACCGATGCCAAGCGGCACCAGGAAATTGCGGAAGTGCAGACTAAGCGCGTACTGAAGCCCTACAATAGGCAGACAATCCAGAAAAAAGTTAATATTTCCTTGCAAAAATTGTGCAAATGGGTACGGCGCGGGTGGAAAAGCGACATGAGGCAAGAGCAGCGCAGGCAGCACCGCCAAGCCATACAAGCAGCAATTAAACAGCAGAAAAAATTGCAGAAGCAGAAACGCAATGACGAAAAATTTGGTAAAAAAAATCGTCGTCAGGCGTTGCGGCGTTGTGTGAAGCTGCTTCCAGGCATTGTTACGCCATTCAAGTTGCGTGATAAGTCCCGTTGCCATGATAATTCCCATTGGCAGTACAAAGAAGGCAGTTGCCTCCCACGCCTGATTCCATGCGGTTTGCCAGAAATTCGGCGAAAGATACATTGGCGCAATGACTTTCTGGCGATACATCCGCGCAGCGAAAATAATGCTCGGCGTGAAAAGCGAACCCGCAATGATGAGCCAGATGGCGGTGCTGCGGCGTGTTTTTAGGTATTCACTGTAAAAAAGTGTGAGAAAGCGCATGGGTGCTAGTCCTTGACAAGATTCATAAAAATTGTTTCCAAATCATCATTTTGTGCGCGAATGCCGTAGAGAGAAATATCCTCACGAACAAGCTCCCGTGCGATGTTGGCAATGGTTTCCCGCTCCAAAAACGGGAGAATGACGCTGCTTGATTCCACACGACCTGTGATGTGGAATTGCTCCAGAACGCTCATTGTACGCCGTGCGTCGCTTGTTTCGAGAATAATTTGCGAGCTTTTTTCACGCTTTTGCAGGAGTTCCTCCAGCGTTCCTTGAAACAGCAACTTGCCCCCATGAATGATGCCGACGTGCGTTACTAGTTTTTCAATTTCCGACAGTAAATGGCTTGAAATCAGAATAGTGATGCCTTGTTCGCGTTGGAGTTGCTTCAAGAGTTCGCGCATTTCGATAATGCCGTTGGGGTCGAGACCGTTGGTGGGTTCGTCCAAAATGAGGAGGCTAGGCTTGTGCAGAAGCGCGATGGCAAGCCCCAGACGCTGCTTCATTCCCAGCGAAAACTCAGCAGCTTTTTTCGTACCAGTACGCGCAAGCCCGACCAAATCTAGCACCTCAGCAATCCGCCCTTTCGGAACGCCATGAATTTTCTGGTAAATTGTCAAGTTTTCCGAAGCGGTGAGATGGCTGTACAGCGAAGGCGATTCAATGAGTGAGCCGATTTCACGCAACCCAGCGATGCGGTTCTCCTCGAAGGATTTGCCCAGAACACGTATGATTCCTTGCTGTTTGGTAAGCAAACCAAGAATGAGGCGGAGCGTGGTCGTTTTTCCGGCACCATTTTGCCCTAAGAAGCCGTAAATACTGCCCTCAGGGACACGGAGGTTCACGTTGTGCAGAATCTGCGGCGCACTAGCACTGGGGGGGAATGGAAGCACGCTGCTTCCCACACCACGCGGAAAGCGGTAAGAGAGATTTTCTGTTTCGACGGAGTAGAGCATAGCGTTGGTATGAATTGGCTGAAGCATTGATGAAATCGTGCTTACACGATGTATCGCAAAGAAACGGAATTCAATGGGAACAGGAAAATATACTCTGCAAATGGGGGGATTTTGTCTGCGAATACAGGAAATGGAACAGAAAGGAGAACACAAAGGAGAACAGGAAGGAGAACAAGAAATATACTGGAAATGAGTGAAAACTGCATACATCAAAATCGCCCTACGGTAGCGTTGATGCACTCCTCAGCCGCCGGACGAGAAAAGCATTCTACCCTTGTTGAGTATAGAGCAGGAAAGAGCTTCAATGAAAGAAGCGAAGAAAGGTGAAACAAACTGCTCTCAACTTCATTTCTCCGCCCGCCAGCCCGCGCACACTCTCGGTATTCCAGCAAGGTCGTTCTGAAGATGTGTCGTGAAGCCGCTTTGCTGAAATAGACGCACCACCTCTGCGCTTTGCCCAAAGCCAATTTCCACAGCGAAAAAGCCATTGGGAGCGAGAATTTTCGGAAAGAGTTCGGCAAAGTGCCGATAAAAGCTGAGTCCGTCGCCGGTGTCGGTGAGGGCGGTATGGGGTTCGTAGTCGCGTACTTCCGCTTCCAGTTCCGCCATTTCTGCGCTGGCGATATAGGGCGGATTGGAAACAATCACATCAAACACGGCTTTTGGTGAGGTTTCCAGAGCATTACTTGAAAAAATATCTGCTCGTGAAATGGTGATGTTTTCTAGCCCCAAACGCAGTGCATTCTTACGGGCAAGTATTACTGCGCTTTCGGAGAGGTCGAGTGCTTGAACGTGCGCATTGGGGAAAGATTTTGCAAGCGAGAGCGCAATGCAGCCAGAACCAGTGCCAATATCAAGAATATGGAGCGCGGAGCTAGTATTGATGAGCTTTTCAGAGGCGAGCTTTTCAGGGGTAAATTTTTCACGAATATTCTTGATTGCGTATTCCACCAACGTTTCGGTTTCAGGGCGTGGAATAAGCACATTCGGCGCGACTTCCAGCACAATATCGTAAAAATGCGCCTCGCCCAAGATATATTGAAGCGGTTCACGTTTTGCGCGGCGACGCACCATTCCGCGCAGTGCCGCAAGCTCCGTTGCCAACAACGGTCGGTCAAACGCGGTGTAAAGCTGGATGCGCGGCATTTTAAGCGTATGAGCCAGCATGAGTTCTATCGTCAGGCGCGGGCTATCCACGCCCTTCTCTTCAAAAAAGCCTTTTCCCCAGTTGATAAGTTCAAGGATTGTCCAGATTTTTTCATTGGTATCATTCATGGGGAAATAGTTTTGGGGCAATATGAATAAAAATTGTAAAACAAGAAACCCGCCCAACAGTCAGATTTTGCGCGGTCTGCAAACTGTTGAGCGGGTAAGAACTGTCGAGCAAATAGGACGTTTTATAGCGGAATGTTTACAAAATCACGCCCACGGTTACTTGCACCGTGCTGACGGGAAAAGCAAAGCGTGTAGCGGTCTGCGGCAAAATACCAAGCGCGGCGTTTAGCAGCGATTGGATATTTACTTGCCCCAAACCTGGTACTGCCACATTGCCCGGAACACCTGTCGTTGAAATAACAGGCTTAATATCCGTGGAAAATTCCGGCGAAGCACCCGTGTACCGCGCACCCAGAGTAACGCGGTCGAACAGCACTATACCAGCACCAACACCGTATGCGAGCGCACCAGCTTGTGCGGCGGCTTGCGAAATACTGCCTTCAGCGCGGATATTGACAAGGGGAACAGCAATACTCAATTTTGCATCGGTTGCTGGTAAAACGCCATAAAATACGCCACCTTGCGCTGTTGCATAGATGCTGAATACATTGGCAAGAATTGGCAATTCATATCGCAAACCGCCCATAAGTCTGCCGTTGATGTAGGGTTGTGCGGTATAGGTGACGTTTGTTTGTAGTAATGCCGAAATGACGCTGAGATTCACGCCACTGACGCTCAAATTTCCAATGCCAGAACGGAGTTGGCGTTCAGCTTCAACGGTGTTGTAGGGGTTGTACGCGCCATCCAGCGAGAAAATTAAACCAAGATTCGGTGTAAGGCGAATAATATCCGTCAAACCCAGCGTAAAGCCCAAATTTGCGGCACCAAGCGGCACTTTGCCTTGCTGTGGAATGAGGTCTTGCAAGGTGGAAGGGAGTGCGCTAAAGTTCGCTATTGGTGCGCTCACACCGCCATGAATTTCCAAACGATTATTTATCACATAGCTATCTTGAGCAACAGCAGGAAGCGCGAAAGCAAGCAAACATGCAGCACTCAGACTTGTCATGCGATGTAAAAACAGACGCGAAAAGGTTTTCATAGCAATATTTTCCAGAAAAGTAAATATGAACGACATTCGTTTTTCTGTCAGACGAACAAGGCGGCGACAAAGTTTAACACCGCATCAATACTCGTGTTTACGCCGTCGCAAAAGGCAGAGCTTTTCCGCCAATCAAGTGCAAGTGAATGTGATACACCGTCTGTCCGCCATCCTTGCCAACATTCATCACAAGCCGATACCCACGCTCCGACAAACCTTTCGCGGCAGCGATTTGCTTTGCCACCAAAAACATTTTGCCCACAAGTGGCGCGTCTTCTGGCTGAATATCGTTTGCTGTGGGAATAAGTTTTTTGGGAATGATAAGAATGTGAATGGGCGCGACGGGATTGATGTCGTGAATGGCAATCACCTCATCGTCCTCAAACTCAATCGTGGCGGGAATTTCACGGCGGATGATTTTCAAGAAAATAGAATCTTGCATACGATTTTGTGAAAAGTGTGGAGAAATTGGTGAATGAACAAATCTACTTCGTCGGCGTTACATGGTCGAGCGTGTGAACGACGCGCAAGCCCAGTAAATTCGTGATTGCACTGAAGGCATACGTCCCCATGTACAGCAATTTTTCCAGTCCAAGTGGTTTGCCGTTGAAGCGGTATTCTTGGTAGAGCATCCAGTGTTTGCGCACCATTTGGGTCTTGAAGCGGGAAATGGAGGTTTCGCTCATGCGATACAACAATAGGCGCGGGCTAATTTTAATACTCCGCTCAATGCTACTTTGATGCACCATCAACCAGCAATGAAAGTCTTCAATGGCTTTGTAGCGTGCCGCTTCGTGAAAACGAATGCCTTCAAAAAGCCGTCGCTCGGCAAGAACACTGGAGTTTGGGATAATATTCTTGCGAATAAGAACACGATGCGGAATTTCCTGCACCTGCAACGAAGCAAGTGTCTGTGCGATGTTGAAGCTCGTTTGCAATGGAGCGAGAAGTTCTTCGGAAGTGTGGAAGCGCGTCATGGCGGTCGAACAAAATGCGGCGCGGTGCTGCGCCATTGCACCAAGCTGCAATTCCAGCTTTTGCGGATGCCACACGTCGTCGGAATCCAAAAACGCCACGTATGTTCCTTGAGCATTATCCAAGCCGATATTGCGCGGGTGCGCGGGTCCGCCGCTTGGTTGTTCGAGGCGAATGAGGCGAATTCGCTTGTCCCGTGCAGTAAAATCTTGGATTATAGCAGGAGAGCCGTCGCTAGAGCAATCATCCACCACAAGCAGTTCCCATGCGGAATACGATTGCCGAAGGACGCTTTCCAGCGTTTCAGCAATGTACTTTTCACTGTTGTAATTGGGAATGATAATGCTTACAAGCTCGTTCATGCGCGGAAGGGAAGGCTTTTGCGGTGTGGGTTGTAAGATTCATAAATAATTTGGCATCTTTTGGCGCAGACAAGAGTAGTCTGCGCTACCGAAGCCAGTGTTTGCCGAAGATAGCGCGTAACACTCTTGTCTGCGCCACAGGAGTTTCAGACCGCTACTCTGCATCCCGCACAATATCCTGAATACGAACAAACTCAGGAAACATCGCCTGTACAGCCGCATCGTGGGTGATAGCGAGAATAGTTGCGCCGTATTCTTGGGCTAAGGTTCGCATTTCATCAATCACTCGTGCCGCATTTGCCGCATCAACACTAGCGGTTGGCTCGTCGGCGAGAATAAGAGCGGGCTTATTTACTAATGCTCGTGCAATGGCGACGCGCTGCTGCTCGCCGACGGAGAGTTCACGGGGTTTATTGTTCTTTTTTGCTGACAAACCTAAACGCTCCAAAAGCGCGTCCGTTCTTGCTTCGGGGCTTTCTGCGCTTATTGATGATGTATCAGCAAACATTGTTGCCACCAGCACATTTTCTCGCGCCGACAAGCCTTGTAGCAAATTAAACGTCTGATGCACAATGCCAATCGTCGTTGCGCGAAAACGGTCGAGTTTTGATTCTGCCAATTGCGCAATATCCGTCCCAGAAACCAGTATTGACCCCGCATCAGGGCGAATAATTCCTGAAAGTAAATGCAACAACGTTGTTTTTCCCGAACCGCTCGCCCCCACGAGTGCAAGATGCTGCCCCGCTTCCACGCAAAACTGTGGCACACGCACGGAAAACGTTTGTGTTCCCGTCCGCAAGTGCTTTTCTACGTTATGAAGTTCTACAAAGGGCATAAAGAGAGAGCTGAAGTATGAAATCTGAGGGATAAAAAAACTCAAGGATAAAATATGAGCGCAACGCTCAAGAGGGCTGGGGGATGAAAAACTTGAGTAACGTCCTTTCAGCCCTCATTCCTCAGACTTCATCCTTTTCTTCAGGTTTCTACAAGTCGTGTGGAAACGCCCGCATAGTAGCCGTCATCGGTTTTACCGACGATGTACACATCTACCTTGACAACGCCAACGCGGTACACGGAAATATCCGCAAGGAGATTCTCAAGCGTTTCCTGCAAGGCGCGAAAACGTGCGACGGTCTCGCGCTCGGAATCGTCCATCCATTCTTCTTCCTGCACAACGGGAGCAAAGAATTCTGTGAGTTCCAGCCCATCAACGGGCGTATCTTTTCTGTGGCGCGTTACGAGCAAAAGTTTTTCGATACTGAACGAACTATCTTTGATATTTTGCCACAGAAATGGCTCAAAATGAGCATCGGTCTCGCTTGGATAAAGCAAATCGGCTGTTGCTTCGTGCAGTTGTTCGAGCAGTGCTTCAGGTAATAAACGCATAAGGGGAAAGGATGAAATCTGAGAGATGAAGGATGAAGCGAAAGCCTTGCAGAGCTGATGATTGCTTCGTCCTGGCGGTTTGTCCGATATACTTACATTACGAAACTTTTACTAATTCCACATCAAAAAGTAAGGTCGCATTCGGTGGAATCGCGCCTGGGTAGCCGCGCTCGCCATAGCCTAAGTGTCCAGGAATGGTCAATTGTCGCTTGCCACCTACTTTCATGCCCGCTACGCCTTCGTCCCAGCCAGCAATGACTTGTCCGCCACCGAGTTTGAATGCAAAAGGTTCGTTGCGGTCGCGTGAGCTGTCGAACTTCACGCCATTTTCAAAGGTGCCTGTGTAATGCACCGTTACGCGCTGTCCAGCTGTGGCAACTGCGCCTGTGCCTTCTTCAAGGTCGGTGTACATGAGTCCGCTTGGGGTTTTGATGGTTTCCATACTTTATACTTTGCAAAAAAGATTAAACATTGAGAGAGGGTGTGTTATGCTCTTCGCTTCACGTGAGGCTCTCACTTCCTCGTGAGGGTCTCACTTTCGGTAATGTTTCGGTAATGCTTGTATCGGTTACTTGTGCGCTGGTTACTTGTGTCAAAGTGAGAGCCTCACGAGGAAGTGAGACCCTCACACCTTCACAATTGTTTGATTTACTGTGCCATTTCATGCCGTTGCAACGCCGCGCCAACAAAGCCAACAAAAAGCGGATGTCCGCCGACAGCAACCGACTTAAATTCGGGATGAAACTGGCAGCCTACAAACCAAGGGTGGTTCGGCAATTCAACCATTTCCACCAAGCGTCCATCGGGCGAAACGCCGCTAATGACTAAGCCGTTTGATTCCAATTCTACGCGGAAATCGTTATTGAATTCGTAGCGATGGCGGTGCCGCTCGCGGATAATCTGCGATTTATACGCTTCGAGCGATTTTGTGCCTTCTTTCAACACGCACGGATACGACCCAAGCCGCATCGTTCCGCCCTTGTTGGTGATGCCGCGTTGGTCGGGCATCAGGTCAATGACGTTGTTTTTCACTTTCTTAAATTCTGCTGAATTTGAACCCGCCAAACCCGCTACATTCCGCGCAAACTCTATCACCGCGCACTGCATTCCCAAGCAAATTCCGAAAAAAGGAATGCCGCGCTCGCGAACTTGCTGAATTGCCAAAATTTTCCCTTCAATCCCGCGCGAACCAAAGCCCGGAGCCACGATAATACCGTCGGTATCTTCGAGCGCGTTCATTGCTTCTTCGGCGGTGGTGATTTTTTCGGAATCAATATACTTCACCGTAACACGAGCATTGTTCACGGCTCCAGCGTGGGTGAGTGCTTCCAAAATACTTTTGTATGCGTCTTGATGCTGCACGTATTTGCCGACAAAGCCGATGGTTACGGCGGATTTCGGCTTTTTTACGCGCTGAACAAACTTCGTCCAATCATTCAAGGTAGGCTTTTGCGTGCGGCTGATGTTGAGCTTTTTGATAACCGTATCATCCAATTTTGCTTTCGCGTAGAGCATCGGTACTTCGTAAATCGTCTCGGCATCAAGCGCGAGAACGACGGAATCTTCATCCACATTGCAGAACAGCGCAATTTTCGATTTTATATCTTTTTCCAAATCTTCTTCGCAACGGCACACCAAAATATCGGGCTGAATCCCATATTCCATCAGCATTCTGACGGAGTGTTGCGTGGGTTTCGTCTTAAATTCACCTGCCGATTTAATAAACGGCACGTAAGTAAGGTGAATAAAAATAGCGTTGGTGCGACCTTTTTCCAAGCTCAGTTGTCGTGCGGCTTCCAGAAACGGCATAGATTCAATATCGCCAACGGTTCCACCCAATTCAATCAGCACAATATCGAACTTTTTATCATATGTCACCATACGACGCTTGATTTCGTCCGTGATATGCGGCACAACTTGAACCGTTTTGCCCAAGTATTTGCCTTGCCGCTCGCGCTGAATCACCTCGAAATAAATTTGCCCCGTGCTGACGCTGTTGCTGCGCGTTACGGGAGCTTGCACAAAGCGTTCATAATGCCCCAAATCGAGGTCGGTTTCTGCACCGTCGTCGGTAACATAGACTTCGCCGTGTTGGTAGGGATTCATCGTGCCTGGGTCCACGTTGATGTACGGGTCGAACTTCATTATCGTTACCGATAAGCCCCGCTCTTTCAACAATAAGCCCAGCGATGCAGATGTGATGCCCTTTCCCAGCGAGGACAATACGCCACCCGTGATGAAAATGTACTTTGTTTTGGTGATAGTTTTACTCACGCTTCGCGCCATGACGAATCCTTATGTTAAATCTGTTGAAATGAAAGACAGATAGTCAAACACAAGGGCGTAAAAATAGCAAATTTTTTGGTTTCGGAAAGGAAGAATTCCCATTGAAGCGGAGTAAAATATACACAAGTCCTAAAAAGGCGCGTTTTTCCTCACTCAATGTTTTTACACAAAATATTTTTTCCTATATTTGTATAAACACATTTACAACAGTCAATCGTTTGTATCACCATTTACCGCATATTGCTTTCGCTCTATGAATACCACTTTTTGCTCACAAAAAACACTCGCCGCGCTTGTCTGCATCACGCTATGCGGCGGCTTTTTGCAATCATGCAATCCCGTTCAAACAGATATACAACCGCCCACGATTACCAAAACAGGGAATATTACGGAAGCAAAAAACCTGAACGCAAGCTCTGAAGACCGTTTCACGCTGTTCAATCTTCGCACGGGCGCAATCGTCCCGAACCGCGATTCTGCCACCAGCACGTGGGACGTTGGCTTTCGGAAAACTAGTATTATCGTGAATGGTGGGACAATCCGCACAGGCAAAGGCGCGGGACTCCGCCTCACCGCACAAGCATTTGAGACGCTCCGCACGATTCCCACCACAGGCTTCCGTACCGACGACAGCGAGGAAAATCTCGCCTTTACGCCGCGTACAGGGCAAAGCTGGTACAATTACGAAGCAACAGTCATTCGCCCAATTGAGAACGTGTGCCTTGTTGTGCGCTGTGGTGATGGGCAATCTACCGCGAAAATTCAAATTCTCAGCTATTACAAAGATGCCGTTGCCCCCGATGCCCTTGCAGCGACACGCTTCTACACTTTTCGCTATCAACTTACCACAGGCAATACTCGTGCATTTGAATAGACTTTTATTGCCCCAAAAGCGAGATTCTGTCTTGCTTTGATAACACATTAGACATTATACAGATTAAGCTCTGAAAGTCCAGAAATGGCGTAAATACTGGCTTCAGTGGCTTGAGACTTCTTGTCTGTGTTTGCCGCCTGAAACCCGCACCAACACTCACAGACAAGAAGTCTCAAGCCACTATTGAAGAGCAAAAATCACTAATCTGTATAATGTCTATTTGTAACGAGTATCAAAAACAAAGCGCAGTCTGCTTTTTAAGCAAACTGCGCTTTTCATTATTCACTAAACAATCACCCTACACACAAGTATTATTGAGGCTTGGTGGCTGGTACGTCTTTTGTTTCGCTGCCTTCTGGTTTTACAATTTTCTCTGGCACAAGCACCACTTTTACTTGATTTTTTGTACCAAAATATTTGTTTGCCGATTCTTTCAAGAGCTTTAGAGTGAGCTTTTCTGCGGCTTTCACAACATCCAGTTGTTTTTCTGCCGTTTCGTTGTTGTAGTACATATTTTCCAAAACACCTATCCAATAGCCATTTTCTTTTAGATTCACCTCGTGCTGGCGGCGGCGTGCTTCCCTCACTTTATTCACATAATCCTCGCCTAAGCCCACTTTTTTCACGCTGTCAATCTGCTCATAGACCGTCTTGACGAGTTCATCAACGCGGTCGGGAGCGCATCCGAACTGGACGCGAATGAGATATTCTTGCTTTGGAATACGACTCATTTGAGCATTTACCCCAACGCCATAGACTCCGCCTTTATCCTCACGCATTACCTCGCGGAGCTTGATTCTGAGGGCTTCCATAAGCGTTCCGAGCGCAAAACGGTTGTCGTCGTTCCAGACAAAATTCCCGCCAAAGCTGATATTAACAAGGCTCTTCGGTTCCACACCTTTTTTTACCGTTTTTTCAATCAAGCCCGTTGGCGGCTTCACACCGACATCTTTCCATGTTTCTTTGCGTTTGATTGATGGTAGTCCGCCAAGATATTTCGCCAAAAGTGGCTTGATTGCTACGCTGTCGTACTTTCCGACAAAGAAAAAGGTGAAGTCGCTCGCATCGGCAAAGCGATTTTGGTAAATGCTGAAGGCTTTATCCAAGGTTGCTTTGTCCAAAAATTCCTTTGTAAACGAGGGACGACGCGGGTGATAGCCAGAAAGTGTGCGTTGCACGGTGTCTTGGAAATTATATTCTGGTGAGCGGCTCAAATTCTCCAACACCGCTTGAATACGTTGTTTGTATGATAGAAAGCCCGCAGAATCCTTGCGCGGCGCAGTGAAGTTCAAATACACAAGCTGCAATGCGGTTTCCAAGTCTTTCGGCGAACATGAGCCATTGAAGCCTTCATACAATTCGCTGATATATGGCGAAACCGAAACCACTTTCCCTGCTAATTTCTTCTGCAATGCAACCGCATCAAACGCCCCAACACCGCTTTGTTGCATGATTCCTGTGGTGTTGGCTGCCGAAGCAAAATCTTCTGTCGGCACGAGCGAATGACCGCCTGGGCTGAAGGATTTGATAATTACTTCGTCATTTTTGAACTCGGTATATTTCACCACTGCTTTTACACCGTTTGCAAAGGTAATTTCAGTTGCGTCTGCACCTTTTATTGTCTTTTCTGTAAGGATTTGTGCGGGTTTCGGCTCTTTGGCGGATTCAATAAGCGGCTCTGCGGAAACGGTTTCTTTATACGGCTCAATCGTTTTTTGTTTGATACTTTCCACAAGCGCGAGGAATTCTGCGTCTTTTGGCATTGCCGCACCATCTTTTTTCGGCAACGAAGCAAGAATGACGCGGTTGCTGTCGGGCAGAAGTGCTGCCGCAATAGCATTTACCTCATCCAGCGTAATTGTTGGCACAAAGGCTTTGTACAAATTATACTCGGTTTCAATGCCTGGAATGGATTCCTGCTCAAGGAAATTGCGCACATATTCGCTTGCAAAGGCTTCCGATTCCGTTTTTTCGCGCTCCAAGAAACCTTGTTCCATGCGGCGCAGAGCGGAGATTTTTTGACGGTCAAGCTCTGCAAGCGTGAATCCATGACGCTTTGCGCGTTCTGCTTCGGTTAAAATTGTCTCCAAGGCGCGTGGAATGTTGTTGTCCTTGATAAAATACGCCATTACGCCGTGAGCATCTTTCACGCGCACCGGAAGCTGTCCCACGTTGCCACAATACGCGCCACCAAAGGGCGGATTGGGTTTCTGCGCAATTTCGCTGAGGCGTTCGGAAATCATACCAAAGGCGAGCGATTGCACGATATTTCGGCGATAATCACCCGCAGAGCCGCGTGAAGGCTTGGTTTCTTGGCTAAAAATCTGGACAACGGACACAGGCGTTTCTGCATCGCTTACCGCGCTTACGTAGGTTTCTTTGTGATTCGGCACATCAGCAACGGTGCGTGTTTTAGGATTTGTAGGATTTGTTAATCCGCCAAACTGAGCTTTTACGCGCTCTTCCATCTGCGCAGGGTCAATATCGCCCACAACAATTACTGCCATCAAATTCGGACGATACCAATCACGGTAGAAACGACGTATGGTCTCGTGTTTGAAGGTGTCCAGCACCGCTTTTTGACCAATTGGAATGCGGTCTGCATAGCGCGAACCCTTGTAGGCAACAGGCAGTTGCTTGTTGATGGTGCGCATCATTGCGCCGCGCCCAAGCCGCCATTCTTCAGCAACAACGCCGCGCTCTTTGTCAATTTCCGCACCTTCAAAGCTGACGTTATGCGCCCAATCTTCAAGTACCTGCAAGGCTTTGGTAACAATCGAAGCACTATCGGTCGGGATTTGCAGCATATACACGGTTTCGTCGAAACTGGTGTAGGCATTCAAATCAGGACCAAAACGTAAACCAATACGCTCCAGATAATTGACCAAATCTTGCTTGGCGAAGTTTTTTGTGCCGTTGAATGCCATATGTTCGGCGAAGTGTGCAAGTCCTTGCTGGTCATCATCTTCTTGCATAGAACCTGCATTCACCACAAGGCGCAATTCTGCACGTTTTTCGGGTTTTTTATTTGCACGAATGTAGTAACGAAGACCATTTGCGAGCGTTCCTGTGCGGATGCTGGGGTCAATAGGCAGCATTTGTGCGTTCAGCATTGCCATCATACGGACGCGAGGGTCTTGCGGAGCGGTTTGTTGCGCACTCTGCGTAGCTTGAGTGCTAGATTGGACAGGTTTTGCCGGCTGTGCAGAAAGGCTCGTCAAAGCGCAAGCGCACACAAGGACAAAGCAGCAGAGGAAGTGCTGCGTGCGGGATAGAATCATGTTGGACAGAGAAAAGTGAGAAAAAATGAGAAAAAAATATTCTTGAATTCAAGATTCATCACATACAAAAAGGCTCGAAAAGAATATCTTTCCGAGCCTTGTAAAATAGCATCATCTGCACGTACAGCAATTAGTTATTGCTCGCGCCTTCACCTAAGAAATAGCGACGGAAGCGCACCACATCTATGGTTGCTCCTGCTACCGTACTCATTTCTTTCAATACATCTTGTACGGTTTTGCCAGAATCTTTCACGTAGGTTTGCTCAACCAAGCAGAATTCTTGGTAGTATTTTTCAACGCGACCTTGCGCAACTTTTGCTGCGATTTCTGGGTTTTTGCCTTGTTGAATTGCTTGCTGCATATAGATTTCTTTTTCTTTTTCAAGCGTTGCATTATCAACTTCTTCGCGGCGAACAAAGCTCGGACTCATTGCCGCAACTTGCATTGCAACATCACGCATTTGAGCGCGAAGTGCGTCGGTTGTTGGTGCAGACGTTACTTCCAAGAGAACGCCGAGTTTGCTGCCTGTGTGGATGTACTCCACAACCGCACCACTCTTTGCTTCCAAGAGTTCGTATCGCTTCAAAATGATGCGCTCGCTGAATTTTGCGAGCATTTCGTTCATCAAATCGCCCAATTTCTTGCCGCCAATATCCACCGACAAAAGTGCTTCTTCCGAAGCGGGATTGTGCGAAAGAACAGTGGAAGCAATCGTTTCAGCGAAGTTTACAAATTCTTCATTGCGAGCAACGAAGTCTGTTTCGCAGTTAATTTCCACGATAACAGCTTTTTTGCCATCTGCAGAAGATTTGGTGATAATCATACCTTCATTCGTTGTGCGGTCGGAGCGTTTTGCTGCCGAAGCGGCACCACGTTTGCGCAAAAACTCAATTGCGCCTTGCATATCGCCATTAGACTCGTCGAGAGCCTTTTTGCAATCTGCCATACCTGCGCCAGTTTGTTCGCGCAAGTCCTTTACTTGGTCAAGAGTTACAGCCATAGTGATAGGTGTATCTATAAAAGTGAAATGGGAGAAAATTCAAGGTAATAGAACTTTCGCAAACGGCGCAGACAAGAGTTTCTGCACTACCATTGGGCTTTAGGTAGAGCAGACCTGAGGGCTTCCCTCAACTTGTCTGCTCCATAAAAACTACTATTTTGCGAAAGCCCTAAGAAAATTACTCAGCAACCGCTTCGGTGCTAGCTTGCGCTTCTGCTACTGGAGCTGCATCTTGTCCACCGCCCGGACGTGGCTTGCGTGGACGGGTATTACGGCGTTTTTTGCCGTCTTCTTGGTCGCCATCACCAAATGCGTCTTTGTCGTCTGCGCTGGTGTCGATGTTGTGAATTTTTGCGTATTCTTTGCCTTCCAACACCGCTTCCGCCATTACTTTCGCAATAAGCTCGACAGTACGCACGGAATCGTCGTTTGCTGGGATTGGATAATCAACCGTGTTCGGGTCGCAATTTGTGTCCACGATAGCAAAAATCGGAATACCGAGTTTGTGTGCTTCGTCAATCGCAATATGCTCTTTTTTGATGTCCACGATAAAGAGTGCGCTTGGAAGGCGGTTCATATCACGAATACCACCCAATACGCGGTCTAATTTCTCTTTTTCGCGGGAAAGCACGAGGCGTTCTTTTTTCTTCAATTTGTCATACGTTCCGTCGGATTGCATTTTCTCAATGGCTTCCATACGGCGAATGCTCTTGCGAATGGTCGCAAAGTTGGTGAGCATTCCGCCCAACCAACGGTCGGCAGCGTAATACGCGCCGCAACGAGCCGCTTCGCGGGCAATGACTTCTTTTGCTTGTTTCTTCGTACCGACGAACATAAAGCGTCCGCCTTTGCTTGCTACTTCGAGTGCTGCATCGTGCGCAACATCAACAAGAAGCTGGGTTTTACGAAGGTCAATGACGTGAATACCGTTGCGCTCTGCGAAGATAAAACGACGCATTTGCGGATTCCAACGGCGGGTAAGGTGTCCAAAGTGCGCACCTGCTTCGAGCAATTGCTCAATACTAACTTTAGGCATGGATAAACTCCAAAAAACAAAAAATGTGTTGTACAACTGCGCTGTTCAACTTGAGCAGAGAACAAGAGAAAGGATGAAATTTGAGGGATGAAATATGAAACCGAAGCGGTAGCGCAGACACTCCTGTCTGCGTCACGAGACGCTAAAAGTCTCATGTTCAATGACCTCATTTTCAAATGGCTTTTACGCCGCATTTCTTGCCACACGCTGCTCAATCCCAAGCGCATGATTGAATGAATTAAAGGATACAAAGTGGAAGCGGCTGCGAGAGAAAATATCCCCCGCAGCCGTTCCCAAAAGTGCAAAATACGACAGTAATCGAAGCGGATTAACGCTTGGAGAACTGGAAGCGTTTGCGGGCTTTTTTGCGACCATATTTTTTGCGCTCCACCATACGGGGGTCGCGTGTCATAAGGTCGGCAATACGAAGCGTTGAGCGCAATTCTTCATTGTAGGTAACAAGCGCACGAGCAACACCCAAGCGCATAGCACCAGCTTGACCGCTTTTACCGCCGCCGAGCGCGTCCACATGAACGTCGAATGTGCCGATGGTACCAGTTACGGTAAGCGGCTTCAATACGTCTTGGCGTTGGAACTCAGAGGGGAAGTAGCTTTCAAGATTTTCATCACCATTGATGGTAACTTTACCATTGCCTGGGATGAGGCGTACTTTTGCGATTGCTGTTTTACGCTTGCCGGTTGCGTAATAAACTGTAGCTGCCATAGAGAATGAGGAATAAAAACTTCAAAGGAAAAGTCTAGAATTAAGAAGATTACTTGCCAGAAATAAAGTTATACGGCAAGGGATAAACAACCGGCTGTTGTGCAGCGTGTTCATGCTCTGTACCAGCATAAACGCGGAGTTTTTTCGACATTTGCTCGCCCAACGTATTTTTGGGCAGCATACCGCGAACCGCGTGTTGAAGCGCGAATTCAGGCTTTGTTGCCATTACATCTTTGAAAGAAGTAAAACGCGCACCGCCCGGATAAAGGGTATTGCGGTAGTATTCTTTGTTTTCTGCGCGTTTTTGCGCCATTGTCATCTTTGAAGCATTGATAACAATTACGTAATCTCCGCAATCTACGTGCGGTGTGTAATACGGCTTATGTTTGCCGCGAAGCAGCCGAGCGATTTGCGAAGCCAAACGACCAACGTTTTGACCTGCCGCATCAACGATGAGCCATTTTTGCTCAACCGTCTTTGCGTTTGCCGACTTGGTAGATGTTGTGTACGGTGTCATTGCTACACCCAACCTGTAAACTGTGAAACGATAATGATTTGTTAGCTTTTTGTATGGTGAAAATGTTCGCATTTGCTCAATACCCGTGAGCGTTTACTGAATTTTTGCCATAGCCTACAAAAATATCATTCTGAATGCAATATTCCAAAATATTCGCACATCTATTTTTTGCACGCTCGTTTTTTCGGCGAAAAATCGTACTGTGGCGTGGACATTTTCCGTAATTTTATGGGGAATACCCTCACCCCTCGCTCCGCGAGACCCTCTCCCAGAGGGCGAGGGCTTTAGGAAAAATGCTTCCATGTACCCTTGCCCCGCGCTTCGCGTGGGAGAGGGTCTCGCGGAGCGAGGGGTGAGGGCAAACATTCCATCTTTGCAATTACCTTCAAGTCCGCATGAAACCTCTCCGTATCGCTGTTGTTGGTGCTGGTCATTTAGGAAAAATTCATACAAAACTGTGGCGAGATTTTGCGCAGACTTCGCCAGAAACCGTGCAATTACGCGCCTTGTACGACATTCATACCGAGCGAGCCGCAGAATGCGCACACGAGCAAGATGTACAAAAAACACTTGGCTACGCACCGCATATTTGCTTGAGTTTGGAGGAAATGCTGGAAATTGTAGATGCCGTTACAATAGTTTCCCCAACCTCGACGCACTTCGCAATAGCTCGTCAATGCTTGCTTGCAGGCAAACATTGCTTTATAGAAAAGCCAATGACGACGACGAGCAGAGAAGCAGAAATGCTGATGAATACTGCGCTAGAGCGAAATTTGATTATCCATGTCGGACACGTAGAACGTTACAACCCCGCTTTCCAAGCTATGTCTGGGCGTTTGCGCACAGAAAATCAGAATCCGCAATTTCTCGAAGCACGCCGACTCGCCCCGTTCACGCCTCGCGCGACGGATGTTTCTGTGATTCTGGATTTGATGATTCACGACCTCGACCTCGCGCTTTGGCTCATCAATTCACCGCTTGTGGAATCTGAACTTGGCGTACAAGCCAGTGGTGCTGCGGTTCTCACGGATTCGTGTGATATTGCTCATGCACGCTTGCAGTTCCAAAACGGGGCGGTTGCTGTGCTTGCGGCATCACGTCTTGCACCGAGCCAAACACGGTCAATGTTGGTCTTTGAGGAAACTACGTGCTATTCGCTGGATTTTGCCGCGCCAAGTTTGGAAATTTTCCATGCAAGTAATGGTCAATTCCCTCAAATGCCAGATTCTACAATGCTTCCAGCAACAATGCTCGGCGATATTCACGCTCCCGTTCGGCAAACGAACAACGCCAGCACCCGCACCGATTCTCACAGAAACGCTCACAAGCAGCTTTGGTACGAAAAGCCTACGCTTGTGCCATCCAACGCCATTGCTGCCGAACAGCAAGCATTTGTGCGGGCTGTGCGAGAGCGAGTGAGCGAACATTACTCCGCTACTGCTGCTGATGCGCTTGCTGCCTTGCGTGTTGCGGAGCGGATTACCGAGCAGATTGCACGAGCAAAGTAATAGACATTGTAAAGCAGCACAGACAATTGATTCTTCCTACATCCTTCACCAACGCTCACAGACAAGAATGTCTGTGCCACTGTTGGTTCATCATTTTTCCATGAAAAATATGTCTCCCGCAGCACATTCCTTATTCCTTGATGGTCGCGTTCCCTTAGCGATTTTCGCCTCTGGAGGTGGCTCTAATGCTGAAGCGATTATCCATTACGCTTTTCGTAGCAGCACAAAATATAGTGTAAATTTGCTTGTGAGCAATAACTCGCAGTGCGGCGCGATGCAGCTTGCAACGATGTTTGAAATTCCAACGCTTCACATCAGCACACTCACGCATCCTGACCCGAAAGAATACAGTCGTGTTCTTTGTGAGGCATTACGGGCGCAGAATATCGGTATGATTGCGCTGGCGGGCTATATGAAGCGGCTTCCAACAGAGGTTATTGCGGAATATTCACGTTATTCCTCAGCAAGAATTTTCAATATCCATCCCGCGCTCTTGCCAAAGTTTGGTGGCGAAGGAATGTACGGGAAGCGTGTTCACGAGGCGGTTTTGGCGGCGGGCGAACAGGAAAGCGGCTGTACCGTCCATGAAGTAGAACATGAATACGATACTGGCACGATTATTGCTCAAAAAGTTGTGCAGGTGTTTCCCAACGACACGCCCGACGCGCTTGCCGCACGGGTGCTGGAATGGGAACATCAACTTTACCCCGAAACCCTTCATCAAAAATCTCTTGAAATTACTCGCGGAACTTTGTAGATTTCGGCAATAATGGAACAATAGTAAAACAACTATTTGTCTCCAACACCGCACAAAATCGAACAGGAAGGCGCGTAAAACCATGAGAAATACCTTGAACATACAAAATATGAAAAAACTCGTGCAACAATTCCTCCGCGAGCCAGCAAGCACATCGCATAAAATCGTGATTCTTGGTGCTTTTGCTGCATTGTGTGGCATGGTAGTTCTCGTGCAGCAAGGCTGGAACTCCGCACCAACAGTAGCTTCTACGCGAGGCACTGGAACAAGTACCAGTATTTTGGGCGATACAGCAAAACTCGGCAAACAGCAAAAATTCTTCCTGCCTGTCGCGGAACAATTACTTGCACAAGGCGCAGATGCTGGTTTTGTGAAACAATTACTCAGCGATAGCGGTCTTGCTTTTTACGAAAAACTCACGAAAATTAATGTCGCCGTGCGCCCGCCAGAGCCGAAACCAGCTCCCGTGAAAAAGCCAGTGAATCCATACGATTATGCTCAAAACGACCTTGCAATGAAGAAAGCAAGCGAGTTCTTGCTTGCAAATGATTCCTTGCTGAGTGCAGCAGAGCAAATGTATCATGTTCCGAAAGAAGCGATTACGTCTATCATGTGGATTGAAACGCGCTTTGGTGATTTCTTGGGCAATTACCACGTTCCTAGCGTGTACATGAGCTATGCAATGGCAACGCAACCAAACTTTCTCCAAAAGAACAAAGACCGCTTAAAAGCTGACTTTTCGGCGTATCATGAAAAATTGATGCAAGCAAAAGCTGAAAAAGGAAAAGAACTCACCGCGCAAGATACCGCCGACGTTCTCACCAAATGGGCAACGATTGAAGAAAAAATGATGGAAAAGGCGCAAAAAAAGGCTTCGTGGGCAATTGGCGAATTGCTCGCTCTTCAGCAAATGCGGAAGGTTTCACCGATTCCTATCCAGCAATTGCGCGGTTCGTGGGCAGGTGCGTTTGGCTTGTCGCAATTCATTCCTTCAAGCTACGTGAAACTTGCGGTAGATGGTAATGGCGATGGGAAAATCAATCTGTTCGATGTGCGCGATGCGGCGCATAGTGTGGGGCATTATCTCAGCACTGCTGGTTGGGGAACAAGCAAGAAAGCACGCCACCGCGCCGTGTACAACTACAATCACAGCGAAGATTACGTAAATGCGGTTTTAGGCTTGTGTACACGCTTGGAGAAAAAGTCGCCACAGTTAGCAAAAGAACTCGCTAAAATGGCAGTGAATCGCTCGGCAGAGAAAAATTAAGATACATCGTGACTGGTCAGGTCTTCTCGCCCAAGCGGCTGTTATCACAAGTGCAGTAGCCCTTACGGCGAGTGGTACGCAAGCGACGCACCCGCCGTAAAGCAGCGTTTACGCACTCTTCAGCCGCCCGACGGGGAAATACCTGACGAGTTACGATACATCAAGGATTTGTGAGGCTTCTAAGAGTTTATCACGAGCAAACGCCTAAAACTTGAGCGTCGGCGTAATCAGCTATTCCACCGCAGAACGCATTCTCACTTTCTCACTTATTGCCGCAGCACCGAGAATTTCTTTGGCAATGTACAAATCCTGAATCGGTGCGCCTTCTGCATCTATAACCTGCACATCTGCATTGACCATCAAACCACTATTATCCTGCATCCAATAGGCTTTGGCACAGATTTTGACAGATGTACTCACGGGTAGGCTCAAGGCTTTCCAAGGGGCTTTCCAACGGTCATTGCGAGAATCATCATTGCCGCTGACGCAAGATTTTGTCCTTCATTGCAGGGATTTCACCGAGCAAATATCTGAGAGAATTATGCACTTTATTACCAATAATTATTCTCCGCCACGCAGCACTGCGCGAGTAGTACCTCTCTTCGTGCGGATTGTTGCTGCCGCTATTGTTGTTGCCGTTGTGGGATTCGCGATTGTGTGTTCTACCGAAACAAGCCATGCACAAGTTCCCTCCATGCGCAATGCGCAAAATCGCCTGACATCCGATATTCCCAAACCTATTACTGGTCAAAATAATCCAACCGGAGTGAAACTGACGACGCAGGACAGCATAACTGCGTTAGAACAGCTTCGCGCAAGTATTGGCGGGCTTCTCAGCGAGCATCAAAAAACATTTACCCAAAGCAAAACACATTTTGGCGTGTACGTGCATTCGCTTTCGCGCGGAAAAGATTTGTACAGCACCAATGCACAACTCGCATTTACGCCCGCTTCCACCACAAAACTCTTTTCAACCTTTGGTGCATTGGATAAATTTGGCGCAGCACATTTTGTGGAAACAAGTGTTCTCACCGAAGCAACCGAAGTGCGTGAAGGCGTGTTGGAAGGCAATGTCTATCTTGTCGGACGAGGCGACCCGCTTCTCTCGGTGGCAGATTTGGAGCGGCTTGCCGACCAAGTTGCGCATGCAGGAATAAAGCACGTTACGGGAAATATCTGTGGCGATGATAGTTTTTTCGACCGCGTTACTAATCGCCGAGAATATAGCGGCGACGACGAGGAAGTACAGCCAACTGCGCCCATTAGCGCACTCAGCATTCAACGTAATTTGATAACCGTGATTGTCAGCGCAAGTGGCGGCGTGGGTTCGCGTGTGGCAGTTCAGACCTTTCCAACGAGCAGCGATGCCTTTAGTTTCGACGTGGAAGCTACTGTCCAAGCACCACCCAAAAAAGTAGCCAAGAAGAAAAAGCGTGGCGCAGCAGCACCACGATTTGGTGTTTCTATTTCAGAGCAATACGGTCAGGCGGGCGGAAAACAACGTTTCGTGATTCGGGGCGCAATGGCTCCCGGCACAACCGTTTCCAAGCTCTTTTTTATTGAAAATCCTGCATTTGCTGCCGCAGATATGTTCCGCAAACGCCTCCAAGCCTCTGGTATTCAGATTGATGGCGGAACGCTCTTGAAGCAAGCACCACCAACGGTTTCCGAGCTTGCAACAGTGCAGCGTCCGATTACCGATATTATCAATGTGGTGAATAAAAAGAGTGATAATTTTGCTGCCGAACACGTCTTCAAGATGCTTGGCGGCTCAACGCTGGATAATCCCTCACCAGAAATTGCTGCGAAAGATAATCATACCGTACAGGCTTCGATTGAGCAAATTCAAGGCGCACTGAGGGAACACGGCATTGTAACAACGACAAGTAGCGTGTCAATTTATGATGGTTCTGGTTTGTCGCGGCGGAATAAAATTTCCCCCAGCACGCTTGTACGCTTACTCGACCGCGTACAGGACACACCCTTTAGCAATGAATACTACAATTCTCTCGCCATTGGCGGCTTAGACGGCACCTTGCAATATCGGATGCGCGGCACAAGCGCAGAATACAATGCCCGCGCAAAAACTGGTACACACAAGAACGTAAGCGCACTTGCGGGCTACGTAAAAACACTCGACGGCGAGCGTTTGGCATTTTCTTTCATGTTTAATGGCAATGCCGTTTGGCTCTACAAAGGGCTTGAAAACAAGCTCTGCGAAATGCTTGCGAACTTCTCGTATTTTGGCTCAAAAGAATCCACCGCGCCGCTTGATTCTACCGCTACTGACGACGGTTTGGGTGGAAAAGAGCTGAACTAAAGGACTTGAATTCAAGGGATGAAGGTTGAAATATGAGGGATGAAAGCTGCAAAGCCGTATAAATACTAGCTTGCTTGCTGGTCTTTGAGCTTTAACAACTCATCTTACGCACAAGACCCTCACCCAACCCTCTCCCAGAGGGAGAGGGCTTCAGAACTGGTCTCCATAACCCTCGCCCACTGGGAGAGGGTCTCGCGCAGCGAGGGGTGAGGGCAGCGCGAGGGTGTGCGTAAGGTGAGTTCATACCTCAAATTTCAACCTTCAACCTTCAGATTTCAACCTTCATCCTTTTCTTCACGCTGCTTCTTCTGCCGCTTCATAGCTGCGCGGTGGCGTGGAAAGGGCTTCGTAGAGCATTGTTTCGAGTTTTTCCTGTACCGCGCTTATTTCCTGCTTTTCTACGTACAAAAACATTCCCGATGTGCGATGCTGATACACCCAACTAGCAATGATGCGGATTTCGTCAATCTCTTCCTTTGCACAGTGCTTGGGTGCTGCGCTTGCGTCCGTATAAACCTGTTCCAGCATTTTTGCTAATTCCTTCACGGGCAGCTTTTTTCCTATCAAACGTTGAAATTTCAAACGCCCGTGCCGAATAAAAAACACTTCCACTTTTTTATCGAAATCTTGCGTTGGAAGCACGATAATCACATTATTTTCGTTGATGGATGAGGAAATTTGCCGTTGGCGGAAAAAGACGCGCTCAAGTTCTTTCATGCGATTGCGCAAAAGTGCCGCGTCCTCAAATTCCAAACGTTGCGAACTTTCCTGCATTGCCACTTTCAAGGCAGCCACTACGCCAAGCTGCTCGCCACTTAAAAATCTCCGTACCGTTGCTACTTCTTGTTCGTAGCTTTCGATGGTTTGTAATTCCGCACAGGGCGCACCACACCTATCAATTTGGTGATAAAAACACGGTGAAAAATCTGGACTAATTGCTATCGGCTCGGCGCATTTACGAAGTTTGAAGGTGCGATTGACCATTTCAATAATTGCTTCCGCCGAACCGCGCGAGCCGAAGGGACCGAAGTATTCCGCGCCATCGTCGTCAATTTCAAAGCATAAATCGAGACGTATGAGATTATCGCTAAAGCTGCCGTCCTCGCGCCGCGCCGACACGGGTGCGCCTAAGCGCAAAAATGGATAACGGCGATATTTCTTGATAAGCGTGTTGTAGCGCGGTGTGTGCGCCTTTATTTCCTTCGATTCCAGCAGCAATGCCGATAGCTCCGTGCCTGTGGTTTGCCATTGCACATCGCGGACTTGCTTGACGAGTTCCTTAATTTTCGCCGTATGCTGCGCCGACGCAAGGAAATACGAGCCAACGCGGGATTTCAGCGACTTTGCTTTGCCGATGTACAAGAGCGTGTCGTGTTCGTCGCGGAAGTAATAGACTCCTGGCTCATTGGGCAGCTCGCGGAGGCGTTCTTGCAGGGCTTGGATGGATTTCGGTGGTTTTTTGAATTGCTCCAAGCGTTTGTTTTGGAAGGACAGCAATTCTTCAAGCGTTTGCACGTTGAATTGTTCTTGCAAAATCTCCAGCATCCGCACCAGTACGTGCGCGGTAGCGAATGCGTCGCCGTGTGCGCGGTGGCGATTTTTGATGGAAATATCGAAGTACGAGGAAAGTGCGCCGAGATTCAGTTTCGTGCGCTTGGGAAAAAGGCGTTTGCTGATTTTGTAGGTACAAAGGCGGGGAATATCGGCAATGGGAAGATTGCTGCGCACAAAAGAATTGGACACAAACGACCAATCAAACGCCACGTTATGCGCCACAAACACCGCATACGGCTGGGCAAACAACGGACGCACACGCCGCATCACTTCTTGGGTTTCGGGCGCATTGAAGACCATTGCATCGTTGATGCCCGTGATGTGCGTAATGGAACCCGGAATATGCTGACGCGGATTCACAAGGGAAGAAAATTCCTCCACAATCTCGCCATCGCGTACGACAATGCACGCAATCTCGGTGATACGGTTGTCTCTGCCGCTTGGTCCCGTTGTTTCCACATCCACCACCAAAAACGGCACCTCAGAAATGTGAATATCTGAAGGGTCGAAGGTGGAAGAAGGCGGATTGGTAATAAAGGTTGGGACGACGGCGACGGTATCAGTATTCATGCGGTTTTGAGGGGAAGAGCGGCAACACAAGATTTGGTGGGATTTGTGAGGCTCTCCATTGTAGGTGAGGGTCTATTGGTAGCGAAACAAGCTGAGGGTTCTCCTCAGCTTGTTTGCGAGTCTTAATGAGGCGTAGAAGAGGTGCAGACAAGAGTGCCTGCACTACCGAGAAGCCCAATATTGGGGACTAATTACACCAGCGTCCTGCGTAGCGCGTAACATTCTTGTCTGCGCCATCGTCGTGTTATTCCTCCAAGTACGTGTATCCGTACAAGCCAGAGCGGTACATTGCCAAAAATTCCTTGCCCTGCGCAAGCGTAATTTTTCCTTCCTTCACCGACGTACTTACCCATTTTTCCATTGTGCGTACCAAATCTTTCGGATTGAACTGCACATATTCCAACACATCAGCCACGGTCTCGCCTTCGATAATTTGCTCTATTTCGTAGCCGCCGCCATCGCCTTTTGCCACAACGTGAACGGCATTCGTGTCGCCAAAAAGATTGTGCAAATCGCCCAAAATTTCCTGATACGCGCCGACCAAAAAGACTGCAATACAGTATTGGTCGCCCTCACGGAGCGGATGCACGGGCAGCGACGACGGATAATCGTACATCCCGATATACTTTTCAATTTTCCCATCCGAGTCGCAGGTAACGTCTTGCAGCGTGGCTTGCTGGGTAGGACGCTCGTTCAAGCGGTGAATGGGCATGATGGGGAAAAGCTGGTCAATCGCCCATGCATCGGGTAGCGATTGAAAGAGCGAGAAATTGCAAAAATACTTGTCTGCAAGCACTTTGTCGAGTTGCTCAAATTCATCGGGAACGTTTTTCATTTTTACAGATAGCTTACGGGCAGCGCGGGCAATTGTCCAAAAAAGTTTTTCGGTTTTTGCGCGGGTTGGCAAGTCCAGAATACCTAAACTAAAGAGATTTAGTGCTTCTTCCTTCAGTTGCTGCGCGTCGTGCCAGCTTTCGACCATGTTGCGCGGCGAAAGACTTTTGTACATGGAGTACATATCCTGCACAATTTGGTGGTCTTCGGCGTGGATAGTATCATGCTCATCGTTCCAATTCGGCAAACTCGTTGCTTCCAGCACGTTCAGAACCAGCACGGAATGGTGCGCCGTGAGTGCGCGTCCGGATTCGGTAATCAAGTTCGGATGCGGCAAATTGTACTTCGTGCAAGCCTCAGCCAGCATATACACGGCATCGTCGGCGTATTCTTGCATGGAATAATTCATGCTGTTCGAGGCAAGCGAGGCAGAGCCATCGTAATCTACACCCAAGCCGCCGCCAATATCCACAAACTCAATATTGCAGCCCAAACTGCGCAATTGCACGTAAAAGTGTGAAACCTCGCGCAACCCCGCTTTAATCCTGCGAATGTTTGTGATTTGACTGCCTAAGTGGAAGTGAATCATGTTCACGCATTCGAGCAAATTATTTTCGCGGGCAAATTCAATCGCCTCCAGCAATTCCGACGCATTCAAGCCAAATTTACTTTGGTCGCCGCCGGATTCTTCCCATTTTCCTGCGCCAGAATTTGTGAGCTTAATCCGAATGCCGATATTCGGGCGCACACCGTTCCGCTCGGCAACGGTTTTGATGAGTTTCAGTTCGTTCAATTTTTCCACGACAAGGAAAATCTGCTTGCCCATTTTCTGCGCCAAAAGCGCGAGTTCGATAAATTCTTCGTCCTTGTAGCCATTGCAAACAATGATGCTATCGGGATTGTCCATAATTGCTAACACCGCCTGAAGCTCAGGTTTAGAGCCAGCTTCCAGTCCGATGTTGTATTCGCGCCCGTAACGGACAATTTCCTCCACAACGTGTTTTTGCTGATTCACCTTAATCGGGTACACGCCGTAATATCGCCCTTTGAAGCCATATTCCTGCGCGGCGGTACGAAAACACTGTGAAATAAGCGCGATACGGTCGCCGATAATATCCGAAAAGCGGACAAGAATCGGCAAGGCAATATCTTTCAACACAAGTTCATCAACAACTTCTTTCAAATCAATGCCAACGCCGTCGCGGCGCGGTTTTACAACGACATTACCGCCTTCGTTAATGCCGAAATATCCTGCACCCCAGCCAGACATATTGTATAATTCATAGGAATCATCGGGCGACCAAGCTCTCATGGGCTGTATAGAAAAAAGTGGGAAAAGTGGTGGTGGACTTTACTACATGAAGCCGCCGCAAAAATAGCGAAAACTACGCGATTAGATTTCACTTTTGCGCAGTATTTTGATAATTTACACAGAACTTTTATGAAAACATGACATAGTGTGCATTGGACAATACTTTTCGTGGAATTGGTCAGGTACAGAGAATGTTGTCGAATTCGCCCCCTTGATAAAGGGGGAACGGGGGATTAAACGGTTCAACCCCTCTTCAAATCAAGTGTTTCACGCGGCAAATCCCCCGTTCCCCCTTTATCAAGGGGGCAAATGAGTGAAATTGCCCTCCACTCCTTGTATTTATGTCCTCTTCACGTTCGCATTCTTCCCATCAATCGTCCCCAACATCATCACCCAAAGAGCATCTCGCGCCAAGAAAAGACTTGGGGCAAAACTTTTTGCAGGACGCGAATGTAGCGCGGAATATCGTACAAACGCTTGAGATTCAGGCGAGCGATGTGATAATTGAAATTGGTCCGGGCGAAGGCGCACTTACAAAGCTCTTGCTGCAAAGCGAGCTTTCATGCCTTATTCTCGTCGAATTCGATGCCCGCGCGGTAGATTTTCTGGAGCGACATTTTCAGAAGGAAATTCAGTCTGGCAGAGTGCGCATTTTCCACCGCGATATTCTGCGCACAACAGCAGCAGAACTCTTAGCAAATATACCTGAACTCAGCATCAATGCTTGCGTAAAGCTCATTGGTAATATCCCGTACTACATCACAAGCGATATTCTTTTCTGGCTTTTTGGCGAATGGGCGCAGAACCTGAAAAAGACAAACAATACCACCAACACCGCACCAACACTCTTTCCAGAGCGTGCCGTGATAATGATGCAAAAAGAAGTTGCCGAGCGCATTGTGGCAAAGCAACGCACGAAAGAGTACGGCATCCTGAGCGTAGCTTCAGCACTTGTTTCCACGCCGAAGGTGCGTTTTAATGTTTCGCCAAAATGCTTTTTCCCACCACCAAAAGTTATCTCCAGCGTGGTGGAATTCCGCATGAAAACTCGCTCAGAAGATGCAGAAGCCTTTTTGCAAACGCAAGCACTCGTCCGCGCTGCCTTCAACCAACGCCGTAAAATGCTCTCCAATGCTCTTGGGAACACGCTTTCTCGTGTTGCCGAGCAGCATAATTCTCAGTATAATTCTCAGTATAATTCTCAGCATAATTCACAGCATCCTTCTCCAGAAAAAGAACTTTCGCCAGCAATTATCATCAAAGCGTCGGAAGAGCGCGGTTTTACGTGGTTTCGCGCTCGTGCTGAGGAGCTTTCGGCACAAGATTTTATCCAACTTGGAGAGTTTTTGCGGGCGTTGTAGGGGCGTATGAGGAATGGGAAGAAAATACGTGAATAAACTTCTTTCGGCTTTGGTGATGCTACCATATTCTTGTCTCAAATAGGCTGACCACAATGAGAGAATTCGCGCATATATTTCATTGTCGTCCACCACGCCCACCATTAGGTTCAAGACTCTTTCCAACTAAAATCATAAAACACCGTCAATTTCTTGTTCAATTACGCTAAGGATGCTATTTTCCATTCTTGTTTACCATTTCCGTAAATTTGCGAATTCCCCTTGAAACGCCCATGAATACTTCTTCCGCAAAACATTTTGACGCGCTCCGCCACGTAAGTGGTTTGTCGCAATTTCTGGATGATGTAACCGTTCCCGATGGCACACTGTACGCGGCGGTGTACTACGCGAAAACAGCGCACGCACACGTCAAAAGTCTAAACATAGTACCAGCACTGGCAATGAAGGGCGTTGTGGCGGTGCTGACGGCAAAAGATGTGCAGGGAGAAAATCAAATCGGCGGCATTATTCCCGATGAGCCGCTTTTTGCTGAGAACGATATTCACTATTGGGGACAGCCGCTCGCGCTGGTGATTGCGGAAACGCCATTGAAGGCGCGTGAGGCTTTACGCCTCATAGAATGTAGCTTTGAAGCACTTCCCGTTATCACCGACCCGCGTGAAGCCGCCGCACAAGGCGAGCTTATTATCCCGCCGCGCCGCGTGGAATCAGGCAATGTAGATGAAGCATGGGCAATGTGTGATATTATCGTCGAAGACCGCGCCGAATCTGGCGGACAGGAGCATTTGTATTTAGAAACACAGGGCGCATTTGCCTATCCGACCGAAGGCGGCGGCATCAAAATTATTTCCTCAACACAAGGTCCAACCGCCGTACAACGCGCTGTGGCAAAGGTTGTGGATTTGCCAATGAATATGATTGAAGTAGATGTCCTGCGCTTAGGTGGCGGCTTCGGTGGCAAAGAAGACCAAGCCACGCCTTGGGCTGCGCTTGCTGCAGTTGCGGCGTTACGTTTGCAACGCCCTGTGAAGCTCGTTTTGCCGCGCCAAGAAGATATGCGCATGACGGGAAAGCGGCATCCATACTCGTCGGATTTCAAAATTGGCTTAAAAAAAGACGGCACAATTCTCGCGCTCGAACTTTCGTTCTACCAAAATGCAGGTGCGAGTGCCGACCTTTCGCCGCCAGTGCTTGACCGCACCTTGTTTCATTGCACCAATTCCTACGCCATTCCAAATGTCCGCGCAACGGGCTATTCTTGCCGCACGAATCTTCCCTCGAACACTGCCTTTCGCGGTTTTGGCGGTCCGCAGGGAATGTTTGTCGTGGAAGCAGCTATTTATCGGGCTGCCGAGGCACTAGGTGTGGAAGCAAGCGTGATTCAAGCAGCAAATCTGCTCCGCGACGGCGATACGTTTCCCTACGGACAAGTCGTAGAAAATTGTAATGCTCGCCGTGCGTGGGATGAAGCGGTTTCGGTGTTCAATTTTGCTGAGCGAAGCAAGCAAATACGAGCCTTTAACGCTGAGAATCCGCTCATAAAAAAAGGCATTGCCGCGATGCCGATTTGCTTCGGAATTTCCTTCACGAATACGATGATGAATCAAGCAAGTGCGCTTGTGCATATCTACTCCGATGGTAGTGTGAGCGTCAGCACGGGTGCGGTAGAAATGGGACAGGGCGTGAATACGAAAATTGCCCAAACAGCAGCAATGGTGCTGGGTGTGGAAGAGCATCGTGTAAAAGTACAAACGACCAATACCTCACGTGCTGCCAATACCTCACCAACCGCCGCAAGCGCAGGTGCGGACTTGAACGGTAAAGCGACCGAACTTGCCTGCAACGCACTCGTAGAGCGGCTTACCGCCCATACGCGAGAGGAATTGCATCTTGCAGACGATGCGCACATTCACATAAAAAACGGCAAAACCTTTGTCAATGGTGCAGATACTGGCTTGGACTGGGAAAAGCTCATCAATACTGCCTTTTGGAAGCGCGTCAAACTCTCCGAACAGGCGCAGTATTCCACGCCGCGCATTCATTTCGACAAAAACACGATGAAAGGACATCCGTTTGCGTATCACGTCTTCGGCACAGCATTCATCGAGGCTACGGTGGACTGTTTGCGCGGCGTGTACGAAATTGATGCTGTTCACGCCGTTCACGATTTTGGACAAACGCTGAATCGTCTCGTGGATTTAGGACAAGCAGAAGGCGGTATTGCGCAAGGAATTGGCTGGATGACAGTGGAGGAAGTTCTGTATAATGCCGATGGACGCTTGCTTACCGACGCGCTTTCCACCTACAAAATCCCCGACCTTTTTGGCGCGCCGAAAGAAATGGATATTCGTTTTCTGGAAAATTCTGTCAATCCAATGGGGCTGATGAACTCGAAAGCCGTCGGCGAACCACCCTTCATGTACGGCATTGGTGCATACTTCGCGCTGATGAATGCGGTGAAAGAATATCGCGGTGGGAAGCCCTTTACTATTCAGGCACCGATGTCGCCAGAGCGTGTATTGATGGCACTTTGCGAGGAGGGTGTGACTATTCATATTTCTACAAGCCCTTCTCAAGCCGCATCTGTACTATGATAGCAGTTTCTTCACTATCAGATATTGTACAGATGAAGCGTTCTACGAGCTTTGGTAGTGGGCAATACTCTTATCTGCACTAGTATTCAAGCGGCTTTGGGGGTGATATTGCCCAGTCAAGAGTGTCTGTGTTACTATTTACTATTAAGATTTTGTACGGCTTTCATGCTGTTCGCATTATCACAATGACTAATCCGTAGAATATCTATTGTCAAGAGCAATAGTGGCACAGACATTCTTGTCTGTGTTGTTCGCCTGAACCCCGCACCAACACTCACAGACAAGAATGTCTGTGCCACTAATGGGTCAAGGAATCTTTCCAACTAACATCATTTAGTACCTGTGCAATGATGTTTATTGAAAATGAAATAATACAATAACAGCTCCCATCAAGAAAGCAAGATAGGAAGCGGTGTTGAAGAGATATACGTGTTGTTTGGCTGTGCCTGATGAGGTTTGTATCATTTGGGATTCATCGTTCACTTTCAGGAAAGATGCTTCACCAATTTCAAACGATTGAAGGGGTGTGCAGGGTCGGCGGGGAGGTATTCAACGGCATCCATCACCATGCGGATAATATGCACACCGAAGCCACCTTTGCGGTGTTGTGCTGCATATTCACGGAGGTTTGGTGCGGGGACAGTCAGGGGGTCGAAGGCAGTGCCAGTATCAGAAATTTCAATTACGAAGGCTTTAGGGTCTTGTTCGGCAATATCAATGTAAAATTCCCGCGACGTATCGGACTGATACGAATGCCGAATAAGATTGGAACACGCTTCATCCACCGCCAGCGCAATTTTGTGTATGCCCTGCTCCGAAAATCCAAACGACCGCGCCTTTACTTCAACGAATTGGCGAATTCGTTCAAGCTCAGTGGTATCGCCAATAGCGGCAAGTCGTTCGGGGTGCATGGACATTGGAGATTGGAAGATTGAGATTGGAAGATTGCTAGTACGTGAGTGGGTATGTGTGTTTGCGCCCTCGCTTCTCAAAAGAAGGAAGTACGGACTCAATAGCGAATTTATGCGGTAAATTTTGTCAGGGCTTCGTCTTCTGTTTCGGTAATGTCGAACAGCATTGGAAAACCGAGCAAGTCAAAGACGGTGAAGACTTTCGGCTTCATTGCCGTAAGTTTAATATCACCACCCTCAGCACGCACTTCTTCAATAAATACCATGAAAACACCTAAACCTGCACTGCTGATATATTCAAGGTCATTGAAATTCACTACGATTTTATGTTTGCCCTCACTTATCGCGCCGGCAATAGCAGATTCCAGCTGTGGCGCGGTGTGAGCGTCCAGAAAGCCGTTCAAATAAAATACCTCTGCGGTGGTATGTGTTTTTTGTTCGATAGTAAATTTGCTCATAGCAATTCTTACGCTTGTGTCTTCAAAAAGTTGCACGGAAAAACAGGCAAATTCTATTGACAAACATTTCGTGGTAAACTTCGTCCTCAATCATGTACGGAAAACCACGCTAAAATGCTTAACAACATTGCCCAAGAGTACAAATATACATTTCTTTTGGGAAAAATTGTTCAGGAAAAATCATGCCATTCTTGCTCGGGAAAGGGCAAAAAGAAAAGGACGTTCGCAACATTGGTATTGTGCGAAAGTCCTCATCGTGAATGCTTCCATTCAAAATCTGATAAACAGCTTAATTTCCCAGCACTTGCTTCAAAGCCTTGTCAATTCTCGCATACATCGGATGGCTTTTTGCTGCGTCGGCATTGGCATTACTCGCGGCGGCGGCGGTAAATTTCATACCGCCCGTCATTGAGGAGACAACTTTACCGTTATGCACGACCGTGTTCATTGGAAATGCGTTTACCGCCCATGTTTCAAGTAGCGTGGAGGCTTGCTCTTGCGGAATATGCGCATAATCAAAGGCTTTGGAGGAAAGAAATTTGCTGAGTTTTGCAGCACTGCTATTGGCGAAGGATAAAAAGACAACGTTGGGATGAGCGGAATATGCCTTCACAAGGGCGTTCAAAGCGGGCATTTCCTCGACGCAGGGTGCGCATTCGACAAACCAGAAATTGAGAACGAGAGTTTTGGTTTGCAATTCGCTCATTTTCCAGCGTTTGCCCGCGATGTCCGTAACGTCGAAATCAGGCATTGTGGCTCCTGCTTTCAAGACCGATGAACCCGCAAGAAGGCTTTCCATTGAGCGTGCCGAAGGAGCAGAATTGTCGTTAGAGACCGTTACTGTGCTAGTTGTAATACCACGTTTTTCCAGAAATGCTTGCGTTTTTGGGTCGTTGGTATTCATCATTTCGCTTTCGCCTGTTTGTTTACTGGCGCGCATGACACTTGGCTTGGGTTTCGGAAGAATTTTATACTCAGAAACCACGCCATTTTTCGCGTTGTAGGCATCAGCAAGAAGGTCTTGATTTGCTTCAAGCATCGCTTTCCCCTCAGCAGAAGGAATCTTTGTACCATCAGACTTGATAAACACAAGGTTTGGCGTGGTAAAATCAATGTCGTCGGTGTTGCGTCCGCTCGTATTGGGAACGCTTTGGTCGCGGACCATCATCTCGTATTTTACGCCATCGGTAACGTTCAGAGGTTTCATGCGAAGGCGTTGTCCGCTCATGGCAGACTCGAGTATTCTATCGGCAACGGATTCGATGGAAAGCGCATTTCCGTTTTCCGCTTTAAAAGTGCATTTTTCGCCCATGCGTTGGCGCAACATCTCAACGATTGGCTCCGACGATATTTGTGCGTGTGTTGCAACGATGCTTGTTAAAATCATCACAATAGCCACCAACACTGACCGTATCAGCTCTACCGCGAATCTACGCTGTTGCACTCGAATATATCTGCTCATTGTACCTGTTCTCATAGTGTTTTACTCCGCTCAAAAAATGGTGAAAAAAATATTGGTACAAACTAAAAAATAGTTCTGAACGCACGTGTTAATGTGATGTTAAAGGCTGTTAAGAAAATGTTAAATTATGACGTATGACTGACGTGGCGCGGAGAGAGAGCTTCTCAAAAAAATGATGCTCATTGACGTTCTGAAATAGGAGAATTCATCGTATTTTGGCGGGCGCAATGCCGCTTTAATTCTTTCTCGTCGTTTCTTCAGCCCAATCACTTCTCGCTATGAAATTTCTCATTCTTGATGCAATGTCCCTGATTTTCCGCGCCTTCCACGCCATGTCGAAAATGGGCTTGCAAGCTCCAAACGGCGAACTCACGGGCGCAGTTTTTGGCTTTGCGAACATTCTTTCCACCTTGTTGAACAAGGAAAAGCCTGATTTTATCTGCATTGCGTTCGATACTGCCGCGCCAACATTCCGGCATGAAATGTTTGAGAAATACAAAGCGCACCGCCCTGAATTTCCGCCCGAACTCGGACCACAGCTTGCCCGCATCAAGGAAATGATACAATTGCTGAACATTACGCAAATCGAACTTGCGGGCTACGAGGCGGATGATATTGTCGGAACGCTCACCAAACGTTTTGCGGGCGATAAATCGGGCGCAAACCTTGACATTTACTGCGTTACCAGCGATAAAGATTATTGCCAACTCGTGAACGACCACGTAAAATTGCTACGTCCGGGCTTTTCGATGGGCGAATATGATGTGATGGACATTGAGGGCGTTCACAAAAAATTCGGTGTCGCGCCGGAGCAAGTAATAGAGCTGCTCGCGCTCATTGGCGATTCCTCCGACAACGTGCCGGGCGTGAAGGGCATTGGCGAGAAGACCGCAACGCCGCTTATTCAGGAGTTTGGCAGCGTGGAGAATGTGTATGCAAATCTCGCCAACATCAGTAAAGAAGCCGTGCGCAAGAAACTCGAAGCCGACCGCGATATGGCAATGCTCTCCCGCGAACTTGTTACCATCCACACCGACGTTCCTATCGAAACCGCGCTCACCGACTTCGCCCGCCGCGAGCCAAATACCGACGAACTCCGCACCTTTTTCCTTGATTTGGGCTTTCGCTCTATGCTCCCGAAGTTTGTGAAAGAAAGCGTCGAACAGCGCGTGAGTGCTGGCGTTTCGGGCAATGAGTCTGTCGCTGCGCCAATCGCCCAAACTGCGCTCAAAACCTTGCGCGATGTGCCGCATGAATATATCATTGCCGACACAGAGGAGAAAGTTGCCGCAATGGTGCAAGAGCTACAAAGCGCACCACTCCTTGCTTTCGACACAGAAACAACCTCGCTGGATACAATGTCGTGTGATTTGGTCGGTATTTCCTTGTGCGGTGCGGTGGGAAGAGCATTTTATGTGCCAATGAGTGCGTTTCAGACCCTCACCCCAACCCCTCTCCCAGAGGGCGAGGGGCAAGAGAAGGAGAGTCAAGAAGAAGAAGCAGCTACAAAGCCCTCTCCCTCTGGGAGAGGGCTGGGTGAGGGTGTGAATGCAAACACAGGCGCACAAGCCAATATGTTCGACCAAACCCCACCAGAAGCCAGCAAACAAGAACCTTCCCAGACAAATCCTCAGCCCTCAGCCATCATACCTCATCCTTTAAAGGCTTTGCTCGAAAGCCCCACCGTTCCTAAGTGTGGGCAGAATGCGAAGTTTGATTTGTTAGTCTTGAAGCGGTTCGGCGTGAATGTTGCGCCCGTGAGCTTTGATACAATGCTGGCAAGCTATGTGCTGAATCCCGCAACCCAGCACGGCATGGACGCTCTGGCGGAACGCTGGCTGCAATACCGCCCTATTCCTATTTCCTCGCTCATTGGCGAAAAGAAAAAAGAGCAGCGTTCTATGGCGGAGGTAGAATTGGAGCGGATTGCGGAGTATGCGGCGGAAGATGCAGATGTAACCTTGCGTTTGGCGGACATACTCGCGCCACAGCTTGAACGCGAGCATTTGCGCGGCTTTGCCGACACGGTTGAGTTTCCGCTTGTGGAAGTTTTAACCACAATGGAAAGCAATGGCATTGCGATTGATACGGGTGCGCTTGGTTCAATTTCCACCATGATTCGCACACAGACCGAAGGCTTGAAAGCCGCCATCTGGCAAGCGGCGGGCGTGGAATTTAACGTGGATTCACCCAAACAACTCGGCGATATTTTGTTTGACAAAATGCAAATTCCCGCCGTGAAAAAGACCAAAACAGGCTACAGCACGGATTCATCGGTCTTGGAAGAACTTGCCGCCGAACACCCGATTGCGGAACTGATGCTGGAATATCGGCAATTAACCAAGCTCCAATCCACCTACGTCGAAGCATTACCACGTGCCGTAAACCCAGTAACGAAGCGCATTCACACGACCTACAACCAAACCACCACGAACACAGGACGGCTTTCCTCCGTCGAGCCGAATTTGCAAAATATTCCCATTCGCACAGAACTTGGTATGGAAATTCGCAAAGCGTTTATTGCCTCCAGACCAGATACAGTGCTGCTTTCGGCGGATTATTCGCAAATTGAACTCCGCATCATGGCGCACATTTGCGGCGACGAAACGCTGACAAGCGCATTCCAGCAGGGCTTGGACGTACACGCGGCAACGGCTTCAGTGCTGTTTGGCGTGGACGTAAAGGCGGTGGACAAGCAGCAACGCCGCATTGCAAAGACCGTGAATTTTGGCGTAATGTACGGACAAGGCGCGTTCGGACTGGCGCAACAACTCAAGATTCCACGCGGCGAAGGCAAAACAATTATTGACAATTACTTTGCAAAATATCCGCGCATTCGAGAATACATTGACCAAACAATCGCATCGGTGCGGGAAAAGGGCTTTGCGACCACGCTCGCAGGGCGCAGATGCTACTTCCCCGACATCACCAGCGCGAACCGCGTCGCTCGCACCGCCGCCGAACGCGCCGCAATCAATATGCCCATTCAAGGCACGGCTGCCGACATGATGAAACGCGCCATGATAGCCGTCCACGTAGAAATGAAGCGGCTTGGCGTGCGTTCTCGAATGCTCTTGCAAATTCACGACGAACTCGTTTTTGAAGTAGAACGGGGCGAAGAAGACGCGCTCATGCCGCTTGTAAAGCGGTGCATGGAAGGCGCATTGGAACTGGGTTCTGTGCCAGTTGTCGTGGAAATGGGAACAGGGCGGAATTGGGCGGAAGCGCACTAGAGGAAAGGATGAAATTTGAGGGCTGAGGGATGAATTTTTATGTCATCCTAAATTCTTGGAGGCTTCAGAAAATTTGACCTCAGTGGCACAGACATTCCTGTCTGTGTTCTACGCTTGAATCCCGTATCAACACTCACAGACAAGAATGTCTGTGCCACTATTGAAGAATTTTTATGCACTGAAGAAATAAGAGCAAAAACTCAATCAAATCACCCCCAAAACCGCAGAAAATCTATGGCATGGCAAGAAATCATTGGTCAAGAGCGTGTAAAAAATATCCTTCAGCGAGCAATCGCCGAGCGGCGCATTGCCCATGCGTACTGCTTTTGGGGCGCGGAAGGTATTGGCAAGGACGCGCTTGCGTTGGAATTTGCCAAGACGCTGAATTGCGATAATCTGCAAGAGCGCGAAGGGCGCACCGAAGCCTGTGGCGAGTGCAAAAGTTGCCTGCAAGCCTCGCATTTGCAGCATCCGAACATTCAGTTTATTTTTTCGCTCCCAGCAGGCAAAAGCACGAGCAGCGAGGAAAAAGGCACGTCGCCCTTGCTGCGCCTCACCGATGACCAAATTCAGCTTATTCAAGAGCAGTTGCGGCGCAAATCGGAAAATCCGTATCACAACATCACCATCCCGAATGCCGCACAAATACGCATTGCATCTATTCGGGAAGTGAAAAAGCAAATCGCAATGAGTTCTCCGCAAGGCGGGCGACGTTTTGTGATTATTTCCGAAGCCGATGCAATGAACCAAGAAGCCGCCAATGCGTTCCTGAAAACGCTGGAAGAGCCAAATGCGGAGGTGACGATTATTCTCACTTCGTCGCGCAAAGAGCAGATTTTATCAACAATTCTTTCACGCTGTCAGCAAATTCGCTGCGACGCGCTCTTCGATGAAGATATTGCCCGCGCTCTGCACGAGCGCGAAAGCGTGCCGATGGAGGAAGCCCGCCTCATTGCGCGGCTTGCCGACGGCAGTTATTCCAAAGCCTGTGAACTTATGGGCGAGGATTTGCGCCAGCTTCGGGTGGATATTGTGAATTTACTCCGCATCATTCTCACGCCGCGTTTTGTGCTGAAATTTACGCATGAACTCAGCAATATTTCTGGCAATTCCCGCGCTGCTTCAGGCGACAAAGACCGCTCCAAGCTCGAGCGAATGCTGATTCTACTACTCGTCTGGATACGCGATGCTTACACGCTTTCGGTATCGGATTATGAAGGCAGCGTCATTAACATTGACCAAGTAGAAGATTTGAAGAAGTTTGTAGCGAAATTTGGTACAAGCGGCAATCTGGATGCTGTCGCGCTGGCGATAGAGCGCACGATTCATCATGTGCGGCGCAATGTGAGCGTTTCTCTGGCACTTACCACGCTCGCGCTGGATATTCGGCGCATTTTGCGGCAGGAGTAATTTGTGGCGGGTATGTACGTCGCTCAATTGGTCGTCTCAAAGTGTTTGCCTTTGAGCGCGATGCGCTTGTAAGCATTGGTGCGGCTTGAGGATGAGCGGCGCGTCCGTAGAATGATATTACAATCGTTGTCGTAAAAAAGTCGTAGCAGCCTACTGTATTCCCATTCACCATGGCATATACAGAAGGCATATACGGAAATGGTATTGCGCAAATTTTTTCGTAAATTTCCCAACAACAAATTCGGAAACAATAACAGCGAGAGACAAATGTTTGTAGGACACATCGGCGTAGGACTAGGTTTGAAGCGAGTTCAGCCACAGATAAATATTGCGTGGACAGTATTTTTCGCGCTTTTTGCTGATATGCTTTTGGGCATATTTGTCATGCTGGGTCTTGAGTCGGTGCAGGTGCCGAGCAACTATGCGGAAGTGCATTTTATGACGTTTCTCTTTCCTTTTTCGCATGGAATTTTGGCGACCATCGTGTGGGGAAGTGCGATTTTTATCGTTAGTTCAAAAGTCACCAAAAGTCGGCAAACAGGGCTGTTACTAGGAATTGCTTTTGTCTCTCATGTTGCCTTAGATGCACTTGTTCACGTTCCCATCATCCCGCTTTTGGGCAATGATTCTCCCAAAATTGGCTTGGGACTTTGGCAAAATATGAATCTCGCGCTTACGCTCGAAATGCTGATTACTGCAGTCGGACTTGGACTATATCTGCGCTCTTCAACATCATCAAAACCCTTCAAAAAATTTGTAGTTATCGGGTTCTTGCTGCTTCTTGCAGTGGCACAAATTCAGACTCAACTTTTCGGCACCGAAGCACCAAACTCTGCCGCAATCGTGGTTAATTGGATATGTATTCCCTTCGTGATTTGCGGAGTGATCTATTGGCTAGATGCACCACAAAAGCTGAAAAGTTGAAGTACAACTATCGTAAATTCAAGGCTTGCAAGCATGTTCAGAATCTCTACATCCGAGAAATCAGCGTTTCCAAATCCTTCCCAAACTACGTGATATCCAAGCCAAGTCTTGCGTTATCCATCATAATAAAAATGACCTCAAAGCCTCGCCATATCTGGCAAGAACGCCTTTATGCTCGTTTGTTTCAGCAAGCCTATCCGCTCCTCGTTTTTGAGGATGGCATTCTTCCTGCGGCTTCGCTGTGGTTTTCTATGCGAGAATGGGTGAATATTTTTCGGCAACATCATCTCTCTGCTGGAAGCCGCATCCTTGTTGTGTTGCCGCCTTCGCGGAGCTTTGTTGCGGTTCTGCTTGCGGGATTGTGGGAACGCTGCTCACTCGCGCTGTGTCCACCAAATCTTGATCCTTTAGAAGCCGCTTCATTGCTTGATGTGAGTGCAATTATCACCGCAAATGAAACCGAGTGTACATTGACACCGCGAGTGGCATCGCAAGCACCAAACGCTGATATTCGCTTACTTCTCGCCAGCTCTGGCACAACTTCCCAGCCTCGTTGGTTCGCACTTTCTGATACGAACATTCTCGCGGTATTGGAGAGTCATTTACCCGAACTTGGCTTGCAGCCTAATGTGCAATCTAGTGTGCAATCTAGTGTGCAAGTTCATGAGCAATTTAGTTCGCAAGCTCATCCGCCATCTCAGATTGACCATACAAACCTTGTAGAATCTTCAAGCAGCTTTGTCCAACAGTACCCTGCGGCGCGTGTTCTGTCGGTCTTGCCCTTGCATCATGCTTTTGGCTTGCTCATTGATTTTTTACCTGCATTCTTTGCTGGCGCAGAGCTTGTCCGCGATGCGCACGGTGGACGCGATACAGAGGCACTTTTATCGCTTGCGGAGGCTCATTCTATCACACATTGCTCAATGGTGCCGCTTTTAGTGCGGCGTTTAGCGGAATCAGAACGCGGACGCAGCTTTCTGTGCGGCTTACAGGGCGGCGTGATTGGCGGTGCGCCAGTACACGAAGAAATTGTCCCGCTTCTGCGCCAAACCAAACTCCGTGTGGGCTATGGGCAAACGGAAGCCTCGCCCGGAATTACGCTCGGTGCGCCAGGCGTGTGGGCGGCGCATTATCTCGGAAAACCGCTTCCAAAGCCGCTTGGCTGCGATGTTCGTGTGAATGCTGATTCCGTGCTGGAATTTCGCGGCGCGAATGCCTGTATCGGTGAATGGACGCATGAACGCGGCTTTGAAGCATTGCCAATGGACCGATGGCACAGCACGGGGGATATTGTTCGTGCTGTAAGCCCAGAGACAAGTAATGATACGGCATTGGACGGATATTTCTTTGTCGGGCGCAGCGATGACAATTTCAAACTTGCCAATGGTCGTTTTATTCCTGCGGTTCACTGGGAAGCACGTATTCAAGCGGCTTTCGAGGACGTGCAGTATTGCATGGTGTTCACGCACACGGGCGAAACATGTAGTATTCTTCTTGGTCTCACGCCGATACATACAATCACCACACAAAGCGAGCAGACTTGGAAACGTGATTGTAGCTTGCTTTGTGGCGTTCCTGTTGATTTTTTCGACCATATTCTTCTCCTTTCTCCTTCCGACTGGCTGCTCACGCCCAAAGGCAGCACCGACCGCCGTGCGATGGGTTTATTGGCAAAAAAAATTCTGCCGTAAATTTTCATAAAATGCCCTGCGCAAACTTTCCCCTTCCAAAATGTGATTCTTCTTAATACATTGTCGCATACGATACGATTTGTAGTTCCGCCACGATTTTCAGCGTTGTAGGTGCTTTGTTGCAACAACGATAAGGCTTCCATGTCGCGGTTTTTATTTTCCGAATCCTACTTCAGAAGGAGCGTGCTTTATGGAATGGTTTCGCCATCTTTCTATTCAAACAAAACTCATTGTTGGATTTGTGCTGGTGTCGTCGTTTGTTGTTGGTGCGGGTATGATTGGATATACCGCCACCTCGACGATGGCGCAAAATGCAGAAACCATGTACGAGCGTCAATTCATGCCGCTTTCCTACCTTTTTCGCTTGACCGAAGCATATCAGCGAACACGAGTGTACGCGCTGAATTTCATGCTTATCAAGGATTCGGCAGAAGTAGAAAAAATGAGAAATGCCGTCAATAATCAGATGTATAAAATGCTTGATACGTCCACAGCGCGGTACAAAGAGTTTATTGACAGTGACGCAGAAGCCGCACAATATCGAATGTTGCAGGATAGTGTTACATTTTTCAAAACAACATTTTCTGAGGTCATGCGCCTCGCTGAGAACGGCGATTCAGAGGCAGCATTGCAATATTATCGCTTCGGAGCGGGCGCGAAAGCCTCACGGGGAATGTTTATGGCGTTGAATAATTTCACAAAGTCCAAACTCCTTGCGGCACAAGAGGCAAAAGAAGCAAGCATGAAGCGGTTTCGCGCCTTACAAATACAGCTTTTTGCATTTACCGTGATTGCACTTATTGCTGCAATCGCGCTTGGTTGGTGGCTTGCGCGGCTTATCGGCAGACCAATTCAATATCTCGACCATGCCGCAAAAGCAGTGGCATCGGGCGAAACACAAGTAACGGTGCGGGTTACGACGCGAGACGAGCTGGGCAGTTTGGCACAATCCTTCAATGCCATGGTGGCAAGTATTCGCAAAGGTTTGGAGGATGTTCGCGCTGAAAAAGCAAGCGTGGAGGAGAAAGTGCGTCTTGCGGTGGAGACTTCGGAAAAGGAAAAACTATACTTACAAGCAAGTGTTGGTACGGCATTGGAGGCAATGGAGCAATTCAGTTTTGGCGACTTACGTACACGCTTGGCAATCGCAAACCGCGATGAAATTGGCGAATTGTACGAAGGATTTAACAGCGTTGTACAAACCCTGCAAGACCTTATTTCGCAACTGATGGGTGCGATTGAAACTACCGCCGATGCCAGCTCGCACATTGCCGAATACGCAGAAAGTATTGCCACAGCAACCCAAGAGCAACAGGCGCAAATGGTGAGTATTGATGAAATGGTGCATCAAAATACCGATGTGATTGCCTCGAATAATGTACTTGCAACAAAAGCCGTAGAAGAGGCTCTGGGAGCGGGTTTCAGCGCGGCGCAGGGTGGAAGCGTGGTACAGCTCACGATTGAAGAAATGCAGCGTATTACGGAGATTGTGGGGCAGCTCGGCGCAACAATCACCGTGCTGAAAGGCAATAGCGATAACATCAACGACATTGTGGGCGTGATTCACGAAATTGCCGACCAAACAAATCTTCTTGCATTGAATGCGTCTATCGAAGCCGCCCGTGCAGGCGAGCAAGGACGCGGCTTTGCGGTTGTTGCTGATGAAGTACGTAAACTCGCTGAACGGACAAGCGAAGCGACGAAAGAAGTGAGTGATATTGTGCGGCGCATCCAGAAAGACACCGACATTGCCAATAAAGGCATGATTGCAGCTTCGGCGCAGGTTGAGCGTGGTCGCGGTTTGGCACTCAAAGCAGGTGAGGCATTGCAGCAAATTGTAGCACAATCGGAAAGCGTTGCACACCGCATCAGTTCTGTTGCCGAGGCAAACGAGCAGCAGCTTTCGCGTGGGAAGCAGATTGCAAATGGCGTTGGCGAAATGAGCGCGATTGGTCGCCAAACAGCAAAAGATACCGTACAAATTGCGCAATTTTCTACCAATATCCGACAGCTTGCAGAGCAGCTTCGGCGCATGGTTGAGCATTTTCGAGTGTAGCATTGTAGAAATGTATCAATGCTACCCTCACCAAAATAAATCTGCTTCCGCCGCTTTCGCGCTCGCCAATGCCTCTTCGACCGACGCGCCTAAAACCGTCAAATGCCCCATTTTCCGCCCAACACGGCTTGTACGCTTGCCGTAGAGATGGAAGGCTACTTTGTCGTGGCGGAAAAGCGCGGTAACGGTATCTGGCGTGCCAGAGCCGATGCGCTTTCCAAGCACATTTGCCATGACGGCTGCTGGAGCAATGAGGTCGCCCGAACCAAGTGGCAAATTGCACACAGCGCGGATATGGTTTTCAAATTGCGAGGTGTACGAGCCTTCAATCGTGTAATGACCAGAGTTGTGCGGGCGCGGCGCGATTTCATTGTACAAAATTTCACCTGTATTTGTCAGAAACATTTCTACGCCAAAAACCCCGACACCTTGCACCGCTTCTACTGCGGCAACGGCAATTTCCTGTGCGCGTTTGCGTGTTTCCGCTGTGAGGTCGGGCGCGGGTGCAAGCACGTAGCGGCAAATGTGATTTTCCTGCACCGTCTCCACACACGGATACACCGCTAGTTCGCCCCGCCGATTCCGCGCAACCATCACCGCAAGCTCTTTTTGAAAGGTTACGAATGCTTCTGCCATCATTTGGCGTGGCACATCGGGGTCGCTCGTGAAGCGTGTAAATGCTACCATTGTTTGATTATCCCGCGTAACGGTCGCATTGCCGTAGCCATCATAGCCGAGTGTGCGTGTTTTCATCACAAAGGGGTAGCCGTGCGCTTTTCCGAAGTCGTAGCCTTCTTGCACGCTATTGATTGCCGCAAATTCTGGCACAGGAATTCCAGATGCCCGCATGGTTTCTTTTTGAATAAATTTATCCTGTACAAGGCGCATGGTTTCTGGGCTAGGCAGCACTAAACGTCGCTCGGCGATACGCTCTAAAATTGGCACAGGAATAAACTCATTTTCCAACGTAACAATATCGCTCGCCTCAATAAACCGCTCCAACTCTGGCTCGGATAGCCAACCTTCCGTAAAATCGTGCTTGGTCATATTTCCTGCGGGCGATTCTTCGGCAGGTTCAATTATTGCCACCTGCAAACCCAGTCGGTATGCGGCAAGCGCACTCATTTTTGCTAATTGTCCACCGCCGAGAATGCCGATGGTTACTGGTGCGCCGTCATTGTACACAGAAGCGAGCATAAAGGAAAGGCAAAAGGATGAAGGCAAAAGGATAAAGGTCTGAAAGGCATACTGAATTCTCGTCGGGCGGCTGTTATCACAAGCACAGTAGCCGTCCGGCGAGTGATACGAAAGCAACTACGAGTGTTCCGCAAGCACCTACCTTGCCAGACGAATTACTACACATCTTCCACAGCGTGTTGTTTCAGAGCATGAAGCGGTACAAAGCGCAAGGTTTCAGCATGAGTGCTTGCCAAGAACACACGCGGCGCACAGCCCGCTTCCCATGCCTCTTTCCAGCGAGAAGCGCACAAACACCAACGGTCGCCTGCCTTCAAGCCTGGAAAGCCATACTGCGGAGCGGGCGTAGAAAGGTCGTTCCCGCGAGATTTGCTGAAGGCAAGAAATTCTGCGGTCATCTCGGCGCAAACGGTGTGCGAACTTCTATCGTCCTCGCCTGTATCGCAGCAGCCTGTTCGATAATAGCCCGTCAGGGGCGCGAGCGAGCATGGTTGCAAGGTTTCGCCCAAAACATTGCGAGCGTGTAAGCCAATGCGGACCGTCATAGTGGTTCGGAAATAATTAGAGGATATTGAGTTAAGCAGTTGCAAGCGAATTATCAAGCATGACCGCAAAGGAATATCCATGCTCAATAAGTATGTTCATTGCTTTGGTTGCAACAAACTTATTCATTGCCATTTCGCGGTCATCATCCATTTCGCCGACGACATTAATCCAGTATCTATCAGCTTGTTCAGGGTGTTCTTGAATGTTCAGAAATCTAATTTCGGGGAATTTTTTTTGAGTTATCTCAAATAATTCCAAAGCGAGTGCTTTTGTTTGGCGTTTCATGGTTGTAGCCTCGAAAAAATAGAGGAGAGAAATTCTTTGCTTTGCCGTACTTGTTCTTGAGCAATTTTTTTGCTGGTCATCAAAGTCTTGTAATCCGCATTATCCCGTATTTTCTGCATATCCATAAGATACGATGCCAACTTTGAGGGATAAAGTTTACGCGCCTTGATAAGGCGTTCAGAAAATTGTGCCTGTACCCAAGAATGAGGATTTTTTTCGTGCGTAATACTTTCTTGCGCCAATGCGGCTATTGATGCTTGAAATGCCGCATAATAGGCTCGATTTGCACTGGCGTTATACCGACCTTCCTGCAATGCTTGCTCCGCATCTTCCAAGTTTTCTTTGGCTTTGGCTAAAAATTCCGCTATCACCCTAGACCTCCGATAGATACGAGCGTTCTCACATTTATGATTCTTGAATTCGAGATTTACTTCTGCCCATACTTGGACTTGTATTGCTCATACAAAAACTTCTGCTTATTGACTAATTGCAGCTTCTTTCCGCGAATGTATGCGGCTTGCAGGTTGTTCGTGCGCATATCCAGCGCGTCGCCGTCGGAGATAAAGAGCGTCGCATCTTTGCCTGTTTCCAACGTCCCAACGCGGTCGCTCACGCCCAGTATTTTCGCCACATTCGCGCTAATTGCCGCCAGAGCTTCTTCTTTGCTCAGTCCGTGCGCAACGGCGGTTCCGGCTTCAAAACAGATATTTCGCTGCTGAAACGCGCCATAGCTAAAGGTCTGCAAACTTGCACTGAGCGAAAAAAGCACACCTGCTTTTTGGAGCATGGCGGGCGTTTTATACGGTTGTTCAATGTCGTCGGAAGTGCGCTCTGGCAAGGTGTGTGTGCCTTCGAGCATAACAGGAACATTGTTTGCTTTCAGAATATCCGCCACAAGCCACGCATCTGCGCCACCCACAATAATTGGCGTAATCCCAAACTCCTTTGCAAACTGCACTGCCGCAAGGATTCCCTTTGCTGCATCAATGCGAATAAAGAGTTTTTTCGTGCCGTCGAACAGCCCGCGCATTGCTTCTAAGCGAAGATTTTTCTCTTTTGCTTGCGCCGATTTGCTGTACGCTTCTGCTTCGCGGAAAAATTGGTACAATGCTGAAAGCTGCTTTGCTACTTGGTCGTCTTGCGTTTTGCGGTCAGCATCGTTGGAAGCCGCATTACGACTGACGTTGGGGAAATTCACGTGAATACCAACGTCCGATTTCAAACTCGCATCTTCCCAACTCCACGCATCCAATTCCATCACCGATGAACGCCCAGAAACCAAGCCACCTTTGGGCGCGACCATCGCAAGGAGAATGCCATTGAAGCGAATCGTGGGAATAATCGGCGATTCCGCATTGTAAGCAATAAGCGAGCGAACATGAGGATTGATGCCGCCGACCTCGTACACGTCCTGCATTTGGCGAATGGATTCAATTTCCACCAAACCCAGCGTCGTATTTCCCGCAATAAAGCTCGGATAAACGTGCTTTCCTGCGGCTTCTACGACTTCCGCGCCCGTGCGGTCAAACGAGGCATCATTTGCCCCAATGCGCGTAATTTTGCCTTTGTCGAAGGCAATCGCGCCGTTTTCAATCACCTGCCCATTGCCTACGTGAACAGTCGCACCAACGATGACAACTGTCTTTTCTTGCGCCTTCGCGGGCGTTGGAACGGACTGACCGCTATACTGCGCGGAGGCAATCTGCGTACAAGCGGCTGCGGCAACGAGGCTATTGCAAGCAAGCATCCATGCGGTGTGTAAAGTTTTTTTCATAGAATGAGTTTCGTAAAAAATGCGAGAAAATGATGTCTCGTCGGGCGGCTTCTTCGCCGTCTGGCGAGTTCTTTGGCGGTGGATTTTCCTCAAGAGCATCGCGTGTGAACCCGCCGGACGGCTACTGTACTGGTGATAACAGCCGCCCGACGGGATATTATCAGCCTTCAACCTTCAGATTTTATCCTTCTCTTCAGCCCCGATGTGCCTTCAAGCAATCCTGCATTGCGGCGGTAAATTCATCCACATCTTTGCGTGTGGCGATAAGCGGCGGCAAAAGACGAATCACCGTTTCGGCGGTCGCATTCGCAATGACGCGGCGTTTGAGCAATGCTTCGACAAGTGGCGCGGCGGACGTGGAGAGTTTCAAACCCGCCATAAGACCGCAACCACGCACTTCTTGGATAATATCAGGGAAATTTTGCTGCAAGACGGAAAGGTTCTCGCGCAAGTAACAGCCTACGTCGTGGGCATTTTGTTGTACGCCGCCCGCAAGCTCTTTCATCACCACAATTCCTGCCGCACACGCAACAGGATTTCCGCCAAAGGTCGTGCCGTGATTGCCCTTTTCCCAGACAGATTCTACGCGCTTTGTGCCGAGAATCGCGCCGAGCGGTAAGCCGCCACCGATGCCTTTTGCCATTGTTACAATGTCGGGCTTTACCATGAAGTGGTCGAAGCCGAAAAACTTGCCTGTGCGCCCCGCGCCTGCTTGCACTTCGTCGGCGATGATGAGGAAATCATATTGTTCCTGCAATTCGAGCATCGTATTCACAAAATCTGGTTCGGCGAAAACAATGCCACCTTCGCCTTGCAAAAATTCTAGCACAACCGCACAGGTACTCTCGTTCACGGCATTTTTGAGCGCAATGCTGTTATTGAAGGGAAGGATTTGTGTGTTCGGCAGGAAAGGTCCCATGCCGCTTTTGTACAGGGGCTTGTCCATCACAGAAAGCGCGCCGTAGCTGCGCCCGTGGAAGCCGCCCGTGAAGGCAAAAATTTCGGTTTTGTTGTTCAGTGTTCCCCACTTCCGCGCCAGCTTTAATGCGCCTTCCATGGCTTCAGTACCAGAATTGGAGAAAAACACACGCGAGTAGCCTGTGCGCTGCAAGAGCAATTCCGCCATTTCAATTTGCGGCTCTTGATAAAAAACGTTGGAAAGGTGCATGAATGCTTGCGCTTGACGGGTAATCGCATCCACAAGGCGCGGATGCCCGTAGCCAAGCGCGGAAACGGCAATGCCGCTGAGGAAATCCAAATACTCATTTCCCTCAACGTCCGTAATACGGCACTTGGAGGCGTGTTGAACGGCTATCGGCAAACGACGATATACCTGAAACAGTGATTGTTGCTCGCGTTCAATCAAGGATGCGCTGCTGTGTACGCTCATAGTTTTCAGAATGGAATGTGAGAATAGACAAAGTTTTTTACAGTGAATTGTGAAAAACTTACACGCTTCGCGTCAGCTTCTGCGCTAGTTCTGGCGGTGTATCGGGCGTTGTTTCCACCGCGACCATCGCAATCGCACTTTCGCTTGTGTGCGAGAGCGACACGAGAATGCGGCACGTGCCGTAGCGTTCCTGCAATTTCCCATGCAAGCGCACAAACGGCTCCCCGCTTCGTCCGTGCTTCACCACTTCGATATGCGTCCAGACCGTATCGCCTGCAATCCCTGTCCCGATGGCTTTGCTGAAGGCTTCTTTTGCAGCGAAGCGAGCGGCGTAGTGCTGGGATTTGTTCTTTTGCGCCTCGCAATATTCGCGCTCGCCATCGGTAAAGATGCGGCGCAAAAAGCGTTCGCCATATTTCTCAACCGCTTCATTGATGCGGGCTACCAGCACAATATCTGTTCCAATACCGATAATCATGGGCGGAGTGGTAGGTTGTTGTGAAAAGTGGTTACGTATTGAGTGTGAATGTACGGAGTGTGAATGTATGGAATAAACAAAACGCTATTGTTCTCAAATCGCCAAGGCGCAATCCGGCAGACAGCGCGTAATATGAGCGTAGAAGAGGCGTTGTAAAAGAAGACGTTTGTATTCCACACTGCCACGTGCATCGGCAATGGGCGATACTTCCGAAACAAGTATTTGCGCGGCTTCGCGGAATGTCTGTTCTTCAACTGGCTTGCCAACGAGAAATGCGGACGTTTGTGCGGCAAAAAAGGGAACGGGAGCGACACCGCCCGCCGATACTCGCGCTTCCGTTATGACATCACCCTCAACACGGAGCAATAATGCGGTGTTTACGCTGGCAATATCCAAATACGTCCGGCGCGAAACCTTTTCGTAATTGAACACATAGCCCGCATGGTGAAGCGGCAAGGGAAAACGAATATGCGTAACAAGCTCATCACTACTACGATTCAGCGTTTTATATCCTTTGTAATACTGCTGCAATGGCACACGACGCGACACGCCAGAAGCCGAGCGCAATTCCAGTTCCGCGCCCAAGGCAAGTAAAATCGCGGTCATATCGCCAATCGGTGACGCGTTATTCAGATTTCCTGCCAGCGTCGCACGATTGCGAATAGGTGTAGAAGCAAAGACTTTCAAAAATTCTGGCATCGCGGGCAATGCACGGAGAATGATAGGTGATTGCTCAAAGGCAGCAACGGAGGCACTTGCATCCATGACGCAGTATCCGTTTTCTTCCCAAATCGCAGCATGGGCTTGAATTGGCGGCAAGATGCGAACCTGTGTTCTGGCAAGGGTTTCGTGCTTTTGTACAAATAAATCCGTCCCACCGCCAACCGTGATAATGTCGTGGTGTTCTGCATGACGCTCTACCGTGTACGCCTTGCCATTGCTTGCGTGCAAGCGTGTGTGTAATTCTTGCAAACGCTGCGGAATATCGAGAAAATACTTCGGCAAAACGCGCTTCGTAACAAGAGCGTTGATACGGTCTTCAGACTGCGCCACACCCACGAGTTCATTCGTAACGCGCTCCACCGCTCGCTTGATAGACGCATAGCCCGTGCAACGGCATACATTACCATCAATCGCCCGCAACATGCCATCCTTTGTAAATTCTTGTGTTCCCAATTCTTGCACTGCTGTTTTTTGCACTGCCAAGCCCTGATTTGATGAGCCTTCTAGCAATGTATAGCCTGTCATAGACATAATAAATCCAGGCGTACAAAAGCCGCATTGTGTCCCGCCTTCTTCCGCCATTGCTGCTTGAATTGGCGTGGGGTCTGGCTTTGCAGGATTATTGCTGTGATTCAATCCTTCAACCGTTACCACGTGTTTTCCATGAAGTGCGCCAAGCGGCAGCAAACAAGAATTGACTGCAGTGTAACGGACATTAGGGCGCGGCGTTGCTGGTGTCGTGCCATTGTTTGATGAGGTGCTTGACGAGCTATGTGATGATGGAGCAAGGTATTCCCCCAGATACTCTCCTTGATATTCTCCTTGATATTCTCCTTGATATTCTCCGAGCAATATCGTACACGCACCGCAATCTCCCTCGCGACAGCCTTCTTTTGTTCCCGTCAAACGGGCTTCGCGCCGCACAAATTCAAGCGCGGTGTTGCCATGATGCTCATCGGTTTCGATAAGGCGGTCATTTAAGAGAAAAAATAACGTGTGCATGGTGGGGTAAGAAAAAGCAAAAGGATGAAGTCTGAAATATGAGGTGTCGCGTCAAAGGGCTGAACATGTCTTGATAACTGGGTTTGAGGAAAGTTTTCCAATTTACAAGCGAGTTTCGTATTCCTCATCTACCAGCAATGATGCGCTTTGCGAGGCAGCTACTGCCAATTCATCAGCGCGTTCATTTTCGGGATTACCATTATGCCCGCGAACCCAGATAAATTCAATCTCATGGCGATTGCATAAGGAAAGAAGACGTTCCCAGAGGTCGGGATTTTCCGCATGGTCTTTCTTATTGCGCATCCAGCCTTGTGCTTGCCATTTTCGCGCCCAGCCTTTATTGATAGCATTCACAATATACGCAGAATCTGTATGTAAATGTACTGCACACGGCTTGGTGAGTGCTTCCAAGCCGGAAATCGCGCCGAGAAGTTCCATTCTATTATTCGTGGTTTTGCGATAGCCCGCCGAAAGCTCCTTCCGATGCTGTCCCGCCATTAAAATAGCCGCATAGCCTCCCGGACCTGGGTTGCCGCTACACGCTCCGTCGCTGTACATCGTTACACGTGGCTTCATTACTGAGATTGAAAAGAATTGGCAAAACTTTTGAACGGTATAGTGAAGGGCAAAATTACAAGCGAATGCTACGGATAAACTTTGCTACGGATAAACTGTGCTACGGATAGACCTTCCAAAGTTGATAATTCACCCCTACCGAAAATGCGAGCATCTGATACCCATTGATGACCTTTCCTGCGCTGCCCCAGGGGATAATATCATGGAACATAAACTGATAGCGCACATTGATTTCTAAATCCATTTCTTCAAAAAGCTCAATTTTCACACCCGCATTTGGTGTCACGACAAGCGAGGTGTTATCCAGACGCTCCGTTGCCCGTTCGCCCTCAAAAAATTGATACCGATACCATGCAACACCAGTTTCTACGCCGTAGTACGGGCGAAAGGGCGGTGGCAAGAGCAAATACTGGAAGCAAATAGAAAGTGGCACCGAGACGGTTTCATAGCTTTCTTGCGCCCGCCGCGCTTCGGCATTGCGGGGGAAATACTGAAAACTCGTGGAAACGCCAATCGTGATGGGATTATTTTTACCGAAAAAATGCGCGTTGATGGAGGGGTACCAATTCACAGTTGGCGTGGTCTCTGCAAATGTGCGCTGCGGAATGGCAATTCCTTGGTACAATCCAATACGATAATGTTGTGCAAACAGCACCGTCGGGCTTTCGCACGCTATCCACCACATCGCCGCTACCACGCACAAGGACAGGCGCACAAACCATGTGCAACCTCGGCGCGGTATTGAAAAATTTTGTGCGATAATGTGTGAGATACAATGCTTCATGCGCGGAATTTACGGAAAGCATGAATCGTGTGGAAGGAAAAAATAGTCCGTGCATAACTGGCAAAGATGGGAAGACCTGACACATTGCACATTCACAGCTTTTGTCTCTAACGCACTTTTGAAAACATAGATTTTATCAGCCACAGGAAACGGTAAAAAATAAGTGTTCAAAATCAATAGTGGCTTGAGACTTCTTGTCTGCGTTGCCTACCTGCACCCCGCACTAATACTCACAGACAAGAAGTCTCAAGCCACTAATTGAGTAAGGCTTCTTTCCAATTAAAATTACTTAGAACCACTTATAGCATCAAATTCACAGAATCACATTTACGGCATCAAACCAAACTTTTTCATCCGCGCAAGCAAGGTTGTACGCTTGATGCGGAGCATCTCGGCAGCTTTGGTTTTATTGCCGCCAGTACGCTCAAGGGCGCGGAGAATATGCTCTTTCTGGGCATCATCAATCGAAAGCAATCCATCCGAAGTTGTTTGCGGGAAATCTTCCTGAAAATCCGCATAATTGCTCGCTCTGAGAGGGGAACTCTGCCGCAATGATTGCTGTGAAATAGTTTGTTGTGAAATGGTTTGCTGTGAAATTGTTTGCTGTGAAATGGTTTGCTGTGAAATGGTTTGCTGTGGCGCGGATTGGAGCGGCAGCGCGTACACATTCGTTGGTGCGGGTGGCGCGATAAATTCCATAAACACATCGTAAATACTTTCTGTGCCCGCGTCGAGCATAAGCGCGAGGCGGCGCATCATTGCTTCCAATTCGCTCATATCGCCAAACCATTCTTTGCTGCTGAGGCTGTGCCACAGTTCGGGGGCAATATGCTGAAGCTCAGGACTGATGCCGTATTCACGGGCAATCGCTTTGGTGTATTCTTGTGCCAGAAGAGGAATATCTTCCGTGCGCTCGGTCAGAAGCGGCACCGTTACACGCACGCTGCTTACGGCAAAAAATAATTCTGGTTGTAAAAGGTTTTGCCTAAGGGCGATTTCCGCTCGTTGCCCGTCTTGAATCGTAAAGCCGACAATTACCCGTACATCGGGCAATACTTCTTGTCCTTGAAGCGATTTTGCCACATATCCCGCATAATTCCTCGTGCGCTGTTTCTGAAGCGTCTGGAGAAGTCGTCCCAAGCGAGTTTGGAGTTGTTTTGGCGCGGCAGCAATCTCATCCAGAAAAACCGTTCCACCCTGCGATTCTTGCAGTAATCCCGCTTGACCAGACCCCGCCTGACCAGTTGGAGTTCCGTTGTTCCCAAAAAGATAGATTTCCAATTCCTCATCACTAAAATCCGCGCAAGAAACCGCATGAAATGGTGCGTTGCGCCGCTCACTCGCACTGTGAATGAGAAATGCCAGCTCCTCTTTTTGCGCCCCAAACGTCCCTTCTATCAAACAGGATAAATGCTGGTGCGAAGCGGCAATCTCCACCGTGCGGCGAAGAAGCTGCGCGGGCTTGGATGAACCATGCAAAATTACCGCAGAAGGCGCATCAATGGTGGTCTCTTCTGGAAATATCGCATCACGAGTTTCCGTACTATATGCCTCGGCAGCCGTGATTGTCATTGTGGAGCGAGGCTCGGAATTTATGGTTTGCGGATGTGGCGTACTGTCCTGCACTCGTGTCTGCGTCGAAGGTACTTCTGAAGGTGCTTGTAAAGGTACTTGTGAAGATGCTTGTAAAGGTGCTTCTGAAGGGATTTGCGGAGATATTTGCACCGGACTCACGGCGTGCGTTTCCTGCGGAACAAGCTCTAAAGTCTGTTTTGGCGGGTTTTGCACAGCCCTTTCTGCGGGAATACTTTGCGCCTGGGGCGCGGGTTCTTCGTTATTTTTTGCAATGCGCCATTTGAGCAACAAGGCTTGAATACTGGCTTCAGAACAGGCGGTCATGGCAGCTTCTAGCACAATATCGTGTGCAAATTCCAAATACGACGCACGCAGTTTGACAAATCCTTCAAAGGACAATGGCAATACAAGGCGCATGGTTGCTTGTGTAGAGGAGTCCAACAACTCTGCCAGTGTATGCAGCGAGACGCTCTGCACGCCCGCTTTACTCAGAGCAACGAGCGCAGCAAGTGTGGTAGAAAGCTCTTCTGGCAAGGTACGCAGGGCTTCAATCACAATTTGCAGAAGCGTTTGGGGAGTATCGTTTTTCGGTTTATTGAGGTCGGAGGTATTTTCTGTCCAAATGCGATTGTGCCGAATAATCGTACCGCTTTTCACCAAACGCCTAAGCACAGTTTCCAGCAAAAGCGGATGCCCTTTGCTGATGGTGTACAAATACTTGGTAAAATCTGGCGTAAAGGCACACCGCCCCAGTATTTCTGAGCAGAACAATGGCAAATGCGACGGCGCGAGATGTGAGAGTGTAATAGTCGTTGGCTTGGTTGCTAAGAGTGGCAATTGTGAACGGTGCGTTGCAACGACGCGCACGCCAATCAGCAACGTGCCTTCCCGCGCCAATGCTTCCTTTGCAGCTTTTCGGACGCGCTCTGGAATCTGCTCGGCATCGTCCACTAAAAAGAGCGTTGGCTCTTGATGCTCTAGGGCAGTGCAGATGCGGTCTGCAAGGTTTGCGGCATCGCGTGGGCGAATGTACTCAATGCGCTGACGCAAGAGTGCGGTGGAGTGCAAGCGTGATTGCAAGAGCGTTGAGAGAAGAAAGGTTTTGCCCACACCCGGCTCGCCAGAAATTTCTAATACCGCCGATTCTGAATACGGCGATTGCACATTCACAACCGCCGCAAACGCAGATTCTAAGCCAATTGCAGTAGCTGGGGCAAGGTGAATGGGTGTTTCTTCGAGAGCTTCATTGTTCATCTGAAGCGCGTCGTTGCGTACTTGTCCATGCGTGATAAGATATTCCAACGCCTCCTTGACCGAGAAAAAGCGCATAGACCGCTCGCGTTCTAGCAAGCCGTAGAGCCATTGCGCAAGGACATCGGGCAAATTTGGTGCATGAGCGCGAATATTTTTGACGACCAAATGCGCCACCATTCCGGGCGCGTCCACCATAGAGAGGTCGGCGAAGGATTGTCCCGTGAGAGCTTCGTACAGCACCACACCAAGCGAGTACAAGTCTGCACGGGCATCTAGCACCACGCCGGAGGTGAGTTCTGGTGCGGCATAGCTATTATGCGAACCGTAGAAAACCCGCATCACTTCTGCATTGTAGGGCGGTTCCCATGTTTCCAAGCTCATGCGCACATTTGGCAAGGTAATATCTTCCAAACGCAAGGACTGAGGCGTACAGCAGGTCAAGGCGCGGTATTGCTTGTGCAATGGAGCGAGTGCTTGCAAGGCAGACACCGCAACAGCAGTAAAAAACTCTGGCGAATGAAACTGCTCGGAAGGGACGTTTTCAAGCGGGATGTGGGGAATCTGCTCGAAAACCATAAATGGTTCGTTTTGCACGGTCAGTCCCATATCTAGCACGGAAGCTACTTGCGGTGCGGCGAGTTTTGCCAGCGACGCAATTTCAGTAAGAATATACGACTGCTCTGCCTCACGCGAGGTACGGAAAACCCGCACCATTACTTGCTCCGTGCGTTCATTGTCGAATACGCGGAGCAAATGAGCGTGTTCTGTTGTAGAAAGTACCTGAATATCAGAATAGCGAGAATGCGCAAAAATGTTCATGGAAGCGGCTTGGGAAGGCGTTTTTGGAGGTGTTCGGCTTGTTCGATGCAATGCAAAGAGGAAAAATATTTTGTTGCCTTTTTGCACTGTCAAAATTGGCAATAAATTGACGCTGAAGTTACTCATCCGCACACTCACCTGCAAGGTGAAATCGCACACACCGCACCAATACTGATGGTGCAAAAACGATGAATTTTTGCCAATATGACATTTTCTCTTGCATTCCTTTTCTCACGGAGAGATACAAGGCAAGACTACATTTTTTCGTAATCTTGGAAGAATCGGTTTGCAAGTCAGGAAAACTTTTGTAATTTCTCACTCTCAAAATCACGTTTCTTTTTAACTTCTCTTTCTTTAGTGAGGTTGTATTATGCGTAAATTTTTCGCAGTTGTTGTGTTGGGGTTTGTCTTGAGTAGTGCCGCAGCTTTTGCTCAAAAATCATTCCTTCCGGGAGGCAATTCCAATTTTAACGGTAGAGATTTCTATGTTGGCGCACACTTTGGTTTGGGTGGTGGTGTCTATGGTGGCTTAGGTCCAGTTGTGAATGTTGAGTACGGCATACTTTCCAACCTTGGTCTTACAGGTAGCGTTGGCTTCTTTGGATATAGCTACAACTATTTGACCAATGTTACTTGGACATACACACAAATTCCAATTATTATTGGTGCAAACTACCACTTCGACCTTCTCAAAGTAAACAAATTGGATACATGGGTAGGTGTCGGGGCTGGATATGTCGTATCTTCATGGACATCATCAGACCCAGCTTACACGGGTTTTTCAACTGGTAGCTATTTCACATGGGACGGTCGTCTTGGCGCACGGTACTATTTCTCCGACAAACTCGCAGCAAAATTAGAACTTGGCTATTGGGCATTGGGTTATTTGCGTCTCGGCGTAGATTTCAAACTCTAATCGTCTTTTCATCGCAGATAACAACAAGCCGCTTTTGTTCCTCACTAGGCAAAAGCGGCTTGTTTCGTGTAGAGATTCTCCCGCCTTTTGGTATGTCGCTTCTTTCGTGTTCTCTGCTTCATTTTCTCCGCGCAAAACTCTGAGAAATATCGTAGATTGTGGGCTAGAACCCTCTCTTCTACCGACACCTTGACTATGACCAATACGTATGAGTACCAATATTAAAACTATCAAAACAAATCTTCGTCCCGAAGAAACGACATCGTTGCAAAGCAGCATTGTTATTGGCTTGCATGCGGTGAAAGCTGCTGAACTAAAGTTGCGTGGCGTAGCGCGGCACACGCCTTTGGAGCAGAATGCGAATCTCTCCGAGGAATTTAGCGCGAATGTGTATTTGAAGCGCGAAGATTTGCAAATTGTTCGTTCCTATAAAATTCGCGGTGCATTCAATAAAATCTCCAGCCTTTCGGCAGAAGAACTTGAACGCGGCGTGGTGTGCGCTTCGGCGGGCAATCATGCGCAAGGCGTGGCGTTTTCCTGCAGTAAACTTCGCATTCATGGGAAAATCTTTATGCCCGCCCCAACACCGCAACAAAAGGTGCGTCAGGTAAAAATGTTTGGTCGAGAATTTGTTGAGGTTATCCTTGTTGGCGACACCTTCGACGACGCATACAACGAAGCATTAGCGGACTGTACACGGCATGGTATGGCATTTATTCACCCTTTCGACGACGTAAAAGTTATCGAAGGACAAGGCACGGTCGGCTTGGAAATTCTGGACGATTGCCCCGAAAAAATTGATTACGTCTTTCTTCCAATCGGCGGAGGCGGCTTGGCTTCTGGCGTTGCGAGTATTTTTAAAACACTGCATCCGCACGCAAAGCTGATAGGTGTAGAACCTCTTGGTGCGCCCGCAATGAAGCTCTCCCTTGAGAAGGGCGTAAATACTGCGTTGGAAAAGATTGATAAATTTGTGGACGGTGCTGCTGTCAAGCGCGTTGGCGACCTCACCTTTAGCATCTGCAAAGAGCTTCTGGACGGCGTGGTTACTGTGCCAGAGGGGCAAATCTGTACTCGTATTTTGCGTTTGTACAATGAAGATGCGATTGTTGTAGAGCCAGCCGGAGCATTATCAATCGCAGCAATGGAGCAGTTCCGCGAAGAAATACGCGGGAAAACAGTTGTGTGCGTCGTGAGCGGCAGCAACAACGATATTACACGTACTGAAGAAATCAAAGAACGTTCAATGCTTTACGAAGGGCTTAAACACTACTTTATCGTGCGTTTCCCGCAACGCGCGGGCGCACTTCGCGAGTTCTTGTCGGATGTGCTTGGTCCGACCGACGATATTACCTATTTCCAATACTCCAAGAAAACAGCACGGGAGCGAGGTCCAGCAGTTGTGGGATTAGAATTGGATAATCGCAACGATTTCGATGCCCTCATAGAGCGCATGAAAGCTCGCAATATTACGTATGAATACCTGAACGACCGCCCCGATTTATTGCAGCATATTGTGTAGATGTATGTGCAAAGACATTCCATAAGTTAGCATTTACGAGCTTTGTAGCCTTTTGACTCTCCAATAATCTTTTCTCTTGCCCGTATGCGCCACGTTTTTATCGTCGAACCGCTTCGTACTCCCATTGGCAAATATGGCGGCGCACTCGCGGCGCACCGTCCTGATGACCTTGCCGCACACGTGATTTCATCGCTTGTTCAGCGTACCGCGATTCCAGCAGAGTGTATTGACGAAGTGCTTTTAGGCTGCTCAAATCAAGCGGGCGAGGACAATCGTAATGTTGCACGAATGGCGTTGTTGCTGGCGGGATTACCGGAGAGTGTACCAGGAATGACGATAAATCGTTTGTGCGCGTCGTCGTTGGAAGCAGTCATTGTCGGGGCGCGGTCAATTCAAACAGGTGATGCCGAATGCGTGATTGCTGGCGGTGTTGAGTCCATGAGCCGCGCACCCTTTGTGATACCGAAAAATGCAAGTGGGAAAGCGCAGTTTGGCAATCTCACCGCATTCGATACCGCGCTCGGATGGCGATTCCCCAACGAGCGCATGAAAGCTCTCTTTCCGCTCGAAGCAATGGGCGAAACGGCAGAAAACCTTGCCGAAAAATACAGTATTTCTCGTGCCGAGCAGGACGAGTTTGCGCTGCGCTCGCATGAACACTCAATTCGGGCGCAAAAAGCGGGAATATTTGCGGAGGAAATTGTTGCCGTTCCCGCGAATGCAGCATGGGCGCAGCCTTCCGCGCTACCTTCCATTGAACACGACGAACAGCCTCGCGCCGATGCTAGTTTGGAAGCTCTTGCCAAGCTCAAACCCGCATTCCGACACGGCGGAACAGTCAGTGCTGGCAATGCTTCCTCGCTCAATGATGGTGCTGCGGCAATGCTGTTGGTAAGTGAAGAAGCGGTAAAAAAATATAACTTGAAACCGCTTGCCCGCTTTGTGTCGGGCGCGGCAGCAGGTGTAAACCCGCGTACCATGGGCATTGGTCCAGTGGAAGCAATTCCGAAAGCCTTGCACCGTGCGGGTTTGAGTATGGCAGAAATTGGCTGTACGGAAATTAACGAGGCATTTGCAGCGCAGGTAATAGCTTGTTTTCGCGGACTTCAAGAGCGTGGACACGCCATCAATCCTGAGCGTGTGAACATCAATGGCGGGGCAATTGCGCTGGGGCATCCGCTCGGTATGAGTGGCGCACGCTTGGTGGGAACGCTCGTGCGTTCGCTTCACCGTGAGAACCAGCGATATGGCGTTGCGTCGCTGTGCGTAGGCGTTGGACAGGGCGTGGCTGCTGTGTTTGAGCGTGTTTAAGAACTCACGTAATTGGTCAGGTCTTCTCGTCGGGCGGCTGTTATCACAAGAGCAGTAGCCTTACGGCGAGTGCTGTCCAAGCGACGCACCTGCCGTAAGGCAGCGTTTACGCACTCTTCAGCCGCCCGACGGGAAGATACCTGACGAGTTACGAACTCACTATACACCTATTCTTTTCGGTCAATAAACCGCGCAATCGAAGCACGTCCCTTCGCGTCAATGGCGCGGAGTGTGCCTTGAAAGGGCTTGTCGGCTTCGGTGCGGCGCACTTCAAAGCGTTGGAAGGTTTCTTGTTGTTGGGTGCGCTCGCGGTCGCCGTATCGCTCGCTGGCGGTCAGATTGCCCTTCGCTTCAAGCGTTACGCGGTTTTCGCGTCCATTGACCACGCCGTAAGAGCGTGTGCGCACGATATCCAGCGTTCCCTGCGCAACAACTTCAACAATTTCTGGCGGTGGAAATTCCTCCACGCGCAAACTGTACACCTCGCCAATACGCTTCCCGCCAACGGTTCTCTCAAACGTGAAAATTTTGCCAATGTCGGATTCATCGGGCGTGAAAGTGAATTTCGCGCCTTGCTGCCCAATGGCGCGTTCTTTGCCGCCCAGAAGCAACACCGCCCGCATTTCTTGTCCCGTGATGAAGGGCAGTTGCGGGTCGAATTCATAACTCACGCCCGCAAACATTTTCTTGGGAATATCTGGTACCGCAACCGACGTTGAACGCACGGTAAAATCTGTTATTTGCTGCTTCCCGTCCGAGCGCACCACCGACAAGCGCACGGTCATCAGTCCCGACGAGGGCGCAATGCCGCTAATTTTTAGCATATTTTCCCGCACTTCGCCAATATTTGCCGTGCCGCTTCCATCGCTTTTATCGGTGCGAATAATCTGAATGCGAGGTGGGGTGCGGGTTTCCGAGCGAAGATTTATCATGCCATAGACATTGACCTGATTTTCCCATTGCGCAAACGGCAGAGCATCCACGCGCTCGTTCACCGCGCCAAGACCAAATTCGCCTGGCGGCAGGAGTGGTGTGCGGTTGAAGACAATCGTTGGTTGCGCCGAAACGTTTGCAAGTGTGCTGGCGCGTTGGAGCGCGTTCACGAGGCTATCGACATTTTGCCCAAGAACCGCGAAATTACGCCCGCCATCAACAAAAGAAATGTTTATCACAAACTCGGTTTGGACGGTATCGCGCCGCCCTTCTTCGTTCAAAATGCGCTCCAGTTTTTCTCGAATATCTTTTCGCGTAATCGTCGGTGGTAAAATCGGCTTTCCCGTAGCAATGACGCGGACTTTGAGCGTTCTGCTGCGTTTCTCGTTGCGAGCGGGCTGCCAAGAAAATTCCGCTATACCCCGCTTCGTGTCTTCGCGCATCGTGAACACGCCGAGTTGCGGGCGTTGCGAGGAAATTGTCAGAATTTGCCCCTGCAATTCATCCTCCACTTGAAATTCGTAATGCACCTCGCTCACCTCGCCGCCAAAGGAGACGGTGTTCATCGAATCCAGCGCAACCACGCGCACCGTGTCGCCAATGGCAACAAGTTGGCAGTTCAGGGTTGGTTTTTCGGCAGAAATAAAAAAGCGGGATTTGAGAATTTCATACACCAGCGACGGGTCGGAATCTGGCTTCTTTTCTTGCTTGTCGGGTATGAGCAAGAGCAACGCCACCAGATACAAGATAAAATAAATCTCAATCTGGCGACGCGGTTTGCGCAAAAAACGAGTGGGACGAGGGGAAAGCGGCATAACAACAGAGGTTTCAGTAACAAAACTTCAGGCAAATAATCAGGGCAACATCAGGAAGGAAGCGTTTCTGCGGCTTCGACAGGACGCAAAGAACGCCGCAATGACGCGCCAAACCAGCCGCACAGCGCACCTAAAATCACCGCAAAAACGATGCTCGCAACGGGCAGCAACCACGTAAGTTTGTCGCCCGTTTCAATCGGCAAGCGAGCAAGAATGCCGAAGACTGCCGCAAGCATTCGTGCGGTCTCATCGGGGGCAATCATGGTACTGGCGATAATCATTCCGCCCCACGCAAGCACCATTTGGAGGACTGTCCAGCGCACGGCGCGGTCGGGGAAAAACCATGCAAAGGCAATCGGCGCGACAAGCGAGGCTTGCCAACCAAGCGTGAGATGAAGCCCGATAATGCTTGCTAAAGCGAAGAGAAATGGGAGAATTTTCATGGGAAGAAGCGAAAGTGGGGGGGATTTGCGGAAGTGTTTTTATTGTTTAGGTCTCCCCGTCCTACGGCTGAAGAGTGCAAGTACGCTGCCGTAGTACGGGTTTCACGGTAATGAGTTTACATCCATGACGTGTGATTTTCCGTGAAACCCGTTCTACCGCCAAGAAGCGGTAGGACGGGAAGAGGTAATTACTCACTCACCTTACGCAAAAGACCCTCACCCAACCCTCTCCCAGAGGGAGAGGTCTTCAGAGCTAGTCTTCATCAACCCTCGCCCTCTGGGAGAGGGTCTCGCGTAGCGAGGGGTGAGGGCGGCGTGAGAGTTTGCGTAAGGTGAATTACTCAAGTATTTTCCAAAGTACGTTCTATTGCCTCAAAAAAGACTTTCGGCGGGCGCACAGGCTTCATTGTGTCTGCTGCGACGAATGGATGCACCGTGTAGCCGCTTGCAATCTCGTCGTCGCCGCGTTTGATGAGATACTCAATGCGGATTGTTGGAATGCGCTCAAGCGTGTAGGTGGCGTAAATACTGAGGACATCATCATACACCGCCGACATTTTGTATTTCACGTGCGCTTCCAAGACAGGTAAGAGAAAACCTGTGCGCTCCAATTCTGGATATGGCAGTCCGCAAGCGCGTAAAAGCTCGGTTCGCCCGACCTCGAAGTAGGTGAGGTAATTGCCGTTATAGACAACCTTCATTTTATCGGTCTCGGCGTAGCGCACCCGTATTTCTGCGCGATTGGTGATGCTGGCGTTGTTGCGTGTGAGCGTGGTCATTTGGGCGAGAAAAATCTGGCGTTGTATGTGGTTTACGTAGTGTGAGGCTCTGACTTCTTAGTCAGGGTCTCACTTTGGCAATGGTGAGGCGATGACGAAGTGAGAGCCTCACTGGGAAGTGAGACCCTCACACAACGGTAGGAATTTATTTGCTTTGCTGCCGCTTCCACCAATTTATCAAGCCATTCGTCGAGGAATCATGCGTTTCGACGGGTGCGGTGTCCGAAAGCTCAGGCAGAATGCGGTTTGCAAGCTGTTTGCCGAGTTCTACGCCCCATTGGTCGAAGGCGTTCAAATTCCAAATTGCACCTTTGACGAAAATTTTCTGTTCGTAGAGCGCAATCAAGCTCCCAAGCGAGCGCGGCGTGATGCGTGTGAGCAAAAGCGAGGTGCTAGGCTTATTTCCCGCAAAAACTTTATGCGGCAAAAGCTGCTCGGCTTGGTCGTGCGGTTTGCCTTCTTTTTGCAGTTCCGCGCGAACTTCATCGGCGGTTTTGCCAAAAGCGAGTGCTTCGGTTTGCGCAAAAAAGTTCGACATGAGTTTTGCGTGATGGTCGCCGAGCGCATTGTGCGAGACAGCAGGCGCGAGGAAATCGCACGGAATGAGCTTCGTTCCTTGATGGATGAGTTGGTAGAAAGCGTGTTGTCCATTCGTGCCAGCTTCGCCCCAGATAATTTCATTCGTTTGATACGAAACCGCTTCGCCATTGATTTGCACCGATTTCCCGTTGCTTTCCATTTCGCCTTGTTGTAAATATGCCGCAAAGTAGCGTAAATACTCGTCATACGGCAAAACGGCGTGTGATTCCGCGCCGAAAAAGTTGATGTACCAAACATCCAGCAAACCCATAAGGACAGGCAAATTCTCGTGCAATGGTGCGGTGCGGAAGTGTTCGTCCATCTCGAATGCACCGTGCAGAAGTTCCTCGAAATTTTCTGCGCCAATGGCAAGGCAAATCGGCATTCCAATCGCGCTCCAGAGCGAGAAACGTCCGCCGACCCAATCCCAAAAACCAAACATATTTGCCGTGTCAATGCCGAATTTGCTGACCGCTTCGGCATTCGTCGAAACTGCCACAAAGTGCTTGGCAATATCGTATTCGGTGCGTCCTTCGCGCAAAAACCACTCGCGGGCGGTTTGCGCATTCGTCATGGTTTCTTGCGTGGTGAAGGTTTTGGAGGCAATGATAAACAGCGTGGTTTCTGGGTTCACATTGCGTAGCGTTTCGGCAATGTGCGTTCCATCCACATTCGAGACAAAGTGCATTTTCAAGCTGCGATTGCCAAATGGTGCGCGACCGTAGAATTTGAGAGCTTCCGTTACCATTTTCGGACCCAAATCCGAGCCGCCAATACCGATGTTTACAACGTCGGTGAAGGGAAAATCCGTGTAGCCACGCCGAACACCGCGCCGAATCTCGTCGGTAAAGGTTTTCATGCGGTTCAAAACTGCGTTTACGTCCGGCATCACATCCTTGCCTTCGACGACGACGGGCGTATTTGCACGGTTGCGCAAGGCAGTGTGCAGTACGGCGCGTCCTTCGGTGGAATTGATTTTCTCACCCGCAAACATCGCATCGCGCTTTGCTTCCAGCCCTGAGGCTTGCGCGAGCTGGGTCAGCAAGGTCAGTGTTTCTGCGGTAATGCGGTTTTTTGAGAAATCCACAAGCATCATTTGCTCTTCGCCGTTCCCATCTTTCCCATTTTTGAACACGAAAGAAAGCTGCTCAAATCGTTGGGGATTATTGGCAAAAAGGTCGCGCAAATGGCGTTCTTTGAGCGAGGAAAAATGTGCTTGAAGCGTCTTCCACTCAGGGAGTGCGGTTAAGGGAGGCATAGAGAATGATGAAAAGATGTGAAGGAATTTCAAATTGAAGAAGCCACCTTGCGCAGCCCCTCACCCAACCCTCTCCCAAAGGGCGAGGGCTTCAGAACTAGTTTCCTGCACCCTCGCCCTTTGGGAGAGGGTCGCTCGAAGAGCGGGGTGAGGGCGGTGTACACGCTGCGTAAGGTGAGCTGAAAAATCACGCATTGCTAATAATGGTACCAATCGCCTCGCCAAGAACGAGCTTTTTCAAGTTGCCTTTTGTTCCCATGTCATAAACAAAAATTGGGATATTATTTTCTTCGGCAAGCGTGAAGGCGGTCAAATCCATGATGCGTAAATTATTTTCCAACGCATGGCGGAACGTGATTTTATCGAATCGCTTGGCATTCGGATTTTTCTCAGGGTCGGCATCGTACACGCCGTCCACGCGCGTTCCTTTGATGATGATATTGGCGTTAATTTCCGTTGCTCGCAAAACGGCGGTGGTATCGGTGGTGAAGTACGGATTTCCTGTGCCTGCGCCGAAAATGACGACGCGATTTTTCTCCAAATGCCGCACGGCTCTCCGCTTGATATACGGCTCTGCTACTTGCGCCATCGTAATTGCCGTTTGTAAGCGCGTCGGGACTTTGCGCAATTCAAGTGCATTTTGCAGCGCGATAGAGTTTATCACGGTTGCAAGCATTCCCATATAATCCCCCGAAACGCGGTCAATTCCGTGATGCTCGGCATTGATACCGCGATAGATATTGCCGCCGCCAATCACCAGCGCGACTTCCACGCCCAATTCATGCACTTCCTTGACTTCTTCTGCAACGTAGCCTAAAACGTTAGAATCTATGCCGTATTGTTGCGAACCCAAGAGCGATTCGCCGCTCAATTTCAACAAAATGCGTTTGTACCGTGGCTCCATAATGGATATATCCGAAAAGGGTGGAACAAAGTGTTGTGGTGTGTGGTTTGCCGAGCTTACAACAAACGCTGCGACGACGTGCCTTACCAGCGCAAGTAGCGGCGGAAACCTCGCAAAAATACTTGTTTCTTTGGCATTGCACAAGGAATTGTCGCAGGAATGTGAGAAAAGAATGGTGTAGGAGGGTTTTTGCACCAAATAAAATGCAAAAAGGCTTTCGGGAACCTGCCAGAAAGCCTTTTTTCAATGTCGTCATTTCGCGCACGAGGCTGTAAAGCTCATTTTACGCGGTATTTAACCTAGACGCGTTTTTTCACAAACACCCAGTTGGTCTTCGTTGCGGTGTCGTGATACAAATGAATCTGCACATTTGTTGGGCGCATTTTGTAAGTAAAAGTGTACGGCAGGGAAATATTCAAATTTCCGCTTGCAAGACCGTCTTTGAAGCGACCAAAAAAGAGGCGATTATTCGTACAGGGAGCTACTTGAGTAAAAAAGTTTTTCCCTTCAGCGTCCTTTGGCGCAATACCAGCAAGTTCGGATTCGTACTTGTTGTACAACTGTACTACACCAGCTTCATCTACTTTCACAATGCCGAAATCTGCGGCATCTGCTTTGGCGCGGTCGAGTGTGCTGAGTGTGGTAAAAATATTTTCTGGAACAAACGTATTCATCTGCAAAAATCTCCGTGGAAGGGAAGGTGGGAAAAACTCACGATGGCGAAAAATATAAAGACTTATATAAAGACTTTTGTAGTTTCTTGAGTATGAGGAAAGTCAAAGTCTCTTTGCCAAATCTTGACCAATTAACCAAATTGTATTGAAGCGTTCAAACCGTACTTGCTTATCGTTCCTTGGTGCGCTGAGTGTTGTTTAGGCTTCGATTGAGGCGTAGAGTGCGCTTAATTGCTCACTCATGCTGTTCATCATTGCGATTATTTCCTCAGGAATAGAAGTACCGAGCGCACGCTCAAGTATTTCTTTTTCCTCGTACAAAGCACTCAGTTGCTCGCTCATCCCTGCTTCTTCAAACAGGGTGGCATCGTTGCTCATGAGAAATACTCCTCATTCTAAAATATGGCACAAAAGTACGCCAGAGGACGTACCAAATTTTGCCTGCAATGTAACTAAACTGGCAATTTTTACCAAAATATCTTTGTTTGATGCAAATGCCTTTCGATATTTGCAGTGAGATATAGTTCAACGATTGTGTCAGTATTTCGTAAACACTTTTTGCAATTTTTTTGTTCCAAGTTTCATCCAAACTATGAGTCTTCCCGAAAAATATAACAGCAGCGAAATGGAGCGCATTCTTCAACGCGCTCTGGCGAAACGCAAACAGGACGGTAATGTCTCGCACGAGCAGCTTATCGAAGTTGGTCGAGAACTGGGATTAAGCGAACAAGAGCTTTCCATTGCGATTGCCGAAGAAATGCGCTATGGCGCGTTGGACGAAGCAAAAGAAGAAGTTATTGAAAAACGGCGCAGCCAGTGGCGGCGGCATCTAGGGTGGTATGTGGGTGTTTGTAGCATGCTTGCGGGGCTAAATCTCATGCAGGAAGACGGACGGCTTACGTGGGCGCTCGCAACAATGTTCGGCTGGGGAGTGGGCGTTACAATTGACACCATTAGCACCTTTTTTCCGAATGAGAAAAAACTGAACAAAGCCGCACGAAAGCTCTTACGCAAGCGAGAAAAGAACGAAGGTTTTGACAACTAATGGCGTATTTCCTTGCTCGGCGAAGTCATCTTTTTGCATGAGAAATAATACCACAAAATACCAGCACGTTGTACGACCATTGAGGAGTATTATGCAAAAAAAATATCCGCCAGTGATATTCACCGCTATCCTTGTTCCGATGCTTGCTGGTACAATTTTTGATATCTAGGAATATCATGGTGTGAAATGCAGTCAGAGAAATTTCCCTTGATTTCGCTTCGTTCAAATTCTATTTTTGCATTCCGCTTACGATTGGGCTGCATATCGCAGTTCAGTATTCCACTGCCATCACGATATTTTTTCACCTTCATTTACGCTACGCAGTATGATTTGGACGCCGGAACTCGCTTCCTTTCTCGAAGACGCGCCTTGGCCCGCAACAAAAGAAGAACTTATTGACTTCGCGGAGCGCAGTGGTGCGCCTATGCAGGTAATTGATAATCTCCAAGAACTCGAAGAAGAAGAGGCTCTCTACGAGGGAATGGAAGATATTTGGCCCGACTTCATCAATCAAGACGATGACTTGTACTATGATGAAGAAGATGACGAAGGCTATTATTGATACGCCTTCGCCTAGAAATTTCCATGACTACTCCTCACAAGTGATTCATAGTGCATCAACAAGCTGTCCACTTTTATGTATAATGAACAACCACTTGAAGGTATGCCCGACCCGCCATTTGCAGGTGTCGGGCTTTTTTTTTCTGTGTGGCACAGACAAGAGTGTCTGTGCTACCGAAGCCTGTACTTTGGGGTAGCGCAGACACTCTTGTCTGTGCCACGCGACGCACAGGCAATACTTGTCAAACGACTGTTGTTGCTGACAACCCTGGTTACTACCTGTTGTTGCGCTGTGCTTTCACTTTCGGCACAAGTCCGCGAACCTGAACGCGATGCTGCCGTAACGGGCGAATCCTTTGTTGGTGCGGTTGCCCGCTACGAGATAGATAATATCAGCTTCACAGGCAATTCTGCCTTTCCAAACGACCTTTTAGCTGCCGTCGTTTCCTCGCGTCCGAGCGAAAAAACGCTGGGGCGACAATTCGTTTCGTATTTAGCAACCGAGCTGCGGCGCAATTCCGCCACACCCAAACACGTTCTGCAAGCGATACAACGCCTACAAAAAGAATCAAGCGATAATGCTCGCTACTTCGACAAACTCGCCGCCGCCGCCGATACCGCCTTGCTTGCAGCGTATTATCGTCGCAATGGATTTCATCGGGTGAATGTGGAATTTGATTTCTCCCGCAACGCGCAAACCCGCCAAAATACGCTCCTTTTTCGCATTCAAGAAAATGCTGCAACGCCGCTTGATACCATTGCCTACTATGGTTTGGAGAATATCGCGCCAGAACTGCGCGAAACGATTCAACGCTGTATGACGCTTCAGCGCGGCACACGCTTTAATCAATCCGACATCACCGCCCAAAACGAGCGTATTCTTGCCGCTCTCCGCGATAACGGCTATTACACAGCTCGCTACAAAAAGCCCATTCTTTCGCTCATTGAAAATGAAAACGCGTTCAACCAGAACCCCCTCGACACCAGCAAACAAGCCGCAAACAGCCGCGACAGCGAAAGCCGCGATAGCGTAACGGTTCTTTTCGAGCCAGGTGCGAGAAAGCGATTTGGCACAATTTCCTATGTGGACAGCAGCGCGTCGTATTCGTACTTGTCGCCCGCAGTGCCACTTGCGTTTGTGGAAATTAAGGAAGGCGATTGGTACAACGAAGCAGCAATTGTGCGCTCGGTGAACAATTTGTATAATTTCGGTTTGTTCGACCTCGCACTGGTTGATACCAGCTCGCGTATCACACCACACACCGACACAAGCCTTGCCATGCGGGTTCTCACACGCACACGTCGCACGCAAAACACCGATGCAGGCTTGTTTGTGGGACAAATTCCTGGCACATCGTTCTTGGAAGCGGGTGGCAGCTTTCGCTATGAAAACAAAAATCTTTTTGGCAATGCGCAAATTCTGAATCTGCAAACGCAAGTCACGGTCGTTGATATTAACACGTTCATCAATAATCTCTTTGCTGGACGTGCTGTGAATACTCGCTTGGAGTTTCTCTTGAGTGGACGCTTTGCCTACCCGCTCTTTACAAAAGTGCTGGGGCGGCGCGTGGATTTCAACGGGCAGCTCTCGTATTCGCTGCAAAGTTTGGCATTTTTAGCGTTGCAATCGCCGCTTCTGCTGGAAACGTTCAAATTGTATCTTTCTTTTCCCATGCAATTACCGCCAAACGGCGTATTTACGAGTTTCTTTGCCGATATAAACCTCGACCGCCAACGCCCTATCAACTTCCTCCAAACCCGCGAAGAGGCTCTGAAACAAGCCCGTCAGCCTTCGGACAGCTTGATTGTCCGTCAGCAATTATTCCAGTACGAACTTTTAAATAATTTGTACAGCCTCACCACCACGCCCTTTCTCACAAGTTCGATTATCAGTTTTGGTCTGCGTGGCGACCACCGCGATAACGTCTTCAGCCCGCGCAAAGGCTACTTCGTGGATGCGTCGCTGGATGGCGCAGGACTCATCGGCGCGTCGGAGTTTGTGCGTATTGCGGGCGAAGCGCGGTGGTACGAAGCACTTTCTAAGCAATCGGTTATTGCAGCGAGGATTCGTGCGGGGTACACGTACTTATTTCGTCCTGAAACAGCATTTGTGCCGCTCGACCGACATTTTTTTGCTGGCGGTAGCAACAGCGTCCGTGCATGGAATGTGCGCGAACTCCGCTACAGTGCTGTCGCAGAGCAAACAGGTGTTTCGCAGGGCTTAGGCTTCGTTGGGCAATTTGTCGGCAGTGGAACAGTGCTGGAAGGCAGCGCAGAATGGCGGTATAACTTCGCCGAGCAGTACAACGAATACGGCGATTTCTTTGAACGCCAATTCTCCCGCTTAGGCATAAGCGGCTTTGTGGATTGGGGCAATGCGTACAATAGCTATTTAGAGCCGCAGCGCACCTTGAGCCTTGCCGACATCGTACAAAATCTTGCCTTGGCAGCAGGTGTTGGCATTCGCTACGACACGTCGGTGGGACCCTTCCGCGTAGATTTCGCCTGGCGCGTCTTCGACCCCGCGTCAAAGCAGTGGCTCTTCGAGCGAGCGAACTTTCTGCCGAATATCCAAATTGGCTTAGGACACGCATTTTAAAGGATGAATGTTGAGGGCTGAGGGATGAAGTGTAGAGAAAACTGTACTCATAGCAAATCAAGATTACTGTATCTGTTTTGTAGTACAAATTTTGTGTAAGTTTTAGAGTACGCTCGAAAAAGAAGATTTTACGTACTCCGAACTATTCATCGAACAGAATTTTTGAAAGGGAAGTAATTATGACAAACACCTCTTCCACACCGCAAAGCACGTTGGCAGAGCAGCGCGATTTCCGCATCAAACTTATTCTCGCCTACACCGCCGTTTGCCTGATTTGGGGTTCGACCTATCTCGGTGTACGTTTTGCGATTGAAACGCTGCCGCCGCTCCTCATGGCAGGTGTACGCTTTACAATTGCAGGAATCATCATGTTGATTTGGGCAATGATGGCAAAAGCAGAAATGCCATCGTGGAAGCAAATTCGCTCGGCAGGATTTGTCGGATTGATGCTGGTAACGGTCTGCAATGGGCTGTTCACGCTGGCAATGGGGCGCGTTCCCTCCAGCATTGGTGCGCTCGCCGCCACCTCGCTCCCAATTTGGATGGTCGTGCTGGATTGGCTGCGTCCGAACGGCATTCGCCCGCACAAAGGCGTGTTGCTTGGCGTGGTTATTGGCTTTGGCGGGATTATACTCCTTGTGCAGCCTTGGAAAGTGTTCTTGCCCAATGCTGCTGCCGCCAGTAACGACGTGCATATTGATTTTCTCGGCTTGGCAATGATGTTCACAGGAACAGTCGGTTGGGCGGTGGGGTCAATCTTTGCGCGGCATACGAGTTTGCCCACTTCCTCGCAGATGAATACTGCCGTGCAGCTCTGTATTGGCGGGATTGTCGCACTGTGCTGGGGCATTGCCACCGGCGAATTGTCTTCGGTGCATCCCGAACAATTCAGCGTAAAATCCTTGCTCGCCTTTGTGTATCTGATTATTTTTGGTTCAATCACAGCATTTACCGCATATTCGTGGCTTTTGCGCAATGTTTCGGCAGCACTCGCTTCGTCCTACACCTTCGTAAACCCGATTGTGGCAATGATTCTCGCCGTTACGCTCGGCGGCGAACACGTTACTGCGCTCATGCTGCTTGCAATGGTCGTGATTTTATGCGGTGTGGCAATCATTGCCCGCTTCCGCAATCGCGTTGTCGCACCATCAAGTACAAACGCCGATGCCACATCTTTTTCTGAAAAACTTGCGCAAGAAGGCGCGTAAATTGGAGCAATCACATGAGTCAGCAGATGAGTAATCAATCAAGCAATCAAGCCACTTCTATCAATATCATCCGCGCAAAAGAAGAGCATTTGGACGTTCTCGCGCCATTGTTCGACGGCTACCGGCAATTTTACGAACAAAAGCCTGATGTCGAAGGCGCACGAAACTTCCTTAAAAGCCGCATCATAGCTCAAGAATCAACAATTTTTCTCGCGCTGGGCGTGAATGGTGAAGGTTTGGGATTTACGCAGTTGTACCCTGTGTTTACGTCCGTCGGTATGCGCCGTGCGTGGCTCTTGAACGATTTGTTTGTCGCCCCAGAAGCCCGCAAACAGGGCGTTGCAGAGGCATTGATGGAAGAAGCGCGTATTTTTGCCAAACAAACCGATGCTGCATACCTTATGCTGGAAACCGCACAAACAAACGCTTCTGCGCAGGCACTGTACGAAAAGCTCGGCTGGAAGCGGGATACAGAGCATTATTTCTATTCGCTTTCATTGTAAACCTTTTTCCCGTCGGGCGGCTGTTATCACAAGCACAGTAGCCGTCCGGCGGGTGCTGTGCAAGCGGCTCACCCGTCAGACGGCACTGTTTGCGCACTCCTCAGCCGCTTGGACGGGATAATCCCCGACCATTTTTGTACCATTTCTTTTCAATAAACCCATGCAAACTCGCACAAACACTGAATCTTTTCGCATAACAGGAATGCTTGTCAATCTCCACACCCGCACGGTGCGTGGCGCGGAGCTGTTTATTGAACAAGGAAAAATTGCAGAGATTCGTGAGAACGAGCATCAGTACGGCGATTCAGGTTACGACCGCTATCTGCTGCCTGGCTACGTGGATGCGCATGTTCACGTGGAAAGCTCTATGCTTGTGCCGTCGGAATTTGCGCGAATGGCAGTGGTGCATGGTTCGGTGGGAACGGTCTCAGACCCGCATGAAATCGCGAATGTGCTGGGTGTGGCGGGTGTGCGCTATATGCTGGAGAATGCCGCGCTTGTGCCGTTTAAGTTCAATTTCGGTGCGCCGTCCTGCGTTCCCGCGACGAGCTTTGAAACGGCGGGCGCAGTCGTTACGGCGGCAGATATTCGAGAATTATTTGAAAAAGATGGCTTGAAATATTTGAGCGAGATGATGAATTTTCCAGGCGTGCTGTTCCGCGATGAAGAAGTGATGGAGAAAATTCGCATTGCCCACGAACTAAAAAAGCCAGTGGATGGTCATGCGCCTGGATTGCGTGCAGACAAGGCGCAGAGCTACATTGAGGCGGGCATCCACACCGACCACGAATGCTTTACGCTGGAAGAAGCTCTGGATAAAGTGCAGTTCGGCATGAAAATTTTAATCCGCGAAGGTTCGGCAGCAAAGAACTACAATGCTCTTCAGAGCTTGATTTCCAGCCATCCTACCATGACCATGTTTTGTAGCGACGACAAACACCCCAACGACCTCGCCGTCAGCCATATTGACGAATTTGTCCGCCGCTCCGTCGCGCTTGGACATAATGTGTTCGATGTTCTGCGCTGCGCGTCGGTGAATCCAGTGGAGCATTACGGCTTGGAAATCGGCTTGCTGCGGCGCGGCGATTGGGCAGATTTTATCGTGGTGGATAACTTGCGCGATTTCAAAACACAACAAACCTACATCAATGGCGTGTGCGTGGCAGAAGGCGGGAAAACCCTCATTCCTCGCGTAGAAGCTGGCATTCTCAATAATTTCAATTGCGCACCGAAAAAAGCAGAAGATTTTCGTGTTGCTGTAAGTTCAGAGAGCGCATCAATACGAGTGATTGAGGCATTAGATGGGCAGCTTATTACGAATGAAATCCACCATACAATGCGTGCTGTGAATGGTTCATTGGAAAGCGATGTTGCAAACGATATTTTGAAAATGACGGTGGTGAATCGCTACGCAAATACGCCACCTGCGGTGTGTTTTATCAAAAACTTTGGCTTGAAGCGCGGCGCGATAGCCTCGTGCGTCGGGCATGATTCCCACAACATTATTGCCGTTGGAACAAGTGATGACGCGCTTGCGGAGGCGGTGAATGCGATTATTGCCGCACAAGGTGGTATTTGTGTGGTGAATGGTAATACCGCAGAAGCAAACGCGAAAGTAGATGTGCTGCCGCTTCCCGTTGCAGGAATTATGACCAATGCTGATGGTTACACGGTTGGCGAGGCATATTCTCAATTGGATGCAAAAGCAAAAGCTCTCGGCTCCAGTCTTGGTGCGCCTTTTATGACACTTTCCTTCATGGCACTCTTGGTAATCCCCGATTTGAAACTGAGCGACAAAGGCTTGTTTAGCGGTGCGAAGTTCGTCTTTACGCCGCTTGTGGTGGAGGCGTAGTTCGGAGGATAGTGTGTTCAGAAGCGTATCATTTTTCGCTCAAACAAAAAAGCGACGCAGATACTCGTATCTGCGTCGCCAAAGCAAGAAAAAAATCAGAAAAGTCTGGCTTCAGTGGGACAGACATTCTTGTCTGTGTTTGTCGCCTGAACTCTGCACCAATACTCACAGATAAGAATGTCTGTGCCACTATGTGAAGAGCAAAAACAACTAATCTGTATAATGTCTATTACTTCATCCGAAAATTCATCGGGATGCTCACCCAGCAATCAAGCGGTGTTGTGCCTTGAATGGCGGGTGTAAAGGTAGAATTCATCACGGCATCAATCGCAGCTTTATTCAAGAGGTCGGAGTCGGTGGATTCAATGATATACTTTTTCGGTTTACCTTTTTTATCCACCAAAACACGGATATTTACGGTGCCTTCAATCCCTGCTCGACGCGCAATATCGGGATAAACAACGCGTTTTTGTAAGTCAGCAATATCAATGTACGGTTCTTTATCTACCGCCATAAATTCATACGCATTTGGTTCTTCCTCGCGCACTTCCACGTCCACACTGCTGGCAAGCCCTAAATAACCTTGGTCGTCGCCATCGCCGCCAGTAACGCTTGCACGCGAGATTTCATCAACATTCGCAAAATCTTTTACGTCTGGTGCAACGAGCGCGTCTGGCACGGGAACAGGCGTTCCAGCGCGTGCGGCGGGTCCAGGCGTGACACTCGGTGGTGGTGGTGTGAGTTCGGCGGCTTGTGGCGGCGGCGGTAGTGTCGTGAGCTTCATTTTGTTGATTGCTGGACCGCGCTTTTTCAAGGATGTTGTGCTGGCAAGAAAAGCGGTGTAGCCACCCAAAAGCAGCAAAGAGCTTGTCAGCGCAATCGTAAAACCACGCACGGTTGCTTTCGGCAAGTATGCTTTTATTTCCCGCGCACCGTATAAATGCGGTGACACAAGCGGTGGAGCAGTAAACAGCTCGCCATTGCGCAATGGATGGAGCTTTGAGGCATTTTCAAGCATAACGTTGTGGAGTGGGGTGATTGTTGGCTGATGAAGTGTCTTCGGATGTTCGTTTTCAAGTGTGGTGTTCATACAAATTCTACCGATGATTGAGGGAAAAGTGATACCATTTATCAACGCAAAATTCGCTCAAATGTTACACTTTACCGAGTTATCATTTCATAATAGTTGATATATCAACGATATAGCCTTGTTCTTGAGCAGGTGCAAAATCGCTCATTATGTGAATTTTTCTGGTTTTGTTAGGAATTATTCTGCAAATTGTCGCTCGTATGCTCGGCAAAATTTTTAGGTGTGAATTGCAAGGTAAAAATAAGGTTAGAAGTGGCTTCTATGCTTGAATCCGTAGGGTTGGGGCAAGAACAGTTTCAATGGTGTGAAATTATGTGTAAAATCAAGTGTGAAACAGGCGCGAACTAGGCATGAAACAAGAGTACAACGAGCATTATTACTCATCTCAATTAGGCTTTCTTTGGTGCTTAATTGCTTCCTCATATCCCTCACCGTAGCTAAACTATGTGGTTTCGGAATTTATCATTACCTCTCAAATTTGGTCTTCTCACAGGACTGATATTTTGTGCTGTGCTAACGCTTATCGTTGGTGGGATGCGGCAATTGTCGTTTCTGACCGATACCGTGCGTGTGCTTGATACGAACCGTATTCCCTCAGTGCAGCACCTCTCCATGATGCGCTCAACCTTTGCGGATTATCGTATTTATGAATATCGTCATGTTATCTCTACCGACGAGCGTGAAATGGCGGCTATTGAGGCACTCTTGGCTGCTGAACGCGCTCGCTTTATTGCTGCCGAGCAAGCATACTTGCCGCTTGTGTCTGATTCGGTGGAGGCAAAATTTTTTCGAGACTTCAAACGTACCGAGCAGGAATATCTCGTTGTCCATGAACAGCTTATGGAATTATCGCGGAATCTCCGTAATAAAGAGGCGAGTCAGCTTCTTTCTGGCACAGCAACGCGTCTGTATGATGAATGCCGTACTTTACTCCAGCAAGTTATTTCGCATAATATCCGTTTAGCGGCAGATGCGAGCAAACAAGCGCGTGAGCGGCAAATGCTCGTAACTGCCTCTGCTGCGGGCTTGGTGGTGTTTGTACTGATAGTTATTTTTGGTGTTCATTTCGTTGCGCAGCGCATGATTACTCGCCCTGTGCAGCAGCTTGGTCGTGCGATGGAACAGGCAGAACATGGTGTGTACGATGGAAGATTGCCCAAATCAGGTCGGGATGAAATCGGGGTACTGGTGCGCTCGTATCAAAGTATGGTCAATTCCATAACGCATAAATCCGAAGAAGTACAGTCGCAAAATCAAGAAATTGTGCGCCAACAGCGCATTATGGAAGTGCAAGCCCAATACTTGGAGCGTGCAAATGCTTCCTTACGGCAAAACAACGTGGATTTACGCCAGTTCATGCAGCGCGAATTCTTGCGCATTGAAGAACTCACGCGCCTGAAAGATACACTCGTCAATATCGCCCGTTCGGAAGCATTACACAACGGTCACGTCAGCGAAGCAATGCACTATATCACAGAACAAGGCGCATTGCACCTCGATGTTGCGCGTGTGAGTATTTGGCTCATGCGAGGCGGACGAGGCTATATCGGCAAGCCCTCGGTGATGGAATTAGAACTTATGGATTTGTACGATAAAGTGGGCGATACGCACAGCAGCACCGCATGGCTCAGTGCAGAGGACTATCCGCATTATTTCTCGGCAATCGAAACAATGGATGTGATTGATGCAACCGACGCGCTGACCGATAAACGTACCCAAGAATTTACCGAAAAATACTTGAAACCACTCGGTATCAATGCTATGCTGGATGTGCCGATTCGGAGCGGCTCGGTGGTGATTGGCGTGCTATGCGTAGAGCATATTGGCGGAATGCGGAATTGGACGTTGGAAGAAGAAATTTTCTCGCGCAGTTTGGGAAATTTTGTGGTCATCGCGCTCGACGCGCAGGAAAAGATGCGCCAGCGCGAACGCTTGAAAGACCTCAACAAAGAGCTGCTCTTTGTCAATACGGACTTGCAGGAGAAGAATCTCGCCTTGCAGACCGCACAGGATGCCGCCGCTCAGACCTTGTTGTATATCAATCACCAAAACCAATTGCTGGAAGGTAAGACGCAAGAGCTTATCAATGCAAATCGGGAAATGGCGGAGAAGCAAAATCTTATGGGCGAGGTCAATGCGCTCCTCGCTGACGCGCATAAGCAACTCAACACCCAAAACAATTTCCTGAAAGAGCGTGCCGAAGAAACCATGCTCAATCTTCTGAGCTTGAAAGATGAAAACTCTGCCCTACGCTTTACGCATGAAGAATTGCAGCAAGCATACAGCGAAATCCAGCGTCAGCACACGCTTTTAGAGCAACAAGCTCGCCACACTACGGCTATGGCAGATGAGGTGCAAGGCAAAAACGAGTTGCTCCTTCAAGCAAATACCGAGCTTTCAGAGGTGTACCGAGAATTACGTCGCCAAAACGAATTGCTCCAAGAACAAGCCGTGCGCATTGAAGAAGCAAACACGGAATTGCAAGAGAAAAACGTCCTTCTGACGCGTATTGACCAAGAAAAGAACGATATGCTTGGTATTGTTGCGCACGACCTTCGCAACCCGCTCTCGTCCATTATGCTGGGCGCGGCATTCCTGAAGCGTTTGCACAATCGCGGGCAGCTTACTGGCGAAGATATGTTGCGGCACTTAACGCGCATTGAGGACACCTCCGACCGCATGAATACTATCATCTCGGAGATGTTGGACTTAAATGCTATCGAAACTGGACGTTTACAAATCAACGCAGTGGATTTAGATTGCGGCGGTTTGCTCCAAATCGTTGCAGACGACTTTTCCAAACGCGCTGAAGCAAAAAATATTCACATTCAAACAAGCACACCAGCAGCAGCAACGACGCGTCTTAGAACCGATGGACGCATTATGCGGCAAATCATGGATAATCTTGTTTCCAATGCTATCAAGTTTTCGCCGCTCGGAAAGTCGGTCTTTTTGGAACTCACGAATGATGCGTCTTCGGTAATATTTATTGTCCGCGACGAAGGTCCTGGCATCAATGCGCAAGACCGCGCACAACTCTTCCAAAAGTTTACGCGCCTCTCGGCAAAACCAACAGGCGGCGAGCATTCCACTGGTTTGGGCTTATCCATTGTAAAGAAATTTGTAACAGCACTTGGCGGTGATATTCGCTGCGAAAGTGCGCCAGAGAACGGGCAAGTGGGAGCCGCGTTTGTTGTTACATTCCCACTTCAGCCCTTGGTGTAAATTTGGTATAAATTTGGTATAAATTTGGTATAGCAGTCGTCCGTCAAATGTATGCGAAGTGCGCAGGCAAGAGGGGCTGCGCTACCAAAGAGCGGGTTAGGCATAATGATTAACTTACATTGGTATAATAGTGTCGGCAAAACCTTAACCGAAATAGTCTTGTCTAATTCTGGGGATGGAATTATCAAGAATTAAACGCTGGACAACGCCATGCGACTGCATTTTCGAGCATATTTTTCTCCTTTGTTTCATCGTTTGCGAGCGGCATATCGCGCACGAAGCATTTTTGCGGTCTTGGGGAATCGTGTGTATCCACCAACATTTTTGGAGGAATTGAACGAACAGTGCCGCATCTTCTTTCCCTTGTATGCCGCGCCGTTCTTTGTTGCGTGGCTTCCCTATCTCAGCCTTGACCCACTTCTTGTCCCTAATCAGCCGACATTATTTCCCATATTGCGCATCGGGCTTACGGTCGTTGGCATCGCAGCCGTCATCGCACGGCGTGTGTGGACGCATCCTGCCAAGCATCGTCTTATCAGTATAGGCATGCTATACTATCTCATCATTGCAACAGGAGTTCTTACGGGGCTTTCCAAAGCGCATCCGAGCTATATTGGTGGCTATTGCTTCTTGATAACGGTCTTAGGCGCGATGCCCGCGCAGCTTTTTCACTTGTACTTGAGTTTAGCCGCGTCATTACTGGTGTTTACGGGATTATGCTTCGTTCAGAACGTCCACTTTGATACACCCACGTTGCAATACAGTTTGCAAGACCTCATCAGCACGATTGGGGTAACAATCCTCCTTAGCTATGGCTGGTCGGTGCTGCGGCGCAATACCTACGAGAAAGGACGTGCGTTGCAGGAAAGCAATCAGCGTATTCACGAGCAGCATCACGAGCTGGAAGCGCAGAACCATGAGCTTTTCGCGCTAAATACCGAAAAAGATGAGCTTTTGGGAATTGTTGCCCATGATTTGAAAAATCCGCTTGCTGGAATGAAAGGTGTGGTAGAAATTCTTCGGAATGATGGTAAAACCTTGTCGCCGGAGTTCCAGCAGACACTCCTTGCCCAAGTAAACAACAGCGTTGAGCGCATGTTTGGCATTGTGAATAATGTGCTGGATATGTATCGCTTGGAAGCGGATGCTTTTGGGTATGTAATCACCAAGCAAGACATTGTGCCGCTTTTGAAGCATTCCCTTCAATTTCACCAAGAAGCAGCAAAAGCAAAGCGTCTGCATCTGCAGCACAATCTTGGCGATGATGCAATTCTTGTATATGCTGATACGCAAGCATTAACGCAGGTTCTGGACAATTTACTCTCGAATGCCATTAAATTTTCACCGCTCGGAACAAGCATTACCATGCAACTTACGATGCAGCTTCAGAATGGGCATGAGACGGTGCGCATTGCTGTTCAGGACGAAGGCGCGGGTATTCCAGAAGCAGAGCAGGAGCGGTTGTTTACCAAATTTGCACGCCTCTCCACACAGCCAACGGGTGGCGAACACAGTACCGGCTTAGGTTTGAGTATCGTGAAAAAGCTCGTACACGGCATGAATGGTCGTGTTTGGTATGAATCAATTGATGGCGCGGGAGCAAGGTTTGTTGTTGAATTGCCCAGAAAGTGACTGTTCAATCGGATGTGTAGGCTTTGCGGCTCTTCTGCGGTGTCCTCTGAAAACATTTTGTGTACGTTCTTGTGTACCTTCATTGAAAAAAAACAAAGATTTCCATGAGATTTCTCTGCTAGTTTCTTGTAGTTTTTGTATCTTGAAGAACGTTGAATATATTGAAGCGTGAAGGAGCGTCCACGAAAGTATTCATCCCGTGCGCAGCATTCGACGCCACAATTCTCTGTCTTTCTCTCTTGAATTCAAGTCTTTACCACTTGCCGATGATTGAGGATTATGTCTGAACTCCAACAAGATTTACCGAAGAATGCAGCACCAGAGCCATCTCTGGGCATTATTTCTTCGCCTACTCCCAGCACAATGCCGGAATTTAGTGCTACGCCGACCGAAGCCGCACAAATCCTCATCGTGGACGATGTGCCAGTGAATTTGCAAGCTCTCGAAAGTATTTTGCAAACACGCGGTTTTCGTGTCGTGAAGGCAAATAACGGCGAGCAAGCCTTGGAGGCGGTTGCAGCCGAAAAGCCCGACCTCATCTTGCTGGATGTGATGATGCCGAAAATGAATGGCTACGAAGTGTGTCAGCATTTGAAAGAAAATCCTGCTACTTCCAAAATTCCCGTCATTTTCCTCACAGGACGCAATGATTCCTACTCGGTCATAAAAGGTTTTGCCTCTGGTGCGCTGGATTACGTTGTAAAGCCCTTTCACGCACCCGAGCTTCTCGCCCGCATCAATACTCACCTTGAGCTAAAACGCTCTCGCGATGCGATTGTGCGCTACAACCACCTTCTGGATGCCGAAAAACGCCGTGCCGAGCAGCTTTTGCTGAATATTCTTCCTGCTTCCATCGCCGACCGTTTGCAAAATGGTGAACGCCAAATTGCTGACCGCTTCGATGATGCAACGGTGATATTTGCTGACGTTACAAACTTTACGCCGCTCTCCGAAACCTATTCTGCTGAAGAAATCGTTGGGCTGCTGAACCGCCTCTTTTCTGCCTTCGACGCACTTGCGGACAAGTACGGCGTAGAAAAAATTAAAACGATGGGCGATAGCTACATGGCGGCATGCGGAATACCACTCCAGCGTCCTGACCACGCCGAGGCTTCAGCACGCATGGCATTGGAAATGTTTCAATCGCTTACCGCATTAAACCAAGACTCAGGAAATTCGCTCAATATCCGTATCGGATTACATTGTGGTCCGGTTGTTGCGGGTGTGATTGGCGTAAAAAAATTCATCTACGACCTTTGGGGCGATACGGTAAATATTGCCTCGCGGATGGAATCACACGGCGAAGCAGGAAAAATTCACGTTTCAGAGGCAATCTATACCAAACTCAAGGATACATTTCGCTTCGAGGATAGAGGTATGGTAGAGGTAAAGGGCAAAGGAAGCATGAAAACGTACTTCTTGACGAGTGCATTGTAACAGCCACATTCACTCCACGCCTTGATTCATCGTATCTTTTTTACAAAATTTTCCAACCACTGACCGCATTGTGTATCGACGTTTGAAGGAGCTTGACCATGAACATCGTCCCCTTAGATGGACAACTTCCCCTAAAAAATGATGGCGCACTAGAACTCTTCTTTATCGGAACAGGTTCAGCCTTTGCGCAGGAACATTTTCATACCAATTTCTTGATTATCAAAGGGAATGAGCATATTCTTGTGGATTTCGGTGGCACGGGACCCGTTGCTTTTCCCACAACCACACATCGCTCTGCCTCCGATGTAGAAACGCTTTTTATCACCCACAGCCATTTCGACCACGTTGGCGGAGTGGAGTATTTAGCGTTGCTGAATCGGTATATTGGCATGACGACGCTCAGTCGCCCGAAATTGAAAATGATTATCAACGAGCAGTACCAACGCACCCTGTGGGAGATGACGCTGCGCGGCGGAATGGAATGGAATGAAGTAAATCGCGAGGGTGAACGCCTAGGCTTTACCGATTTCTTTGAAATTATCCGTCCAAACCTTGTTACCACCGAGCCGCGTGAGGTTTGGCAAGTGCAGCATGGAAGCATTAAATTGGAAATTTTCCGCACAAACCATTTGCCAAAGCAGCCATTTCCTTGGCAGCAAGGCTTCGTAACCTACGGCGTGTTTATTGACGACCGCGTGTTTGTCTCTGGCGATACGGTATTCGACCCCGAACTTATTGATATGTACGCTTCGCGCTCGGAATATATGTTCCACGACTGTTCCTTCATGCCGAATCCCGTGCATGCGTCGCTGCCGGAATTGCGCACCTTGTCGGAGGATGTGAAGAAAAAAATGTTTTTGGTGCATTATCCCGACAAGCAAGAATTGCACGATTTTACGGGCTTTGCTGGGCTGACAAAGCAAGGTTGGCGGTATATTTTTGAGTGATACGACCTTCGCAGAATGACATTTTTTTGAGCAGACAAAGAGTATCTGCGCTATTTGTACAAGCCCTCAGGTAGAATACTCACCATTGCTTTCGATTCATTTTTCTCTGTTTCGTTTTCTCTGTCAATGGCTTCATTCCCTACATCTCATACTCCTCCTGCTTCATTGCCCGACGACCACACGCTTGTAGCGGAAGTGTTATCGGCAGACGTGGCAGCGAGCGTATTTGCGGAGCCGTATCGGCATGGAATTGTGCCAGATACTGCTTTTGCACGTCGTGTTCATATCTGCGCTGTGGACGAAGGGTTGCAAGAGCATCTTTCGGGACACACTATCTCTTCGCAACGAGCGCAATTACTTGGTTCTGAGGCAGAACTCTCACCCGCAGAAATATACGCATTTACCGAAGCACAAGATTTTACGCCATTTTGGAAGGCATCTGTTTTTCATTGGCGCACTGCCGCGCAGCTTGCAACCTTATCCGATGCGAATGCCGTCTCGCACGACAGTCTTGCGGAAGCGAACTGGAACGTGATTTTGGCGGATATTGCTGCAACAGGAAATATCCTCCGCACATCCCCCGCACTTGCGGCATTGAAGCAGCTGACCGACATTTCTGACCGTGCGCGGCGTATTGCGTATTTCAGCCATTGCCTCACCTTTCCTACGGTCGAAGCCTTTTCCGAAAGCCTCACGCGGCGCGACCTCAACAACGTCGAACGCCTCATTCTCACCTACGGCGAAGCCTGCTGCTACGCCTCGCGCAAGGACGAAGAACGCTTTGAGTATTCCGCCGAAAAATTCGTGCATCTCTGTACGATGGATGTTCCCGCAATGTCCGCTCCAGCCTATCATTTGCTGGTCTTGCTGAGGCAATTTGGCAAGGCAAAATCGGAATCCGCCGAGCAATTAAAATTCTATCTTCAACGCCTTCGCCTCCAGCATCCATCGCCCTTTGTGCGCTTGCACACCGATATTTTATTCCAAGAAGACACGCTCAATTTCGACTTCTGGACAGGCAGCGTGCGACAAAAAATTGACTGGACGTTTGCTGCACTTCAAACCCTGAAGTCCGCTATTTCACTGGGTTTGCATGCTTCGTGGTATAGCTATTTGCAATACACCATTGCCCAACGCTGCTCGTATTCTGGCATTTACGATGTTGCGCGGGAATTGATTGAAGGTATGGAACGCCAAGAGTCGCTCTACGCCTACGTCGGGCGCGGGTACTATTGGGCGGAGCAGGAAAAATACGACCGCTCGGCGACGGTCTATCACGAATTGGTAGAGTTTATCGAAGATGAAAACGCTGCCGCCGCCCGCAGCACCTACGAGCGGCATCCAGCAATTCGGCAGAACGATATTGCGTTTTGTTATTACTATGCTGCTCAAGCCACGTTCAATACTCGTTCCACCGATGATGATATTGAACTGTGTGCAAGCTATATCGAAAAATTCTTTTTGTGGTCGGAATACCTTTCGTTTGCAGCGCGGCGCGTGTTGCAGAAAATTTGCCGTGCAATGCTGAGTGAGCTGATGCACGACCTCCCACAAGCGGTGGCTTTTTATGAGGAATACGTGGGTTTGCTTGCCGAAGATGATTACATCAGCAAAATCAAGACGCTTTCGCACTTGGCGCAATTGTATGCTCAATCCTTGCAACATTTCACCAAAGCCGATGAACACTTGCAATCACTGAAACGTCTTTTGCCGCAAATTCAGCGCAATTCTGTTGATAATCTTGCCATCAACGACGGTACACAACGCTCGGAAAATCAAAGCACCGAAACGCAATTGTGGCTCACAAAATACTCGCTCAAAGCCACGCAAAAGGTTATGACTTCGCTGGATTCGGTGACGAACCAACTCGGCTCGGCGTATCAGCTTTTGGAATCGCAAAACGACCGTTTGATGGATGTAAATCGCAGTTTGGTGGAATTGAACAACGAAAAGAATGAGTTTTTGGGAATCGTTGCGCACGACTTAAAAAATCCTCTTTCAAGCATCTTGCTCGGAATTGACATGCTCGACCGCTATCGCGATAAAATGCCCGTCGAGCAGCAACGCAAGAAGCTCGTGGATATTCGCCACACGAGCCAGCGCATGCAAGCAATTATCACGAATTTGCTGGATATTAACGCCATCGAAACAGGTAAATTTAATCTTTCGCCCGTGCAGTTCAATTTTTCGGAAGCAGTTGAGAAAATGGTGGAAGATTACCACGAGCGTGCGACAGAGAAGAATATTTTGCTCAATTTTTCCAGCGAAGAATCCAGCGCAATCGCAATGGCAGACCCCAACGCGACATCGGAAATTCTGGACAATCTCATTTCCAATGCTGTAAAATACTCCCCGCACGACAAACGCGTCTGGGTAAGCGTGCATCTCGGCAATGATGCCGTTGCGTGTCGTGTTCGCGATGAAGGTCCGGGCTTGAGCGAGGAAGATAAACAGAAACTTTTTGGGAAATTCCAACGTCTTTCAGCAAAGCCCACGGGCGGCGAGCATTCGACGGGTTTAGGACTTTCGATTGTAAAAAAACTCGCCGAAGCCATGCGCGGCAATGTTTGGTGCGAATCCGAACTTGGACACGGCGCGACGTTTGTGGTGGAATTGCCCACGCAGTGATGAAAAACAACGCCGTAACAGTTACCAAAAAACACAGAAAACACGGTACTATAATGATCATAGTGGCACAGACATTCTTGTCTGTGTTTGTCGCCTGAAACCCTCACTAACACTCACAGACAAGAATGTCTGTGCCACTACTGGGTTCAGGATTCTTTGCAACCCAAATCATGTAATACCGAAAACACTCTCGAAAATACTTTTTTGTTGTGGAGGCACTATGAGTTTTCGGCATGAATATCCCCTCGACGAATACACGTTTGTCGAGGTTATCCGCGAAAGCGAACCCAGCAATGATGCCGCAAGCGAGGTACAGTGGCAGCCGCGTGTAGAACTGCACCTCCACGCCCGCGAGGCAAATACTGGCGTGGACGGCAGCTACGTAGAAGTGGCGCGAATGCTCCTGCGCTCGCTTGAGCCGATTATACCTGACTTCACCGCAAACGATTTTGTACAACATGGCTTGAAATCAGTGCAGCCAGGCAAAGGTTATGCCCACAAGCTGCATGATTTCATTATTTCGCACCACAAAAGTTTTCCCTTTGCCATTGACAATATCTACTCAACCGAGCCAAGTCTTGATAATATCTACTTTGTGCAACGCAATCAACCGCGTTTGTATATTTCCGAAAGCGCGAAAACCTTCTGGGGAAAGCGCGTAAAAGCTGGCAAAGCAGAATACGTTGAGGCTCTGAAGCGTTTCCGCATCACGTGGGAATGAAAAAAGTCATTGGTCATTAGCGCATTGGACATTGGTCTAACGACAATGCAAGCGCACTAATGACGAATGTACTAATGACCAATGTACCAAGACGAATGTACCAATGACGAATGTACCAATGACCAAGCACTAATCAACCAAACTCATGCCACGACAAAAAGTAATTTTCCCCAACATTAGCCCCCGCGCGTGGGAGCATCCTGCCGACCGAGCGGCGTTATCCACCTTGAAGTCGGTTCCGGGCTTGGATACGCTCTTGCAAAAAATGATTGGCAACACGTCCGAGCGTTCTTTGCGTTTGGTGGCGTTGTCGTCGGCGGTGCGGGTTTCGGAGCGGCAGTTTGCGAAGGTGCATAAACTCTTCGCCGAAGCCTGCCACGTGTTGGATGTGAAGCAAGTGCCAGAGCTGTATATGTCGGCTAGCCCCTTTGTGAATGCGCGGGCAGTGGGCGTAGAACGACCATTTATCATGTTGAACTCGTCGCTTTTGGATACGCTCACGGATGATGAGTTGTTGTCGGTCATCGCCCACGAGCTTGGTCATTGCTTGTCTGGACACTTATTGTATTCCACGTTGCTTGTCATGCTGACCAATTTTACCATGCCCATTTTGCAAAGTATTCCGCTTGGCGGCGCGGCTATCATGGCGGTGCGTATGGCACTCATGGAATGGTATCGCAAAAGCGAACTTTCCTGCGACCGTGCGGGTTTGCTGGTGGTGCAAGACCCTGAAATTTGCTACACAGTGGAGATGAAGCTCGCGGGCGGACGACACGTTTCGGAAATGAACATCAACGAATTTTTCCAGCAAGCATACGAGTACGAATCTGGTGGAACGATGATGGATAGTGTGCATAAAGTCTTGAATTTGCTTGGCGAAACGCACCCATTTCCCGTGCTGCGCCTCGTAGAACTCAAAAAATGGGTGGATTCTGGCGATTACGCTCGCATTCTGAGCGGTGGTTACACGCAAGACGGCGCGTTTGCTCGTCCGATGGATGCTCCGCACTACGCCAGCACCACCGACACCGCAAAAGAAAGCGTCGTGGACAACATGAAAGCTGCCGCGAACAAATACAAAGAAGATTTGCTCAACTCCGACGACCCGCTTGTGGGCAAAATCGCTGATGCAGCCTCGTCTGCCGCCGATACTGCCAAAACGATTGCAGAAAATCTTCGTCGTCGTTTGGAAAAATAGTTGTAGATTTGTGCTGAGATAATTTACCTTGTACAAAGCCCCTCACCCAACCCTCTCCCAGAGGGAGAGGGCTTCAGAAGTTATTTGCTCTCTTTGTCTTAGCTCCTTCTCCCTGTGGGAGAAGGCGGGGGATGAGGGTACGCTGGTAAGTTTAGTAGTCTCTATTTCATTTCTCAAAAACGAAAACCTCCCCCACCCAAGTTCTCACGCCTCTGACCCCTCTGCGCCGCTTGTATTTCCCCAACTATTGTTCAACGAATCATCACATCCATGATGACACGTTTGTTTTGTTCTGTGCAATATTTCGATTTCGTTCATAATGCCACGAAGAATATTGCTCAAAAGGCGCATCAAATCTTGCTGTGTGGCGTTGCTGTGTGTGCCGTGTTCGCGCTCGAATCCTGCGTGAGTGCGCGTGTGCGCGATTTCGCTCCGCAAGTCGAAGCGCATCATGCCCAAACACCGCGTCCCATCTACGTTACAGGCAAAAAGTCCATCACTGAAGCCGATCCCAACCAACTTTTGCTCGACGTGTGGAAAGTTGAAGATGAAGATTATCCGAAGGAAATGCGTGTCTTTGCGCGGGTTCTGGACTCATCGGGCAATTTCATTACCAATATGGCTCCGCCATATGGCACGAACGATTACCGCAAATATTGGACGGGGATTACCGAGATTTTGGAAGGCGATACGGTGCGCATCAAGGATTTTACGGTGCAGGAGTTTAGCGACAAAGACTCCGCAACGAGCTTCGCGCTTGGCTTGACGCTCGACCATGGAGGCTCAATGGCGGGCGCAGTGGGCTATTTGCAAGAAGCAGCACGGATGTTTGTTGGGATGAAATTTCCCAACGACCGCATTACGATTGCGAAGTTTGATAGCAAAACAAAAATCGAAACCCCGCTCACCGCCGACGTATCCGACCTTCGCAAGGCTCTTCAACACAAGAATCTAAAAGGCTATGGCTTGTACACTGCCTTGTACGATAATTCAACGCCAATTGGTTTTAAGCCTATATCACCCCTAAAAGGCTACGGATTGTACACTGCCTTGTACGATGCGATGCTCACAACGGCGCAACAACTCGCCAAGACACAAGCAACTACGCCACGCGCAATGATTGTCTTCTCCGACGGCGAGGATAATCACTCCAAAGCTAACGAAGCCGATGTGTATGCGTTTGCGAAGAAGGAAAAAATCCGCATTTTCCCTGTCGCTTTTGGTTATGCGAATGATACGACGCTGAACGCGCTTGCCCGCGCTACTGGCGGCAAATACTACCGTGTGCGCTCGAAGGACGAGTTTGCGAAGGTTTTCCGTGATATTTACGAGAGCCTTCGGAATTATTATCAAATCACCTATATTCCCACCGATTTCAATGGTCGCCGTGAAGGAATTATCGCGCTCGACCCGCGTGGCAAAGGCGGTTCAGGCAATTTGGATGGAAATAATCTGAACAAAAACACCAATTCCGATACCAGCGATGCAAACGGACGACGCGGACGCGGCTCGCTCACTGGCGACGGACGCGATACGAGCGGACAACACGGGCGCGGCTCGCTTGCGTTGGGTAATACGGATGATGGAAGCGGTCGTCGCGGGCGTGGCGGTTTGCTCGGCGACGGCGGCGATGGTAAAAACAAAGGAAACGGCTCTGGAAACAAGCAAGGAAGCGGCTCTGGCAATGACGGCTCTGGAAACAAGCAAGGAAGCGGCTCTGGCAATGACGGCTCTGGAAACAAGCAAGGGAGCGGCTCTGGCAATGACGGCTCAGGGAACAAGCAAGGGAGCGGCTCTGGCAATGACGGCTCAGGGGACAAGCAAGGAAGTGGCTCTGGGAATGATGGCTCAGGGAACAAGCAAGGGAGCGGCTCTAGCAATGACGGCTCTGGAAACAAGCAGGGAAGCGGCA
>JAAFIV010000049.1 GCA_013298775.1 Ignavibacteria bacterium | reverse complement strand
AAAGCAAACGCCCTCGGTCGAGTTCTTTCATTTTGCTGGCGTGATGCGGCATATCTACACGGTGAGCCACCTCTACGCCTTCTTTAACGCTAATCTTCAGGACAATTTTGTTCTGATTTTTTACATCGCCTTCGGCAAAAAACTTTGTTTCTTCATTGTCGGGATTGGCGATGATTTCTACGATAGAACGGAATGAAATTCCATACACTTTATCAAAAAACACTTGCAAGTAAATGTGCGGAACGTTGTACGTTTCAATCCATTTAAGGACGACTTTAATATCTTCAACTTTTGGTGTGAAGCTCAGAAAATCTCGCTTTTGCAGACCTTTAATCGCGGCTTTCATTTCCGACAATAGCCTGCTTGCTTCGGCTAAACGAGCATTTGCCTTCCAAGAAGGCACACGAAAACTCACAATATCTACGTTGCTTGCGGATATGCCTTCCAAAAGTGTATTCCATTCTGCGCTCAAAACATCACCAAAGTCTTGAAGTAAGGTATCACGGAGCTGAAATACCGTAGCCGTGTATTGATGCTGCTTACGGCGAATTTCAGCATCATATTTTTCTAGCAAAAACGAACTGGAGCGAATCTCAATACCAACCACTGCCTTGGAGACAATCTTATCCAGTGTTTCATGCGAGTATTGGCTAATGTTGTATTGCCATTCTTCTTGATAATCTGCCTTACGAAAAAGAAGTAAGTCCGGGCGTTTGCCAATGGTTTCTAGCTCATCTTGGTACTCTTCATAAAACGCTTCAAAGCCTGCTTCACCAGCGATACGTTCATCGGATTTACCATATTGTACAGCAACAAACTCTTCCGAGTGTTGATTTACCGCCGCAACTATAAGACGCTCTGCCCAATCACCTTGTTCTCGGTTTGTGAGGAACTCAGAAAACGCTTGAGTTGGTGCTTTACCGCGCTCTTTGGGGATCGTAATATCTACGATTGAGCGTGGAACACGATTGATGATAGCGCGGATTTCTTCACGATAACTCCCCATCACATATTCCTCCGATACTGCCCACCAACCTCATACAACGCCCCCGAAATCTGCCCCAAACTACACACCTTCGCCGCTTCCATCAGCTCCGCAAAGATATTTTGATTGTTGATTGCCGCCATTTGAAGCCGTTTCAATGCCGCTCCAGAAACCGCACTATTCCTCGCTTGGAAGGCACGAAGCGATGCAATTTGCTGACGTTTTTCCTCTTCGGTGGCACGGATAACCTCTTTCGGTGCGGTGTAGGGTTTCGCATCTTTTGGCAAGTAGGTGTTTACGCCGATGAGCGGCAGTTCGCCCGTGTGCTTGAGCATTTCGTAGTGCATGGATTCTTCTTGGATTTTATTGCGCTGATACATCGTTTCCATTGCGCCCAGCACACCGCCTCGCTCCGCGATTCTGCGGAACTCCGTCATCACGGCTTCCTCGACCAAATCCGTCAGTTCTTCAATGATAAACGAACCCTGCATCGGATTTTCATTTTTTGCCAAGCCCAGTTCGCGGTTGATGATAAGCTGAATCGCCACGGCACGGCGCACAGACTCTTCCGTTGGCGTGGTAATTGCTTCGTCGTAGGCGTTGGTGTGCAACGAATTACAGTTGTCGTAAATGGCGTAGAGGGCTTGGAGCGTTGTGCGGATGTCGTTGAAATCAATCTCTTGGGCGTGGAGACTGCGCCCCGACGTTTGGATGTGATATTTCAGCATTTGCGAACGCTCATTTGCCCCGTATTTGTTTTTCATTGCCTTTGCCCAGATACGACGCGCCACGCGACCAATCACAGCATATTCAGGGTCAATGCCATTCGAGAAAAAGAACGAGAGATTGGGCGCGAAATCGTCAATCTTCATGCCCCGCGAAAGGTAATATTCCACAAACGTAAAGCCGTTGGAAAGCGTGAAAGCAAGCTGCGAGAGTGGATTCGCGCCCGCTTCGGCAATGTGATACCCCGAAATCGAAACCGAATAAAAATTCCGCACTTTTTCATCAATGAAATACTGTTGAATGTCGCCCATCATGCGCAGCGCGAACTCCGTCGAGAAAATACAGGTGTTTTGCGCTTGGTCTTCTTTCAAAATATCCGCTTGCACCGTGCCGCGCACTTGCTTCAGCGTTTCGGCTTTAATTTTTTCGTAAATGTCCTGCGGAAGTACATCCGCACCGCTCACGCCAAGCAGCATCAGTCCTAGCCCTTTGTTGCTTTCAGGAAGCTCGCCATTGTAACAAGGGGTTGCAACCCCTTGTTCGGCGTATTTTGCAATAATTTTTGCCCGAATCTCAGTTTCCAAGCCATGTTCGAGGATATATTTTTCGCACTGTTGGTCAATCGCGGCATTCATAAAAAACGCAAGCAGCATTGGTGCGGGTCCGTTGATGGTCATGGAAACGCTCGTGGAGGGCTTGCAGAGGTCGAAGCCCGAATAGAGCTTCTTTGCATCGTCTAGCGTTGCAATGGATACGCCCGAATTGCCGATTTTACCGTAAATATCGGGGCGTTCATCGGGGTCTTCGCCGTAGAGTGTAACGCTGTCGAAGGCAGTGGAGAGGCGGGCTGCGGGCATTCCTGAGGAAAGGTAATGAAAGCGTTTATTGGTGCGCTCTGGTGCGCCTTCGCCCGCGAACATCCGCGTTGGGTCTTCCCCTTCGCGCTTGAAGGGGTAAATGCCGGCGGTGTACGGGAATTCACCCGGAAAATTCTCCGTCATGCTCCAGCGCACGATGTCGCCGTACTCCTGAAACTGCGGAACGCCAATTTTCGGTATTTGCTGATGCGATAGCGATTCCGTGAAATTTTCTACTTTGATGTCCTTGCCCCGCACAGAGTAGGTATAGTGCGGCGCACGGTAATTTTCTTTTTTCGATTGCCACGCGGCAAGCGTTTGTGCGGTTTCGTGGTGAAGTTGTTTTTTGCATTCTTCGTACAACCGCTCTAATTCTTGCTTGGCAATACTTTTGGGAGAATTGCCATTGCTATCGCCATTGCTATTGCTATTGCCATTCGTGGAATGTCCGTTTGATACGGTTTGGGTGGAGGTTTGAGCAGTATTCATGGTTGCAAAAAAATAAAAATGAGGAACACACACAATTTCACAAGTAAAAGCCTACAAGGCAGATGACATCAAGCATACACGTCATCAAGTGAAACAGAGACTTGTACAGAATCCAACGTTAATATACCGTCCATATCGCTTGTTTCCTGTATCAACCAGCCATTGCGCTGTCGCCGATAAATTTCAACAAAACGCTCGTTCTGCCCGATAAACACAATTTCCTGTACCGATGGCAGACTGCGATAATACTCAAATTTATCGGTTTGGTCATATTTTGCCGTGCTTTTGGACAGCACTTCCATCACAACAGTCGGGTTCTGAAGGCGCATAGAATCATCGTTTACAAACTCTTCTTCGCCTAGCGTTATCATCACATCGGGATAAACAATTTTTTTGTACGAAGGAATGCTAAGTTTGAGCATTTCGCTGTAAATACGCCCTCGTCCGCGTAGTTGTGGGAAGAGCAATCCAATAAGATTTGCAACGATAATAGCGTGTTTGTGATGTACTCCAGGCATGGTAATAATATCTCCGTTGTGAAATTCATGGCGTTCTTCGGTCGTATTTTCAAATTCCATGTATTCTTCTTCTGTCGCTCCAGAGCGCACAATACGATGCTCGTGGCGGCGTTCTTCGGTCAATATGCTCAGTTCTTGTGTCATGGCGCGTCCCTTTAGCGGTTTTGTGGATAAATCTCTGCAAGGCTGATAGTTACTTGCACGGAGGCAAATTCGACAATGCCATTTTCAATTTCAATAATTTCCCAGCGTCCGTGTGCATTCAGGCGAAATAAACGCACAGACGGACTTTTTTGCTCAAAAAATGCAATTTCTTTCAATGATGGAAGGCTGCGATAATATTCAAATTTGTCAGAAAGGTCGTAGGCGGCAGTGCTGGGGGAGAGAATTTCGATAATCACGGTCGGATTGGTGAGTTGATAGCCTTTATCATTGATGAAGTTCGGCTCGCCGCGCACGATGCTGATGTCGGGGTACAAAACGCGCTTGTACGTTGGTACGGCAACTTTGAGTCCACTGCTGTACATCGTATAATCAGGCTCCGCGAGGTATTTCCCCAAAGCCAGAAACAGGCGAACAATAAGGTTTTCGTGAAAAGGCGATGCTCCAGGCATAGTAATAATATCTCCGTTGTGAAATTCGTGGCGTTCTTCGCTGGCATTTTCAAATTCCATGTATTCTTCTACGCTCACGCCAGAGCGCACCACGCGGCGTTCTTCCTCAAGAAGTTCGTTAATACTTGCATTTGGAAACATGATATTTCTCCTGTGTTATGCTTTGGGATAAGTCTCTGCAAGGCTGATGGTTGCTTGCACAGAGGCAAATTCAACCACACCATTTTCAATCTCAACAATTTCCCAACGCCCGTGCGCATTTTTGCGAAAGAGTTCAGCATGGGCGCGGTCTTGAGCGAAAAATGCGACTTCTTCCAGTGATGCGATACTGCGGTAATACTCAAATTTGTCCGAGCGGTCGTAGTCGGCGGTACTGGTAGAGAGAACTTCGATAATAATAGTTGGATTCAGAAGTTGTGTGCGCTTCGCGTCGGCAAATGCAGGCTCTCCACGTACAATCGTGATGTCGGGATAAACATAGCGGTTGTAGGTTGGGATATTCACGCGCATATCGCTTGTAAACAGGGTATTTCCTTGTTGTCGCACTTGAAAGAACAGCAATGCCGTAAGTGCCGCATTGCATTGAGAGTGTTCGCTTGTTCCGCCCGGCATAGAAATTATCTCCCCGTTGTGAAATTCGTATTTTTCATAATGTTCTTCTTCAAGCGCGAGATATTCCTCCACCGTCGCACCTGTGCGAACGATGCGGCGTTCTGTGTCAAGAAGCTCGTCAATATGTGTGTTTGGAAGCATGATGTTTCTCCTGTATTATACTTTAGGATAAATCTCTGCAAGGCTGATATGTGCTTGCACGGAGGCAAGTTCAACTCTACCATTTTCAATTTCAACTAATTCCCACTGCCCTTGATTGGTCTTTCGGTGCAAGATAGCATCTATGCGGTCTTGTGCGAAAAATGTAACTTCTTCTAATGACGGAATGCTGCGGTAATACTCGAATTTATCCGTCAAATCGTGCTGCGCTGTGCTTGGGGAGAGGATTTCGATAATCACGGCTGGGTTCAGCAGTTCGCGCTGTTCGTGGTCTTGAAATTCTCCCTCACCGCGTACAATCGTGATGTCGGGATAAACATAGCGATTGTAGCTTGGAATCATAACTTTAAGATTGCTTGGGAAAATCATATACGCATCATCATCAAGTTGATTGCCGAGATTACGCAATATCTTGAAGATAAGACGCTCGTGGTAGCTTGTATTTCCAGGCATAGCAATAATATCTCCATTGTGAAATTCGTGGCGGTCTTCGCTCGCATTCTCGAAAGCAAGGTATTCTTCCACTGTCGCGCCTGTGCGAACAATGCGGCGTTCTTCCTCAAGAAGCACGTCAATACTTGTGTTTGGAAGCATGATATTTCTCCTCTGTTATGCGTTGGGGTAAATCTCTGCAAGGCTGATATGTGCTTGCACGGAGGCAAGTTCAACTCTACCATTTTCAATTTCAACTAATTCCCACTGCCCTTGACTGGTCTTTCGGTACAAAATAGCATCAATGCGGTCTTGAGCAAAAAAGGCAACTTCTTCCAACGACGGAATACTGCGGTAATACTCGAATTTATCCGTCAAATCGTGCTGTTCCGTACTTGGGGAAAGCACTTCGATAATCACGGTCGGATTGAGCAATTCTCGCTTTCCTGCGTCGTTGTATTCTGCTTCGCCGCGCACAATGGTTACATCTGGGTAAACATAGCGATTGTACGTTGGTATCATCGTTTTCAAGTTACTCGCAAATACCTTTGCACGTCCGCGTAGTTGCGCAAGCAAAACAGCAATAATTTCAGCATTAAGCTCTTCGTGGTATCCCGTATTTCCAGGCATAGCAATAATATCTCCATTGTAAAATTCATGGCGGTCTTCGCTCGCATTTTCAAATGCTAAATATTCTTCTCGCGTCGCCCCTGTGCGAACAATACGAGGCTCGTAGCGACGTTCTGTATCAAGAACCGCTTCCGTGCTTGTGTTTGGGAGTATCATCGTAGCCTCCGTATGCAAAAAAAATAAAAATTTGGCGTTGAATAAAGATGGAATAGAGTTTATCTCGAATAAGGTTTTTAGAGTTTTTGGAGCAAGGCAGCATGCTGCCTTGTTTAGTAAAAAAGTCTATTCGGAATAAAGTCTAATGAAGATAGAGTGAAGCCGCTAAAAATCCAAGCGAATAAGCGAGGCACTGTCTTCCTCGCCCGCTGTTTGCTCGTAGGTGTGCTGTTCGCTTCCCGCCGAAGCAAGGCGTAGTGCTGATTTCAAGGAAGACTCATTCGCAATTATTTGTCTGGGTTTGATGGACGATGTACTTCCTTTCAGGTTAAACCGACCGACAAGCTCTTGCAAACGTACTGTTTCGTGGCTCAAATCTTGGGCAGTATTCGCGATTTCCTGCGACGCTGCCGATGTTTCCTCGCTAATAGCAGCAACTCCTTCCAAACTTTCAGCAAGCAGCAGCACCGCATCGGTCTGTGAGGTGCTTTCCTCCGCGACAGCATGAATCACCTCCGCCAAATGGCTTGTTTGCTCAACAATGCTGGCAATAGATGCAGACATGTCCGCAGTGAGAGCTTTGCCGTGTTCTACCTCGCGTGTACCGTCTTTCATCACCGTCACGACGCGGTTTGTATCGCCCTGAATCTTTCGGATAGTCGTGCTGATTTCCTTCGTCGCTTTTTGCGTCCGCTCGGCAAGTTTGCGCACTTCATCGGCAACGACCGCAAAGCCTCGTCCTTGCTCGCCTGCACGGGCAGCTTCAATTGCGGCGTTGAGTGCGAGAAGGTTTGTTTGGTCGGCGATTTCCTCAATCGTTTGGACAATTTCACCAATCGTCGCACTGGATTCGCCAAGAGCCATAATCGTTGTTGCCGAGTGCGTAACGACGTTTGCAATCGTGTCAATCGCTTGCACGGCTTCGTTGATAACTGCGCTATTGCGCTCTGCTTCATCGTGGACGGCTTGGGCTTTTTTCGCAGCCTGTCCACTTGCTTGAGCGTTGGTGTGAAGCGTCTTGACGATATTCTCCATCTGATGCGACATCATCATCGTTCCCTGCGTTTGCTGCCGAATGCTAAAGGTAATCTCCTGCGTTGCCGATGAAATCATGCTTCCCGCCACTGCCGTTGTTTCGGTTGAGCGTGCAACATTCTCAACCATTGCGTGAATGTTTTCCACCGCTTCGTTATAGCTTTGCACAACGCGTTGAATATCGCGGTTGTTCATCATTGCTTGATTTTGCTCTAGTTGTTGGGTGAGGTCGCCCGCCGAAAACTGCTGCATACTTGCTGCAATGCGCTCTACGCTCGAACGCAAAACCTCTTGTTGCTCCTCAATAAACGCTTTCGACGTGCTTGTTTCCTTGTGTGCTTGCTGAAGAGCGTTTTGCTGTTCGGCAAGTTCCAATGCGCTTTCTTCGGCACGCTCGGTTGCTTCGCGGGATTGTTTCAGCGCGTAGCGAACATCACGCTGGGCAATGAGAAACAGACGAATACCAACTCCTGCGGCAAAGAGCAATATTGCCAAAATGACCGAGATAAAAGCAGCATTGCGCGTATTCGCAATTTGCCGCGCATTCGTATCGCGCTGGACAAAGGCTTGAATACTGCTTAGTTGGTCGTTTGCTTTGGCGTAGATTGCTTTCTGCTTGAGATATTCCTGACCAAGCAAAATACCCTGCGCACCAGCAAGATTGCCACTTTTCACGGCTTCAAAGGCTTTAGTTTCCATATCAATCAATGCCAAATTTGCATCATCCGTTTCTTTGGAAGCACTGATACCCGCTTCGGTTGGCGTGAGGTTTGTTACGATTTTGATAGCACTATCCAGCGCAGGAACGGCATTGTTATAGCGTTGTTCCCATGCTGCATCGCCCGTAAATGCTGCCATCCGCGCCGACATCGTGAGCAATTCGTCATAATACCGAATTTTACCAATCGCATTTGTGAGGGCAATATCGCGCTCAATCAGGCTTGCAATGGTGCGCTGCGCCTGCCACACCGTCCAGCCTAAGTAGCCAAACATGAGGACAATTGCCACACCAAGAGCAATCGCCGCACGCTGCATCGTGCGTCCGCGCATAGGTTTTACGGTAGTGTGAGAAGTCATAGCGGTATTCTCCAAATCAGAAAAAAGGAACAAAGAAGGAACAAAGAAAAGCACAAATATCATTTACCAACGAACTCAGGGCAAGGTACAATTTCTTTGGTAGTGGCACAGACATTCTTGTCTGTGAGTGTTAGCGCAGGTTATAGGCGATAAACAGAGATAAGAATGTTTGTGCCACTATTGATGAAATGGTATCCTGTACTGAGCCTGAGCAGTTACAAAAAATGCTATTGGTCAGGTCATTCGTCAAGGAACGCGGATGAAGCCCAGACCCTCAGGATTTTGAGGACTTTTCCTTATCTTTTGAGGCATTTTTTATCCTCAAAATCCTCTGAATCCGCGTTCTTTTATCAAGACCTGAGCAGTTACAAAAAAACTTAAAATACAATCGGAATCGTTGCACTGAGTTTGTAGAAGTCGCGTACAATCGGGCGTGCGACGGCATTGGAATAATCGGTAAAATCTGCACCAAAAGCAAATTGCAAGGACGCTGCATTTTTCACCGTAAAACGCACAAAGGGTCCGAGCCAGTGATAGAGCGTGTCGTAGGTAGTTCTGCCGCTCTCGGTTGTTGCATTGCGACAATGGTCGTAGAGAACTCCTGCACTAACAAAATCGGAAAATGTTACCGTTGGTGCAATGTAATAATCCACAAAGCCGCGCTGCACCAAACCTTCGCGGCGAAGCGGCGCCCAGTAAATGCCACCAGCAATCACCGAGAATGCGCCAAGCGCATAGCTGGCATACAAACTCGGCACAATCCCATCGCCAATAACGACGCGGTTTCCGCCCGACTGAAAGCGTCCGCCGACAATACCAAGCTGCGGATTGAGGTTTAATGCGCCTTCTGCGAGGGTGAAATTTACGCCCGCGCCAAATTCGGTGTACAAATCCAAACCTTTATCTGCGCCCAGCGCGTCAATCGTCCAAAACGTGCCGTAGAAGGTAAATGCTGTATTCGCGCCAATGCTCCGACTACCCGAAACAATAGGATAGAAGCCGAATGCAGGGTCTTGATTGATACTCAGCGTAAGAGTGGTCGGCACGGAAGCCGTAGAAGTAGAATCCGCAGCATGGATAGCGATAGGCAAGGCAAGCATGCTCCACACAAGCAGCACCGCAACACAGCGCAAATGCAGTAATGAAGCGACATTCAGTAATATTGTTTTCATAGTTCAGTCTTTTTGTGAAAGGAAATATTAGGTTGTAGCGTGAGGTTGTAACGTTAGGTTGTAGCGTGAGGATAAATGATACCATTTTGCACGAGAAAAAGCGCGTGATTACTTGCGTGCGGGGCATTATTGGAAGAGATTCCAAAAGATTGCACGTAGTCAGAATACATTCGCTCTTCGGTTGTCGTGATAAGCGTTTGTGCGCCCGATTCCAAGAGCGCGAAAACGTTTGCAGCCCGCTTAGAATCAAGTTCGCTGAAAATATCGTCCAGAAGTAAAATCGGCGTTTCTTGCCGAAGGTCGCGCAGATACTCGAATTCCGCCGTTTTGAGCGCGATAAGCAAGGTTTTATGCTGTCCCTGCGAGGCACATTCTTTGGCAATCCCACCGCCGACGCGAAAGACAATTTCATCTTTCTGCGGTCCAGCAAGCGTTGTTCCGCGCCGTTGCTCGTTCAGGCGCACACGCTCGAACACGCGAGCATATTCCGTGCGAACATCTTCAATGCTGGGTTTTGTGCGTAATAATTCTTCTGAAATACTATCAGCTTCGTAGTGCATGGAAATTTCCTCTGCACCGCCCGCAATCCGTGCATACACGCGCTCTGTGTAGGCGGAGAACTCCTGTAAAAATTCCCACCGCCGCACCAGCAATTCCGCGCTTACTTGGACAAACTGCTCCGTCCACGTTTCGAGCATTGTTGCATCAATCGGATTGCCCAGTTTTGCGGCATGGAGAATGCTGTTGCGCTGCTTCAGGACGCGCTTCATCGTCAGCATATTCGCCATGTACAGCTTGCTTGCTTGCGAAAGAATACCGTTCATAAAGCGGCGGCGGTCGTCGGGCGAACCAGCCGTAATTGCCTTGAAGTCTGGCGAGAGAACCACGATTGGCATCTCGCCGATAATATCTTGCGGCGAGAGGCGTTTTCCGAGCGAGGAAGAAATCTGCTTGCGTTCCTGCGCACCAATTTTCACGCCCACTTTGTACGGCGTTTGCAAATCCGTGTATGCCGCCGCCGCCGCCGAAGCAGATTCCGCGCCACGCCGAAGCAAGGCAGCATCGGGACACGCGATAAAACTTTGCGACAAGGCACACAGCGACACGGCTTCCAAAAGCGAGGTTTTACCGTGTCCGTTCATGCCACACAGCACGTTCACGCCGCTTGCAAACTCAATGTGCGAATGCTCATGGTTCCGAATATTTTCAACGGTGAGGCTTGTAAGGCGCATAAATACTGGGGCAATAACTCATTTTATGCAGTACGTCAATTTTCCTCACCCCGCTCTACGAGCGACCCTCTCCCAGAGGGCGAGGGTGAGAAAACGGCTCTATATCTTGCCCCTCTACCTCTGGGAGAGGGGTTGGGGTGAGGGAAAAATGCTGAACGTAATGACTGTTACTAAGGCGTGGCTATTTGGGATGGATATTGAGCGCGGCGCAGCGAATCTTTGTACAAATCTTGCGCCGTGCGCACCGAATCAATATAGGTTTTCATATACCCATTCCGACGTGCCTTCATTGCTTGCTTCTGCTCCAAACGCGGCTTGGTGAGCAGAAAAAAGCCAATCGCAGCAACGGCGACGAGGCATAATCCGAAAAAAAGGCGAAGTGGAGACATTTTTGTAGTTCTTTGGTTTTTAGTTTGCAGTTTTTATCAACGTGAAGCTCTGACTTCTGAGTCAGGGTCTCACGTTCGGCAACGTAGCAATGATGAGCAATTGTGGTGAAAGCAACTGTGGTGAAAGCAATTCATAGTGAAAGCAGCTGTGGTAAGAGTGAGAGCATCACTTGGGAAGTGAGACCCTCACTCCTGTGCGCTACGATGCCATTTTTACCAGTCCAACCATTTCGCATATTTGCGCTCTTTGAAGACGAAATCCACGCACAAAACCGTTGCCAACATGAGGGCACGAACGCGGTTGTTGTGCGGAACATCGGGCGAAATTTCCAACACGTAATTATCAGCCGACGTAAATATTTCCTTTGCCAAACCCGCCCAGCGTTTGTGAATGCTGGCTAATTCATGGTCGTCGTCCATAAACTTAAATCCCCATGAAGTCCAGTTTCCACGCAGTTCGCAGAGGACATCGCCATCGGGCGTAACGACATCAAACCGTCCGCGAATAAGCGTGAAGCGTTGTTTGAGAAAGCCGAGCAGTTGGTCGTTTTCATCCAAAATAGCAACGTCGGAGAGGATAAACGAAACCCCGCGTTGAATGGACATCACGCGTTGTCCACCGAGCGTGCGCACCGTGCAGTTGAAGGGCGTGAAGGTTTTCCATCCCGTAAAGCGGAGAATTTTTACAAAGATGCTTAAATCTTCCTCGCGGCATTCCAAGAGCGGTTCGTTGGAATACGCATCGTACACGTCGTAGTGATTCGAGGCTTTGAGAATTCCCACATGTTCCTTCACAAAGAGTGCAGGGCGGTTTAAGATGTCATGGATAAAAGTATTCATAGTGAAGATATTGAAAAAATCCTTGTGAATATGCGTCCAAGCGAGAGTGCATCAAGCATTGAGGCTTATTTTTTAATTTTCATGCTTCCAAGCAACATCGCTCAAAAGCCAGACACAATCTAGTAGGGTAATTTTTATGGCGCGTAACAAGAGTGTCCACGCTACCGAAGTCGCATAAAATCTGAGCCGGAAGGTAGCGCGTAACACTCTTGTCTGCGCCATTTGCGAACGTTCTATGTATAATTTTACCGTTGAAATTTTGTCCGTTCACGCAAAAAGTGGCGCAATTCCTTCAAGAGCGTAATCGGCGTGGAGAGCGTAATGGTCGAATGTCCGCCCGTGCGGTCAATGAGCGGCACTGGTATTTCCGTGTACTTTACCTTGCGCTGCGTGAGCCAATAGAGCGTTTCTGCGTCAATAAACCAGCCGTTAGAAATGAGCGGCAGCGATTGAATCACCTCACGCTTAAACACTTTGAATGCTGAATTGACGTGCTTCACGCGCAAGCCGAGCAGCGTTTTTACCAAATTGTTGTACACCACTGATTGCACCTTGCGGAAGAGGCTTTTGCGCGTATCTTCCGAGCGATAGCTGAGGACGCAATCGTAGGAAGCAAAGAGTTTCTGCGCTTCCACGATGGATTCAAGCGGGAAGGGCGTATCGGCGGTGATAAACCACACCCAATCCTGCGTCGCTTCCTTGTAACCGCGCTTCAATGCCGAACCAAAGCCATTTCGCGCCCCTTCGTGGATGACGCGCACGGGAGAAAGTTCGCTCGCAAGCTGGTCGCAGACTTCGCTTGTGCCGTCGGTGCTACCACTCTCAATGATAATAATTTCGTATTGCGCGAAATGCTGCGCAACAAAAGCATTGACGCGGCGCACAGCCTCGCCAAGCAGTTCGCGCTCATTGTACACGGGAACAACGACGGATAAGGAAGCGGAAGAAGAAGCGGAATGGTTCATGGAAAATAACGGAGAATAAACAAAGATTGTAACTGGTCAGGTCTTGATTGGGTAACGCGGATTTTGAGGACTGAAGAGGACTTTTGAGGACGCAATTATCATTTGAAAATGCACGTGAGTCCTGACCAGTCCTCCAAAGTCCTCCAAATCCGCGTTCCTTGACGAATGACCTGACCAGTCGCCAAAGATTAACGAATAGAGCGCAAATGCTCCAGAAAGCGCGAATGCGGAATGGCAAAATTACCACTAACTTTCTCCCCACGCGCAATATTTTTTGTAACAACCGCGCCAAGCGTGATAAATGCTGCATCTTCAACATCGAGTTCATTGGAAATAATTGCACCTGGACCAATCCAGACATCATTGCCAACGACCGTGCTGCCCAGCACAATCGCCCCAGCCGCCAGCAAACACCGCTCGCCCACACGCGCACAGTGCGCAACGTGTACGCCGTCGGCACATTTGGTGGTATTGCCAATAACGGTATTGCCGCCGAAGATGTGTTTATCAATCATGCACGAGGCTTGTAGCTCCACATCCGCACCAATGCTTACGCCGCCAGCATGAGCAATTTTGAGAATCGTATCATTGTCATTCTCGCGCATAAATTGAAAACCATCGCCGCCAATCACCGTACCAGAGCGAATCACAGAACCCGCTCCAATACTCGTGTTCGCGCCAATACGCACAAAATCTTCAATCACAACGTTGTCGCCAATCACAACATTATGCTCATCAATACTGGCGAGTTTGCCAATCTTGCAGCCCGCACCAATACTGGACGCATTCGGTCGCGCATAAAAATCTGTTTTCTCAGCAAGATGATTATGCAGCAAGAAAAAATCACGCTTTGGTGCATCCGAAAGCAACACGCCTTTGCCGTCAGGCAGCACAAAACCTTGCTTGGTGAATGCTGCCAACGTTGCACGACTTGTTAGTACGGCGGAAACATTGCCGTGCGCCAAAACAGAGCGTAAATAGCCCACGCCACCAGCGTAGGTGAGCGTTTCAGGCAAAAAATTCCGTACATCGAAGGTGAGAGCTTGCACGGGGATGTGTGCGTGGGCATTATCAGCACAATGAAGTACGGGAAAGAGGTGAGCGATGTCACGCAACGTAAGCATAGATGCAGTGTTTGGGGAAATTTAAGAAATAACGTAACTGGTCAGGTCATCCCGTCGGGCGGCTGTTAGTGCAAGAGCAGTAGCCGTCCGGCGGGTGTACACGGGACGCTTTACCGCACAAAGAACCCGCCGGACGGTCAAGAAACCGCCCGACGGGATAGTACCTGACCAGTTACGAAATAACAATCACACTAAAAATAAGGGCAAGCACTTTGCAAATGCTTGCCCTTGCTGAACATTCAACAAATACTTTCAATACTTAAATCTTCACCGTCGTCTCGTTCATTCCTTGAATCGTATCAACAATCGCTTTCAAGAATTGTCCGCCGAGCATACCATCAATAACGCGGTGATCTACTGTAACCGAGAGATAGCTCATAGAGCGCACCACGACTACGTCTTCGCCGTCTAATTCCCGTACCACAGGACGCTTCTCAATCGCACCCAAGCCCACAATAGCGCACTGCGGCTGGTTGATAATCGGCGTACCCGTGAGGATATTGAACGTACCGAAGTTGGTGAGCGTGATAGTGCCGCCAGAAATATCATCGGGGCTGAGTTTCTTCGCACGGGCGCGGGTTGCGAGGTCGTTTACGGAACGCGCAATGCCTGTGAGGTTCATCACATCCGCTTGTTTGATAACGGGAACAATCAAGTTACCATCGGGCAATGCGGTCGCCATACCAAAGTTTACGCTGCGGTGGCGGATAATTTTTGTGCCTTCTACGCTCACGTTCACCATCGGGCATTTTTTCACAGCCTCAACGATTGCGTGAATGAAGAGCGGCGTAAAGGTAAGTTTTTGCCCTTCGCGCTTCTCAAACTCCGCTTTGTAGCGTTCGCGCAGGCGCACAAGGTTTGTTACATCGGCTTCGGCGATAAGCGTTACGTGCGGCGAGGTGTGAACCGACTGCACCATATGGCTCGCAATGCGCTCACGAACACGGTCCATGCCGATAATTTCAATGTTCTGACCGTATTTTTTCACGATTTGCTCATCGCCCAAGGCTGGCGCAGCACCAACAGGCACGGGCGGTGCAACAAAGCTCGGTGCTGGCGCAGACGGCGCAGCAACAGGGGCTGGAGCAGCCGCAGGCGCGGACGCAGCAACGGGAGCCGGAGCAGCAGCACGCGGCGCAGAACCACGATTCTGCAAGTATGCGGTTACATCATTTTTCGTAACGCGACCTTCTAAGCCCGTTCCAGCGATTGCGTCCAGTTCTTGGCTGGAGATATTTTCTACCTTCGCCATTGAGCGCACAAGCGGCGAATAGAAACGATTCGACGAACCACGTCCAACGTCGCCTCCGCCATGAGCGGGTGCGGCAGCAACGGGCGCAGGTGCGGGCGCAGCAGCTACGGGTGCGGGAGCAGCAGCAACTGGCGCGGGCGCAGGTGTGGCAGCAGCTACGCTTGCTCCAGCACCGCCAGAAATTTGCGCAATGACGACACCCACTTCAACCGTATCGCCAACATTGTACAAGACCTTTGCAAGCGTTCCCGCCACTGGCGATGGAACCTCGGTATCAACTTTGTCGGTGGAAATTTCGAGCAAAATTTCGTCGCGCTCTACTTTGTCGCCTTCTTTTTTCAGCCAATTCAAGATTTTTCCTTCTTGAATGGATTCACCCATTTTCGGCATCACAACATCCGTCAATGCACCACCAGAAGCGGGTGCTGGCGCGGGTGCGGCAGCAACAGGCGCGGGTGCTGGAGCAGCAACGGGCGCAGGTGCTGGAGCGGCAGCCACTGGTGCGGGTGTTGGAGCGGGCGCAGGTGCTGGAGCGGCAGGCGCGGGTGCTGAGACGCTTGCATTCACATCGGTTTCGAGATAGGCAATAACCGTCCCTACTTCGACGGTATCACCAACTTGATAGAGTACCTGCGCAACCACGCCAGCATTCGGCGCGGGAACTTCGGTATCTACTTTGTCGGTGGAGATTTCAAGAAGGATTTCATCGCGTTCGATTTTGTCTCCGACTTTTTTGAGCCAATTCAAGATTTTACCTTCCTGAATAGATTCGCCCATTTTTGGCATGACGACTTCGACTCTTGCCATATCGTAGTTCTCCGGTTTGATGATTGTGAATGAGAGTAAATGTGTTGTTCTTGGGAAAGGGCTGAACAGCAGTATTGGAGCGTTTTGTGACGCGTCCTGTGGCGCAGACAAGAGTGTCTGCGCTACCGATGTGTGTATTTATTCCTCGCGGACTTCCACGCTAATAACGATGAGGTCTTCCTCCACGTCGAGCCACCATTCATCGTCGAATTTATCTTGCAATTTGTGCGCCTCGCGGGCTTTGAGACTGGTTTTGATGGTCAGCGACAAGTATTCGAGGTCGTTTTGCTCGTTTTCCTCATCGGGTTCGGTTTCGTGGCGAAGTTCAATTTCTTGTAAGTGCTTGCCGAAAATTTTAACAATATGCTCGTAGGCATCGGTCAAAATCGGGTACAGATGCGGGTTGTCGTCAATAAAGACTTCGACAATCGGCGCATTGAAAACGGTGAACATTTCTTCCACGTGGGTAATTTCTTGGCTCATTGAACTCCCCCTCTCGGTGAGATGATTAGTGAGGTCGTTATTGAATAGGGCATAAAATCGTGTTTGGTGGTGGTGGAAAGACTACCAAGCGTGGTATGCTTTCATTTTTTTATCGTAAGGGAACAAATCTAAGAATTTTTTTTGTTGTACAAGCATAGTGAAAAAAAATTGCTGACAAAATCGGTGAAAAGTGTATTTTCAGGGGACGGAAAAAGATAGCGCGAATAGCTTTGTGTACCTGAAAAAATCTTTGGATTGCAAATAAAATCAGGCTTCAGTGGCACAGACATTCTTGTCTGTGTTTATCGCCTGAATTCCGCGCCAACACGCACAGACAGGAATGTCCGTGCCACTACTGAAGAAATTTTTCATCTACCATAAGAATCAAAGAGCAATTCTCCCAGCAACCACGACCTTCAAACACCACATTCTCATTCGTAACATTTCTAAGAAAATACTATGCAGAACGACATCATTCCCCTCACAGCGACCTCCACGCTAGAGCGTGTGCGCCGCGTGCGCCAACAAAAGATGGTGCAGCGCGTTATGGACAAAGATACGACCGTGATGGTCGAAGACCCGCTTGAAAACGAGATGGTTTTGAATATGGGTCCGCAACACCCTGCCACACACGGCGTACTCAGGGTTCTCATCAAAGTGGATGGCGAAACCGTTGTCAAGTGTATTCCAGAGCTTGGCTACTTGCATCGCGGCTTTGAGAAATTGGCGGAAAATATGACCTACCACGAGTTTATTCCGCACACCGACCGCTTGGACTACATTTCGCCAATGTCAAACAACGTTGCCTACGTGATGGCGGTAGAAAAACTCGCTGGCGTAGAAGTGCCAGAGCGCGGCGAATGGGTGCGGATGCTCGTGTGCGAAATGGCGCGTCTGTCCAATCACCTTTTGGCAATGGGCTGTACGGCAATGGACGTGGGCGCATTGACCGTGTTTATGTGGACATTCACCCAGCGCGAAAAAATGTACGATTTGTTTGAAATGCTCTGTGGCGCACGCTTCACGACGAGCTACACGCGCATCGGCGGCGTTGCCAACGACCCGCATGACGACGTACTTTCGGCAATTCGCACGTGGCTGAATGACGAATTCCCAACGATGCTTGCAAAAAGCGAAGCACTCGTAAAGAAAAACCGCATTTTCATTGACCGTATGGCGGGAATTGGCTATGTCTCGCGCGAGAAGGCGATTTCGCTGGGCTTGACGGGTCCGTGCTTGCGTGCTTCGGGCGTGGAATTCGACCTCCGCAAACACAAACCCTATTTGCAATACGACAAAGTAGATTTTGATATTATCACCGACACTGACGGCGATTGCTGGGCGCGTTTCATGGTGCGTGTCCGCGAGATGCACGAAAGTATGAAAATTTTGCATCAGGTCTTGGATAAACTCTCCACCATGCGTGGTCCCGTCATGGCGGACAACCCCAAGCACGTGCTTCCGCGCAAAGCCGAGATTTACACGAAAATGGAAGAACTCATTAACGATTTTATGCTCGTCAATTACGGCACAATGCCGCCCAAAGGCGAGGTATATTCTTCGATTGAGGCTCCCAAGGGCGAACTTGGTTTCTACATTGCCAGCGACGGCTCAGGGCATCCGTGGAAAATGAAAATCCGCTCGCCCTCAACCACAAATTTGCAAGGCTTGAAGTACATGGCGGAAGGCTCGATGATTTCTGACGTTGTAGCGATTATTGGCTCAATTGACCCCGTGATGGGCGAAGCCGATAAATGATGCCGAAATGTAACTATTCAGGTTTCGTAGTAATTGCACTCATTCGCCCCCTTGATAAAGGGGGAACGGGGGATTTGCCGTCTGGAACGCTTGATTTGGAGAGGCGTTGAAGCCGTTTAATCCCCCGTTCCCCCTTTATCAAGGGGGCGAATGCGACAACATCCCGTGCGCCTGAAAGAATTACGCCATTTGTTGTGTATGAAGTTAAATCTTACAACGTGTTGTCTCAATATTCAGGGAGAATTGTATGCTTAGTCGTGTCGCTGATTCGATGTATTGGATGTGCCGCTATATTGAGCGAGCAGAAAATACGGCGCGTTTTATTGCCGTAAATTTTATTTTATCGCTTGACGCGCCCGACCCGCGCGGCGCACAGTGGATGCCGCTTATCATGGCTTCGGGCGATAATGGATTGTTCAATGAGAAATACGAAAAAATTGCCACTCGCGAGAACGTGATAAACTTTCTCATGTTCGACACGGACAATCCAAATTCTATTCTTTCGTGCCTCACCTTTGCGCGTGAGAATGCGCGGTCTATTCGAGAAATTATTTCCTCAGAAATGTGGGAGCAGGTGAATAAATTTTATTTGCTTGTCCGCGACCTCAGCATTGAAGCGAGACGCGATATTGCGACGATTACGAACCAGTTCGAGGTCTTTACGCAGATGAAGCAAGCATCGCACTTGTTCGAGGGAATTATGGCAGCAACGATGTCGCACAATGAAGCATGGCACTTCGGGCGATTAGGACGCTTTCTGGAGCGTGCTGATAAAACCTCGCGTATTCTGGATGTGAAGTATTTTATTTTGCTGCCCGATGTAGATGCCGTCGGTTCGTCGCTGGATAATATCCAGTGGGCGGCGGTGCTAAAGTCCACAAGCGGCTTGGAGATGTACCGCAAGCGTTTTCATCGCTTCGACCCCAAAATGATTGCTGATTTCCTGCTCTTGGATACCGATTTCCCGCGCTCTATACGCTATGCTGTTACGCTTTCGCAGCGTTCCTTATCGTCTATTACAGGCAATCCGATTGGGCGTTTCGACACCGTGCCAGAGAAAATGGTTGGCAAACTCTCATCGGAACTAGAGTTTACGGATATTGAAGATATTTTCACTCAAGGCTTGCACGAGTTTCTGGATGATTTACAAATTAAAATCAATGACATTGGGAATACCGTGATGGAGACCTTTTTCGCGCTCCGCCCAGTGGAAGAGTTTGCGTAGGTTTTGGAGCGGCTAGAGGTCGCATCAATGCAGGATTTTGTTTTGATTTTGTTTTGATTTTGTTTTGATTTTGTTTTGATTTTGTTTTGATTTTGTGAGGGTCTCACTTCCTCGTGAGGCTCTCACTTTTTTTTTGCTCTCACTTTTTTCACCCCCACTTTTTTCCTCTTCTTTTTCTCAACGGACAGCCATAAAAAAACAATGGGCAGAATCTATAGTTGCCTATAAATCCAGCCCATTGGGGTCTCCTATGCGATCTCGTTTTGTCTCCCCTACGAGATATGTCCTTGGTGTAGGGAGTCTGAACGTAGTGAGAGGCTTGCTTTACGTGAAGCTGCCTTCATCACTCGTGTTGTTCATATAATGCTCCATAACAAACATTTTCTCGTAAAAAGCATCTGTATAAAAATGTGATGCTTTTTATAGTGATATTTTTATCACATTCAAATATACGAATTTTATGCTATTCGTCAAATAATTCCGTAAAAAAATCACTCATTTTGAAAACTTTTTTGACGGACTCTCTCTTCTTCACGCTGAATGCCGCATCAATGCAAGAGATGTCATAAAACTATTGAAGCGCATTGCTCAAGCGCATTGCTCAAGCAGATTGCTCAAAAACATTATTCACTCATCTTACGCAAGCCCTCGTGCTGCCCTCACCCCCTCGCTACGCGAGACCCTCTCCCAGAGGGCGGAGGGTTGAAGAGAGCTAGTTCTGAAGCCCTCGCCCTCTGGGAGAGGGTTGGGTGAGAGTCTCTTGCGTAAGGTGAATTATTCAAATAATGGTGCTTCTATCGGCAAGAGGATTTGCATCGTCGTACCAAGTTCTGGCTCGCTTTGGACGTTTAATTTTCCACCGTAGAGGTGTATAATTTTTTTCACCAATGCCAGACCTAAGCCCACGCCTTGCTGCTCGTACTGTTGGCGGTCGAACTGTGTAAAGGCTTCAATGTTCCGAATCTGGCTCCGCGAAATACCACGCCCTTTGTCGTGGAGCGCGATAGAGTACCATTTGTCACGTGTTTTCGAGAGAATGAGCTTTATTGGGGTTCCGCGCTGAGAGAATTTGATAGCATTTGTCAAAAGTTCACGTACAATTAAATCCAGATAATAAGGCTTAATCGGCACAATAGCATCGCCTAAGCTATCTTCCATCGTAAAGTCTTCTGCACGCTCGTACCGTTGTAATTCCTCGTAAACAAATTCGTTCAAAACCTCGTATGGATTGGACGTAAGCTGTTTGTAGAGCTTTTGATGCTCGGCGGGATTCGATTCAATCAGCGTTAATTGCGCATAGTGATTGAATTGCTCAATAAGGCGGTAGAGGCGGCGCACGGAGGTATCAATCATTTCGCTGCACAGCATCACTTCTTCGATATTAAGCGGGTCAAGATTACGCTTGATAAGGTCGGAGCAGCCCATAATGGCGGTCATTGGTGTCCGAAGCTCGTGCGGCATCGCGTAGGCGAGATTTTCCGTGAGTTGTTTGATTTTATCATTTACCGCAGCCTGCATCAAAGAATGCTTCTGCAAGCGCGTTTTGATAGTGCTGATGAGGGTTGTAGGCGTGAATGGCTTGGGGATATAGTCATCTGCGCCCATGTTCATCGCAAAGCGAATATCATCAAAATCAGTCTTTGCAGACATAAATAAAAATGGAATAAGCGCAGTTTTAGGGTCTTTGCGTAGCTCATTGAACAACCCATATCCATCCATTCCATCCATCATAATATCAGAAATGATAATATCTGGAAGGAATTGCTTTGCAAGCTCCGCCGCTTCTAAGCCATTCACCGCCGAAATGACGTTGTAGCTATTAAAGCGAAGGCTCTCGACAATGCTTTGTAAAACAATAGGACTATCTTCAACAACGAGAATTGTTTCCATAAATTTTTGGTCTGTTTGCCCAAATTGTGAATGCGTGTAACCGAAAAGAATCGGCGAGGAAGAAGCGTCAGAACGTGATGAAACCTGTATCATAACAATAAATTGATGTCGAATAAGGAACTATCGCTGATAACCTGTGGGCAGTAATATTTGCTTTGTAGCTGGCTGTTTTTTTTCTAAAGCACGACGCTCTCGCTAAAAATACTACAATACACCATAATTACACAAGATTTTATCGTACCATTGTGTTTTTATGCGGTCTTGGGCGCAAATGCTCTTCGTACTCTTGGTAGATACTTTTGGTGCGTCGTCCTAACGCGCCGCCAAGCTATTACCAATATAAACATTACCAATATAAACGATACTGTGCTGATTTTATTACTGCATGCGAGGCGAGCAGACAGAGTGTACGTGGCAAAAAAGGCGAGGTTGCACAGGGTCAGATACAACACTGCAAATTGGAGTGAGGCTGTAAAGTTAAAGTTATAACTCAAGCTCACACACTCCGCACGGATTGCGATAAAGCGCACAATGAAGCGGTAATGCGGGAGACATTGCCGACCTTATCCAAAAGAAAACTGCACACCCAGCGAAAGCCCTGATACGAGCCGTTTGCTGCAACAAGAGCGAAGTTGTGCGTAACAACGGAAGAATCTGTAATAGTACCGCGTTTTTGCATCGCATTGTGCAATTCGCGCGAGAATCTATGCTTGTCTGCTTCCGATACATGCTCGTTCCACAGTTCCATTACGTGTACCGTATCATCTTTTTGCTGCATTGCGCGAGCGATACCGCGCTGAGAATCGGTATTGTTCATGGAAATTGACCATGCCTCATTTGTGGGCGTAGCTGCCGTACATTGAAAGCCTCGTGATTGCTCGCTTGTAAGAGCATGCTGCACACGAATAACGACCATTCCCAGTGATTTCTGCACACCGCTTTGGCTATTTGGCGAAAAGCGTGGTGTATATGCACGAAGCGGCATGAGCTGTGGAATCAAATGCGGCATTGGCAAACCGAGAGTGGCTGCGGGGTTCATGGCAGTAACGATTAAAATGAAAAAATTTTGAAACCAAACTGCGTATTCTTGACGGCGAAGTGAAGTGTATGATAAAAGCGTACAGACCAAAAGCGGCTTCAACACTTGTCTCAGAGATTCATACTTTCATTTATAGGACTTTCGCAAACGGTTTGTTTCATGGCGCAGACAAGAGTGTCTGCGCCGTTTGTGAAAGTCCTACTTTAGTTACGCTGCTCTTTTGCCCATGCCTGCGCCTCTTCGAGCGAACGCACTTTACAGATATTGATATTCGAGGTTTTATTGATGATAGAATCAAAGAACAGCGAACCCAAGACCGAACTTGGCGGAACAAGCGCGATGTTGCGAATACCTGCTTTGTGCAAGCGGGGAAGCCACTCTTGGAGCGACCACCGTTCATCGTCGCCGGTGAGTAAGAAGAGCGTACGCAAATCACCAATCCACGTTGTACAATGCGTTGTCTGGGTAAGTTCGATGGTTCTCTCCAACGCTCTGCGCATTCCCGTCCGAACGGTTTCGGTTTGGTCGAGAATATCTAAAATCTGAATACTGCTGTGAAAATCTTTGCAAATAACCTCAACAGCTTGAAGCTCAGAATTAAAATCCACCTGTGCAATGAGCGAGTCAAGGCTTGGGATTGATGTGGCGTGTGTCATAATATATTTTTTTGAAGAATGGTTCGTTCTAGCATTTTTTCGAGAAGGAATCTCATACGATGTTGATAGACCACATATTGAAAATTCTATGCCAGATTTTTATCTGGCTTTTATTGCTCAAAAAAGATATTTTTCTCATTTTTGCTATCACTCACTCTCTCTCAGAAAAGGAACGAGTGAGAGCTTGAGAGTTTTTAATGAGAGTTTTTGCTAGAAAAGACGGAGGGAAGTGTTTTTTGTGGTCTCTAAAGTTTGTGGTCTTTAAAATGAAACAGACTTCAACGGACGGTATTGTCCATTGAAGTCTGTTTCATGATTCGGAGAATATTCAGTCTATTCCTTCAATTTCACTGCATCCATCTTACCGAAAATACCGAATCCTGCTGCTTCTACCTGCTGTTTGTACGCTTTTACTTCCGTGTCGAAGAGCTTGTTTACTTGCTCTAGCACGGTATTTAAGCGGGATTTCACTTTGTCGAATTTCACTAGTGCCGGCTCAGAAGGCGCGTCAAAACTCGAACCGATTGTCCCCAGCAAGCCGTTCAACTGCGGCATAATCTCAGCCACGCGGTCGTAAATACCAGAGCGGTCATCATTTGGAAGGAGCTGCTCTTTCAGCGAATCGAGCTTGGTTTCAAGAGCTTTTCCAGACTTTGCAATATCCTTCGACTTTGCCGTATCCATGAGCTTTGTAAACTCGCCAACCGTCTTGATTGCTTTCTTTGCATCCTGAATCTGCTTTACGGCTTGCGTGACGGTTTCAATCATGCTGCCAACGCGCATTTGCATGTCGTATTGTGCTTTCAGAGCTGCGGCATCAGTTTTCAAGCGGGGTTCAGGTGCGATTTCAAAGGGTTGTACTTGCGTTGTCGCACCCAGTTTCATTTTTGCCAAATATTTGCCTGGAATGAGCGCAACGCCCGACGGGTCGGCATCGTCTGCCTTGCGCTCTGTTGTGCGGTAGCGGTCAAAATCTTTGCGGGCAAGGTCGAAAGCAATACGATTCAAACCTTTATTCATCGAACCCTTCAATGTCCGCACCACTGCTGAATCCGTCGTCAAAATCTGCACATCAATTTTCTGCGCTTTCGGTGTGTCATTTTTCGCCAAAACGCTGTCGGCTGGATTCAAAACGTAGGTAATAAGCGCACCATAAGCGCGGTTCTCGCCTTTGAACATCGCGTGTCCCGCACCGACGTAGCTGCCCGCCCAAAACTCGTTGTTGTACATCACGCCTTTGCTTGGTTCAAACAAATGAAGCGGATTTTTTGCCAATGCTGCATTTTTTGCTAATGTGCGCAAAGGGCGAATATCGTCCAGAACGTAGATTCCGCGCCCGTGTGTGCCGATGACCACATCATGGTCGCGAGGATGCGTAATGATGTCGTTCACGGGAACAGTCGGGAAACCCGCCATCCACTTTTGCCACTTCTTACCCGCATCAATGCTGACGTATAAGCCAAATTCCGTTCCTAGCCAGAGCAAATTTGGCTCGACAATATCTTGGCGAATAACGTGGCAATAACCGTCAATGTCGCTGGTAGCAAGGGATTGCCATGTTTTGCCGAAGTCGCGTGTAACGAAAAGATATGTTTCCCAATTCGAGCGGCGGTGGTCGTCAAACACCACAAATGCTGTTCCCGCCTCGTGGCGCGAGGCTTCCACGTGTGGCGACCACGCACCTTTTGGCACAACAGATTTCGCGCCGTCAGTCAGGCTTGCGCTCACGCGCGACCACGTTTTGCCGCCATCTTGCGTGAGTTGTACGTTGCCGTCATCGGTTGAAACCCAGATTACGCCTTCTTTCACGGCACTTGGCGCAATGGATAAAATTGTGCAATGATTCTCCGCCGCCGTTACGTCGCGCGTCAAGCCGCCTGATTCGTGCGATTTCTGCTTGGTCGCATCATTGCTCGTGAGGTCGGGGCTGATGATTTGCCACGTAGCACCTTTGTCCGTGCTTTTGTGCAAAAACTGGCTGCCGTAATACACCGTTTTCGTGTTGAATGGGTCGAGCGCGATTCCTGCATTCCAGTTGTAGCGGTGCTTTACGTCGGTTTCGCCGAGTTTGGATTCCGTTGGGCGAATGGATTTGCGCACACCAGTTTTTACGTGGAAATAGAACAAATTGCCGCCTTGCGACATTCCGTAACCGTAATTGTTGTCTTCGGGGTCGGGCAAGGTCGCAAAGCCGTCGCCGAAGCCGACCATTTCAAAGTTGTAATTGTAAATGCCGTCGTACTTCAAACTGGTCGAAGGACCGCGCCACGAGCCATTATCCTGCAAGCCGCCATAGATGTTGTAGGGCGTATCGTTGTCCACCGCGACGTGGTAAAATTGCCCAAGGGGAAGATTGTCCACGAACCGCCAATTTTTGCCGTCATCCTCTGAAATGCCGATACCACCGTCGTTTCCGACAATCATGTATTTGCCGTTGGGGTGAATCCACAGCGCGTGATGGTCGGGGTGAATGGCAGTGTAATTGTAAAGCGGAGAAAAGCTCTTCCCCGCATCGTAGCTTACGTCCATCGTTGTTTGTAAACGATACACCGTATTTTCGTGCTGCGGATGAACGCGAAGGTCGCAGAAGTAGAAGGGACGCGGGTTTACGTCGAAGCGGCTGTTTACGGTGCGCCATTTCAAGCCACCGTCGTCGGAGCGCAGCAGCACACTTTCTTTCGCTTCCACGAGCGCGTACACCACGTTTGGATTGGACTGCGAAAAAGCAATGCCCGCACGTCCCAAGTTTCCTTCGGGCAAGCCGTCTTTATTCGTTAGTTTTGTCCATGTTTCGCCGCCGTCGAAGCTAGAGTAGATGCCGCTTCCCGCGCCGCCAGAATTGAAAAACCAAGGATAGCGGCGGTGTTCCCACATTCCCGCAATGAGATGATTAGGATTTGCGGGGTCTTGGGCAAGTTCGGCAGCACCAGTTTTATTGTCCACGAACAAAGTTTTGCGCCATGTTTTGCCGCCGTCAGTGGTTTTGAAAACGCCTCTGTCCGCGCTCTCGCCCCATGTTGTTCCCATTGCCGCAGCCCAGGCAATATCAGGGTTTGTGGGATGCAGGAAGATTCGGTGAATGCGTTCTGTTTTTTCCAAACCAACATTTTTCCATGTTTTGCCGCCATCAAGCGATTTGAACACGCCGCGCCCAACACCCGCACTATTCCTCACGTTTCCTTCGCCCGTACCAACCCAAACGATATTCGGATTTTGTGCAAAGCAAGCAATCGAGCCGATTGCAGAGGTGTTTTGGTCATCGAAAATTGGTGTCCACGTTGTACCGTGATTGGTAGATTTCCACACACCACCGGTAGCCGCGCCAACGTAGATAATATCAGGGTTTGCGGGAACGGATTCAATCGCCGCCACACGCCCGCTCATACCCGCCGGACCGATGGAGCGAGCTTTCATGCCGGAGAGGAAGGCGGAATCAAGTTGGGCAAAAAGAGAAGTATTTGCCACAGCGAAAACAAATACATACGAAAGCGCAGTAATGGTGCGCCCTAGAAGCGAGTTCATAACAAATTCCCTTTGAAATAAGTTGGAGTGAGAAGAGTGAAAAACTGGTGAGATTGAGTGTGCGAGTAGAATAGATTGGCGAAAAAGTATTATTCATTCAAGCACGAACATAGCACAAAATCTGGATTCTGAGAAATTTTTCCGTAAAAATGTGTAATAATAGTGCGCAGATAGTGTGCGGAAACCTCGTGCTATAATACACTTCCTTTACTACTCAAAAACCCATACCATCCTCCGGCGGAAGCCATTCCATGCGGGCTTCAGCAGAAAAGAGTCGTTCTTTGGTGTAAAATCGCAATGGATAGGTGCGTTCAGCGCATTCGCTCTGCAAGAGAGCATTGATGAGCGTTTCTGGCAATTGCGGCATTGTTTCTCGTGCAATAAAGTCCTTGAGAAAGCGCACAACAACTTGAATGTAGAAGACCGTCAGCGTTTCGTGGTAACCGCTTGTGGTCGTATTTTCTACGCCTACTGCCGTGTTATAGGCACGAATACGCGGTCGGATATGCGATAACAGCTCGCTTTCGGGCATGTGCAGCGCGTACCACATTGCCATAACAAGATGCGCTGCGTGTGTCCATTCTGCTTTGGGCAATGTGCCTTGCTCAAAGCCAGTAATGATGCGCTCTACATCGGAAGCAGTGAGCAAAGGATGGTTTTCTCGACTTGTTGGTGGATTCTCCATACAAAAGATTGCGAAACAAGAGTGGCAAAAAAGAATAACGAAAAGTGTACGCGGCGCAACGATAAAGTATTTTTATTCGTAAGTTGTTGTCGTGAATTATTCACGTAAGCTGTTGATATTTCAAAATATTTTGTGATGTTTGCGTTTTTTTGTTGAACCGAGAGAATTTAATTTCAAAAAAAATTCTGCAAAACTGAAAGGAATTTTTCGTTCATGTGTCATTCTCATAGATGCCGATGAGATGCACCATTTGTGATGCCACGATGACGGCGACAAAACCCTGATTTTACGCACATTGTAGAAGAAAAGTAGAAGTCAATGAATCTGTTCAAACGACATACATACAAGACTGCACACGAAACACCGTGGTCCGAAATGGAGGATGCCGATTTGCTTGCGCACCTGCGCACAGCAAAGCACGCCGAGCAAGCATTTACCGCCCTCTACGAGCGGTACGGGCAGCGCATTTTGCTCTACGCGGTACGCGCACTCGGCGAAGATGACGGACACGACGTTTTTCAAGAAACATTTGTGCGATTTCATAAAACCGCAACGGCAAATGGCGCAGAAAAACAAGCAATAGCAAACGTTCCAGCATTTTTGCTGACGATTGCGCGAAACTTGTGTTTGAATCACAAACGCAATCGCAAGGACACGATTACGCCAGAAGAATTCGACTACACCGCGCCCGAACTCGCGCACCGCTTCGATAAACAGTTCGAGAACGACGATTTGATGCGCTGTATCAGCATTGGCTTGGAGTATTTGGATTTTGAATTCCGCGAAGCATTTGTGCTGCGCTTTTACAACGATTTAAGCTACGAAGAGATTGCAGAGCTGACTGGTACAAGCGTTGCGACGGTGACGAATCGCATTTGGCGAGCAAAAGAACGCCTCAAAAAAATACTCACGCCGTACATTGACGACCTTGAGCAGTTTTGAGGTGAATGACTTTCACAAAACGACCATTTTTGCTGTCATTCCGACGTAGGTCGGAATCCATCGGAAACGGTGAAGCGGTATGGATACCGACCTACGTCGGTATGACCGATACGTTTTGCAAAAATCCTCAAAGCATGACAACCCCAATATGAGATACTTTCACGCTTTCAGACAATAATCACCATAGAAAATTTCCTAAAAAATCATCATGGATACCACATTTGACCGTTTGATACACTTGTACTTGGAAGGCAGACTAGATGCGGCTTCGGAGGAATTACTCTTCCGTGAATTGTCGCAAAATGCCGAACTCCGTCAGGAAATGACCTCGCAAGTACGCTTACACGGTGTAACCAAGCGCGATGCAGCCCGCATTCTCCCCACCGAGCGCGACAAAGCTGCTATTTTCGGGCGTTTGGGCTTGGCATCGGGCGCGGCTACTCTCACAAGCACAATGCCAAGTACCGCACAAATACTCACCTTACCACGCTTTTTTCGTACAAAGCAGATTCTGCGTTATGCCGCAACGATTCTCGTTACGGCGGTTCTTACGTGGTGGCTGTTACGCTTTGGCAATGGCACGGGAAGCGGCACAGAATCTCGTGCGGAATACACTTTGTCGCAAGCAAACCCAACGCAAACCTTGGTAACCCCTGTGGAAATGACGATGCTTGTTCCCGTAGAAAAGCGTGTGGAGCGGGTTGTGGTGAAGGAAATTGAAAAACAGATTGTAACCCGCATAGAAACTCGCTACAAAACAATTACACGCTACATTCAGCAAAATGGCGACACCAGTGAAACCGCATCGTTCCTTGCTGCGCAGACAAGTTCACCAAAAGCCCTCATCCCAGCCTTCTCCCAAAAGGAGAAGGGTCAAGAGACGAAGGCATCTTCGGAACCCTCTCCCTTTGGGAGAGGGTTGCTCGAAGAGCGGGGTGAGGGCAGTAACGCAACAATCGCCCTCGAAGCAGCACCAATCATCGCTTTCGAGCAATCACTCGCAAAGCCGCCTCATTCCTTGCTGTTAGACAGTATTGACAAACCGCTTTTTCCTGCCTTGCCGAAGCGGAAGGAGTTTGTTCCGACGGCGTTTCTTTCGCTGCGCGTTGCTGCAGACCTTGTCGGCATGAGGGCTGCATGGCAATATAAGCCTTTCAGCACGGGTGCAATCTCAGTCGGCTACAACTGGACGCAAAACGGCATTTTGGGCTTGGAAGCAAGCATTGATGCGATTGAAGTGCAAAATGAACAAGGCACAAGCGTGGCATCGCCACCAGTTGCAAGCGTGTTCTATCGCCACGTGCTGAACGATTGGACGATTGAAGTACCGCAAGAATCATTAGCATTTTTGGGCGAGCGCATTACGCCCTTTGCACAGGTAACACTTGGCTCGTCTGGTATTCCGATTGCCGTTAGAGGCATGATTGGCGCGACCTTCTATGGCATTTCGCCCGACAAACGCCGATGGTCAAATTCGCTCGGCATTGAAGTAACGCAGCTTTTTGGCGGACAGGAGCGGTATATTCCTAAAGTTGCGCTAAGTTTTTCTCAGAATTTAAATTTGTAAGTATTTGTGCAATTTTTGAAAAAGAACTGTAATGAAACCATTCTTTTTTGTCCCGTTTTTTTTGGTAGCTATGAACATTAGAGTTTATCTCGAATAAGGTTTTTAGAGTTTTGGAGCAAGGCAGCATGCTGCCTTGTTTAGTAAAAAAGTCTATTCGGAATAAAGTCTATTGGAGCGAGTTCCTGTGCGTCTTCCTCAATAACATCAACAATAATGGAAAAGATAGCAGAAGGTCGAAGAATAGCACTTGTCAATCATTTGGGAAAGTCTTTTCCGCTGACCGATAGTGTTTATACGGTATATGACACTCAGAATATTTCCGCCACCAAGTATGAATTTTTTGGAGAAATTCTGTTGAGTTTACCTCGTCCCGCCGACCCACAAGTTATCGAAGGTGTGATGGTGCTGGAAGCAAAAGAGCGTGGCGCAAATGCTGTCTTGCTACAAGATTTATCCTTTAGCGGCTCAATGTGGCAAGTCCATACACGCGGGCGTTTGGTGCGTTACAAGTAACTTTTTAGGCAAAATCTGTGAATATCAAAACTCTTCTTTTCGTTCTTGCACTGAGTATTTATGCAGTGTTTGAGCTACGAGCGCAAACAGGGCTAAATATTACATCAGCAGAAACCGACACCGTGCGTACTAATCCGTATGGATTGCCAGCGTGGGGCAGTTATATCTATATGAACCAAAATGTTCAAGGCTTTAATGATACCGTTGCAAAATATGGCTACGGGCGTTTTGCTTCGGGCGCAGGCGGCGTAAGCCTTGGGTATGAAGGCTCTTACGATGCGAATTTTCGTGTATTTGCCTCAGCATTTTTGATACTGGGCTTTGGCGGAGGTTCGGAAAAATACTCTATGTCGTTACTGAACGGCGGATTTAGCTCTACACTGGCGTATGTGGTGTTGCGTAATGAAGTCTTTCGTTTTTATCCGCTTGGCGGTGTTTCGTGGAATATTCAGATGCTGAATATCCAAGAACGAAAAAGCGCAACGCCATCAATGCTGAACGCACAACAATTCCCTACACCGTGGCGACTCACATTATGGAATCTTTTTGACATCAACTATTTTATTGGTATTGGTGCAGATGTACGCTTTCCAAACCTATACAACCGTTATTTTCGGAATGAATACGGAATGTTTCAATTAGATGCCGTTTTGGGGCTTCGCTTGCAATACAATAGTGGTGGTATATCTGCTACCTTGCGCCGCCCTCAAGATCCAGCAAACTTCTGGTCTGGCGATGGTGTAACGATTCCGTATTTGCCTGCAATTACCGCACAAGGCTTACAGATGCAATTCATCTTTTCTTTTGAGATGGTGAAAGTCCAGTAAATACAAATAATCCCCCTTTTTAACAAAAACAACTTCCCCTGAAACCCGCATCATACCTACGATGCGCGGCAGGAAACCTTTGTTCATTTTTTCTTTATCTATTTTATTTGGAGACGATGCTATGAAAACACGCACAATCACACACCGCACTGCAAAATATATTGCTACAATGCTCATCAATACTGGGTTTGTGGTAATAATGCTCCTTGCCTCTTTGCCGAACGCTTCTGCACAGCTTTTTCGCATAAGTGGCGATACAACAATTTTTAGTCACGGCATGATGTGGGGTTCGTCGCTCAGTTCCTATTGGGGCTATAAGTACATAATGAAAAGTTTTTCGGCAATTGTTTGGAAATACGGGTTAAAAATGGCAGATTCCTGAAAAGAACATGAATATACGCCATTTTTCGCCACTATTGCCTTTCCTCAGCTATGTTGT
>JAAFIV010000048.1 GCA_013298775.1 Ignavibacteria bacterium | reverse complement strand
GTAGCGGCGACCATGAATAGCAAGCCGCTTTGAAGAATGTTCAACAAGGAACAGTTACCGAAATACAAGCAACGTTGTAACAACACACCCCAAAACACCATGCACTACCTCGTTTCCCTCATCATGCTCACCTTCGCAGCCGCACCGCTTCTGGCGAAGTTGCAGGCTGCCCCTGCTGCCAAAAAAGACAGCACGGCATCGCGTGGCGCGACAGTCAAACTGTTTTTATCTCAATTCTAAGCAGATGAGGTATATGTGGTTATTATTTCCTACAAAGCTATTCGTGAGTTTGCGCAGCTGCACCCCGACGCAGAAAACGCTATGGAAGAATGGTTTGATAAAACACGCCGTGCGGATTGGAGCAGTATTACCGACGTACGCAATACGTTTGGTTACGCCGATTATGTTGGTAATGAACGGGTTGTGTTCAATATTCGCGGAAATACGTATCGCCTTGTCGCAGCAATTTCTTACAACCATCGGACGGTGTATATCAAGTTTATTGGCACTCACCAAGAGTATGATACCATTGATGTTACAACGGTCGCATATTATTCATAGCACAAATTCACAACACAAATTCATAACACAAAGGAGCAGTCATGCGCTATCTCATCCAAACCGAAGAACAATCCAACGAAGCATTTGCAAGGATTGATGCGTACTTGGCGAGAATCAATGCCGAAGGCGAGCAGAGCCTGAACGATGCAGAAAACGACGATTTTCGCGCTACGGCTCTTGCCATTCAAGAATACGAAACCATGCAATATCCGCGCCCAACGATTGCAGAATTGCTACAACGTCACAGCGCAGAACAACTTGAAGGACAGCTTGAAGAATATTCGTCATAATTCACACGATACCACGAACAAATTTTTGCTCAACACCATGCACTACCTCGTTTCCCTCATCATGCTCACCCTCGCAGCCGCACCGCTCCTCGCTAAGGCACAGGCTGCCCCGTCTGCCAAAAAAGACAGCACGGCGCGGCGGGTGCTGTCCTACGCGCAGTTTGTGAAGGAGATGGTCGAGTGTACGGCGGCGGTGTATCGGTTGGAGAATGCTGATTTGGCGTTTAATGTCGAGACGGATACGACATTCATATCTGGTCGTCTCCTCAAGAATCTTGCTATTCGTCTGGAAAGGAATGGAGAAAAACGAGATTATGCAGCAACAAAGGTCAAAGCGAAGGTCTTGCTAAAAAATATCCGTATGCAAAGTTTCTCTATGATTGCCTTTTGTAACTTTCACTTTGAAGGTGGATGGGATATGAGTGACAGCATCATGGGAGCTTGGGAATTTCGAGATTGTAAATTTTATCCGAGTGATTTTTCAACTGGTGAAACATCCTTTTCTGGTACTGATGTTGTTCCTGAACTTAGATTTTTCCGTTGTACTTTTTTAAATAAAATATTTTTGTCTCATTGTAGAATTGATGAACTCTTGCTCAAAGGTTGCCAACTTCAATTATCGCCAAATTCATATCAATACGAAACCTCCAGTTCGTACCTTTCAAAAAATACGATAGAAGATTTAATCATTGATAGCTGCTTATTCGCAAACCGCATTGATTTTTCGCAAAATGCGTTCACAAACATCAAAATTGAGCATAGCACCTTCAAAGTATTAGACTTCAGCAGCATCGTTCAGCGTGAATTTTCTATGGATAGCTGCCGATTTACGCGGGCGGTGGACTTTACCAATGCACAGTATTCGCAGAAAAATGCTATGCTTCCTTTTGCTCAATTTGCAAAGAAGTTTGCCATTCAAAATGATGCGATAACCTACCAAGCCTTTTCAGAATCAGAACTCGCTAATGATAAAAAGTATAACAAACTTATCGCGCTCTACACCGACTTCCTCTCCCTCTACAAAACACGCGGCGACCAAGAATCCTACAACGCCTGCTACGTGGAGATGAAGCAAATCCACACGCGGCGGGCGGGCTTTCTCTACCGTCAGCGTCCGCAGTTGGAGTCGTGGTTTGATTGGCGTTTGAACCAGCTTTTGGAAGTCTTTTCCGATTACGGCACAAATTCTGCAAAAGGCTTGATTTACATTTTCTACGTGATTATCGGCTTTGCCGCACTGTACCTCATTTTCCCCAGCGAACCCGATAATTTGAGCCGTCAAACCTCGTTTGCATTTTTCGATGTTGTGATTGGCTATTTTTCCACCAACACTACACTCGTCAATCTTCGCAAACACAAGCGGCAACGCGCTCTGGACGACTTACACAATTTCCAAACCACGCTCGCGGTCTCGCGTGAGGACGTTCCTGCGTTTATCGCATGGCTTGGGCAGCCGCTCTACGGCTTGAATCGGGCGTACTTGAGTGCCAGCGCGTGGCTTGTGGAGCGGTTCGATATTGTTCCGGGCAGGTGGCAAGAGCTTTCCAAAGGTCGCAAACTCTGGACGAGTGTGGCAGTAGGCGCGTATATGCTGGGTTTCCTGCTCTGGGGCGTGATTATGCGCTTCGTGAACGCCTTCGCCCTCAGCATCAATGCGTTTGTAACGCTGGGCTATGGCGAGATTCAGGCGCGAGGCGTGGCGCGGTATTTGGCGGTATTGGAAGGTGCGGTGGGGTGGTTTTTATTGTCGATATTTAGTGTTACCTTGATTTCGCAGTTGTTGCAGTAGTGTTTTATTGGAACAAATTATATCACGAATTTTTGAATTATGGAAGCAACGTATCATATTACATTGGAAGAGCTTACGCCGGAATTTATTTCGGCACTCAAAACAACATTCCACGATGAAGCGCGGGATATAGAAATTTCGCTGCATATTCAATCCAAATCCCTGAGCGCAGAGCTTTTGCGCCGTATGGAGAACATTGAACGCGGCGAAAATCTGGTGCGTTTCGAGGGCGACGAATTCCAGAATTTTGTGGAGCAGTTGCTCAATGAACCAACAACCTCGCCAACAGCATGAAGCGTATATCGTTTGAGGGTAACGCCTTTGCAGAGTTTACGGCTTGGTCGCAAGACGATAAGCGGGTGTTTCAAAAGATTGCGACGCTTTTGGAAGAATGTCGCCGAACACCATTTCACGGCACAGGAAAGCCAGAACCTCTGAAACACGGCGCATATCGCGGCTACTGGTCGCGGCGGATAACGGAAGAATACCGTTTAATCTACCGCGTAACCGATGAAGATGTCTTTATTGCTGGTTGTAGAGGGCATTATGAGCAATAAATTGAGCGTTACCTTGATTTCGCAGTTGTTGCAGTAATTTTTCAAGCAAGAACTAAATACATGATTCTTGAAATAAGCAACGATTATTGGAACGCGGATGAGGTCCCAGACTCTCAGGATATTGAGGACTTTTTGCCGTCCTCACCATCCTCTCAGTCCTCCAGTCCGCGTTCCTTTCTCACATTGTGTAGTATCATTGCATAATGTAAGAATCAGGTATTTAGTGTTACCTTGATTTCGCAGTTGTTGCAGTAAACTCATTTCATCGCATCTTGTTCCCCTTATGGATGCCTTATGTCATTTGAAGTTGTGCCATTGTTCAATGACTGACTTGAAGTAAGGCAGCATGCTAACTTGTTTAACCAAATGAATAGCAACTCATTTTCGACACTGCCATCATTCACATTATTTCTGTTGTTTCTTTTTCCAAAAGCGTACAAGCAGCACCACAACTATCACCGCAATCGCTATTCCGAGCAAGACCTTCCCATACAACTGTAAGTATTCATCCATGCGCGTCCAGTTCTTGCCGAGTGTAAATCCTGCAAAAAGTAACACACCGTTCCAAACGGCTGCACTCAGCGTGGAGAGGAGCGTTGTGGGCAGAAGTGGTATTGCAGAAATACCTGCAACCATTGAAATAACAGCACGTGTGCCGGAAAGAAAGCGATTGGCAATTATCACCCAATAGCCATACGCTCGAAACCACGTCTCCGCTTTCTCGAAGGCTTCTTTGGGGAGAAAGGAAATTTTTCCTGAGTCAATAATACTTGCGCCATAGCGTTGCCCGACCCAATACATCAGCACGAAACCCAGCGTACTTCCTAGCGTCGCGCTTATCAGCATAGACGGAAAACTGACCGTGCCAAGCCCAATTAACGTACCGCAAAACACCAGAATAGTATCGCTCGGCGAGGGCGGAAATACGTTCTCGGCAAAGGTAATAAAACACACAAAAAGCAACACACCAAGCGGCGGCAAATGCGTGATAAATTGAACGGCATAATCAAGCATAATTCAAGCAAGCAAAGTCAAGAAGAAGGTTTGTTCACTGGTCAAGTGCTAATTGGCGGCGGACAGGCAAAGATACCGAAAAGAAGTTCACAAAAAAATCTATCTTCACATTCATCGTTTTGGGTATTGCTCAAACGCAAAACGCCCACAGAAAAGAGTACAAGATGTGTACTAAAATCTGTGGGCGTTACGGTAAGATTTTACGCGCCGCTCTCTAGCTTATCGCACACTCGCGGTGAAATCAACCAAACGTTTGGTAAAGGCTTCAATACCAACCGTTGGTGGAATGGTGCTGTGGTTTGCATTTGGAATGCGCCAGAAAACCTTTGGTTGTGCGGCATTGATAGCATTTGCCCAGTTTTTCACGCCATGACGCTCAATCGGGATGAAATCATCTTTTTCGCCGTGCATGAGCAACAGTGGGCAGCGAACCGAGCGCATGCGTTCTGCATTGTTGAACTCATCGCGCATCACAAAACCACCTGGAATGTCAAGAAGAGAGCCGCTCTGCACAAGGTCGGAAGCGGAAGAATAAATTGCTTCGGTGATAAGCGCACGCGGACGGAAGGTTGCTGATTGCGCATATTTCGAGGCAAGATACACCGACGGGATTCCACCAAGCGAGTAGCCGTAAAGTATCACATTGCTTGTGTTTACATCGCGGCGTGCAAGCGTATAGGCGAGGGCTGCTTCGGCATCTTCTTCTAAGCCTTGTTGTGACGAGCTTCCTTCACTCATGCCATAACCACGATAATCGTAGATAAACGTGTTGTAGCCAGCGTTGTAGAAGATTTCCATTCTATCCCAATACGCTTGAATATTGAACGCGTTTCCATGACTATAAAGAATAGTTGGCGAACTTGCCGTTGCTTTGGGCGATTTCACAAAATAGCCGTAAATCTTGAGTTTGTTTGCGCCAGATTCCAGCGTAACAAATTCACGCGCCGACGCAGGAATTATCGAATCCGAGAGCTTGTAGCTAGAGAGTTTTTGCGTGTTGAACATAAAGCCGTCCATCACTGCACAGGAATTTGCCATAAAAGCAAATGCCACGCAAGCAAGGACGAGTGAGAGGTTTAGAAAACGTTTCATAGTGTTTTGCAAAATAGTGTTTCTCAAAAATAGTGTTTCTCAAAAAATGCTAAAAAATTGTTGAGTTCAAAATTAGCTCAATAATCTTGGTTGAAACGGCACAGACAGGAGTGTCTGCGCTGCCAAAGAGGTGGTATTTGCTTACTTTTGTGCTGGCTCGGAGCTAGGATTTGTGCGCCCTCCACCAAGGTAGAAGTTGTAGCCGAGATAAATGCCCCAGTTCCCCATGCCACCAATCGCGGATTGTCCTCGAAAAATACCGAAGTTTGTCGGCACATTTGAAGCAGCCCACTTCCACTCAGCTTGAATACTGGAGTTCGGGGCGACATTGAACTGTAAACCTACGCCTGGCGTAAAGAAATAGCCGAAGCGTTCACCGAACTGAAGCGTGTTTTCAAGCGCGATGTAGCCCAAAAGATTATTGGTAAGCTCATACGAACCAGTGAGCGTAATATGCGGATAAATGCGAACTGCGCCACTATTTGTTGCACCATCAATACTCGAAGGACGAGCAGTAGTGCCACCTCCAGCTAAATCAACAAATCCATAAAGTTGTCCTTTTGCGGTCAATTCTGGTACTGCACCTTGTTGCTTCAGAAGGCGTACAGCCGCGCCTGCATCCAAGCCAAGAACGCCAAACGCTGCAACCGTCCCGTGAAGATTGCCAACCAGAGTTACATTTTCCGAAATGCCGTGCATCGCACCGACATTCAAATATGGTACGATGTAGGCAGGACTTGAGTTCGGCAGCCATGGACCGCCCAAAGCGACCGTACCTTGCGTAACGCCTTCTGGCAATACACGCACAGGCTGAACAACGCTACACGACAAGCACACAAGCAAAGCGCACAACGCACCAAGTGCGCGAATATGCGCAAAACTCCACGCGCCGAGAACCTTTTGAACGGCGTAATTGCTATATTGCCGAGAAATTATTTGGAGTGATTGATGTTTCATAAAGCCACACAAAACAAAATGAGAAGAAGAATGAAATTATGCGAAATGGGGAGCATAAGCGTACACGTATAATTCGGGCAACGAATCCAAGCAATGATGCGCCCACACACTGAAAGCAACATCATATTTGTTTGCAAAACGTCATCGCTAATAACCGATAGACAGGAAAATACAGAAAACCTTGATGAAACAGAAAGGAAAAGGAATAAAAAGGAGAAGAATTTCACTCGCCGTAACAGTATATTTTTTTTGGAGCTTGCTCGAAAATGCGTATATTTGAAGTCTGTCTTGAAAAATTCAATTTTGTTGTAGATAACTACTTCAAAGAGAACGAGCAAGAAAGTCGCCGCAAGTGCGTGATGTTGAGAAGCAAACACCTCTCAACAACAAGCAATTAACGCCAGTAACCCATTTGATTTGTTGATTTTTTTTTGATGTCGCTGATATGACTGACGAACAAAAAGTAGAGACCGCCGTTGCTGCTCCGGTAGCGACCGAACCCGTTGCTGAAACTGCTCCGGTCAGTGTAAATGCCGAAGCACCTGCTTCGCAAACCGCCACCCCCGAAACCCCGAAACAGCCAGAATACGATGTCAATGCCTTGTATCCTGAAATTGTTGCCGCAAAGAACAACAAAACCACAATTGACGTAACAGGGCTTCGCCGTGTGCGTGGTGGTATCTTGGCTGCGTACAAGGGAATGCCTCTTTTCCTCCCGACTTCGCACTTGTCGCTGAAGCCGAATCCGAGTGAAAATGAGCTTCTGGGCTTGATTCAGCAAACATTTCCTGTCCATGTTCACGAACTGAACGATGAAGACAAAACCAAAGTGATTGTAACACGTCGCAAACTCTTGCGCGTGGATCACTTGAAAGATTTCCAAGTAGGACAAACCGTTGAAGGTAAAGTCGTATCTTTCACTGATTTTGGTGCATTCATCAACTTAGGTGGCGTGGATGGCATGGTTCACGTATCAGCAATTTCCCGTCGCCGCATCAATCACCCTTCAGAGGTCTTGAAAAAAGGCGATACTGTAAAAGCGATTGTCAAGGAAATCAACGAAAATACGCAACGTTTATCGCTTTCGATGAAAGAATTGGAAGCAAATCCATGGCAAGGTGCGTCGGGCAAATATACCGCAGGTTCACGCTACAAAGGCAAAGTAAAGAGCCTCACCGATTTTGGTGTGTATGTGGAATTAGAAGCTGGTGTAGAAGGTCTGGTGCATATTTCGGAAATGTCGTGGGCGCGTCGTATCAAGCATCCATCTGAAATTTTCCAAGCTGGACAAGAAGTAGAAGTACAAGTGTTAGAATTGAATGAAGAAAAACAAAAAGTTTCTTTGGGCTACAAGCAAACTCAGCCAAACCCTTGGGCAAATATCGCAGAACGCTTCAAAGTAGGCGATAAAATCGAAGGTTCTGTGCGCGAGGTGATTGAGCGCGGCGTTGTCGTGAATATCGCTGAAGATATTGATGCCTTTATGCCAAAAGGAAAAATGCACCCGTCATTGCGCGGTAAAGCACTTCCTTTCCAAGTCGGCGATAAAATTGAAGGCTTATTCGTCATGGACGTTGTGCCTGATAATCACTCGCTTATCTTAGGTATGGAAGGTTTTGACCAAGGCGCACCTTCACGCGAAGGCAGAGAAGGCGGCGGACGTGAGGGTGGCAGAGAAGGTGGCGGTGGCAGAGACGGTGGCAATCGTGGCGGCGGAGGACGTGAACGCGGACCGCGCCGAGACCGCGAACAGCAAGAAAGCGTAAACTTGCCAGAACAAAAACAAGAAGTTTCTCTTGCCGACCTTTTGTCGGATGACGAAAAGCGTAAATTATTTGGCGGCGAAGCGTAACCAAGAGAAGTCTCAAGACAGAAACGGACGACGCTTCATCGCAAGGTTCTGAATATTTCTCTGAATATTTCAATACCTCAAACGCAATAATGCTCTTGCATTGGATGTGTTTGAGGTATTTTTTTGTTGTCGAATATTAGTGTCTCTTGAATTCAAGTGTCTGGATTTTCTGCTTTTTTTACCTCTTTCATTTGTTTACCCTGTTTCCTACACTTCTGCGCTTGGATTTGTAGGTACTTCTTTGCAGATTGCTTCCTCAGGCGTTCATATTTTCTCAATGTATTTTTTTGCCATGAAAGTTATTCTTCTCTTTTTGTTGTTTGCCTTACAAACAAGTGTTTATGCGCAATCAAAGCAAACGACCAATAAAAAAAGTAAAGCTGCAAACGATGCTGTAACGACGGTAAAAGGTTCATTTGGAACGGTGGTGAAATTCTCCAATCCACCGATTGAAATGCCACCAAAGTATGATTCTACCTTGCTTCCGAGCCTGATGAAATCAAAGCCAGAGCAGTTTGATAGTATTCTCGGCAATCCCGCGCAGTATCGTGTGCAGATTTTGTACACACAAATAGACCGCGACAAGCGCAATCGCCCTAGTTACACGTCGTACAGCTATCGCTTAGACCCGACCGAATATTTTTATCCCGCAAGTACAGTCAAGTTTCCGACGGCACTCATGGCATTGGAGAAAATGAATGCGCTGAAATTGCCGAACAAGTCAGTTCCCATGCGAATTGATAGCGTTCGCACCGACCAAACTCCTGTACGCGGCGATGTTTCATCGTCCAACGGCACCGCGAGCGTGGCACATTATGTGAAGAAAATAATGCTTGTCAGCGACAACGATGCGCACAATCGCTTACTCGAATTTGTCAGCCCCGACGAGCTAAATAGCGGCTTGTACGCAAAGGGCTATCGCAACGTGAAGATAAATCGCCGTTTGTCGGTGGGGTCGTCGCCAGAACAAGACCAGTTTTCTAATCCAGTACAATTTTTCGAGTTGATTGGCGGTGCGCTGTACACCACGCGGAATATACCTTTGCGCCAAGCAAAGAATATGTATTTTTATGAAAATCTTCGTGATTTGAAGCAAGGCAAAGGCGTGTTGCGGAAGGATTCTCTGGTGAATGAGCCGATAGATTTTACGCCGTCGAATTACATTGCACTGGAAACATTGCAAAAAATCCTTCGGAACGTGATATTTCCTGAAGTTGCGCCCGAAAAAGAGCGATTTAATCTTACGCCCAGCGACTACGATTTTCTGTACAATTACATGGGAATGTTCCCGCGTGAAAGCACCTTTCCCAAGTACGACACCAGCTATCACGACGGCTACGTGAAATTCTTCATGTTCGGCAGCAGCAATGACACCATTCCGCGCAACATCCGCATTTTCAATAAAGTTGGAGATGCTTACGGTTACATGATTGACAACGCCTACGTGGTGGATTTTGACAAGAAAATTGAATTTTTTGTTTCGGCAATCATCTACGTGAATGCTGATGGAATTTTCAATGACAACAAATATGAGTACGACCAAATCGGCTTTCCCTTTTTCACGAATCTTGGCAAATTGTTGTACGAGTACGAACTCACGCGCAAGCGAGGAAATACGCCAGACCTGAGCAAGTTTTCTAAATATCAGATGCCGAAGTATTTGGAGTAGTTTTGCAAGTGCGCCGCTCTCCGTGAAGGTCTCACTTCCGAGCGAGGCTCTCACTCTCTTCCCTAACAAAGTGACCTCACTCCATGGAGCCTCGCACTGTCGAATCCTCACACCAACTATTGCTTCCTCTTTCACCTCATCTTTTCACACACCATGCCCGAACCATCGGCAAATATCACACCATCAAGCGCAGAGCGCACAAAATCTGGCTTTGTGGCAATTATCGGTGAGCCAAATGTTGGAAAATCTACCTTGATGAATGCCATCTTGGGAACAAAACTTTCCATCGTAACGCCGAAGCCACAAACCACACGCAAAAGCATCCTTGGCATCCACACCGAAGGTACGACGCAGATTGTCTTTTTCGATACGCCGGGTGTCTTGAAACCCAGTTATGGTCTGCATCGCAGCATGATGGAGTTTGTAAAATCTTCGATTGAAGGCGCGGATGCGGTCTTAGTAGTGGTGGATGTTGCGAAATTGATTGAACGCGAGCAGGAACGTGAGCGCAAGCAAGCACGCCGCAAAGCAAGAACGAGCGGCACCGACGGCAAAAAAACAGCAAAGAAAAATGAACCGACACAAACTGGCGAACTCAGTAACGACGGGCTTCGCGGGCTAATGCTCAAGTTGCAAATGCGCTTGGAAACAATTGGCAAACCTGTGATTGTCGCGCTAAACAAAATGGATGCGGTCTTTGATAAAAAACAAGCCTTACCCGTGATGGACGCGCTGATGAAAACTGGCTTTATTACACACGTTGCAGCAATTTCTGCGTTGGAAGACAAGTACGTAGATGAGCTGGTAAGCGTGCTGCAAGCACAAATGCCTGAGCATGAATTTTACTACGATGAAGAAATGCTCTCGACACATCCACAACGCTTTTTTGTGGGCGAAATCCTCCGCGAGGCAGTATTTATGGGCTATCGGGAGGAGATTCCGTATTCAACGGAAGTAAACGTGGTGGAGTTCAAGGAGCGGGAGAATGGGAAATGGTATATTTCGGCGGAAGTAGTTGTAGAGCGCGATACGCAAAAGCAGATTATTATTGGCAAGAAAGGTGCAAGTTTGAAAGAACTAGGAACAGTCGCACGAACAGCAATTGAGCAGCATTTAGAAATGCCCGTTTTTCTGGAAATTTTCGTCAAAGTGCGGGAAGATTGGCGTAATAGCGATGCACACTTGCGTTCTTTTGGGTATGGGACAAATCAATAATCTCGCAATTGAAGAGCCAAGTATTATTCCTCAAATCGGAATTTCAGATATGGTACTACTTTTTTGACCGTAAGCTCCCTTACAAGGAATGAAGCCATTGAGCGCGATTATTTCCTCGTGTGGAAAATATTTGGCAAAAAAGCAACGGAAAACATTTGTTTTTCTATATCGAAGAATGTATCTTTGCCGCTATAAGGATTTACGCAAACAATAAGCGCGACGAAAAAGTTCCTTATCGTGATGTATGACGATTTTTTTGCAACATTATCCCAGATGAATTGCAAAAGCCTTTATGAAAAATGGTATGAAGAAAGATAGATGCACTCAACTGTTTTGCATAAGCATTAAATGAGTTTCATCTTATGAAATACTCCTTTCGTTGTGGTGGTGAAAGGTGAGTAGGGGAGTGCCTCTCTGGCGCGTGGTGACGCGGAGAGGCATCTCAGTTTTAAAGAGGTCGCATCAGATTTTGTCTTTCAGCAGTCTTCAATTCCCTTCGTTCTTGCTTAAATTATTCTTGCTTGAATCATTCCCGCTTCCATTTTTACGTTTCCATCCCTTCAAAAATGATATTGTGTCTGGAAAAGCTCGCCACAACAGGCGCGTAGGGAAGTGCATCCAATGACGGATATACGCAAAACAGATAATAGCTTCGACGAAATAATACGTCATAATGCCAATAGGAACAGCTTCAGGAATGTGCAAATACCCAACAAGGCACAACGCCGCCAAACCGCATCCTACCGCGCTTGCAATGCTGATGAGCAAAAATTTTCCATCGCCACGAGCAATCATGTAGGAAACAAGCACGAGAAAAGGCATTGCAGGCGTACTCAGCACGAGGAGCTTGATGTAGCCAAGCGCAGACGCATATTTTGGCGCGAGAACTAAGGAAACAAGCCACTCTGCGGTTCCCGCATAAACCAGCACAATAGCGCAGAGCGTCAGCATGACACCAAAGGATAGCATTTTAGAGAACAAAGCAAGAATCTGCTCTTCTTTTTCTTCCCGTACAAGCCGCACCGTTGTTGGATAGACCAGCCCTGTAATGGCATTCAGCGATTCATCAAAAAAGCGAAACAGCGTTTTCGCTGATTGATACACACCTACCGTTGCGGTATTGAAAAAGTATTGTACCAGCGTTACGTCGAGTTGCTTGATAACATTGAGGAGCATTCCTGCCGTGCCTTGATACGCGCCAAAACCAAGCAGTTCTCGCCACGAAACACCCGCCGTGAGGCTCTCGCTCCGTAAACCAAGCAGCTTACGCGTTAGCGCATACGACACTGCGGAACTTGCTATCATACCGCACAAACTGATGATGAAAATTACCTCAAACGATTGTAATTGCCCCACAGCAAGGAAATATGCGGTTAAGAGGGTCATTACACCAAACCAGACTATATCTACCACAAAAATTGCGCGTGCCTGTACGGCGCGTTGAAGGTGCTTTTCTGCTAATTTTCTGGGAATACTTACCAGCGACATAAGCGGCAAATAGCTCATCACGACTGCGATGCGAGCATCCTCAAAGAAATTTGCCATGACACTTTGCAAGAGCAAAAGAATACACGCTCCACCTACCGTAATTGCTGTATGCCAAAAAAGCGCGAAACGATTGATTCCAGCACGCTTTTCCGCATCTCCACCATGCAAAATGATGGATTGCAGGATAAAACTATCACTCACCGTAAATAAAAACGTCTGTACTGCCATAAACAGTGCGTACAAACCCAGTTCTTCTGCGGGAAGCGCGTTGTTTTGCACAATATTTACAAAACCATAACCGATAAAAAGAAGTTTATCAGCGACAGTCCACGAGAGCTTACCGAGATGGTCTTGAATACGCACAATGCGGAGGAATGAGAAGTGCTAGAGAATGAAGAATGTTCGAGAATGGAGAATGCTCAGAAATGGTCAGAAATTACCTGCGGGTATTTTCACTCATTTGAAGTTTAGATAAAATTGCCCGTTTTCACCCTCATCCCCCGCCTTCTCCCAAAGGGAGGAGGAGCTAAGACAAAGAAAATCAACTATTTCTGAAGCCCTCTCCTTCTGGGAGAGGGTTGGGTGAGGGCAAGCACGCGAGCAAAGTTTTATGCGGGTCGTAGAACTTTATCTCAACTTCAATTCACTCATTCTACTTTGGAAAAGAAATTTTACCCATCGAAACCGTTGGCACGCCTTCGCGCTCGCCAAAGCTCGTTTCGCCGCCCGTGAGTGCTTCATTAGCGAGCGTGGCAAATAGTACGGCTTCTTTTGCATCGCCAAGAATGCCCAAATCATCGGTCAAGCCAAGCATGCAGTCAGGAAGTAATTCCTTGATAGAATTCACGAGTGAGGGATTGTGCGCTCCGCCGCCGCTCATGTAGAGCGCGTAGCGTTCCTGCGGCTTCATCACGCGGCGCACAGCATCGGCAATGGTTTCTGCACTGAAGCGGGCGAGCGTTGCCATCACGTCTTCGGCGGGCATTGCGCTCAGGAAGACTTTATGCTCTTTTGCAACATTTTCCAAGTATTCAATATTGAAGAGTTCTGGTCCTGTTGTTTTTGGAAAAGGTGCGTCGAAAAAAGGATGGTCTCTCAATGCTGCAAGCAAGCGAGGATTGACCACACCTGCAAGCGCGATTTTCCCATCGGTATCAAACATTTTCCCAAATGATTTCCGCACGTACGCATCCAAGAGCGTATTGCCCGTGCCGGTGTCGGTGGTGAACACCTCCGAAGCGTTCAGCGATGCGGGCAGATAGGTGAAATTCGCAATGCCGCCCATGTTCAGCATAATGCGGTTTTCGCCGCGTTTCGAGAACAGGAAATAATCGCCATACACCGCTAATGGTGCGCCTTCGCCGCCTTTTGCTACGTGCTTCTGGCGGAAATCACTGAGCGTGATAACGCCCGACTGTACCGCTACGTGGTCGCCGTCACCGATTTGCAGCGTCGCATTACCAAAGCCTTCGGGCGGGAAATCATATTTTTTGTGCAATGATTTCGGCGCGTGCATGACGGTTTGCCCATGACTAGCGACAATATCTACTTCTTCGGGCGGAATACCCCACATCTGCAAACATTCCCGCACCATGTCGCCATGTAACTTGCCAATCCATGCGTTCAGGACGCACAGGAGCTGAAAATCTACCTGTTCTTTCGCAAAGACGCGCCGAATCTCGTGTTTTACGTCGTCAGAGTACGGAACGGTGCGAAATTGCTCAATCTTCACTTCTGTATCGCTGCCAGAGCCGCAAAGACGACACAGAGCCACATCCAAGCCATCAAGCGACGTACCGCTCATCAGCCCGATAATACGGCGTTCTGGCTTTGCGGCAATGCGGTATAATTGTTCTATATTGCTATTGATGCGAGTATTCATGGGCTTTCGAGGGGATGATTGATAACAGTATTTGCTAAACGTGAGGCTCTCAATTTTTATTGAGGGTCTCACTTTCTTTGGTACAAAGTGTACAGCGAGAGCCTCGCGAAGAAGCGAGACCCTCACCCTCACTCAGCCGAAGTATCATCTCGGTTTCGTCGTATCGGCAGGCGGTGTCGGTGTTGGAATGGGTGCGCCGCCGCCGTCGCGTGGAATCGTTGTATTGCTGCGAGGCTTGGTGCTGTCTTGCTTCGGCGGACCGTCCAGTTTAATATCTTTAATATCCTTCGCCGTTGTTTCAAAATCTTTCTTCACGTTTTCAAATTCCTTCTTCGCATCGTTCACGGTTTCTTCCGCCGCTTTTTTCGCATCGTCGAGAGCTTTGCTGATGCGGCGACGCACGGCGGTCGGCGACATTTCTTCGCGTACTTTCTTGATTTCGCGGTCAATTTTATCAATACTTTCTTGCAATTTCGCCTTGATGTCGTCGGTGAATAACCCGAGTTTTTCCATGACTTTTACGGTCAAATCAAAGCGCGGATTGGCGTAGAGAAGCGGCTGCGTGGTTTTATCCCACACATAATCGTAACCTTCGGTAATACCAACCTCCTGAATTGCTGCCGCAATCTTTGCCTCAATGGGCTTCATCGTCGAAACCACGAGCGTATCAAACTTTCCACCTGTATTGAAGCGTTCCCGCACGAAATCGTCTTTTTCTATGCGTTTGCGTTGGAGCGTGAGTTCGCGCTCACGAAGTTCGGCTTCGCTCCAGATAAGGCGTTTTTTCTGGATGTCTGTTTCGAGAGCTTGAATAGCATTTTGCTGTTCGTCAATTTGGCGTTTCCAGTCATTGACGATAGATTCTATGCGTTGTTTGGCGTTTTGATAATCATTAGAACGTTCTCGAATCGTCGCAGAATTTACAAACCCAACTTTTGGCGTTTGTGCAAGAACAAGCATGGACGAACTTTGGAGGGATATTGCCCAAAGAGCAAGGAATACTGCCGCAAAGCGAGGGAGGATGCGGGTGCAAGTGCGGGTACAAGTGTGTGTGTGTGCTAAAAAAAACGTCATTGGTCAAAAGGAAAAGTTCAACAACCGATAGGATTAAAGCCACTTTAGATGGCGAATATAGAGAGTACGACGACAAAAAAGCCAAAGCAAGCAATAGGAAACATTGCAGATGCTTTGGCTTTAATGTTGATAACAAATATTCGCTAGGCGTTTCGGTTCTTGAAGAGAGCCATACAGGACGCGCGAATGGGCGTGTCAGCACAGCGTCTCGAATGGAGGAAATTCAATACACCAACTTCAATAGACCGACAAAGTTACGTGAGAGAAAGTATTTTTGCAAATACTTTACAAATACTTTGCAAACGAAGATTTTGGAATTGCTTCTCTTAAAATTTTCTTGAGGTGAGAATACTCTCCACATCGCACGATTACTTGTTGCGCTTGAGTTTATCTAATACGCGGAAGGTGATATCCAATTCCTCATCGTAGTACACAAACGCTGGTGTTTCCATAACGGCAGCGAGTTTTTCAGCTTTTGCAACTTCTTTAATTGCGCTTTGAACACGCTTGCGAATAGGGGCAAGCAATTCTTCCTGCAACGCAGCTAATTCGCCTTGATTGCCGAATTTTTCGTCGCGATAACGCTGATAACGCTCTTGGATAGACTTCAAGCGTTCCTCTTCTTTGGTTTTCGCGTCTGCCGACATCATCGCTTTTTGTTTGTCGTAGCTTTCAAGAGCTTGAACGTAGTCTTTTTGGATAGTTTCAATGGTATCGCGGTATTTTTTGCCAGATTCCTGCAATTTTTCTTGCGCCTCTTTCGCTTCGGGAAGTTGGGCAACAATTTTTTGGGAATCAACAACGCCAATACGCAAACTGCCGCCTGCTGGAGCAGAGCTTTTCTGTGCAAACACAGGGCTTACAAATGCAATCGCAGCGAGGAGTGCTGCGCTCACGAAGATTTTCATAGTGTTTTTTTAATGAAAAAATTGACAAAAAATAAAGGTAACTGAGCAAATTACAAAGACTTCTAATTTACAACACGCAATGTATTTTGCCAAACAAAATTATCTGTTCTTCTTTTCTTGGAATACGGCAAGGAGCAGAAAGGTTTAATCAGACAGGACATTCGCAAATGACGCAGACAAGAGTGTTACGCGCTACCATTGAATTCAGGTTTTCTGAGCCTTCGCTAGCACAGACATTCCTGCGGTAGCACAGACACTCCTGTCTGTGCGGCAAAACGAGCATTGTGCGAAAGTCTTATCGGAAAAAGAACTGCGAGAGAATGGCATCGAAAGAAAGAATGGCATGGCTTTTGAGGATTTTACAGGATTATTCACAAGCATTTCACTTTTCGTCTCCGTTACAATGCGTACTTTTTATCTCGCTCTCAGCACCCTCGCGCTCGCATTTGCCATGAGTGCGTGTAGTTCGTCGGTACGTTTTTCTTCGCGTGGTTCGCAATTCGGTGTACCGCAAAGCAATGGCAGTTTGTTTGCCGCCACACCAGCAAATACGCCTTCTTCAGGCAAAAAAACTCCCACGCCAAAAATGAGCGAAATAAACACCAGCGACCTCAAAACAAGTACCGTGAACTTTAGTGGAGTTGCTTCTTACTACGGCGATGAATTTCACGGACGCAAAACCGCAAACGGCGAGATTTATGACCGTTCAGACTTCAGCGCGGCTCACCGTTCCTTGCCTTTCGGTACATTCCTGAAAGTCCGAAATCCCGCCACCGAGCGCAGCGTCATTGTCCGTGTAAACGACCGAGGTCCGTTCAAGGAAACTCGCGTTTTGGATGTGTCCTTCGCTGCCGCACAGGAGCTGGGATTGGTAAAAACAGGCACGGCGCAAGTGGAAATTACCGTGATGGAAGCGCAGTAATTAAACGCTTTTCCCCGTCGGGCGGCTGTTATCACAAGCACAGTAGCCGTTCGGCAGGTGCTACACAAGCGACGTACCCGCCGGACGGCAGCGTTTTTTCACTCCTCAACCGCTTGGGCGGAAAAAGCCCGAACCACAAACAAAATTTCAGGAAATCAAGATTTTTTTTGTTAGAACCTAAAAAAAGTGTAATTTTTATGTTCTTCAAAATACGCTTTACGCATTTTGAGATTCTATGAAACCTTTATTGCTGGCGCGGTGTTCCTCTTATATTGGAAATTCTATCGGAAAACTTTGCACTGGCAATATCTTCACAAGCGCAATGCACGTTTGTACATAGCTTCAATGTTGAATTCGGATTTCCCGATTTTTCTCCTTTTTCAAAAAGATGAGAAATCGGGAAGTCCTTGTTTTGCTTAATGCAAACGCATTGCTCCCCTCACCCCAACCCCTCTCCCAAGAGGTAGAGGGGCAAGATATGACACCAAATCTTTACCCTCGCCCTCTGGGAGAGGGTCTCGCACCGTCTTCGGGGCGAGGGGTGAGGGCAACTAATACGACCTTAAACTTACAGACATTCTCACACTTCACCCTTTACGGGAGGCAACTTTGAGTACAATGAACGGCAAAAACGACTCACTCCACGGCGCATCATATGGCGCATTCAAAGAGCGTATTTCGTTCGCGGAATTCCCCGCAAAATCTAGCCCGATAGACCTTCTTTCGGTACAGATGCACTCCTACAAAGAATTTTTGCAGGACGAAGCAGAACCCGCAAGCCGCAAAAATCTTGGGCTTCAGCAAGCATTCCTCACCAATTTCCCGATTTCCGATGCTCGTGAAATCTACGAATTGGAATTCATTGAGTATTTCATTGAACGTCCGAAATACACGGAAACAGAATGCCGCGAGCGCGAACTGACATACGCGCGTCCCTTGAAAGCCAAGCTGCGCCTGTCTTCCAAAGCCGACCCGAAATCTGAAGACTATATCGAAACCATTGAGCAAGATGTGTACTTGGGCAATGTTCCAGCGATGACTCCGCGTGGTACGTTTATCATCAACGGCGCAGAGCGCGTTATTGTATCGCAGTTGCACCGCTCGCCAGGCGTATTTTTCTCGGATGCCATGCACCCGAACGGTACACGCGTCTTTTCGGCACGGATTATCCCGTTTCGCGGTTCGTGGGTGGAGTTTACAACGGACATTCACCAAGTAATGCACGTCTATATTGACCGCAAGAAGAAATTCCCTGTAACGATGCTTCTTCGCGCTCTCGGCTATTCGTCCGATGAGCAGATTCTCGACCTTTTCAACCTTACCGAGTCTCTTACGTCGAAAGAAGTAGGCGACCAACACATCAATCGCCGCGTGGCTGCTGATGTTGTGGATTTCTCAACAGGTGAGATTATTGCCAGCCGCGACGTGATTTTGGATGAAGGCATGATTGAGGCAATCAAAGCATCGAAGGGCATTCAGGAAGTGAAGCTCTTCAATTACACCGCCGCAAGCGAAGAGCCGATTATTGCTCGCACCTTGGCGAAAGACCCCTCGCGCACCCGCGAAGATGCGTTGGAGGGAATTTACCGTCAGTTGCGCTCTGGCGAAGCTCCCGACTTGGAGACCGCACAATCACTGCTCGACAAGCTCTTTTTTAACCCGAAACGCTATGATTTGGGCTTGGTCGGACGCTATCGCATGAACAATAAACTTGACATCGGCATTGACCCTGATACCACAACATTGACGGTAGATGACATCATTGCTATCATCAAGTATTTGATTGAATTACGCGCAGGTCGCAAGCCCGTGGATGACATTGACCACTTGGGTAATCGCCGCGTTCGCACCGTTGGTGAGCAGTTAAGCGCACAGTTGAACGTGGGTTTGTCTCGCATGGCGCGTACCATCAAAGAGCGTTTGAATATCCACGATACCGAAACGCTTACACCCGCAGATTTGGTCAATGCTCGCACGATTTCGAGCGTGATTAACCAATTCTTCGGTACAAATCAGCTCTCGCAGTTCATGGACCAAACCAATCCACTCTCGGAGATGACGCACAAACGTCGTATGTCCGCGCTTGGTCCTGGCGGTCTTACCCGCGAGCGTGCTGGCTTCGAGGTGCGCGACGTTCACTACACGCACTATGGTCGCCTTTGCCCCATCGAAACGCCGGAAGGTCCGAACATTGGTCTTATTTCCTCGCTTTCGATTCATGCGCGGATTGACCCCTTTGGCTTCTTGGAAACGCCGTATTTGCGCGTTGAGAATGGCAAATTGACCACAAAGATTGAATTTTTGACCGCAGAAAAAGAAGAAGACCGCATCATTGCGCCATCTTCAACGATTGTCAATAAAAGCGGTGTATTGACCGAAGAGCGCGTAAAAGCTCGTCGTTCTGGCGATTTCGTGATTGTTTCGCCCGACGACGTAGAGTACATGGACGTTGCGACAAATCAAATCGCCAGCGTTGCGGCTTCGCTCATCCCATTCTTGGAGCATGACGACGCGAACCGTGCGCTGATGGGTTCAAACATGCAACGCCAAGCCGTGCCGCTTCTGCGCCCGAAAGCTCCGCTTGTGGGAACAGGTATGGAGTACATCGTGGCGAAAGATTCTCGCGCAACGATTGTTGCCGAGTACGATGGAACGGTGGAATATTCATGCGCTGATTTTATCCGCATTCGCTACAACGACACGATTCCCGAAGACGAACGCCTCGTAACATACGATTACAACCCCGTTGTAACCTATCCGCTTATCAAATTTTTCCGCACAAACCAAGATACCTGTATCAATCAGCGTCCGACGGTGGTTGCGGGACAAAAAGTGAAACGCGGCGAGGTGTTGGCGGATTCTTCTTCGACGGAAATGGGTGAACTCGCGCTGGGGCGGAACGTTCTTGTTGCGTTCATGCCATGGAGCGGGTACAACTTCGAGGATGCTATCGTTATCTCGGAAAAAGTAGTTGCGGAAGATATTTTTACCTCGATTCACATTGAAGAATTTTCGCTCCAAGTCCGCGACACCAAGCGTGGCGAGGAAGAATTGACGAAAGAAATCCCGAACGTCAGCGAAGAAGCCACGAAAGACCTCGACGAGGACGGTATCGTGCGCTGCGGCGCGGATGTGCGCGAGGGTGATATTTTGATTGGTAAAATTACACCAAAAGGCGAAACCGACCCAACACCAGAAGAGAAGCTGCTCCGCGCTATTTTCGGCGATAAAGCGGGCGACGTAAAAGATGCTTCGATGAAAGCACCTCCAGGCTTGAAGGGCGTTGTTATCAATACAAAACTCTTCACGCGCCGCCTGATGACGCGCGAGCAAGATTTGCGCCGTCAAGAGAAAGAGCGTCAAGATGCGCTGAATGCTCAAGAAGCAAATGGCATCCACGAACACAACCAAGATTCCGCAAAGCGTATTGCGAAATTGCTTGATGGACACAAGGTTGTAGGAGGTATGCGCACAACGGCGGGCGATTCCATCTTCCGCGCTGGAACCGCCTTGAAATCGGACGAATTGGAAAAGAAATTCCGCGAAAATCCACATTTCTTTGCCGAGTTTGACGCAAAAGAGCAGTGCATTGAAGACAAGCGTACAATGGAACTCTTGCGCCGTCTTATTCAAGGCTACAAGCAAAAATTGAATATCATCAAAGACGATATTCGCATTGAGCGTCAGAAAGTTGTTACAGGCGATGAATTGCAGCCAGGCATTATGAAAATGGCGAAAGTCTATGTTGCGAAAAAACGCAAGCTCCAAGTCGGCGATAAAATGGCTGGTCGTCACGGGAATAAGGGCATTGTGGCGAATATTGTTCCGCACGAAGACATGCCGTTTATGCCAGATGGAACACCAGTGGACATCGTTTTGAACCCGCTTGGCGTACCGTCGCGTATGAACTTGGGTCAGCTCTACGAAACCGCACTCGGTTGGGCGGCGATGAAACTCGGTGACAAATTTGCCTCGCCAATTTTCGACGGCGCGTCATGGGATGAAGTCGGCGAATACTTGGAAAAAGCAGGTTTGCCACGCGACGGAAAAACCGTGTTGTACGACGGACGCACCGGCGAAACCTTCGACAACCGCGTAACCGTCGGCGTGATTTACATGTTGAAACTCTCGCACTTGGTGGACGATAAAATCCACGCTCGCTCAATTGGACCGTACTCGCTCATTACGCAACAGCCTTTGGGCGGTAAAGCGCAATTCGGCGGTCAGCGTTTCGGTGAGATGGAAGTGTGGGCGTTGGAAGCATACGGCGCAGCGCACACGCTTCAGGAAATTCTCACGCTGAAATCCGACGACGTACAAGGTCGCGCAAAAGCGTACGAGGCAGTTGTAAAAGGCGAAAACCTTCCGCAACCGCACTTGCCGGAATCCTTCAACGTCCTTATTCGTGAGTTGCAGGGCTTGGCGTTGGAAGTGCGTGTGGAGGAGTAAATTTTTAGTATTGAATAATGAGTGTTGAGTTTTGAATGTGTTTTTCAAGCTCAACACTCATTGTTGTTCACAGTTCATCAGGCAAAACAATGAAAATCATCAATGTCGATAGCGAGATAATGAGCGGAACGCCCGTCTTTAACGGCACTCGTGTACCGCTTCAAAACTTATTTGATTATCTCGAAACAGGTGATTCCATTGAGGAATTTTTGGAAGATTTTCCTTCGGTTCAGCGTGGGCAGGTTGTTGCAGTGTTGGAGCTTTCGCAGGAAAGTATTGCTGAAATATTAAACTAATGAGTTTTTATGCGCCACGTTCTTTGTCATATTGTGTTGTTATGCGCCTTCGCGCTTGGTGCGTTTGCTCAGGAAGCGCAGAAAGATTCGCTACACCAAGCATCAGAAATGCGCACTGCCAACAATAACATTTTTCTTGAAGTAGGTGGAAGCGCAATCGCGTATTCGGTCAATTATGAGCGCATCATTGACAATCGCTTTGTTTTGCGTGGTGGGCTGAGTTTTTTGCCCGTGCAAAGTACGGAATTTCGTTACCTTTCGATATTGCCCGTGTCGGCTTCATATCTGATTGGTTCAACGCATTATCTTGAACTCGGCGTGGGAACAATGTTTGCCAGTTTTAACGGAACGGAAGCACGTTGGCAATATCTTCGTGAAGGTGCGATAGATATTTCGGCTAACGTTACAGGTACTTCCAAATTTGCTTTTTGTCCATTTCCAACAGTCGTACCGATAATCGGCTATCGGTGGCATCCTTTGAATGGCGGTTTGAATATTCGAGCAGTATTTACGCCACGCATAAATTTTAATGGATTTGCCATTACGCCAATAGAGGTAGCTCCTTGGGGCGGCATCAGCCTCGGTTGGAGCTTTTAAGCAAAAGATACTCGCAAAAAAATCTTGTAAACTTAATTTTTATTCATGGCATTAGAGCAGTATAAAGTTACGACAAGTGAACACGCCATGACGTTCGATTTTACAAGTATTGGTAAGCAAGGCGAGATACCAAAGCGTGTGCATTACAGCGAAACGAACATCCCGAACATCTACAATTTAGGATTTGGTGATGTTCATCCGCTTCATGGCGATATTGATGATACGGTCATATCCAATAATGGCGATAGTCAGAAGGTATTGGCGACAGTTGCCGCAACCGCAGTAACATTCACGGAATATTATCCCAATGGCTGGATATACATTATTGGAACAACACCAGTAAGAACACGGCTCTACCGCATAGGAATTGCCAACAACTTGGATTTTATTACGGAGCATTTTCTGGTACTGGGCTTAACAAATGGTCAATGGCTTGTGTTTGAGGCAAATCAAGATTACGAAGCCTTTTTAGTTCAGCGTAAAAAGAATCTATAAATCTTTCACTTTTTCGAGCTGAGGTGCAATATGAACCGTCCACAACATTCGCCTTTGGGTATTGAGGTAGCGTACGATAGCACACTCAATCAATACGAACATCAAGTTTTGTTTCCCAAAAAATTGGCGTTAGCAAATAAAATGCTAGCAAAATACGGTGTTCCAGCCCAGTTCATAGCGGAGCAGCAAAAGCATTCGGCTAATAAAACTGCAAATGTGGGTATTCAAAGCAACAAAGAGTAAGGAAGTATCATGTCCACTCTCCAACCCATACCAGAAAACGCTGCCCCGCTCGACGCACTGCGCATTGTGTCGGCGGAGTATGATGCTGCGGTGGAGGATTTGCTGGAGAAGTGTACGTGGAATAGTAATGATGATATTCAGTCGTATTTGCGTCCAGCGTGTGAGCGTGTGCAGTTGTCGCAAAAGGTGTGGCAAACGTCGTTGAACCTTGCGAAAAATGGCGCGTCGGCAGAAATGATACAATCAACGGCGCAAAATATTATCACAAAGGAAAGTATGGCATTTAGTAGTTTTTCTTTGGATGACATGGAAGAAGTGTTTGGCATTCGTATTGATTCCACTGCACTGCTTCCTGAATTATCTCCCGTTACTCCCAGTGCAAAGCTCCAAGATGCCTTAAACTTAGCACAAGAACTCAGAGGCAGGTCAGAAAAATTCAAGTCGGAAGCCATTGTCTTTCCTATTGTTGTCGAACTCCGTGAACGCAATAGCAAGATTTTTACGTTCTATTCAGGAGAAACACTTCTTGCTGATGCTGAACAAGGCTTAAAAGGTGAATGTGATTTTATCATTGCCAAAAATGCTGCTGGCTATCTGATTAGAACGCCAATAGTTCAACTTGTAGAGGTAAAACGCGGTGATGCAGAATCATGGCTCGGTCAATGCGCTGCACAAATGCTGGGCGCGAAAATTTACAACGAAAAAAAAGGTACACCGCTCGAAACCATCTACGGCTGCGTAACGACGGGCGATGACTGGCTTTTTCTCCGCTTGACAGGTAATGCGCTTTTTATAGACACACGCAAATACTATCTGGGTCAAATTGGCGAGCTTTTAGCGGCGTTTCAGCATATTTTGGATTATTACAAGGCGATTTTGTAAAAGACTCTTGAGAGCTATGATGGGACGAACATATCAAATAGCAACCATTGAAAATTTCAACGACATGGCGAAAGTTGTTGAAGGGACGCTCACGCCTGACAAGGTACGTTCTTTAGAAGTAGATTTTTTTGTGGATACAGGTGCAGCAATGCTCTGCTTACCCCAAAAAAATATTACGCAACTAGGTTTGCTCAAGATGCGCAGTACGCGTACGCGCACCGCAAATGGCGTGATAGATGCTGATGTGTACAGCCCCGTCCGCATCAAGGTTTTAGACCGCGAAGCTACGATGGAAGTAATGGCAACTTCCGACGAAACACCCCCGTTACTGGGTTATCTGCCGCTTGAGATGCTCGTTTTAGTCGTTAGTCCGACTGAGCAAAAACTTGTTGGCGATCCGTTTCATGGTGGTAAATATATGATAGATATGTTTTAATATATTCAGAGTTTACCCCAATGGCAGTCGCTCAATACGATGTTACGACCGAACAAGATACGATGACCTTTGAATTTGTGAGCGTTGGGGAACGAGGTGCAATCAAAAAGCGAGTTCAATACACGGCAACGGATGTACCAAATGTTTTCAATTTAGGGTTTGGTGATGTGCTTGCCCTCAATGATGAGATAGACGATGAAGCTATTTCTAATAACGGTGATAGTCAAAAAGTTTTGGCAACAGTTGCAGCAACGGCATTAATATTTACGGAGCATTATCCAAACGCCCTTATTTATGCGGTCGGCACCACACCAGTTCGGACGCGCTTGTATCGCATGGGTATAGCAAACAATATAGAAGAAATTCGCAAAAACTTCATTGTGTACGGCTTGCAAAACGGTCTATGGAATATATTCAAGCCAAATCACAATTATGAAGCCTTCCTTGTTCAGCGCATTCAATAAAGCGAGGCAATTATGAATAGTCTTCAGAAGAACAAGATAACAGCACCAACTGTCCGCTATGATAGTTCTTTGGAGCAATACAACAAAACCGTTTTGTTCCCGAAAAAACTAGCATTAGCAAATGAAATGTTAGCGAAATATGGGCTTCCCAAAGAGGTACAATCTCTGCCAGAAGCCTTAAAAGTACCGAATACACAAAGCTAACATCTCTTACAAGATACGAACAATCACAATTTCCAATTTCAAACAAGCAGAGGCATACCCATTATGCAATCACGCTCCATTCCTCGTAAAGGCTTTTCGCGTGTTTCTATTCGCATTGCATCATCCGACGAGATTTTGCACTGGTCCAAAGGCGAAGTTACCAAGCCCGAAACGATTAACTACCGCTCGTTCCGTCCCGAAAAAGACGGTCTTTTTTGCGAGAAGATTTTCGGTCCCGTCCGCGACTGGGAATGCGCTTGCGGTAAGTACAAGCGCATTCGTTACAAAGGTATCGTGTGCGACCGTTGCGGCGTAGAAGTTACCCAAAAGTCTGTTCGCCGCGAACGCATGGGGCATATCACGCTTGCCGTGCCTGTCGTTCACGTATGGTTTTTGCGCTCGCAGCCCAGCAAAATTGCGGCTGTTATCGGCTTGCCCGCGAAAGACGTTGAGCGCATCGTGTATTACGAATCCTACATCGTTGTCCAGCCGGGCAATACCGGTTTGCAAGTGAAAGATTTGCTCACCGAAGAAGAATACTTGCGCATCATGGATTCCCTGAAGCCCGAAGAGCGCAATTTGGATGATGATGACCCGAAAAAATTCATCGCGCTCATTGGCGGCGAAGCCGTGAAAGAACTTCTAAAGCGCGTGGACCCAGAAAAAGATGCTGGCGTTCTCCGTGCGATGGTCAAAGAAGAAACCTCGCAGCAGAAAAAAGCTGACCAGTTGAAGCGTCTCCGCATTTTGGAAGCATTCCGCGACAGAGGCGACGGACGCTTGCCAAACGACCCGTCCTGGATGGTGCTGGACGTTGTTCCCGTCATTCCGCCAGAGCTTCGACCGCTTGTACCGCTTGAGGGTGGTCGCTTTGCAACATCGGACTTGAACGACTTGTATCGCCGCGTGATTATCCGCAACAATCGTTTGAAGCGTCTTATTGACATCAAAGCTCCCGAAGTAATTTTGCGCAACGAAAAGCGTATGCTTCAGGAAGCGGTTGATTCCTTGTTCGACAACAGCCGCCGCTCTACAGCCCGCGCAGAATCTCAGCGTACACTCAAATCTCTTTCCGATATGTTGAAAGGGAAAACGGGTCGCTTCCGCCAGAACTTGCTTGGAAAGCGCGTGGATTATTCTGGTCGTTCGGTTATCGTTGTTGGTCCGACGCTGAAAATTTGGGAATGCGGTCTGCCGAAAGATATGGCGGTGGAACTCTTCAAGCCGTTTATTATTCGCAAGTTGATTGAACGCGGACACGTGAAAACCGTGAAAAGTGCGAAGAAAATGGTGGAACGCAAAACCACCGAAGTATGGGACATCTTGGAGCAGGTAATTCAAGGACACCCAGTGCTCTTGAACCGCGCTCCAACACTGCACCGCTTGGGTATTCAAGCATTCCAGCCGCGTTTGATTGAGGGTAAAGCTATTCGCTTGCACCCGCTCGTGTGTACGGCGTTCAACGCGGACTTCGACGGCGACCAGATGGCTGTCCACGTGCCGCTTTCGCACGAAGCGCAGTTGGAAGCAATTTTGCTCATGCTTGCTTCGCACAACATTTTGCACACGCAGAACGGCGCACCAATCACCGTACCGTCGCAGGACATGGTTTTGGGCTGCTATTATTTGACCAAAATGCGCCGCTCGACCGAAGAAGAGAAAATCAAAGGCGAAGGCATGATGTTCTACGGCGCGGAAGACGTGATTATGGCGTTCAACAATGAAGTTGCCGCAATGCACGCCAAAGTGAAAGTCCGCATGGATGGTCAAATGGTAGAAACCACCGTTGGTCGCGTGATTTTCAATCAAATTGTTCCGCACGAAGTGGGCTATTTGAACGAGGCATTGGGCAAAGGTCGTTTGCGCCAAATTATCGGTCTCTGCTTCCAAAAAGCGGGCATGGCAAAAACAGTAGATTTCTTGGATGCTTTGAAAGAAATCGGTTTCCGCACTGCTACACGCGGCGGTTTGTCGGTGAGCATTCAGGATTTGATTATCCCTGAAGAAAAGAACAAACTCATTGATGCGTCGCAGTTGGAAGTAGATAAAATCGAAAGCTACTACCAAGCGGGCGTGATTACAAGCGGCGAGCGATACAACAAAATTGTTGATATTTGGTCGAGCGCGACAAACCGCATCGCTGATAAACTCTACAACGAACTTCAAAAGCACAAGCAAGGTTTCAACACCTTCTGGATGATGATGGATTCCCAAGCGCGTGGCTCGAAAGAGCAGATTCGCCAGCTTGCGGGTATGCGCGGCTTGATGGCGAAACCGAAAAAATCCGTAACGGGTTCGACGGGTGAATTGATTGAGAACCCGATTATTGCGAACTTCAAAGAAGGTCTTTCGATTTTGGAATACTTCATCTCCACGCACGGTGCGCGTAAGGGTCTTGCCGATACCGCGCTCAAAACGGCGGATGCGGGCTACCTCACACGCCGCTTGCATGACGTTGCGCAGGACGTAATCATCTCCGAAGACGATTGCGGTACGATTCGCGGTATGGAGCTTCGCGCCTTGAAAGACGGCGAAGAAGTGAAAGAGTCGCTCTACGAGCGCATTCTTGGGCGCGTGTCGCTGATGGAAATCACCGACCCGCTTACAAACGAAGTTCTTGCGAAAAAAGGTGAATTGCTCGACGAAACCGTTTCGCGCAAAATCGAAGATACCGCTATCGAAAGCGTGTTTGTGCGCTCGGTATTGTCGTGCGAATCGCGTCAAGGTATTTGCGCGAAATGTTACGGTCGCAACCTCGCAACGGCGCGGCTTGTGGACACAGGCGAGGCTGTTGGTACGATTGCAGCGCAGTCTATCGGCGAGCCGGGTACGCAGCTGACGCTCCGCACCTTCCACACAGGCGGTACGGCATCGCTCATTACGGCGCAATCGAACATCACAGCGAAATTCGATGGTCTTATTCAATTCGACCGCGTAAAGACCGTCAATGCTGAGATTGAGGACGATTCGGGCATGGCTGTTCGCAAAGAATTGGTGGTGAATCGCGGTGGTATTATCAACGTGATTGAGCCAGATTCTAACCGCATTCTCACCAAGTACGAAGCCATGTACGGCGCGGATTTGCGTGTGCAAGACGGTCAGTCGGTGAAAAAAGGCGAACTCATCTACGAATGGGACCCATACAACGCCGTGATTATCACCGAAAAAGAAGGCTACGTGCGCTACCGCGACATGATTGACAACGTTACCTTCCGCGAGGAAATTGACGAACAGACGGGACACATCACCAAAACCATCATGGACTCGCGCGACCGCACGAAATCGCCAATGATTGTGATTGTGGATGAAAAAGGTACGGAATTGAAATCGTACAGCTTGCCCGGAAACGCGCAGCTTACGGTGGATGAAAATGAGTACCTGACCGTCGGTATGTCGGTTGCGAAAATTCCGCGCGATTCGGGCAAAACCCGCGATATTACGGGCGGTTTGCCGCGTGTAACGGAATTGTTTGAGGCGCGTTCACCGCAGAAATCTGCCGTTGTTTCCGAGATTGACGGAACGGTCGTGTTTGACAGCAAAATGAAGCGTGGTGCGCGTGTGATTCGCGTTGTCAGCTTCGATGGTCAAACCGAAAAATCGTACCCAATTTCACTCAACAAATACGTTCTCGTGCAAGACGGCGACACAGTTCGCGCAGGCGACCGCCTGACCGATGGTTCGATTGACCCGCATGACATCTTGCGTATCAAAGGTCCGTCGGCGGTGCAGGAATACCTTGTGAATGAAATTCAAGAGGTCTATCGTATGCAGGGCGTGAAGTTGAACGATAAGCACATTGAGGTGATTGTGCGCCAAATGTTGCAAAAGAGCCGCGTCATTGACCCGGGTGATTCGCAATTCTTGGAAGGCGACCAAATTGACCGTATCAAGTTCTTGGACGAAAACGAGCGCATGAAAGAGCTTGTGGTCGTGACCGACAAAGGCGATACGAAATTCAATGAGCATCAGGTCTTGGGCAAAAAACGCTTCCGCGAGGTGAACGCCGAGTTGAAGAAAAAAGACAAAGCCCTTGCCGTATCTCGCTCCGCCGAGCCAGCGATTGCCGAGCCGATTTTGCTTGGTATTACACAAGCGGCATTGAACACGGAGAGCTTCATTTCGGCGGCTTCGTTCCAAGAAACCACGCGCGTTCTCACCGAAGCAGCGATTGCTGCAAAGGCGGATAACCTCGTTGGTTTGAAGGAAAACATCATCTTAGGTCAGCTTATTCCCGCAGGAACAGGCTTACGCCGTTGCCAAGATATTGTCATTCAAACCGAAGTGGGCAACATCTTCGACCACGACGAATACTCGCTTTCGCTGCCAGAGCGTCTTATGCCAGCACCATTACCAGCTCCAACGAAAGGTCGTCGGAAAAAGTCGGAAGCGGCGGCGTAGGAGTTATCTCCACGCATTTAAAAGAGAAAGCCCCGCAAGAGCAGTCATACTGCGTTTGCGGGGCTTTTTTATTGTGAGCCGATTCTCACTAATTTCTTCTGGTCGTTAGTCTTGTTTTGGGCATTTTATTTATGTTATTTATGCCGCTTTGCTTGAAGACAAGATATGAAGGGCATTCCAGAGGCTTCGCTTTTTCTTGAGTATAAGATTTTTTCCCTCTTGACGATTATATTCTTCTACGAGATGCGCTTCGGCTTGTGCAAAAAATTCAGGGTCGAAATTTGCTGCGCCAAGATGTTCTAATACCTCTTCAATGCTTGCTTTGCGCTCTATCCAGTGCGTACAAACATCCTGCCGATAGCGCACACCGAGAACGTTGAATCCGAGAACGCGCTTTGTTGCATCTTTTGCATAGACAATGCGCAGAAGCCTCTTCGTTGCTGCGCTGGGAGCATCTTGCCAGAAAATAGTGGCTTCATTTTCGCCAAGTTTTGCCGTTACTGTACCGTAGGTTTGATATTCAATATCAAAAAACTTTGCCGAGTTGAAAAACGTTTTGCGCGTGTACTCATGCCGCTCGCCGCAGATATTCGCCGCAACGCGCTCGCCATGCGCACGAGCAGCATACCAAAGCGGTTCGATACGCCCCTGTGCGGCACCGCTTGAATGCTGCATTTCTGCACAATCACCGCACGCATATACGTCGGGTATCTTTGATTCAAAAAATTCATTGACCACAATTCCGCGCTCGGTGGGGATGCCTGAAGTCTTTGCCAATGCGACGTTTGGCTCTACACCAACGGTAATTGCAACAAATTCGCACGGAATTTCCTCGCCAGATTTGGTAATAATGCCACGCACGCCACCTGTTCCATCATCCAGAATCTCCTGAAGTTCAGTATTTGTGCGGAGTTCAATCGTGCTGTGTTCTTGGATGTGTCTGCCAATCATGTCGGCTTCTTCATTGGGTAAAATGCTGTTCCAATAGCGCGATTCCCGCACTAAAAACGTCGTCGGAATGCCACGCGAATACAGCATTTCTGCGGTTTCCACGCCAATAAGTCCGCCACCAACAATCACCGCTCGTTTGATGCGGTGGGAAATATCAATCATATTTTGTAAATCTTGCAGGGAATACAATCCTTGAACACCGCGTAAATCCTGACCTTTCCAGCCAAACTTGCGTGGTACAGACCCTGTTGCCAAGATAAGTTTATCGTAGCGAATCGGTGCGCCAGATTTCACATGAATTGTTTTCGCATCAGTATCAATGCGCTCTGCATGGTCATACACAAGTTCAATACGATTCTTTTCCCAAAAATTATCTTCATACGGCTTCGTTTGCTCATAGGTGAGATGCCCCATGTAGATATACATGAGCGCAGTACGCGAGAAAAAGTGCTTGCTCTCGCTCGAAATGATGGTAATGCGGTGATTGCTGTGCTTGCGAATGTGCCGTGCCGCCGTTATTCCCGCAACGCCATTGCCGACAATGACGACGTGAAGTGGCGTAGATGCTGGTGTTGTTGGCATAATATTCGATTAAAAATTTCCAGAATAGATTGTTGTAACTGACTTCTAGCTTATAAATATACGAAAGTTTTGTTGTAGTTTTTCTCTTGCTCCACACCTTTTTGTTGTGCTTTTGAGATTGCTCATTTTCTCCTTCTCTCACAACCCCAGCAAATATGGCACCTTCACAAACACCTGCCAAGAATCCCGCAAATACTGGCTTTGTGACATTTTGCTATCTTGTAAAGCCCCCTTCTGAATGAATAATTTGCCCTGTTATCCATTCTGCTTCATCACTTGCTAAAAATGCGATGAGTCGTGAAGCATCTTTGGGCGTTCCAATTCTTCCCATTGGTGATTTTTCAAGAATTATTGCCGCCAAATTTTCATCCATCCAACCAGTATCTGTTGGACCTGGGTTTACCGCGTTTATCGTTATCCCTTTTGACGCGATTTTTTGGGAAATAGTTTTTGTCAATGTTTCGATTGCACCTTTTGTTATGGCATACGCAATTTCATTACTCATTTCTCCCAACGATTGCCCCGATGACAAATTGATAATTCTAC
>JAAFIV010000047.1:18648-34726 GCA_013298775.1 Ignavibacteria bacterium | reverse complement strand
GCGGTGATGAACTCTGGCAAAAAGTACGACAAAGACCATGTTTCCAAAAAGCCCGTCCCAAAAACGACTCCAGCGTTTGCTTAAAAAAACTTGACTTTTCCATAGAAATCGGGCGGCTGTTATCACACGCGCAGTAGCCGTCCGTCGGGTGCTGTGCGAGCGACAAACCCGCCGGACGGCAGCGTTTCTGCACTCCTCAGCCGCTTGGGCGGGAAGACGTTTTTACAGCACCCGCAATTTCGCAAAACGCAACACCAATTTCTTCCGCCCAACGCTCGGAAACTGCACTTCCACCTGCGCCGATTCTCCCGCGCCCGCCATACGCACGACCGTTCCTTCGCCAAAGATTTCATGCTGGACACGGCTTCCTTCCTTGATTGTACCCTTGCGCTCGTCGTCGGGAATCTGCGAGTAATCATCGCTCGCATTCGATAAATCCTCGAAAGGTGCGGGTTCTTTGGGTGCTGGTTGTTTCGCGCTACGGAGGAAATTGTCCATGTTGTTCGTTGCTGGCGCGTTTACGCGGCGGCTTGATTGCTGGCTTAGTTGGCTGAATGCACTATTAACACTGCTTCCAGAGCTAAAACGGCTCTGAATGCTCGTGCTGCCGTGTTCGACGAGTTCCGCACCAATTTCCGCAAGGAATGGCGAGGGTGTTGGGTAGGTGAGTTCGCCGAAACGGTAGCGTTTTTCTGCATGAGAAAGGTACAACTGCTCTTCCGCCCGCGTGATGCCGACGTAGAACAAACGGCGTTCTTCCTCCATTTCGTCCTGACTCATTTCCGACTTAGACATCGGGAACAATCCTCGCTCCAAGCCCGCAATAAACACGACGGGATATTCCAACCCCTTCGCCGAATGCAGCGTCATCAGCGTAACGTGTTTGCCGCCCGCTTTCACTTCGTCGAGGTCGGAAATGAGCGCGGTTTCTTGCAAATATTGCTCCAACGACGCATCGGGATTGCGCTCGCAATATTCTGCCAAATGCGACAGTACGCGCTGAATGTTGTTCCAACGGTCTTGTGCCTCCTCCGAGCCGTCGTCTTCGTACATTTTCAACAAACCGCAGGAAACCATGAGACTTTTCGCTAATTCATCAGGGCGAAGCGTGTCCTTGCCAGCTTTTGCGCGGTCAAGCATTGACCAGAAATCGTGCGCGGAGGTTTGGGCGCGTTTTTGCAAGACATCAACTGTGTCGGCAAGACGAAATGCTTCGTAGAGCGTGACGTTGCGCTGTGCAGCGTAATTTTGCAAATGCTCGAGCGAGGTTTTACCAAGTCCGCGCGGCGGCTCATTCACGATACGGAGCAGGTTTTCATCATCTTGCGGATTCGCAATCACGCGCAAATACGCCAGCACATCCTTCACTTCCTTGCGCTTGTAAAACGACACGCCGCCAACAATCAGATACGGCACATTCTCACGGCGCAGCGCATCTTCTAAGGCTTGCGATTGAGCATTGGTACGGTACAGCACGGCGTGTGCTTCGAGCGGTTTGGTGCTGCGCTTGATAGTTTTCACAATGAGTTCTGCTTCCTCGCGGTCGTCGCGGCAGCGCAGAAGCTGGATTTTCGCGCCATCGTCGTTACCCGTCCAGAGAGCTTTTTTGATTTGCCGCTCATTGCGATTGATAACGCTATTTGCGGCTTCCAAAATTGTTTTGGTGGAACGGTAATTTTGCTCCAAACGCACCACTTTCGCATCGGTGTAATCCCTCTCAAAATCTAGGATGTTGCGAATATCCGCGCCGCGCCACCGGTAAATACTTTGCGCGTCGTCGCCGACCACGCAGAGATTGCGGTACTTGCGGGCAAGCATATTCACGACCTCGTATTGCGCCTTGTTGGTGTCCTGATATTCGTCAATCATAATGTAGCGAAACTGCTCTTGATACCGCTCCAGAACGTCAGGTTTGGTGCGGAAAAGGCGAATCATGTTGAGCAGTAAATCATCGAAATCCATCGCATTATTTTTCTGCAACCGCTTTTCGTATTCCTGATAAATCAAGCCCGTTTGTTTTTCAAACAGCGAACCCGCATTGCGCTGATATTCCTGCCATGAGAGCATCTTATTTTTCGCACTCGAAATGGCAGCGCGAATGCCCGTCGGCTGAAAATTTTGCTGCGAAATCCCCAAACCATTCATCACCGCACGAATGATAGACAAGGAATCATCGGCATCGTAAATGGAAAATGACGTGGAAAAGCCGAGTGCGTCTGCCTCGCGGCGCAGTATTCGCGCAAAAAGCGAGTGAAATGTTCCCGTCCAAATCTTACGCGCCCGCTCTTCGCTGACGAGCTTGCCAATCCGTTCCTGCATCTCGCCTGCCGCCTTGTTCGTGAAGGTGAGCGCGAGGATATTCCACGGCGCAATGCCTTCTTCAATCATGTAGGCAATGCGAAAGGTGAGAACGCGCGTTTTCCCGCTTCCCGCGCCCGCGAGAATCAGCACGGGACCGTGAATTACTTCGGCTGCCTCGCGCTGCGTGGGGTTCAAGCCTTCCAAAAGTGCGGATTGGCGGCGTTGCGAGATTGCCTCATTGGAAAAGCTGTCGCTGGAAGGCGCGTCGGTGCTGGTGTTTGAGGAAGACGAAAGTGGCTTGAGGGTGAGTTTAGACATGGTATTTGGAGTAAGAAAATTCTACGGGAATGCTGCTACGCCAGCGCATTTGTGCTTTGTGCGTGATTGTTTACGCTGCAATTTACAAGAAGAATGCTAGAGATAACACGAGAATTTCTAAAATATTCTCTCAGATTCTCTCAGCGAAAATGGTCGGTGTGAGAGTGCAAAACAAAGCGAGAGCCTCACAATAACGTGAGACTCTCGCGGAGAAGCAAGCATATATCAGCTTTACAAGCTATTGTACGAGTGTATTATTTTGCGAGTGTATTATTTTGCGAGTACATTATTTTGCGAGTGCATTCTCTACAAAAAAGCTCATTGCATCGCGGAGGAACACGCCCATGCGGGGATGCGCCGTGCCGTCAATGGTGGTGAAGCGCACGTCTTCGATGTACATTTGCCCCAAGGCTTTGAATTGCTCGGCTTGCGCGTCGCTGGATTGCGCGGTTCCCCAAAATGCGCGGGTCATGGCGTAATGCTGCACAATGCGCTGTTGTACATCTTCAGAGTGCGCATCAATGCTTGCGTTGTCGCTCATTGTGGCAAGCGTTTTCCAGTTTTCTTGAAAGCGGTTTCGGAGAGCGTTGAAGTCAGCTTTGCCCATTGCGCGGAGGGCATTTTCTGCGTGTTCTACCTCTTTTTCCCAGCGTTTACGCGCTTCGTCGCGGTAGGTGGTTGCAAATTCTTTGGGTAAGCCTTCGTAGAGTTCTTCTACGCTCATGGTCATTGTTTGTGCCATTGGTGTTTGTTCCTGAGTAATGTATGAAATTGTTTTGTCAATAGTGGAAAGTAAGGTGTCAAGCCGTTCTTGGCGTTCAATCAATCCTTTTTTGTGCTGTTCTAATGCGCTTACGATGTCGAAATCGGGTGAATCAAGAATGCTCTTGATGTCGTGCAGCGAAAAATCAAGTTCTTTGTAGAAGAGAATTTGCTGCAAGCGCAAGAGTTCTTGTTCGCCGTAGAGCCTGTATCGCGCTTCGGTGCGGGTGAGCGGGGTAAGTAAGCCCATTTCGTCGTACACGTGCAGCGTGCGGATGCTCACCCCTGAGGCGGCAGCAACTTCTTTCACGCTGTACAAACGCTCATGGCGCGTGGCTTCTTCGCTCTGTTTTTGGGTTCGGACGGCATGATTCATAGCATTGCTGATGAAATGTGTGCGTGAAAATAGATGATGTGCATCTGCTCAGGTCATTCGTCAAGGAACGCGGATTTGGAGGACTTTTGAGGACTGGTGAGGACTCTAGGCTGTCAAATATATTCTGAGAGGCACAGACAAGAGTGTCTGTGCTACTGAAGCCAGTATTTGTGCGGTAGCGCAGACCACTCTTGTCTGCGCCACAAGACGCGCAAAATTCATTTGACGGACTCTAAAGCATTGTGAAATGTGTTGTATGTCCTCAAAAGTCCTCAAAAGTCCTCAAAAGTCCTCACAGTCCGCGTTACCCAATCAATACCTGATATGTACCGTGATCTATGAAAAAAACTGCGATTCTGCAATAATCTCCCGTGCGGGAACAAACGTCGCTTCCACAACGCTTTTGCCCGTGCGCTGCAAATATGCTTGCACCGTGTGATAGCCAAGCGCGTAGCCCGATAACGCGGGAACGCCAACCTTCTCAATACCATACTGCGGACCAGCAAAATCATCACCAAAAATATAGCCGCGAATAGTTCCAAAGCCTGTTTTGTCGAATGCGCCGCGAAATATTTCCTTTGTGGCGTGCATTTGCGCCATGTCGAAGTCCGTTACCCAATAGCCGATTTTATCCTCGCCGTACAGTTCTTGCGCAAACGATTCCGCCAAGCCTTCCATAATCATGTATTCGCCGACCGTCCAAGTCGTCATCTGAACGGGGAAAATACGTGCGTGAATGTTATGATGGAGTTCATGCGCGGTACAGGCGTGGATGCGCTCAAGATTGTAGGCATCGGGAACGCCGTACATCGTCATTATCCAGCCCGGAATCGCGCCAAAACCCGAGTAGCCGCGCTGCAAGGGCGTATGTGCTAAATCCGCAAGCATGAGTCCAAACACAAGGTTGCGCTGAGGAATGTTGTAGCCCTCGAAAGCGCGGAAACCCTGCTCCAGAGCCTCTTTCGAGCGTTCCCACGCATTTGCTTGGGCAAGAATTTCCACATTACGCTGTGTTGATGCGGCGTGCGCACCCGTGAAGAGGTCGGGTGAAATATTCCATTGGCGGAATGTTGCTACGCCATCGCCACCGCCCATGAGCGCAATCAGCCCTGAGAACGGCTCTACAAGCTCGTTGCGGAAGATTGTTTCGCGCTCGGTATCATCGGCGGCAGCTAGGAGCGAACGGTAGGTTTGCTCGGTGTCTAAAATAGTACAATTCATAATTGTTGTCCAAAAAGTCCGTAGAATCATCGTTTGTGAAGATGTGCGCTCATCATGTATGCAAATCTACAAACTGACCTAAGGTGAGAGTCAAGGACTTTTTTTAAGTTTTTTCAATTTTTTTTACATGTTCAGCTATAAAAAAGAAAAAGACTACCGCATAAACAGCTTTATTAAAACAAAACATCCGCTTGGGGCGCAAGGTTGCATGACCTTTTTGCTGTTTCCCAAGCGGATGTTTTTGTAATTCTGCAGACCGTATCAAGCCGCCTTCACACATTGGCAACATCATACATCGGCAACGACCACGATTCATTTGGAGAAGTCAGGATTAATAATGGCGAAAAGAGTGATTGTGCGGAAAGCAAGCGTTGGAGCGGTTCTTCCGGCTCTTCATTGCTTTGGTAAAATGTTCCGAAGTGCATGGGAATAACGTATTCCGCCTCCATTGCCCTCGCCATTGCCAATGCCTGTTCAGGAGTGCAGTGCAGCGATTCGTACCCTTGATATGCTCCAATCGGCATCATTGCTACGTTTATGCCTTCATTTCGCAATGATTCAAACTGTTTCGTAAATGCTGTATCGCCGCCAAAGACAAGTTTTATGCCGTTTCGTTCAATAAAATAAGCATTGTAACTCCGTCCCGATTTCGTGTACCCATTCGCACGGTCGCGCTCCCAAGGGCATCGCCAGCCGTTGTGAACAACTTCCACTGCACGAATCGTCGTTCCAGCGATGGAAATGTCTTCATCCCAATCAAGTTCATGGACGTATTTCCATGCAAGGTCATCAATAACATCGCGGGTGTTTTTTGCGCAGATAACTGTGGTAGAATCAGGATAGGCGGCAGCAAATTGACGTAACGTTGGCAGGTCGGTGTGGTCGAAATGAGCGTGGGAAAGCAGCACAATATCGGGCGCGGGAATATCTTCAAAATCAAGTATTGGTGCGGTGTAGCGGTCAATGCCAATAGTCTTTCCAAAGACTTCGATGCCGACAGATTCAGATAATACGGGGTCTGTGAGGATTATTGTACCGAAAAGATTGATAAGCAGAGAAGAATGACCAATGCGAAGGATGCACACACGCTCTGGCGAAGTATCAAAGGCAGTATCAAAGGAAGGGCTTGGAATTGAGGAATGATGCGGGCTTGGGGCAAATTCGGTGAGGGAGAAATGAGGAGACAGGGAAGTAGAGACAGCACGAGTCAGGTGTTCAAAGTGCGATGTGTTTGGAAGCAAGTCGGGGTGCGCTGTTTGAGAGAGGGACGAAGAGAAGGGGTGATGCCGCTTTCGCCGACGTTTTGTTGGCAAGAGTGCGTCCAGTATTGCTGTTGCTGCCGTTCGCGCATGGTCGCTCGCGCTTACCCGTGCAGGAATACGTATTGCTGTGCCAATGCTTGCTGTACTAATACTTGCTGTACTAATGCTTGTTGTACCAATACCGTTACCGTATGTCATACGAGGTTCCAAATAAATGCAACAATGATGTGTTGTTCTATTCAACGGCAAAAATAGAATGTTCCATTCGTGAAACCATATTATGAAATCGCTACATAGCTTGTTTTATCAATGCTTTACATTGACGGAACATTGAGAATATCAATGCTTAACATAGATTATCTGCTGCGGCAGTTATGGTACACCTGAGCAAGTACATTTTGCTCACAACCTTTGCTTGTTTTTTACGCGCTTTCCTTACAATCTGCATAAAATCATCCCCACAAAAGATTTTTTTAGAATTTTCCTGCGAAGCGTGTATTTTGAGTTTCTCTTCCAAATGCACAAATGAAATTAACACTCTGACTTTTCATCTTTTTCAGGAGATGGCTGTATGGCAGCAAAAAAAGCTACCACCACGAAACCTAGTACCAAAGCGGCTTCCAAGGCAAAAGCCGACGTGCCAGCAAAAGCATCTGCGCCCAAAGAATCGGCAGCAAATGGCGCGGCAAAATCCTCGCACAAATCCATTTTTTTTACCGATTCCCACAACCCTGAATCCTACTCGTTGGCGAATCAGTTTGCGGAAAATATGGAGTTTCGCCTTGCGAAGGACAAAACTAATTTCACCCTCCGCGATGCCTACACCGCGCTTGCACTCTCGGTGCGCGACCGCATGATGCGTAAATGGCTGCGCACACAGCAGCATTACACCGAGAACGATGTAAAAAAAGTGCATTATTTGTCGCTGGAGTTCCTCATGGGGCGGCTTTTGGGCAATACGCTCATCAATTTGCAATATGACAAAGAGTGCGCCGATATTATGACCGACATTGGTTTTAATCTCGACCAGCTCCGCGAAAGCGAAAAAGACATGGGGCTTGGAAACGGCGGTTTGGGGCGGCTTGCAGCCTGTTTTGTGGATTCAATGGCAACGCTTGGTTTGCCCGCCTTTGGCTACGGCATTCGCTACGAATACGGCATTTTCGACCAAGATATTGAAAAAGGCTATCAAGTAGAACACCCCGACAACTGGCTTAAATACGGCTGTCCTTGGGAAATGATGCGCCCCGACCTCACCTATCGCATTCGCTTTGGCGGAACCGTGATGACCGATATTGATGCCTCCGGTCGCTTGCGTTTTCAGTGGACGGATACCGATGATGTCTGGGCTGTGGCGTATGATATTCCGATTCCGGGCTTCAAAAACAACACGGTGAACAATCTTCGCCTGTGGCAAGCGAAATCAACGGAAGATTTCAATTTTGATTACTTCAACAAAGGCGACTATGCCGCCGCCGTTGCCGATAAAACCACGTCCGAGACAATTTCCAAAGTGCTGTACCCGAATGACAACATTGACCCAGGCAAGATTCTCCGCCTGAAGCAGCAGTATTTCTTCGTTTCGGCGACCTTGCAGGATATTATCCATCAATACAAAGTCAATCACAAAACGTTCAAAAAATTTGCGGAGAAAAACGCGATTCAGTTGAACGATACGCATCCATCTATCGCAATCCCAGAACTCATGCGCCTTCTCATGGACGAAGAAGGTTTGGAATGGGACGCAGCATGGGATGTAACCACGAAAACCTTTGCCTACACAAACCACACCGTGATGGCAGAAGCACTCGAAAAGTGGGATGTTCCCTTGTTCGAGCAGATGCTTCCGCGCCACTTAAACATCATTTACGAAATCAATCATCGTTACCTCGAAAAGGTGCGCAAATTCTACACGCAGCCGCAAGATATTCGTAAAATTGAAGGAATGTCTATCGTCGAAGAAGGCGCGCGGAAGCGTATTCGCATGGCAAATTTGGCGATTGTCGGCTCGCATTCGGTGAACGGCGTAGCTGCGCTGCATACACACATTTTGAAGACCGATATTTTTGCCGATTTCTACCGCTTCGAGCCGGAAAAATTCAACAACAAAACCAACGGCATCACGCAACGACGCTGGCTGAAGGAAGCAAATCCGTACCTTTCCGACCTCATCACGAGTAAAATCGGCGACGGCTGGATTAAGGATTTGAGCAAAATCAAAGGCATTGAAAAATACAAGTCCGATGCGAAATTTCACGACGCATGGAACGCCGCAAAGCAGCACTGCAAGCTGAATTTGATTCAGTACATCGAATCGCGCTATCCCGTCAAAATCAACCCCGATTCGATTTTCGACGCGCAAGTAAAACGGATGCACGAGTACAAACGCCAGCTTCTGAACGTGCTGCACGTTATCACGCTTTACAACCGCATCAAGGACAATCCGCAGTCAGATTTTGTGCCGCGCACGGTCATGTTTGCGGGCAAAGCGGCTCCTGGATATTACTTCGCAAAATCGGTGATAAAGCTCATCAATGCGGTCGGCGACATCGTGAACAACGACCCCGATGTTGGCGATAAATTGAAAGTATTATTCCTCAAAAATTACTCCGTTTCGCTGGCGGAAAAAATTATTCCCGCGTCGGATTTGTCCGAGCAAACCTCCACAGCTGGCTTTGAAGCAAGCGGCACGGGCAATATGAAATTTCAGTTGAATGGCGCACTCACCATCGGCACAATGGACGGCGCAAACGTAGAAATCCGCGAAGAAGTTGGCGACGACAACATTTTCATTTTTGGACTTGAAGCGGATGAAGTCGTGGACATCAAGAAAAAAGGCTACGACCCGTTCCAGTATTATCAAGGAAACCAAGAATTGAAGCGGGTTCTGGACATGATTCAGTACAATTTCTTCAATCGCAACGAGCCAGGAATTTTCAAACCCATTTTCGACGCGCTTGTCCATCAAGGCGATAAATACTGCCTCTTGGCGGATTATGAATCCTACATCCAAGCGCAAGACCGCGTCGCTGCTGAGTTCCGCAATAAAAAATCATGGACGGAAAAAGCGATTATCAATGTTGCCAATGTGGGAAAATTCTCCAGCGACCGCACCATTCAACAGTATGCGGATGAAATTTGGAATGTGAAATCGGTGGAAATTTCCGAATAAAAACCATACCGATAAAAAATGTAAAAAGCCCGTCAAATCTTGTTTGGCGGGCTTTTTTGTTGTCATTCCACGTTATCTTTTTCTTCAGTAGTGGTACAGACATTCTTGTCTGTGTTCTCCAACTGAAACTATCATAAATGCTCACAGACAGGAATGTCTGTGCCACTACTGATTTTTGCCACTTATTTTTTATTCAATCCTTCATTTTTTATGCGAGGAAAAACTAAAAGTGCATCGCTCACAGGACGCTCACCCGTCGGGTCGGACGGCTTATTTTGAATGCTTCCATTCACAACCATTGTTGTAGAGCCGCCTCCGTCGAGATTCATTGCATCGGTCGCGCCTAAATCTTTCATCAATTCTGCTAATTCTTGAAGCGTCAGACCATAGCTTACACCAAGCTGCCGACCGTCCACCGCCACGAGAAGCAAGCGTCCATCAGGCATTCTGCCAATCGCTGTGCGTGGATGCCGCCCCAATGCAAAATCTTCTGCCGCCGCCTCGCGCTGCCACGTGAGGTTTATTGCGCCTTCCGAGAGCAAAAGCGATACTCCGCCAACGATATTCTGCGCATTGCGAAAGCGGCGTGTTTGCCGCGCATTGTCGGAAGCGTAGAGTGCATCAAGCTCAGAGAGGATTTTTATGGGCGTTCCCACGCGCAATGTCGCTTTTGCCCAAGCACGCGCCGCGCCCGTGCAAGAAAGAACCGCGCCGTTCACTGGGATTGTGCTACTGCCCGCACTATCTCGCACTTCGCGAACAAAATTATTTTCAAGAATCACTTCCAAACCATGCTGATTGGTGAGTGTTGTGCGGTGAAATTCTGGCGTAAACAGCACCATCTCACTTGCGCTGAATGCCGCATCATTCCTTGCGCGGTTGATTCCCGTGAGCGGAAATTTTTCGTACAATACCTGCTGAAGGCTGTCTGGCACGGCAATCGAATTTCCTACCATCACGCTACCACGCCATTTCACATTGCCAAAGACCGCAACCATGCGCCCGCTTCGGTTCGACAAACCGCAAGCAGCGCGTTCTTTGAAGGGTTCGCTGAGAAGTTTTCCGTCAATTTGCAAGATGCCTGCCGCATCGCCAGAGGTCAAGCCCGTCATGCGAAAAAAGCCCGCATTCACCGCCGCAAGAGCGTTGTAGCGGTTTGCGATTTGGCTCGTTGTTTCCAAACCAATCGCAGCATCTTTGGCATGAACAAGCTGCACACGAGCTTTTTCGCCGTCAATGCGCAGCGCGTACACAACGGCTGGAAGCGTTGCTGTTGCTTGTGTTGCAGTTTGTGTTGTGGATTGCGGTTCGGTGAGAGCTTTTATCTGTTTGGTAAACTGCGCATATTCCACGCCATGAGCAATGGTGCGGTATTGAGGTGTTTGTGCTATGCCATGAGCATAGCATAAGCAAAAAATAATGAGGAAAAAGCGTATTTGTTGAAGCATTTGATACTCTTTGATTTAAGACTTGCCGAAAATGCCTATTTGAAAATAATATCCCGCACAACCTCCGTCCCGACGCGTTCATTCAAGCGTTGCAGCACTTCCGCTTTACGCATTTGTAGTTCCGTCCGCCAGACGGGTGCGCTCGCATGAACAGTAATAATGCCGTGTTCAAGCTTCGTAATCGTACAGGCTTTCGCTGCTTGCGCTCCGACGACTTCCGCCCAATAATCAAGCACAGAGACCTCTTGCAGCTTTTTATCCAAGCCAGATTGCGCGGCAATTTTTCGTAACACCGTGCCGAGCGGTGATGCGGAATCGTTGGTCATTGCTGCCTCCAATTGCTCTTATGGAATTTCATAGAATCTCACCTTACGCAAGCCAAGCAATACCGCCCTCACCCAACCTTCTCCCAGAGGGAGAGGGCTTCAGAATTTTTCGTCTTCCAACCCTCGCCCTATGGGAGAGGGTCTCGCGCAGCGAGGGGTGAGGGCAGTACGAGGTGCGTAAGGTGAAATAGAATCTCATGGAAGAAGATTTCTCGCCTGTATTTATCCAGCATGTTCTTCTGAAGCGGTAGGAACGGCTGGTGCTACGGGCTTTTCCAGTACCATTGGCACAGAAACAAAAAAGGTTGTGCCTTTGCCAACTTCGGATGCGAGCCAAATCTCGCCGCCGTGCTTTTCCACGATTTTCTTCACAATGTCCAAACCAAGCCCAGAGCCTTCTCCAGCGGCTTTGGTCGTGAAAAATGGTTGGAAAATTTTCTCGCGAATTTCTTCGGGAATGCCCTTACCTGTGTCGCCAATAGAAACGAGAATAGCATTTTTCTCTTTGTCTGGCTTCACGCCAACGCTGAGTGTTCCTTCGTAATTCATTGCCTGAAGCGCGTTGTGGACAAGGTTTGTCCATACTTGGTTCAATTCATCGGGGAAGCAATAGACAAGCGGCACATCCTCGTAATTCCGCACCAATACAGTGTTGCGCTTGATTTGATTGTGATAAATCGTCAGCACCGTTTCGACAGTTTCCGTGATATTTGCTTGCACTTTTTCGCCCGAATGGTCGAAGCGAGCGAAATTTTTCAGCGCGAATACAATCTTTGAAGCTCGCTCAACCGCCGTGCTGATGGTCTGGCTGGAGCGTTTCATCATGGAAAGTTTATTTGCCGCGTCGAAAATAGTATTTACTTCAATGTGCTTCAGAAGTGGTAGGAATGGCTCTATGTCGCGGTACACGCCCATATTTACCATTGTTTCAGCAACCTTTCGCGCATTCGGTACGGCATACTGTTCGAGCGATTTCATAAGGTCGTTGCGCAAATCACGTTTTTCCGCCATTGAGAGCTTTTGGTCGGCGGTGAGCGCAATATCTACCATTTGGAAGAAGAGCTTTTGCTCGTCGTCCGAAAGAGCTTTGAAGAGCTGCGGAAGCTGTTCAATTGTGAAGCGCAGGGAATTTTGCACCGTTCCGGCGGCGGAATTGATTGCGCCAAGCGGTGTATTGATTTCATGCGCAATTCCAGCCACAAGCTGCCCCAGCGTAGCTATTTTTTCAGATTCAATCAATTTTGTCTGCGTTGCTTCCATTTCCGCCATTTTCTCCATCAGCTGCTCGTTCATAAAACCGATACTGACAGATTGTTGCTCAATCAAATCACGCTGGCTCTGGAGTGCGTTGCGCTGTTCTTCGAGTTCGGCACGCTGGCGTTCTGTGCGCTCTTGAGCAATTTTCATCTGCTCAAATGCTTCTTGCAATTCGGTATTTTTAATCTCAATTTCCGCGCCTTGTTCCTCCAAAATACGACTTTGGCGGGTAAGTTCAGACTGCTGCTGCTCGAGTTGCAATTTCGACATTTCCGCCTCGTCCAGTGCTTGCGTCAGTTTCGTATTGGCAAGTTCGGTTTCACGGGCTTGTTCATCCAGAATCGCGCTTTGCCGCTTCAATTCATCGTTTTGCTGGGCAGTTTCTTCATACATCTGGCTGATGGTGCGAAGCATTTGCATAAACGAGCGCGTGAGCGAACCAACTTCATCGCGATTGGTATTCTCCACCACCACTTGTAAATTTCCGCCCGCAGCCGCACGGGCAGCCGCTTCCAGCTCCTGCACGGGACGCGTAATGACAAACGCAATCGCCACGCTGACGGCAATAAAAGTCATCACAGCAAATAAGCCGATGAAAATTTGTAGCACAATCGTATTTCGGTAGGTGTCCGAACTTTGTCGTTTAGCATCGGTCGCACCTTGAAGATTCAGCGTTATCAGCACTTCCAAGCGTTGGCGCACCATGTCGTACACCTGCTTCGAGTCCGACCGAAGAAGATTAAATGCTTTATCGTTCACATTTGTTCGAGAATACAAGAGCATTCGCTTGACGATACTTTGATATTCCGCCATAACCCGCTTAAAATCGTCATAATTTTCCCGTTCCTGCTCCAAGATAATCAATGGCTCGTAGCGAGCGCGGAAAAACTCAAAACGCCGCGATTCAACACTTATCAAAAAATCAATAAATGCCATTTCCGCAGAATCCGTCGTTGCGACGTGGCGATACAAGTACACACGCTCATCGGCAAGCGCGTACTTCATGCCTGCAAGGTTATTGATGCTTGGCAACCAGTTATCGGCAATTTCATTCGTGCTACGCGTTACTTGGTTTGTTTGATAGATACCAAATGCCGTTACGCCCATTAAAGCGAGTGTTGCCAAGAGAGCCATCGCAAGAATTTTCTTGCGCGTGCTTAAATGCTTGAACCACGTCATAATGCTTGAGAAAAAACTATTCGAGAAAAGAATTTTGGATAAAAACTGTGAGGCTCTCAATTCTTATTGAGGGTCTCACTCTCGGCAATACTGACTTTCGGTAATGCTGACTTTCGGCAATACTGACTTTCGGTAATGCTGACTTTCGGCAATACTGACTTTCGGCAATACTGACTTTCGGTAATGCTGACTTTCGGCAGGGCAACTTTCCGTAACTTTCGCGTGAAAGTGAGACCCTCACTCGGAAGTGAGAGCCTCACTCCGTTGCCATCATTACTTCAGTACGTCTGCCACGTTTACCGCCGCGCCCGCACGAATCCAGCGTCCGGGCGAAGGCAGTCCTGCAAAATCAAATTGTAATACATTAAAAATGTTCGTTGCTTCAGCAAATACCTCAAAACCCTTGTAATTCCAGCCCACACGGACATCGCTCACAAAGGCATCACTCGCAAAATTCACACGCTTTTCATAGCGGAAGCGTGTTTGGAGGCTGATTTGCTCCGCGACGCGGAAGTCCAGCACAAGCGACACTTGTTGCAAAAGCTGGTCGAGCGCGTAGCGGGACTGCGAGCCGGGTTCGGTGGCAAAGGTGGGATTGAGCGCGGTATAGCTGCCTGTTACGCGCTCTAAAATCGGCATAATTTCTTTTGTAACAAGCGAAAAATGCACATCCGCGCCACTGGTAATTGCCGAAGAAAGATTGGTCGCTTTCCAAAGTGCTGTTGGCGAACTGCGCGTGTAATCAATCAAGTTCGAGGCAGCGCGGTAAAAGAGCGTTCCGCGAATGTCGGCAATGCCTTCGCGGTACGTGAGACCGAGTTCGTAGGTTTCTGAGCGTTCGGGCTTCAAGCTGGAATCCCCGACGGTTGCTGCATCTTTGTAGTACAAATCGGTGTAGCTCGGCACACGGAAGGAGCGTCCCGTTGTGCCGTACAGCGAAATTTGCTCAGTGATTTGCCAGCCAATATTCAGTCCTGTTGCGGTGTTCAAGCCCCAATCGGAATTGTACAGCACCGTGCCGCTTCCGCTTGCGGTCAAATTATCGAAAATGCGGGTGCGAATCTCGCCAAAGGCAGAAATACGGGTGCGATTGCGATAGCCAAGATTATTGCTTTCCAAATAATCTGCCGCCGCTTCTGCGCCCAGAACCACGCTTGAGCGCGGCAAGGTAATCGTTGTTTGCGCTTCAACGCTGACGGTGTTGGACGTGTGCAAATTGCGGTAAAATGCGGGATTTTCACGGCGAAGCAAGAAATAATCTTGGTTACGCCGCCATGATGCAATGAGGCGAAAAGGTAGCGTCATCGTCGGCAAGATAAATTCCGTGTTGGCAATCAAGCTCACAAGCGAGGTTGTGGTTTCTTCGTATTGCGTGGGAAAGCGATTTGAGTAAAAACTATTCGCGCCAAACTGTTTACCCGTCCAGCTTCCAGCAAGTTCGAGCGAGGTTTTGTCATTGGAAAAAAGTTCAATCGAACCGCCAAAGGTGGTAATATCGAAATCGGTGTTATTGACCGTGTTTGTGGTGCTGATAGTGCGCACATCGCCCGTCCAGCTTGGACGCGCCAAGTAGCCATCGGAGCGGCGACGCATGAAGGAAAAGCGGTTGCGCAAGCGAAGATTTTCATTCAGTTGCAAGGGCAGCGAACCCGAAAACGAGGCTTCCCACAAACCGAAATCGCCCGCCATTCCTTGCACACGAGCAAAAGGGCGCGAATGCTTGCGTGTGATGATGTTAATTGCACCGTTCATCGCATTTGGCCCAAACTGATGCGAGACGGGACCTTTCACAATTTCAATGCGCTCAATATCATCTAGCGTAAGCGGAATGTTCATGGCGTGATGCCCTGTTTGCGGGTCGAGCATTTTTATGCCGTCAATCAGCACCAGCGTTTGCTCGAATGTTCCGCCGCGAATGCTGATGTCTGCTTGCACGCCGAGCGCACCGCGTTGGCGCACGTCCACGCCTGCGACGTTCCGCAAAAGCTCTTCCACACTTCGTGCGGGCGATTGCTCAATGTCGGTACGCTGCACCGTTACAATGGTGTAGCGCGGCGTTCTGCCATCGTCGCCGATGCGGCTACCCGTTACGGTGATTTGCTCGGAACGATATTTTTTCATGCGAGCTTGCTTGGCGGAGTCAAGTGTTGAGCTTGAAAGTACCGTAGAATCAGGGCTTTGGGCAAGAAGCACATTTGCTGATACCGTAAAAAACAAAGCGCATAAAAGAGCGTGAAACCTAGAATGTGTGTAGAACGAAGGGAGTATGGGATGTTTCATAGAAAAGCGTGTAAAAAATATGGAATAGCGTGAGGCTCTCAATTCGTATTGAGGGTCTCACTTTCTTACGGAGAAGTGAGGGTCTCACTTTCTTACGGAGAAGTGAGGGTCTCACTTTCTTACGGAGAAGTGAGGGTCTCACTTTCTTACGGAGAAGTGAGGGTCTCACTTTCTTA
>JAAFIV010000047.1:0-18638 GCA_013298775.1 Ignavibacteria bacterium | reverse complement strand
TGAGGGTCTCACTTTCTTACGGAGAAGTGAGGGTCTCACTTTCTTACGGAGAAGTGAGGGTCTCACTTTCTTACGGAGAAGTGAGGGTCTCACTTTCTTACGGAGAAGTGAGGGTCTCACTTTCTTACGGAGAAGTGAGGGTCTCACTTTCTTACGGAGAAGTGAGGGTCTCACTTTCTACTAGGCATAAGCCAAAAGTGAGACCCTCACTAGGAAGTGAGAGCCTCACAAGAGATATTATTCTGGCTCGCGAGCAAGCTCGGCTTCGCTCTCAACGCCAGTATCGGTGATGGCTGCGGGCGATTCTTCTTCAATCATTTCATCAATGGAGGATTCATCTACCTGCGAGTTTTGGGCGCGGAGCGAGATAATACGCTGGTCGCGGCGTTGTTTGGCGAGTTCGCGGAGATTATCTACTTGGTCGGCTTCGTCCAGAATTTCTACGCCCAAAAGCGTCTCCATTACGTCTTCCATCGTGATTAAGCCTTCTACGCCGCCGTATTCATCCACCACTACAAACAAGTGTTCGCGTCGCTCTAGGAAGTTTTCCAGTGCGCGGTCGAGGTCAATGTTATCGGGAATAAAATACACTTCGCGGGAAAGCTCGCGGAGCTTGATATTTTCTTGCTTATTCACGATTGCCCAGAGAATATCTTTCGTCAGCACGTAGCCAACGATGGAATCCAGCGAATCTTCTTCGTACAAAGGGAAGCGCGAATACTGCAAAAGCTCGGGAATCTGCACTGCTTCTTCGACCGTGAGGTGGCAGGGAGCGCAGAAAATCACGGTGCGCGGGGTCATCACGTCGGAAACACGGACATCGCTGAAGCGGACGATATTTTTCAAACGATTATATTCGCCAGCATCAAGCGAGCCGTCATCCCGCGCGGTTTCGAGGATTTCATCCAATTCTTCGCGCAATTCCTCGCGGACAGCTTCTTCTTCGTCGCCGCGTGGTGCGGGCGGTGCGAACCAGCCGAAAAATACCTCCACGATGCGCACAAAGGGCTTCATCAGCACGAGCAACACATCCAGTGTGCGAGCGGTGAAATGGACGTTTGCTTGGGAAGCGGCAAAGCGTCGTCCCAGCGCACGAGGAACCATGCGCCCGAAGAGCGAGAGACTGAGCGTTGCGGCAAGGGAAATACCAACGGCTGCTACGCCGCCAAACTGCGCCATTGCATAACTTCCAAGCACGATACAACCGAATGTCCCGAAGAGCGTGTCCAAGAGAAAGAGAGCGGAACGTGCTTCGTCGCTATCGCGCTTCATCTCAAGTAGAGCGGCTGCTGGAGAGCTGCCAGCGTCGGCAAATTCCGTCAAGACATGGTGCGCCACACTCGTAAAACTTGCTGACAAATACGAGCCAAAGCCCGTAAGAACGAGCGTGAAAAGAAAGATAAAAAGAAGTTCAAACATGAGATTTTATGCGGTTCTTGAGTAATCAACACAGATAAAAATACGAATGATTACCTGTGTCGTCATAGTGTTGAACCTAAAGAAATTTTGTAATAAACTGCTTGGATTGGGCTAACAAGGTCGTTAGCCCCCACCATTCTGCGGTGGCGAAGCACTCCGAAAAGTACCGTATTGAAGGAGGACAGTTTTTGACTGTATTTCACCGCCTTTGTCAAGTTTACCCAACGTCGTTATGTAGCAAACAGGACCTATGCCTGGTGCGTAATAACTATATTGGGTGCTTATAATTAGAGCATGTCCATCAAAAGTTTGAGGTTCAAATTCAAACCCATAACATTTGAAATTTCCTGCTGGGACACGAATATCTTCATTTGTGCCAACACAGATTGTAGGCTGACGGCGAGTTTGAACTTCCCCAAAGGGTGCAAAAGTGCGCTCAATCATAAAGGTATCTCCTTTTTGAGTCGGGTACTGAAGCAGTTTACGAAAATAGTTTGTACCAGGAGTAATAGACAAAGTAGTAAAATAAGCGAGTTCCTTTGAGTTACTCCAATAAGGAGGAGTATCGTTATCAAGGAACAAAACAGCGCGGTAGAATTTATCTTTATACTTTACGACGGTATCACGGCGGATAATGCGGGAAAAATCTAAGCTATCAACTCGCGTATATATCGGTCCACCCGGTCCCAATGGGGTATTGGTGACATACAGATACGTTCTATACACCCAAAACCTCCCAACCTCAAGAGGATAAAGCGGGTGCAGCTCTAGCGGCACCACCTCTGCGCCATCGGGCAGAGGTGGGAGTGGGGAGCAAGCACTAAAAAATGTGAGCAATGCTCCAAAGATGAGAGCGAGAAAGAGTTTCATAGTTATTGTCGCTTGCAGCGCAAGGCTGTAGAGCTTATCAATACTGGTTGTTGCGTGAGGGTTTCAATTCTTACTCAAGGCTTTTACTTGGATGCGATTGGAGAGAGTGAGACCCTGACGAAGAAGTCAGAGCCTCACACTACGCTCATCCTACGCGGACTTCCGCACCCGATAACACCTAACAAAAAAGCACTTGGCGGGAGAAATACTCACCGCACAAGTGCTTTCGTTATCATCATCTTCAACGCTTACAAGGTAATGTCGAGCTGTGAAAGTTTGCTGTTTACTTCATCTTGCGAAGCCTCGCCCTTCAAGGATTTTCCAAGAAGTTCGGTGAGTGCATCCACGCGGCGTTGAGCAACACTGAGCGAGGAGAGAAGTTTTACTTTTGCGATGAGAAGTTTATCTTCAATCGGCTTGGAGAGGAAGTCGTCCGCGCCAGATTCAATCGCTTTTACCTGGTTGGAAACGTCGTTGAGCGCGGTTACAATCACGACGGGAATACGAGCAGTTTTTGGGTCGGCTTTGAGGCGTTTTACTGTTTCGTACCCGTCCAAGCGAGGCATCATCACATCAAGGACGATGGCATCGGGAATTTCTTCTTGAACTTTTTCCAAACATTCAATCCCGTCGTACGCTTCTTTGACGTTGTAGCCCGCCGGAGTAAGGTAGCGGTTCAAAAGTTTGGTGGTAATTTTATTATCATCCACGACGAGCGCAAGTGGCTTCATAACCTATCCGCAAAAAGTGTGAGAATTAAACAATCATTTGCTGTGTTGAATTACTGCTGTGGTAATCTGTCTCGGAATACCCCCAGAAACGAGGCGCAATATACAAAAAATTTGTAATCGCACAGAGAAATTTTCATGGATAAATGTATGGAATTGCACAAAGACGAATCGTTTCTGCGCTAAACCTTTATTAAGCAATGACTTCCATACATTTTTTTGCAAGTGCTTCTGCCTCTTCTTCCGTCGCTGCTTCGGCGATAACGCGAATAATCGGCTCGGTATTGGACGTGCGAAGGTGCAACCAGCCCGTACCAAAGGAAAGACGCAAACCGTCGTCGGTATTGACTTCTGCCTCTGGAAAGAGCTTTTGTGCGGCTTTGAAGACTTTTTTCGTGTCGCCGCTAAATTCTTTTTTCCGTTTTACCATTGCGTAATGCGGCAAAGCAGCAACGGCATTGGAAAGCGTCATTTTGGGGCGTTCCTGACGCACTTGCGCCAAAAGCAAGAGAACAAGCGCAGTTCCGACCATCGAATCGCGTCCAGCGTGGCACGCGGGTAAAATCACGCCACCACTGCCTTCGCCACCAATGATAGAGCCAAGTTCAAGCATTTTACGCACAACATTGATTTCACCAACGGGTGTGCGCACTGTTTTTACGCCGTATTTGGCTGCAACGTCGTCCACTGCTTGTGTTGTGGAGAGATTGACCACAACGGGCGCGTCTGCTTTTTCGCCAAAAAATTGTTTGTTGCGCAATGCCGAAAGTGTTGCCAACACAATTGTATTTTCTTCCATCACCACCTGCCCACGCTCATCCACCAGCACAAGGCGGTCTGCGTCGGGATCTACGGCGATGCCGAAGTCTGCATGATGCTCCACAACTGCTTTTGCGAGGTCGCCAAGATGCGCTGGAATAGGCTCTGGCAGATGCGGGAAATTACCGGAACCATCGCAATAAAGCGGAATGACCTCGCATTCAAAGGATTTCAGCAAATACGGCAGAAAGTTCGAGCCAGAAGAATTGACCGCATCCACCACGACGCGAAACTTTTGTTTGCGCACAAGTTCGACGTTGCCAGAATTAGAAAAAAGCGGCAAGAGCATAATAGATTCTGTGTGGTGCGATGCCGGATTTTGGTGAAAGGTGACGCTCCCGCCATGCTGTTCGCGAACAAACGAAAAGGCGCGGCTATCCAAAATCTTCCAGAAGGCTTTATTTTCCTCAGCATTCAGGAACACGCCTTCACCATTCAAAAACTTCATTCCGTTCCATTCGGCGGGATTATGCGATGCCGTAATAGAAATGCCACCAGCAACGGCTTGATGCTCCGAGAAAAGCTGCACCGTCGGCGTGGGAACAACGCCAAGCTCCAGAATATCACGTCCGCACGAGGAAAGCGTTGCCGAGACAATTTGCTCAATCCATTCACCAGACGGGCGACCATCGCGACCCACCGCAACGATGCCAGGTGGAAGATAGGCAGCAAATGCCGCCGCATATTCGGCAACAATAATTGGTGTCAGCGCATCGCCCAAAGTGGCACGCACACCCGAAATAGAACGAATAAAGGACATAGTTTTCTGGTGTAATGTTGTCGTGGTTGAAGTAGGTGAGCAATGTACAAACTTTCCATACAACACCCAAACCTTCGACAAAGAAAAAATTCACAAAACGGCGAAGTCGTTCACAAAATGAAAATTCTAGCTTTTCAATCAGATGAGCTAACGGTCAGGTAGGTTCAGAAATATTCGTGAATATTTTCGTAAATATTTCGTGAATATTTCGTGGCTTGAGACTTCTTGTCTGTGAGTTTTGGTGAGGGATTCAGGCGACAAGCACAGACAAGAATGTCTGTGCCACTACTAACCTTGCCACGTGCTTTTTACTCAATCCTAAAAGCGAAAAGAGCGGTAGAATCTAGCGTTGCTGCCAATCCAGCAACTTCGCTCTAAACTCTTCTGCCGTGAACTGCGCCTCCGCGTACATTCCCGCCAAATTGCGCTGCCTGTACGCCTCAAACAAGCTCACCGCGCACGCAACCGAGATATTCAAACTCTGAATCATCCCAACCTGCGGAATAAGGAAATTTCCATCCGCCAACGCCAGTGCTTCCTCGCTCACGCCGCTATGCTCGTTGCCAAAGACCAGCGCGACGGGCTGCGTGAGATTGAGCGCGTAGAGCGAAACGGCATCGTTTGCCATGTTCGTCGTGTAAATGGCGTAACCACGCGCCCTCAACGCCGCAAAACACTCAGTCGCGGTGCTAAATTGGTGCAAGTCTATCCACTTTTTCGCGCTGGCGGAGCTTTTGCGCCCCAGTTCGGGAAATTCCTGTATGCCGTTGTAAATCAAAAATGCTTCCACCACGCCCACAGCATCGCACGAGCGTAGCACAGCCGAGACGTTGTGCGGGTCGTGGACGTTTTCCAGCACAATCGTGAGCGACGGCTGCTTTTTTGTGAGGACGCGTTGCAATTTCTCGTTGCGCTCTGGCGTGATGAATACTGGTGGTGTGTCGGGCATGATGACAACATCAAAAATACGTGCTTTGAAGAATATTCTTTTGGGAAGTGCGGTTTGTTATTTGCTCACGCAACGACTTCACGCGAACCAATCACATTGAAGCGGTTTGCAACAAAAGCTGGGTCGGCGAAAGAAGCGTTGCCCGCAGGATTCGCGCCTGCACCGTGAAAATCGCTAAAAGCAGATGATTGATTCACAAAAATTCCACCCACGTAATTCAGCGCAATGGGAGCTTTTCCTTCAAAAATAATCGCATCTTCCGCTTGCTCGCGTTCTTCTGCGCTTGTGGTATAGACAAGCGTCGTGAGCGCACCTTTTGACTTCAAACTCCGCAAAAGAAGCTGGAGGCTCTGCGCAAAGCCATCTGTGGGAATAAGAAAACTGACAGGACCAAACCACTCATGCTCATACACATCTGCTGCGGCAACGTCTGCTTGCAACACAAGCGGTGATGCGGTGCGTGCGTTCTCGAACCCAGCTTGCGGAACAGGTGCGGAGGGGCGGATGACCTGCACGCTTTTGTTCGTAGAAGCAAGATTTTGTGCGGTTTTCACGCGCTCGTAGGTAAGTTCGCTTTGAATTGCACCTGTTATTGACGACATTTTGGGATTATTCACCAACGCATCTATCTTGGAAGCAAGGCGGGAAGCGACTTCTGCGAAAGGAATGCGCTTGTCGCCTTCCAAAACGCCCTCTTTGTTTACAAAAATATTCTGCGATGTTGTACACATTTGCCCGCTATACAGCGTGAGTGTGAAGGCAAGATTATCCAGCACAGCATCAAGGTTTGATGCGCTCTCCAGAATGATTCCATTCACGCCCGCTTTTTCGGTAAACACGGCTTTTCCATGCTTCCGCCCAACATCCTCAATCGTATTGCCAAATGCACCGCCCGTGAAATCAATAATGTTTACGTCGGGATGCTCGGAAAGCGTGAGTGTAAGCGGCTTTTGAGTGGAGTCTGCCGCCATTTGGATAAGATGCGGATTCAGCCCCAAATCGCGCAAGGTTTCTTGCATACTTGCTATCACGACGGCAATTGCCAGCACTGATTTTGGATGCGGTTTTACAATTACGGCGTTACCCGTAATAAGGCTTGCAAACAAGCCCGGAAGCGTGTTCCAGACAGGAAAAGTCGAGCAGCCAATCACCACGCCGATACCTTTTGGTACAATACGAAAGGCTTTTTTGACGGTCAGATTTCCCGCGCTGCCGGCTGGTTTTACCCACGTCGCGCCACCCACAAACTGTGCTTGCTCGCTATATCCAAGCGTAAGGGCTTCAAGGGCGCGGTCGAAAGAATGCGGTCCGGAAGCCTGAAACGACATCGCAAAACTTTGTCCCGATGTGTGCATCGTTGCATAAGCAATTTCAAAAAAATTGTTGCCCGTCCCAGCGCGTTCCAGCACTTCAATCAGCACAGCAGCCCGCTCGGTAGGTGTGAGCTTTTGCCAGTCTTGGCGGGCATTATTGGCATGTGCAATGACATCTTCAACAGCAAACATGGGATATTCTGTGCTATTGGCAAGTCCGAATGGTGAGGACTCTTCGCCATGCCAGCCTTGCTCGCCTGTTTGCAGCAAGCGAGTGAATTTTCCCTGCAACGCAGTTTTGAAGCGGCTTTCCCCTTCTTCTGCTGCCGTTTCACCGTAGATTTTTTTACTCGGCGATTCGTTCCAATGTGCGTAATACTCGCGTCTGGAATTGGCTTGAATAGCTTCTTCTAGCGTTTTTTGATGCTTTGCAATCAATGTCCCAAACTTCATGATGATACTCCTTGAACAAACAAATTGAACAAACAAACGTGAATGGGTGATGTCAGCGTGAGGCTCTCGCTTCCCGTCTTCGGGGCGAGGGTCTCACTTTCGATAATGCTTGTGTGGTAAGTGAGAATTTGTGTGGTAAGTGAGACCCTCAATAAGAATTGAGAGCCTCACCAAGTAAATTCCCTTCCCGTCTTCGGGGCGAGGGTCTCACTTTCGATAATGCTTGTGTGGTAAGTGAGACCCTCAATAAGAATTGAGAGCCTCACCAAGTAAATTCCCTACGAATTTTTTGCCGCAACTTCCTCGCTCGCGTGCGAAACCGCTTTCCACGAAAGCCCGCGTGCCTGCTCGCGCAGAGCGAACATTGCGCCAACGATGATATTCAAAAAATAGCCCACACCATGCGCAAGAAAGGCAAAAGCAAGTGCCTCTTCGCTCGGAACGCCGTAAAATCTTGTGAGTGTGATTTGCGCAAAACTGTGGTAAATCCCCCACGCGCCAGGCGTTGGCGCGATGGTAATGCCAATGGTGGTCATGGTAAGCAAAACGTTGGCATCGAACCAGCTAAAACCGTAGCGGGTATCGAAGTTAAAGGCGAGAAACATCATGTACAATGGCACAAGGTATAAGCCCCAAATAAGCGCAGTCTCCAAAAGAACGCGCCAATACAGCCCGGGCGATTTGAAAATGCTGAAACCATTGATAAACGCTTCCAAATAACCGTGTAGCTTGGTGTAGAGCGATTCCGAGTAGCGTTTTACCGTCATGCGCAAAAGCCATTCGCCAATGTTCGTGGTAATGAGCAAAACGATAAATGCCATAAAGCCTACAAGCGGCACTACAAGTGCTTTGATGAGTGCTTGTGCATTGATTTGCGGAAAGACGCTGGCAATTTTTCCGTGCAGGTAATAGAACGTTATCAAAATAAAAACGCTGAGGCTGAGAATATCAATCACGCGCTCGACAAGGATGGTAGCAATGGCAGTGGAAAAACGCACATTCTCGCGGCGGCTTAAAATAAAGGGTCGCGCCACTTCGCCACCACGCGGCGTGAGGTTATTCATCATGTAGCCAATCATCACGCCTGAAAACGCATTGGTAATGTGAATGCCGTCTTGAATAGGTTTCATCATCGTTATCCACCGCAAGGCGCGGAGATAGTGCGAGAGCAGCATCACGGGGATTGTTGCCAGTACCCACGCATAGTTTGCGTGTTGGAATGCGCCCCAGAGACTATCCAGATTTTTCACATCCTTGAGCGCAAACCACATCGAACCCACGAGCAAACCTAAGCTAAGAAGCGTCCGCACAATGGTTTGGAGCGTGGTATTTTTTTTCGGTGTTTCGTCTTGGGAAGGCTGCATTGCTGACGGTTGCTGCTCTCTTTGATGTTGTTGTGCCATTATTTTTTGTCGTTGTAAAGAAAATGTCTGTGGTACTGCCCGTGCTTACAACAGCGTGTAAACGTGCGGATGCAGCAGCACAGACATTAGCGAAGGATGAATTGGTTTACACAACGTCCTTGTGTGTAAAAAGACCCTCACCCCAACCCTCTCCCAGAGGGAGAGGGCTTCAAAACTAGTTTCGACAAACCCTCGCCCTTTGGGAGAGGGTCTCGCGCAGCGAGGGGTGAGGGCAAGCGCGAGTGATGCGTACGATGATTTTACGCAGACTTCCGAGCTTCTACCTGCGCATGTATCCACGAATACGTTTTTTCCATACCAGCGCGAAGCGGCATGGAAGGCGACCACTGCAATTTTTCACGAATAAGCGTGTTGTCGGAATTGCGACCACGCACACCTGTTGGTCCAGGAATGTTGTTGATACTAACGTTTTTACCAGAAAACCCAATCACCATTTCTGCTAAACCGTTAATCGAAATCATTTCTTCCGAGCCGATATTTACAGGACCGATAAAGTCTGAATCCATCAGGCGGCGCATTGCCTCCAAGCATTCATCAATGTACAAAAACGAGCGTGTTTGCTTGCCGTCGCCCCACACCTCAATCGCACCTCCGTCGGGTGTTTCCGCGACTTTGCGGCACATTGCGGCGGGAGCTTTTTCCTTGCCGCCTGTCCACGTGCCTTCGGGTCCGAAAATGTTGTGATACCGCGCCACGCGCACATTCAAGCCGTAGTTGCGCTGGTACGCCAAATATAACCGCTCGCTAAAGAGCTTTTCCCAACCGTATTCGCTGTCGGGTGCGGCAGGATAGGCGGAATCTTCAGAGCATTTCGGATTATCGGGGTCGTTTTGGTTGTATTCGGGATACATACACGCCGACGAGGAGTAAAAAATTTTCTTTACGCCCGCTTTATGCGCTAATTCCACGATGTTGAGATTGATAGTTGCGGAATTGTGCATCACATCCGCGTCGTGATTTCCTGTGAAAATGTAGCCCGCACCGCCCATGTCCGCCGCAAGCTGATATACTTCGTCGAAGGGCATATCCACGACGTTTCGGCAAACGGATTGCTCACGGAGGTCGCCAACGATAAACTCATCGGCGGCAGTGGCGGAAAATTCGGGATTTTTTAAATCCACACCGCGCACCCAAAAGCCCTCATGCTTCAAACGACGCACAAGATGACTACCGATAAAACCACCTGCACCACAGACCAGTGCTGTTTTTTTCTGAGACATAGCATCACAAAGAGGTTGAAGAAAAATTGTTCTGACGGCTGATTTTGCTAACTACTCTCTAGGTGTGGCAGAATTTCACTCATTCGCCCCCTTGATAAAGGGGGAACGGGGGATTTCCTGCGTATGGCGATGCGTATAACGAATGATTTGAAACGGTTTCAACCGTTCAATCCCCCGTTCCCCCTTTATCAAGGGGGCGAATACGACAGCGTTTTTCATACCTGAAGCGGTCGTGCATTTCAGAACAGATACAGAACAGCAAAAATACGACTTTTTCAAGATTTTCTCTATTTTTTTCATGGCAATTTATGCCCGTGCGCTACGCCATAGCGCGTTCTATCGGCATCGTCATACACCGCGCACCGCCTAAGCCGCGCACGAGTTCCGAGCCTTCAAAGTCCAGCACTTCTACGCCCGCCGCACGCAAGGCAGCATTGGTGCGCTGATTGCGGTCGTAGCCGACCACTTTTCCGGGTGCAATCGTAAACACATTCGCGCCATCGGTACGTTGCTCGCGGTCGGCGTAGTATTTATCGCCGCCAGCCACTTCGATGATATTCAATCCGCCAAATTCATCTTTCAACACATCCATAAATGTCCGTCCTTCGCCGCGTAGCTGTGCGCCTTCGGCGTTATCGGCGGCTTCGTACATTCGTGTTTGTGGCGATTCCATAAAGCTGCGTTTATGTGCGCAAATCGTTTGCGAGGCAACAATCGTAAAAACTGTGTCGAGGTGCATATATTCTCGCTTTGGCGGCACAAACACTTCGTACAATCGCTTAATGCGCCCGCGTTTGAACAAATTCCCTGCAAGGCGCATCACGGCTTCGCTGCTCGTGCGCTCGCTGCATCCAATAGCGGCAGATTCTTCGTTGATAACAATAATATCGCCGCCTTCAATCGAGGAAAACCGCTCGTTTTCGTCCACGCCGTACACGAAATCAACGCTGTGGGTAAAGAGCGGATGATAGCGAAAAACATGCTCCATAATCACGGATTCACGCGCTCTGGCGGGATAAAACATATTCGAGGAAACAATGCCATTGCCAACGATTGCGGCGGGGTCGCGCATGAAGTAAAAATTTGGCAGAGGCGGCATCAGCATTCGGTCGTCGGGCAGATACATACTCATCTTGAAACCCCGCGCCCGTGCTTCATTTGCACGAATTCCCGCAAAAAGAATCGTGGTGAGGTCGTCGGGTGTTTGGCGCGTGAGGTCGTCAATCATACCTTCGCAGCGTTCTAGTGCGCCCGTCGCTTCGATGAGTGCTTGCTTGGCGGTGTCGTTGTGCAACGTTTCGCGCAGGAGTTCTTCAGTGTAATAAATTTTCGCGCCCGTCGAAGCCACGAGCGACGCAAAATGGTCATGTTCGCTTTGAATTTTTGACAAGAAGGGAATATCTTCAAACAAAAACGTGCGGTAATTGTCCGGCAAAAGGCGGTCAATCTCCGTGTTGGGTTTGTGCATGATAACAGCCTTCAAGGTGCCGTATTCACTGGTGACATTCAAATTTTGCGTTGCGATTGCTTGCGACATAAGTGCTGAAAAATATGAGAAAATGCGCATTGAATTTGGCAAACATTTAAAACAATGCAGAACAGTAAGATAGCATTTTTTTATGTTTTCCCCAAAATGCAGATAATCCTCCACAATGCGCATCACGACTGCGATTCTCTTCAATAAACTGCATAAAATCTGGCTTCCCTGTGGAAAACTATTCTGCGAGCTTCCACGCAAAGGTTGTACAAAAATGCAGGAAGTCGTATTTTGCGTATCTTTGGTACATATCAACGTAGCTTGAATTTTTCAAATGTAACTCATCCAGCGTTGTGGCAAATTCACTCATTTGCCCCCTTGATAAAGGGGGAACGGGGGATTTCCACGCAGGCGAAGCTCATTGAACTTATCTGATTTAAGCGGTCTTGAACCGTGATAATCCCCCGTTCCCCCTTTATCAAGGGGGCGAATACGACATCGTTCAGCAGAGCTTTTCGGTTACTTTTAAGGAACCCCCAAGCTACTCCCTTCCACGCTTCATTTGCAGCAATGGTGCGTTTTCTCGAATTTATCATCCGCTTCAAGGAATACGCCGTTTTGTGCGTCTTGATTGCGATGAGCCTTCTTCTGATGACCTTCGGAAACACCGCGAAACTGCGTGGTTTCCGCACGGTTGTGATTAGCGGCGTGGGTGTATTGCAGGAAGCCTTTGCATGGTTGCCGAATCCGCTGACGATTGTGCGCGAGAACGCGGCGTTGCGCGAGGCAAATTACAATCTCACCCGCGAAGTATCGCAAACACGCCGTGCTGTGTCCGAGAACGAGCGTTTTCGCCTTCTGCTACACTTCCGCGATTCCGTCAGCCCACATTACAACGTGCATTCAGCGCAGATTGCGGGGCGCATCATGGATAAATCTCGGTACTATCTCACTATCAATGTTGGCACATCCGATAGCATCCGTCAGGGAATGCCCGTGATGAATGATAAAGGTTTGGTGGGCTTTGTGTTTTCGGCGGTGCGCCGTTACGCCATTGTTCAAACCTTGCTCGATAAAGATACGCGCATTGCGGCAAAAATTGAACGTACCCGTACAAACGGCATCGTTGCTTGGGAAGGCGGTACAAATTTGTATCTAACCAACGTTTCCAAGACCGAAGATGTGAAAGAAGGCGATATCGTTACAACGTCGGATTACAGCACGCGCTATCCAGCCGATATTCCCGTTGGGCGCATTGCTGAAAAACGTGACGAGCCAAACACGCTTTTTTGGAAACTCCGCCTCGAACCCGCCGTGCATTTTCCATCGCTGGAATATGTGTTTATCGGCTTGCAGCAACCCGACCCTGAGCGTGTGATGGTAGAAGAACTCTTGGAACGCCGCTTAAAACAAGGCGACACACCCGCTCAACGCCAACAACAACGCCGCGAAACACCCCGCGAGCGCGAACTTCGCGAAATGCGCGAGCGAGAAAAACTTGAAAAAGAACGCAAAGAACGCGAACGCCGAGAAGAACAACAACGCGACACGAGCGAGGAAAATTAGTCATTGGTGCATTCGTTCTTAGTCATTCATCTAAGCCTCACCAATACTTGTTTTCGCTCATTAACCAATGACGAACTAACCAATTAGGACTTTCGCAAAAAATTTCGGTCATACCGACGTAGGTCGGTATCTATAACGTTTCCGATAGATTCCGACCTACGTCGGAATGACCGCAAAAAGAGGCGTTTTGCGAAAGTCCTACCAATGACCAATACACCAATGACCAACGACCTTCAACAACTCGCACAACGCTTCGGCGTAAGTATAGATGCCGTTTCCACACTACAACAAGCATTACAACGCGGTGGTGGCACAATGGCGCAATTTAATCATCCCGAACTCGGCGGCATGGGGCAATGGCAACAAGGCGGAATGGTGATGGTAGGCGATATGTTCAACAACGGCTTAAAAGCGAAGGTTGATGAGCTTTGTAGAGAGTTATCAAAAACAACGTCTGCACCAAAGCAAGCATTTGGCATGAGTTTCAACAGTTTCAGCTTTTCCTCAAACCTTGCATGGTGGTCGGACATTGCTGATGTGCAAGGACAAACGCCCAACAGCGCGGGTTCGCAAAACAGCACGGAATACGCCTATTTCCGCGATGCAAAACGATTACTTCTCCGCGAGAATGGTAATGGCGCGATTGCGGTCTATGACACGCTGCAACACGTGATTGCGGGCGTATCGCAAGCCCAGCAGAACGGTGGCGGCAAAGGCGCACAATCACTCGTTTTCCAAAGCCAACTTGGGCAATTCGGTGTGGATTCATTGAAGCGCATTGCGTAAGGCAATGTACGCCACACACCGCATACACACTCGACCAATGACCAATGCACCAATGACCAATTAACCAAAACCAATGGCATCATTTTTCCGCACACAACAAGCCTTCACCGACACCGAAGCGACGATGAACAACCCGCTTCTGCGCTACATCGCCTACGCGATTGCGGCGTTGCTTTTGGCGGTTGCCTCGGACGTGCTGGTGCCGTTTATTGCAATTGAAGGAATTGTACCGGATATTGTTCTTATTTGGGCAGTCTGGGTGGCACTCGTGGAAGGGCAAATGATTGGCATGATTGCTGGCTTTGGCGGTGGTTTAGTGCTAGATATTGTGTCCGCCGATGTGCTTGGCTCGAACGCGCTGGCGAAGGTGATTGCCATTTTTATTGCTGGATATTTTTACCTCGAAACCCGCGAACAGGAAATGACGGGAAGTTTCCGTTTCCCGCTTATTATCTTGCTTTGTGGCTTTTTGCACAACATCATTTACTACTTTTTCTACCTTCGCCCGACGGAAATTAACTTTCTTCAATTCTTCCTCCGCTATGGCGTGTTTACGACGCTCTACACGGCGGTTATTTCCTTAGTTCCGATGTTGATAATCTCTCGCGTGAAGGACTAAACGCCAGTATTGGTGAGGCTCTCGCTTCTTCGCGAGGGTCTCACTTTCTCCCATGTAAAAGCGAGAGCCTCACGAAGAAGCGAGACCCTCGCGCTTGAACACCTCACAAAACCTCACGTTTGCAGCACCGCAGCCGCCGCAAACGTGAGCAAAACAACAGCATAAACAGGATTCCTCACCAGTTCATTTCCCATGTATCTTTCACAAATTGAAGTGCTTGGCTTTAAGTCGTTTGCCAATAAAACGCAGGTCAAGTTTAAGCCCGGCATGACGGCGATTGTCGGTCCGAATGGATGCGGCAAAACCAACGTCGTGGACGCGCTTCGTTGGGTGCTTGGCGAGCAAAAAGCCTCGACCTTGCGCTCCGATAAAATGTACGATGTTATTTTCAATGGCACGAAAAACCGCCGCCCGTTGGGGCTTGCGGAAGTTTCGATTACCATTGACAATAACCGTTCCGTTTTGCCTTCCGAATACGCTGAAGTCAAGGTTACGCGCCGTCTCTTTCGCAGTGGCGAGAGCCAGTATTTGCTGAACAATACCGAATGCCGCTTGCGCGATATTACCGACCTTTTCATGGATACGGGCTTGGGACCTGATGCCTACTCGGTGATTGAGCTAAAAATGATTGAAACAATTCTCAGCAATCGCACCGACGAGCGCAGACGCTTGTTCGAGGAGGCGGCTGGCGTGACGAAGTACAAAACCCGTCGCCGCGAGACGGAGCGCAAGCTGGAATCCATTCAAACCGACCTTTCGCGTATCAACGACATTGTGATTGAAGTCGAAAAAACCGTGCGTTCCTTGTCGCGTCAGGCGGCGAAGGCAAAAATTGCGGCGGAAATTGGCGCGAAACTGAAAGCAGTGGAGCGGGTTTTGCTGCAATACGAATACGCGGAAATTTTGAAACTCGTCGCGCCGATTGAAGAGCAGATTCGCGCAGAAAGCGCAGCAAAAGAGTGGTTCGAGCAAGAAGTACAGAATGCCGAAGCCACGCTCGCCGACCTCGAAACCCGCCAAACCGAGATACAATCTCGCCTTCAGAATGCAGAAGCCGTATTTGTTGAAATGCAGCGCGGACTCATGGGCGCACAGCAAGAACGCGCCGTCGCAAACGAGCGTTTATCGGCATTGCAGAAGAGCCGTGAACGCGCCTTGCGCGAGATGGACGACATCACGCGCAGCATTGAACAAGCAACGGTGCGCCTTTCCGAGAGCCGTGCGCAACTAGATAACGCCGAACACGATTGCGAAAGCGCGGAATCAGAATTTAACCGCACAAAATCGCTTGAAACCGAGATAAATGCTCAGGTTCAAGCCTCTCGTGCGAATGTTCGCGCTGAAAACGATGCGGTGATGAATTACCTGAATCAAATCACTGCAGCCCGCGCGAATTCTGAGCGCACGATTGCTTCTATCAATTCCTTGAAGCGTCGGATTGAAGAAACTGAGCGCAGCATTCAGCAACAAGAAGAGAAATTACTCAGTACAAAACGCGACCATGAATCAGCAATAGCGCGAGGTTCAGAGCATGATGCGACGATTCGCCGCACCGAAGAAGAACTCCGCCACGCGCAGGAAACGTTGGAAACCGTGCAAGCCGAAATCGCAGCAGCCGAGCGCGATGCCGCCAGCATTCAAGCTGAAATGAGCCGCAAAAGTGCGTCGCTGGAATTTTTGCAAGGCTTGGTCAATACCGCAGACACCGCACAATTCCTGATGAAAACTGCCGATTGGCACACAACACGCCGCACCACCTTCGCCGAAGCACTTTCCGCCGACGCGCAGTACCGCGTTGCATTGGAATCAGCATTGGGCGAAGCGGCAAACTATTTGGTCGTGAACACCAGCAATGAAGCGCACTCTGCGATAGCTGCTTTGAGGGCGCATGGCAAGGGCAAAGCCACGTTTTTGTGTCTCGACCGTGTGCCGAGTATTGATGCGCCTTCTGGTGTGTTTCCCTCACCCCGCTCTTCGAGCGACCCTCTCCCAGAGGGAGAGGGTGTAGGAGAAAACACGCTGGAAAGCCCTCTCCCCGCGCTTCGCGTAGGAGAGGGTTGGGTGAGGGAAAACGTGCTGGGTTATTTGAGCGAACTCATCAACATCAGCAATGAAGGAAGCAATGAAGCGGCTTTCAGCGAAGAACAGCGTCAGCACTTGCGCCAAGCGGTGCGCGGTGCTGTTGGCGGAATGCTCGTAACAACGACGGCGGAAGCTGCAAAGCGTATTGTGGAGCAGGGTTTGGCGGATGCAGCCGTGTCGCTGGATGGCGAATGTATTCGCAAAAGTGGCTTGCACAAAGGCGGCGGCACGAATCCGACCGAAGGCGCGACCATTGGCAAGCAAGGGCAAATTGAAACGCTGAAGCAGGAATTACAAGGCTTGCAGGAGCGTCTGAGCGGTATGCGCTTTACGATTCAAGAAAAAACGGCACTCCGTAAGGAATTGAATCCGAACCGTATTTCGGACGCACTCCGCCAAGCCGAAGCCGCCAAGAGCAAACACGCGCAAAGCGTGGCGCAGCTTGGTTTTCAAGTAGATTCGCTCGAAGAAACACTTGACACCAAAAACGAAGATATTGCCCGCTTCACCGCAGAAATACAGGCGTTGCAGGCAGCGCAAGTATCGGCGGGAATGGACGGACAGGAAATTGAGGAATTGACTGCGCGTAAAAGCGAGGCGGAAAGCCGTCTCCACGCTGCGCAGCACGCGCTTGCGGCGGTGGAAGAAGAATTTGCGCGGCTTCAGGACGAATCGCGTGAGGCGGAAATGCAATTTGTTGAGGAAAAGAGCCGTTTGCGCAGTTTGCAAAACGACGTACAACGCTTGGAGCAAGAAATTACTGCGCTTGAGGAGCGGTCGCACAAACGCGCCGAAGAAGCTGCCAACGCCGAGCGCGAGCAGCAGGACTTGGAAGCGCATTTTACCGACATGGACAACAGCCTGCAAGCCGCTCAGGAAGCCACCGACACAGCGAGCGGGCTGCGCGATGCGGTCTTGCAAGAACAAACCGATGTGCGCAAAGAACTCCAAGAAGCAAGCGAGGAAGCGCGTTCCACGCGGCGCGAGCTGGAAGGCGCGACAAGCCGTCTGCACAAAGCGGAATTGGACATGAGCAATCTCACCAACCGCGTAACGACCTACCGCGAGCGGGCAAGTGAAGATTTTCAGTTAGATTTTACGCAAGAAAATATCACCTCAGAATCGTTGTTGGATGCCGCAAAAGCTGATAATGCCGCGCTTTTTGAGGATGGCAAGTTTGAAATTGGGCGTTTGCGTGGCGAGGTAAAATCGCTGAAAGAGCAAATCAAAAGTATTGGCGCGGTGAATCCTTTGGCGATTGAGGAATATGACCGCGAAAACGAGCGTCTGCTCTTTATGGAAGCGCAGTTGAAGGATTTGCAGGAATCCGAACACACGCTCAAACAAACGATTCAGGAAATCAATCAAACCGCGCAAAAGCAGTTTTTTGACATCTTCGAGCGCGTCCGCACAAACTTCATTCACATCTTCAAAACCCTCTTCAATGAAGGCGACGAGGCGGATTTGCAGATTGAAGAAGGCGACCCACTGGAAGCACCGATTAAAATTATCGCAAAGCCACGCGGCAAGCGTCCGCACTCGATTGAAATGCTCTCCGGCGGCGAAAAAACCTTGACCGCGATTGCGCTTCTCTTCGCCATTTACCTCGTCAAACCAAGCCCCTTCTGTATTTTGGATGAGGTTGATGCGCCGCTTGATGATGCAAACATTGGTCGGTACGTGCGTCTCATCAAAAAATTCAGCGAAACGACGCAATTCATCATGATTACGCACAACAAACTCACGATGGAAGCCGCAGAAACACTCTACGGCGTAACGATGGAAGAAGAAGGCATCTCGAAAATCGTAACCGTGCAGTTCAATCAATATCTTGGCGACGGCAATTTTGCTGAGGAAACGGCAAGTGCGCCCAAAGCAGCAAAAGCAAAGGTCGTGCGCGAAGAAGCTCTGGAAATGGCATAAAATCTACCCCTATCCCGTCGGGCGGCTGTTATCACAAGAGTAGTAGCCGTCCGGCGGGTGTACACGCGATGCTCCCGCAAAGAGAACCCGCCGGACGGCGAAGAAGCCGCCCGATTTCTATGGAAAAGTCAAGTTTTTTTAAGCAAACGCTGGAGTCGTTTTTGGGACGGGCTTTTTGGAAACATGGTCTTTGTCGTACTTTTTGCCAGAGTTCATCACCGCGCAAAAGA
>JAAFIV010000046.1 GCA_013298775.1 Ignavibacteria bacterium | reverse complement strand
CTTAATCGGCTTGCCTTTGGTCTTGTCGATTGGACAATAATCTAGGAATTATTCAGAATCTATCACTTTTTTCTGTCTTTTGGGACAATACAAACCTAATAGACGGGATAGTACCTGACCAGTTACAAAGTAATTATGTCATCAATAGCCCATTGAGCGCAACCATTCTTCGCTTATGCCGTGCGGCTGTGTTGTTGAATCAAGGTTTGATGCGCTCTGTACGCCATAGCTCATCATGCGCTCGACGTATTTGCCAATAATATCAAACTCCAAATTAACCGCGCCGCCGACCGAAAGCTCCTGCAAGGTGGTATGCCCCCACGTGTGCGGGATGATAGCAACGGTGAGGCGTGTGCCTTCCACACGAGCGGCGGTCAGGCTTACGCCGTCAATGCAAATTGAGCCGACAGGAACAATGTAGCGAGCAAATTTTTCTGGTACATCCACGCTCAGAAGCCAGCTTGTTTGCTGCTCTTCAATGCGCACGACCTTACCGCGTGTGTCCACGTGTCCCTGTACAATATGCCCGCCAAGCCGCCCACCAAGCTGCATTGCGCGTTCCAGATTGACACGCTTCCCAACGGAAAAGCTGCCAAGCGTGGTTTTCTGCACCGTTTCCTCGACTGCTTCCACGTCGAAGGAGTGTGCATCCCAGCGCACAACGGTCTGGCACGCGCCGTTGATGCTGATGGAATCGTCAATTTTCACATCATTCAAAATCGCTTTTGCGACAATACTGATGCGGTATCCGCCGCCCTGACGCTGCATAGAGCGTACGGTGCCTATTTCTTCGATGAGTCCTGTGAACATGGGGTAACTTGTGAAAGATTTCCAAGCACTCAACAAAACCATGTAGTGGCACAGACATTCTTGTCTGTGAGTGTTGGTGCAGGATTCAAGCAATTAAACACAGACAAGAATGTCTGTGCTACTGAAGCCTGATTCCATGCACTTTACAAGATTTTTATCTACTACTTCGGAAGAATTTTGAAAACGATACAACTCAAAAAAACAGAAAACCCCTGCAAAGCAAAAACAGCTTAACAAGGGCTTCAAATCGACGTTTGTTGTGTGTGGACGCTACTGGACTCGAACCAGTGACCCTTACCATGTCAAGGTAATACTCTAACCAACTGAGCTAAGCGTCCCCAAGTTTTGTGTGGGAAGGACACAAATATACAATTTTCTCTTCTGAAGACAAATTTTTTCCGTAAATTAAAGGCTGTTTGCAAAAAACAAACATTGGAAATGTGTGTCATATACTCTTACGCAGCGTCATTGGCAATGCCGATAAAATCACGCTTGCAGATAATTACTTGCCTATAATTCCATTTTTTTTACCCTTATTCAACACATAATCAGGTATGATGTACCTTGCCATTATTATTTTGTTGGGCGTTTTGTCGCTGGTGGTGGCTCTCGTATTCCACCGCCGCGTTACGTCCGTTTCCATCGCCGACGGCGCATCTTCTGCCGCAGAAGTAGACCGTTTGACGGAAATTTCCGCTGCGATTCAAGAAGGCGCGATGGCGTTTCTTGCTCGCGAATACCGCATTCTTGCTATCTTCATGGCTCTTTTTGCGGTGATTATCGCCTTTACCGTCTCCGACCCCAAAGCACACGCTCCGATGGGTATTCTTTCTGCCGTCAGTTTCGTGATTGGCGCGGGAATTAGCGTGGCGGCTGGTTATATCGGTATGAGCATTGCAACCAAAGGCAACGTGCGCACGGCTGCCGCAGCGCGTATTTCCTTGCAAGCATCGTTCAAAATCGCGTTCAATTCTGGCGCGGTCATGGGCTTCGGCTTGACAGGTCTTGCGGTGTTGGGCATTGTATTTGTCTATATCGCGCTTCGTGCCATTTACCCGACTGAAGAAATTCACATTATTATGGAAATTCTTTCTGGCTTCGCACTTGGTGGTTCGTCGGTTGCCTTGTTCGGTCGCGTAGGCGGCGGTATCTACACAAAAGCTGCTGACGTAGGCGCGGACCTCGTTGGTAAAGTAGAAGCGGGCATTCCCGAAGACGACCCACGCAATCCTGCCGTTATCGCTGACAACGTTGGCGACAACGTTGGTGATATTGCGGGCATGGGCGCAGACCTTTTTGGCTCGGTAGCAGAATCTACTTGTGCGGCGATGGTGATTGGCGCGACGGCATTTGCTTACGTTCCCGATGAAAACTTGCGCATCTCTGCACTCGTGTTCCCCCTCATTGTAAGCGGTGTTGGTATTGTTGCGAGCTTCTTTTCGCTCTTTTTGGTGAATCCAAAATCGGAAGACAAAGTAGAATCGTCGCTGAAAAACGCACTTATCGGCTCGACTTTGTTCATGCTTGCGGCTTTGTGGTACCCGACCATGCAGTTTATTCCAGCAGATTTCAAACTTTCGCCTGAAAGTGCCGTCATTTACCACAACACGGGCGTATTTATCGCCCTGGCAGCCGGCTTGATTTCTGGCTTGCTGATTGGCTTAATTACGGAGTATTACACCTCGCACCGCTATTCTCCTGTCCGCGAAGTGGCAAAAGCCTCGCAAACAGGTGCGGCGACAAACATCATCTACGGTCTCGCGCTTGGCTACAACAGCTCGGTAATTCCGATGGTGTTGATTGCGCTCACTGCTGTTATCGGCTTTGCTTCGGCGGGAATGTACGGTATCGCAATGGCGGCAATCGGTATGCTTGGCACTATCGCGGTTGGTTTGACGATTGATGCCTACGGACCAGTTTCCGACAACGCAGGCGGTATCGCTGAAATGGCGGAAATGGGCAAAGACATCCGCAAGCGCACCGACGCTCTGGATGCGGCTGGCAACACCACCGCAGCGATTGGCAAAGGCTTCGCTATTGGTTCGGCGGCTCTTACGGGCTTGGCTCTTACCTCGGCGTTCCTCACCCGCGCGGCGCAGGCAAAACCTGAATTGGCGAATATCAATCTCACCGACCCGTCCGTGCTTGCAGGTTTGATGCTGGGTGCAGCATTGCCCTTTGCATTCTCGGCAATGACGATGAAATCTGTGGGCAAAGCTGCTTTCGATATGATTGAAGAAGTACGCCGCCAGTTCCGCGAGATTCCAGGCTTGCTGCAAGGCAAAGCACGTGCTGACTACCGCACCTGCGTTGATATTTCCACAAAAGCATCGCTCCGCGAGATGATTGCTCCGGGCTTGCTCGTGATTTTGAGTCCGCTTGCCATTGGCTTGTTCTTTGGCGTGAAGATGCTTGCTGGCTTGCTGATTGGTTCGCTCATTTCGGGCGTGATGTTGGCAATTTCGATGGCAAATTCAGGCGGCGCGTGGGACAATGCGAAAAAGTACATCGAAACAGGCGAAATGGGCGGCAAAGGCTCCGACACGCACAAAGCGGCTGTTGTGGGCGATACCGTTGGCGACCCGTTCAAAGATACCTCTGGTCCGTCGCTGAACATTCTCATCAAACTCATGGCGATTATTAGCCTTGTGTTTGTACCGTTCTTCGTGAGCAAAGGCGGAATATTCTTGAAGTAATTCTCGAATAATTCTCATTGCAAAAAACGTAAAAGCCGCTCTCCATCGTGTGTGGAGAGCGGCTTTTTGTTTGTATTTGTATCCTTTGTACACGACAAAACCTCTGAAAAGCGCATTAAATCAGGCTTCAGTGGCTTGAGACTTCTTGTCTGTGTTCGTTGCTTGAACCCCGCACCAACACTCACAGACAAGAATGTCTGTGCTACTATGAAAAAAGTTTTGTCGTGTACAGAGATTTGTATCATTCAATAGACTTTATTCCGAATAGACTTTTTTACTAAACAAGGCAGCATGCTGCCTTGCTCCAAAACTCTAAAAACCTTATTCGAGATAAACTCTAATGAAGAATTATTCACCACCCCATTCAAAGCGGCATACAACAGGACAATGGTCGGAAACCCGCTTTGCTTCTTGGTCCGAAAGCATTGTATGAAAATTGAGCGTATAGAGCGAACCACGCCGAAACCGCTTCAATACTTGTTTTGAACAAACAATGTGGTCAATGGCGGGCGCACCAGCGTATGAGCAACTCACATTTTCAGCCGTAAGAAAAGTAAGGTTTTGTGCTGCTTGGAGAGTATCGAGCGAGGTATTTTTGCGTTTTGGAGAATCGTTGAAATCACCAATAAGTACGAGATGTTTGAGGGAATCTCCTTGGAAAAGGGAATCGCTCCAAGCACGTAATTGAGCGGCTTGTAGGCGGCGAAGTTCGCGGGAACGTTCTTCGAGAGCGGGCGTAGAATCGGCGCGGGAAGTAGCTTTCAAATGCACAGAAAGGAAGAGCCATTCCGTGCCAGTCTGATTCTCACGAACACGCAGCAAATACCCCGCTTTGGTGCGATTTTTCTCAACGGCAATCGCTGGAACGTCACCCAAAAATTCCGCATTGGAAATACGCGATTTTACCATAAATCCTACGTGCTGCTTACCGCCCGTCGCACCAAGAGCGAAGCGGTATTCGGGCAAATGTACGAGAAGTTGTTTCATTGCTTCATCGTTTTCAATTTCTTGCAATGCAATAATATCCGCTTCGGTATCGCGAACAACCTGCGCAAGCAGCTTCAAATCGGACTCGGTGCGGATTTTTTGGTCGTCAGGAGTGTTGTCGCCGAGCCATTCCATATTGAAGGTGGCGAGCGTCAAGGTTTTTTGCGATAGAGACGCACAGGAAGAACACAGAACAAGCATTACTGCGGTAATGAGAGAAGTATAGCGCATGGTGAGAAGGAGAGATGAGCCGTCTTGGTGGCTAAAAAGCAAGCATTATGCAAATACCTTTGGAGGTATGGAGGCTTCACAACGAATCGTTTTCAGCAAGAATAGATTGTGACTGTGGAGGGCTATTGGTGCGCTTTTGGCGATAGAGTTCGGTATTGTCTTCAAGCAAAGTGCGTTTTCCTGTTTTTTCGTCAATGTGCCATACACGAGCTGGCTTCATCAAACCTTTCTGGATGAGATTATGCTCGACAAGGCTCTGGGCGATATTAGCGGCTTGTTTACTCATGTTCTCGAAACTCCTTTACAAGATATTTGAATAGTGTAAGGTCGGATTGCGTAATATTTTCTTTTTCACTTTTGCGATAAATATCAATCATTAAGATTTGCGACGCGGAAACTTTCCAAAAGTATAAAACACGCGCCCCACCTCGTTTACCTTTATTTTCGACAGCCCAACGCACTTTTCTGATTCCACCACTTTGGGGAATAATATCACCCGCATTGGGATTTCCCGCCAAATAGTCTTGCAACGTTCTATATTCGTCATCGTCAAGGATGTCGTAAATTTTTTCGTAAAAGAATGGTGATTCTATAAAAACTATAAGTATTGGCGAAGGCTACGCAAAGATACTGCTTTTCATCAAATAAACAAATCTTGTCAATTCACTATTCATGCGGCTTCGCTGCCATTTTCAACAGCAAACGCATTTGCAAAACAACTAATCCGAAACCAAATACAATATTCACCGAGACCAAGCGCGAATACCAGACGTGATAGCCGCGAAAGCGTGTAATGAGTTCCTTTGCAGCTTCGGTGGGCGCGTCAAAACTGTTGATATTTGCCCTGAGTATATTCATTTCGCTGGTAATACCCAAAGCGTATGCGCACCAACAAAGCAGCATTACGCAAAGAATGCCTACAAGCGACATAATATCTCGCTTCGCGGCACGCTGCCACAGCAGCACAAAACTGATGCCCATACTGGCAGCACCAACAAGCTCCATCATATTCAAGCGATGTAGAATTGCGGCGTTCAGCGTTCCAGCAAGGTCTTTGGTCGGAAGAATTTTGAAAATAATCATTGCCACACCAACACCGAAAAAGAGCAAACTTCCCAACCATAACATTGCACCAAGAGTAAAGAGCAATCCTGCGCCAAGCAAGGTTTTATCAGATTTGTATGTCGTATTCATATCACTCAAGTAAGAAAAAAGAAAGACTCCCAAAAAAATTGAGAGTCTCTGTTTTGTAAGGAATGTCTCTGCAAATTTTACCCGCACATTGTTCACATATTACGAAACGGATAACTTTGCTGCCGTTGCAACAATTGCTGCAAAGGAATCCGCTTGCAGAGCCGCGCCGCCAATCAAGCCGCCGTTTACATCGGGCTTAGACAAGATTTCATCGGCATTCTCAGGCTTCAAGCTGCCGCCGTAGAGGATGAACATATCCGCACCTGCATTGGGGAATAATTCTTTGAGCAAACTACGAATGGCTGCGTGAACTTCCTGCGCCTGTTCTGCCGTTGCGGACAGTCCTGTGCCAATTGCCCAGACAGGTTCGTAGGCAATCACAAGCTGCGATGCGCTTTGCAAGGACACATCAAGCAAGCCGTCAATAAGCTGCGTCCGCACGACTTGTAGGGTTTGGTCTTGTTGGCGTTCGGTTAATGTTTCGCCGACGCAGTAAATTGGCACAATACCCTCATGCAATGCCGCTTTTACCTTTTTATTCAGCAACGCATTGGTTTCGCTGAAATACTGACGACGCTCTGAATGCCCGATGATGACGTGCGTACAGCCGATTGCTTTCAACATATTCGGTGCAATTTCACCTGTAAATGCGCCCTTGGGTTCAAAATGGCAATTCTGCGCACCTACCAGCACTCCGCTCCCTTTGACATTCTCCAATGCCGCGTGAATACTTATGTACGGCGGGCAAATGAGTGTTTGTACTCGTGAAGATGGTTTCAGTGCGTTTTGACGCTCGGCGATTGCTTTCCCCAGTGTGGCAGCATCGGCGGGCGTTGTGTGCATTTTCCAGTTCCCTGCTATCAAAAACTGTCTCATCGAACAGCTCCCTTTTCTCTTTGTGATTGTATAATGGAAATAATGTTGTGATTACAGCGTATTCGTTTTGCTTCTTAGCCCAAATCAATTTTCTCCAACAACATAAACTGCAACTCAGGTATTTGCGCCTTGTGGTGCGAATAATAGATGTTGTTGTTGCCTCGGTCGGTGTCTTCCCAGAACGTTGGTTGCGCATTTTCCAAGCGTTTGCAGATAACATCTACCATGCCGGCAGCTTTCATGGGGTCGGAACCTTGTAAATCTTCGGAAATATCATCCACCACCATAGAGGCAAGTTCGTACTCTTGCTGGAAAATATAGAACAGCGCGAGACCCGCTTGCAAGGTGCGTACACCAGAATTAAACGCGGCATCGCGCGCCATCGCGCCCGTGCCAGACTTGACGAGCAAGTCGTCCATTTCCAAGAGTTCGCAGAGCAAAAGGCGTTGGAGGTCTTGTTCCCAGCCGAGTTCGGCAATCAGCACCAGCACTTCTTTCATCTCAAAGGTAAATACATCGTTGATGAACGCAAGCGATTGCTGGGTTTGGCTATTGCGAAATACTTCCGAGCCGTACATTTTCAAGTAACGAATTGCCTTCTTCACGAGGTCTTTGCGGTCGTTGAGAGCAAGCTGCTTGATGTAGGTGCTGTAATGAAAGGCGAGATTGTAGAGATTACGCGCTTCCTGATTCGACAAACCATGCTTAAACGCTGAACGCATCATGGTATTGAAGCGTACCAGCACGAATTCCATGAGAGAATCATCGCCTTGCTCCATCACGGCTTCACCAATGACGTTCAGTTCCGAACCGCAGAGGGAAGCCAAATCGAAGGCATTATCCTGTAAGCATTTGTTGTAAGCATCGCCCATGATGCGCAAACACTTGAGTTCGTAGAAGGTTTGTGTTTCCTCAATTTCGCGGAATTGAATTTCTAATGTTTGAAAGGAAATGTCCGTAACCACCTGATGACTGAGCGCGAAAAATTCCCCGTGAAACAGTTCTTTGATGCGGATATATTCTCGAAGGAGCGCACTAATGTTGATGATAATTTGCGCTTGCAGTTCCTTGAACGACACAAAATACATGATGTTGTCAAGCTGATTCAAGTAGCGAAATAACTCACCTTGTGCCATAGATGTATTCTCGCGTTTTTTCAGCCAACGGCGCACATTTGGCGTACTCATGCGTCCCAGCAGTGCGAAATTTTCTTTGTAAATGCGGCGAATAATCGTTGATGGCTTGGTCATTGCCAAGATGTAGAAGATGTAGGGAAAGGCAAAGAGCAAGTTCGCGGGCAAAAGAAAAAAGGTATTGTACACCGCGCTGGACGGGCGCACGCCAATAAATTTACTCACAACAATAGCATGAATGGTGGACAACACCAGCAACCACGCGTAGAGCAGACTGCGCCAGTCGTTCATGTACACATCAATCATGCGCGGAACAACTTGAGAAGCAATTGTGATAATGACCACAAGCGTTCCGACAATCATGCTTACTAATCCCATCCACACTTCGGGAGAAAACGACATATCCAGCACACCAAGCCTTGCCCATTCTTCCATTGGAAGCGGTAAGAATGCTGCTATCACGTCGCACAGCATAATGCCCGCGAACACAATAGCGAACGCCAACCAAAAGCGATTACGGCGTAAACTAAGGACAATGGCGTAGTAGATATCAAAGAAATTCATAGGTATTCACCGATAGTAGGTATTCACCGATAGTAGGTATTCACCGATAGTAGGTATTCACCGATAGTAGGTATTCACCGATAGTTTTGATGTCATCGCACGAACATTGAAGAGCAATATTTGAACGGAAAAGATGACGTGAATTCAAGTGAGCAAGAAAGATACAAACGAAAAAGGAACGCCCCAAATAATTTTCATCTCATCCCCAGCTTCGCGACACATGTGTTCGCGAAGGCGTATCGCGCTCGTATTGAAGCCGCTTTGAAAGCGTTGAACAAAGATAAACAGAGGAAGGGACTTGCCCAAATTTTTGTTTGCCGAGAAACAGAGGAAATAAAGTTGGATTTTGCAGGCAGACTTTGAAGGTAGATTTTGCAGTTGAATTTTGAAGCCAGATTTTGTCTCTTGCTAACTCACCTTACGCACACCCTCGCGCCGCCCTCACCCCTCGCTGCGCGAGACCCTCTCCCAGAGGGCGAGGGTTAGTGGAGAATAGCTCTGAAGCCCTCTCCCTCTGGGAGAGGGTTGGGTGAGGGTCTTATGCGTAAGGTGAGTTGCTAAAATAAAAAGTTCACGTTTGGACATCTCAAAAAAAAGCCGTATGTTTGTATTCTTTACCAATTCACAATTTTATCCACTAATTTTTGTACAAAAGCCGCATAGAATCTACCTTGTTGGAACATTTTCAACAAAAAAAATGGTAAACAATCATGCGTCTTTCGGAGGCTTTTAATGTCTGAGCAAGTAATGTCTTCTGACGAGCAGATGGCAGCAGCAGCTGGCAAAAAACCGACTGCGATGCACAAGAAATATTCGGTCACATCCATTATGGATGATGACTTTACCTACGATATGCTCGATGCCGACGTACTTACAAGTATGTTCGAGAAAACTCTTTCGACAATTTCTGAAAATGAAATCATCAAAGGGCGCATCGTTGCTATTAGCAATAACGAAGTAGCGATTGATATCGGCTTCAAATCTGAAGGCATTGTCCCGCTTTCAGAATTTACCAACCGCGATGAACTCAAAATCGGCGATGAAGTAGAAGTTTTCTTGGAAAACATCGAAGATAGCGACGGTAAAATGGTGTTGTCGCGCCGCCGTGCTGATTTCATGCGCATTTGGGAGCGTATCAATTCCGCTCACGATACTCAAGCCATTGTTCAGGCGAAAATCCTCCGCCGTATCAAAGGTGGTATGGTTGTGGACCTTATGGGCATTGATGCCTTCCTTCCGGGTTCGCAAATTGATGTAAAACCCGTCCGCGACTTCGATGCGTGGATTGGTCGCAACCTTGATGTTCGCGTTGTGAAAATTAACCATCCGAACGAAAACGTTGTCGTTAGCCACAAAGTTCTTTTGGAAGAGCAAATTGCAGGTGTGCGCCAAGAAGTCTTGGAACGCTTGGAAAAAGGTCTCGTTTTGGAAGGACACGTCAAAGCTATCGCCGACTTCGGTGTATTCATTGACTTGGGCGGTGTGGACGGTCTTGTTCACATTACCGACCTTTCATGGGGACGCGTTACGCATCCGTCAGAAATCGTCCAACTTGACGAAAAAGTTAAAGTTGTGGTCTTGGATTTCGACGGCGACAAGCGTCGTATCTCGCTCGGTATGAAACAACTCACCGCACATCCTTGGAACACGATTGGCGAGAAATACGAGCCACAATCTCGCGTTCAGGGCAAAGTGGTCAGCCTCACCGATTACGGTGCATTCATCGAAATCGAAAAAGGTATCGAAGGTTTGATTCACATCAGCGAAATGTCGTGGACAGAGCATATCAAGCATCCGTCGCAATTCGTTTCGATGGGACAAATGGTGGAAGCCGTTGTCCTCAACATTGACCGCGATGGCAAGAAATTGTCGCTCGGTATGAAACAACTCACTCCTGACCCGTGGCAGCAACTTCTCCAAAAATATCCAGTGGATTCCGCACACAAAGGCGTTGTTCGCAATATCACCAACTTTGGTGTGTTTGTTGAATTGGAGCCAGGTGTGGATGGTCTTGTTCACATTAGCGACCTCTCATGGACGAAGAAAATCCGTCACCCCGGCGAGTTTGTGAAAAAAGGCGAAGAAATTGACGTTGTCATCTTGGGCATTGACCTCGACCAACGCCGGATTTCGCTCGGACACAAGCAAGTACGGGAGAATCCATGGGATGCGTTCCAACGCGATTACGAAGTAGGCACGCAAACACAAGGACGCATTGTTCGTATCATCGAAAAAGGCGTGATTGTGGAATTGCCGCACGGCGTAGATGGCTTTGTTCCGACATCGCAGCTTTCTTTCGCGCCCGTGAAGAATATCGCTGATTTCTTCCGCGTGGACGAAAACTTGCCTTTGAAAGTCATTGAATTCGACAAAGAAGCAAAGAAAATTGTGCTTTCTGCTGTCGAGTTCTTGAAATCGCAAGAGCAAGGCGTGATTGACGGCTACAACGCGAATCACCCCGTTCCAGGCGCGTCGAACTACGTTGCAGAGCTTTCTATGAATAGCTTCAGCGACGACGCAGCATAAGGAAACGCGACATAAGATTTTTGTCTGCGTCCCCAAGACTTTTTGTATATTTATCGCTCATTTCGTTGCAGAAATACTTGATGTTTTCTGCTGGGATGAGCGATTTTTTTTGCTTCACCTCCTCAGCACGACCAAGCTCTTGTAAGTGCTATCAAATCAGGCTTCAGTGGCACAGACATTCTTGTCTGTGATTTCTATACGAATTCAGCACGAACATTCACAGACAAGAATGTCTGTGCCACTATTGAGGTTGAAATGATTGCCAAGCATCATGTTTTTCTCAGGAGGAGTTTTCATCATCTCCGCGTCTATGCTTGCACAAATCAATACTTCCCTCTCATTCCCCTTTACACACGCCTTACCCATAAGAAGTGATGCTCGCACAATCGTACTTGCTTCGGCGTGCGCGGCGGTGCTTGTTGCCATCGGGCTTTTGGTCAATCCATTTCTTGCTGCTGCGCCACTCGCGCTCGGTGCTGGTGGGCTGCTCGTGGCGTTCTTTGTGCGTTATCCGCGTGTGTGGCTGTGTTTGGGTGCGCTCTTGAATTATTGGTGGATTTCGCAAGGCGGCGGCGATGAGGAAATTACGCTGAAAGAATACGCGCTCGTATTGTTCTATTTTGGTGGCTTGGCAATATGGTTTTTTGGAATGTGCGTTATCCAGAGGCGGCGTGTGGTGAGGCATTGGGCAGATAGAATCCTACTTTTGGCAATCGCAGTGTCGCTCACCAATTTCGGACTGGCACTGCTGAATGGTACGCCCGTGCTTACGTGGGTGCGCGAATGGCTCTTGTTCTGGATGATGCTCTATTACTTCCCTTGGCGCGAGCATTTCACCGAGAAGCGGCAAATACAGGCTCTTCTGGCGTGCCATGCGGTTGTTTTTCTCGCTATTGGCGGTTTGAATTTGTACAATTACCTGAAAGCCTCCACGAACATTATTTACGCTTACCAAATCTGGGCATCGCGCAAAACCTTGAATACGCATATTTTCATGAGCGCGACGATTTGGACAGTGCTGGGGAGCTTGTATGCTGCAAAGAGAAAATCGCAAGTATTGGTGCTGCTTCTGGCGGGATTTTACGGTGTGGTGGTGGTCGCAAGTTTTTCGCGGGGTTTTTGGCTCTCTGGTACGCTTGCGCTTGTTGTCGCGCTTGCTGTATTGAATCCCAAAAAGCTCGTTCTTTTCAGCGTGTATGCTATCATTGCGGCATTGTGTTTTACGTTTATGGTGCAACTCATCTTTCCCGACAAAGCGGCATTTATTTTCAGTGTTTTGAAAGCCCGCTTGGTATCGTCATCACGTGGAACAGGTGATGTTTCCTTGCTTGCACGGTATTATGAAACGCTCTCCATTTTGAATCAATTACAAGTATATTTTCTTGGCGGAAACGGTTTAGGCTCATCGTTTTACGCCTACGACCCTATTCAAAAGCACTTTTTTACAGCAACGTTTATTCACAACGGATATATCTTTGTTTGGCTGAAGCTGGGTTTTTTCTTCTTTGTTTGCTTTTACAGCTTTTGGCTTGCAACCATGGTTCGCGCCTATCGTCTGGCACGCTCGGCGGCGCATTTACCGATGGCGAAAATCCTTGCCGCAGGTTGCGCGGCGTGCTTTACGGGCTATCTCTTTCTCAATATCACCAGTTCTATGGCGGAAGGGCGCGATGGATTTTACTGTCTCTCCATGTGCTGTGCAGCACTGGGTTTTGCGGAGAATTTATTAGAAAAGAAGGATGGCATTTCGTAAAAATATGATGAGTGCGCTTCGGTGCGCAAATTTCCAGCATTTCAAAAAGGAAGAAATGGAGGAAAATCTGTATGCGTGTGTATGCTGTACAACAGCTTACTCCAAGCATTGGCGCACTGTCATCACAGGAAGTGAAGTTTTTTTGGGAAAAAAGACAGGTAGTTCGTAATTTCTTGTTCGTGTAATTTTGCATTTGAATATTTCAGTAATTTTTACTGCTCATCATCATTGCCGGAGCAAACATTTATGACCGATGAACAAGCGATGCGGCGCACGATTGAGCTTGCCGAACGAGGCACAGGCTATGTCAGCCCAAATCCTCGTGTTGGTGCGCTTCTTGTGCAGGAAGGGGAAATTATCGGTGAAGGCTGGCATCACAAACACGGCGACATTCACGCCGAAGTAGATGCAATCCGCCGTGCGTCTCGCTCGGTCGAAGGAGCGACGCTGTATGTGAATCTCGAACCGTGTAGTCATCACGGCAAGCAGCCGCCATGTGTAGATTTTGTGATTGAGAAGAAAATCGGGCGCGTGGTTGTGGGCATGATTGACCCAAATCCTGAAGTTTCCGGCAAAGGAATTGAACGTTTAAAAGAAGCTGGAATCGAAGTAACGGTGGGCGTTCTGGAAGAAGAATGTCAATGGTTGAATCGCTTTTTTACGAAATATATCACCACAGGTCAGCCGTACATTATTGCAAAAATCGCGCAATCGTTGGATGGCTGTATTGCAACGGTGTATGGGCAATCGAAGTGGATTACGGGCGAAGAAAGCCGCAAAGCCACCCACGCAATCCGCGCCGAAGTAGATGCCGTGCTGATTGGCGCAGTTACCGTCAGCAAAGACGACCCCGAACTGAATGTACGCCACGTGCAAGGACATGACCCCAAGCGAATTATACTAGATTCCGACCTTTCTACGTCCTTAAAGTCGAAAGTTTTTGCCAGCGAAGACCGCGAAAATACGTTTGTTTTTTGCTCGCCATCGGCAATGGCAAAGCAGAAAGCTACGGCACTGAAAATAAGCGGCGTGAACGTGTTTCCAGCAGGCGCGGGCAACGGTGATTACTTGAATCTCCGCGCAATTTTGGAGCAACTTGCTTCAAAGAATATTTCATCGGTAATGGTCGAAGGTGGAGCGCGTATTTTCTCCAGCTTTGCGCAAGAAAATCTGATTGACGAATTGCATATTTTCATTGCACCGATGCTGGTAGGAAGCGGCTTGCACTCGTTTTCATCGCTTTCTACGCCATCTCTGCAATTATCAAAAAAATTCACCTTTAAAAGCATCACGCCGTGCGGAATTGATATGCACGCTATCGCAGTGCGCCGTCAGGACACAAAGGCGTAGAAATATGTGAAAAATCTTCTGGCTTCGGTAGCACAGACACTCTTGTCTGTGCAATGTCAAAGCGGCGCAGACAAGAGTGTCTGCGCTACCCCAGAAGATTTTACCACTTCCACCGAACCACCATTTTTAGAAAGATTTTAGAAAGATAGGATTTCCATTATGTGTAGATTTCTTGCATACAGCGGACCACCGGTCTTGGCAGAAGATTTATTATACAACCCGCGATTTTCCTTGATTGTTGCTCAAAGTATGCAAGCGGAGGAAATGTCTGTTGCCGTAAACGGTGATGGTTTTGGTGTTGCGTGGTACGAACCCAGACTAGACCAGTATCCATGCGTGTTTCGGAGCGTCAAGCCCGCGTGGAGCGATATGAACTTGAAAAATCTTTCCAAGAAAATTCATTCGCCCTTGTTTATTGCGCACGTCCGCGCCGCTTCGCCAGGTTCGTCGGTCGAGGAAGTGAATTCGCACCCCTTCCAGTGCGGCAAACTCGTGTTCATGCACAATGGCATGGTGGGTGAATTTAACAAGCTCCGCCGCCCGCTTCTGCGCCGTTTGAACGATGTTGCGTATGAATCCATCATGGGTTCGACGGATTCCGAGCATATGTTTGGTTTGTTTTTGAATCACATCGAAGACCCGAATGGCGAGGTTTCAACCGACGATATGGTCTATGCAATGAACAAAATGCTGGATGACTACTGCGCATTGTACATGGAATTAGGCTTGAAAAAGCACTCGTACCTGAATTTCTGCGTCACCAACGGTAAAGCATTCGTCGCAACGCGGTACACCACGAACCCGCTTGTACAGCCCTCAACGCTGTATTACATGTACGGCAACGAGTATCATTGCCGCGATGGAAATTGCCAAATGGAGCCAGGCGCAGGTCGTCCGCAGGCGGTCATTCTCGCTTCTGAGCCATTTACCTTGCGCCGCTCGGATTGGATGAAAGTGGAGCGTAATGTGATGATGATTGTGGATGAAAATAAAAACATCAAGTTTCAAAGTATTCGCTTGCCGATTGAAGAATTGGAGCAGGAAGCAGCATATACGCCGTAATTCTCCGAAATGTGAAATATTATGGATGAACTTTTGGAATACGAGATTGAAGCAACAACGCTTCAAGAACAAGGAACTATGCGCCCTAGAACGGTGCAAGAATACTTGACTCTGCCCGAAGGTGCGCCGTATTTTCAGTTTATTAACGGAGAGGTTATTGATATGCCCGCACCAAATATTCTTCATCAGGACATTGTTCTCAATATCGGCTCGTACTTGAAAGACTATTTGCGGCACAATCCGCTTGGAAAGGTCATTATCGCGCCTGTTGATGTTCATTTTAGCGAGAAAGACTACTACGAGCCTGATGTTGTTTTTATTGCACGAGAGCGTTTAGACATTGTTACCAAAAAACGTATCAAAGGCGCACCAGACCTTGTTGTAGAAGTTCTTTCACCAAACACAGGCTACTACGACCTTACGCACAAAAAATTTGTGTACGAACAAGAAGGTGTACGCGAATACTGGCTGGTTTATCCCGAAGAACGCCGCGTGGAAGTGTACATCAATTCCGCCAACGGATTTGTATTACACTCGCAAGCGGTCAAGCAAGGTACGTTACAATCGTCTGTTTTGAGTGGCTTTGAAATGAGTATTGATGCTGTGTTTGAGTGATTGAATGTTTTGAGAACAAGACTTCTAAAAAACAGATAAAATCAGGCTTCAGTGGCACAGACATTCCTGTCTGTGTTATTCACCTGAAACCTGCGCCAATACTCACAGACAGGAATGTCTGTGCCACTATTGAAAACATTTTGCACCATAAAATAATTCTTTCAAAATTCCTTCCAACCCCGCATGAATACACTTGTTTACTTGATTCCCGGACTGCCGCTTCTTGGCTTTGTGCTGCTTGGGCTGTTCGGTTCGCGTTTGGCGTATTTTGAAAAATCAAAATATGCCGTTGGTGCATTCGCCTCCGCAATGGTGGGCATCCCGTTTTTGCTGGCGTGTAGCCTTTTTGCGCAAATGCACGGCGGTAGTCTTGCTCCGCAAACCGTGAAACTTTTCACGTGGTTTCAAGCAGGGCAGTTTTCGATAGATATGGCGTACAAGCTCGACCAACTCTCGCTGCTCTTTACGCTCATCATCACGGGTGTTGGCTTTTTGATTCACGTGTATTCCATCGGCTACATGGAACACGACACAGGTTTTGCGCGGTTTTTCACGTATTTGAACCTGTTTATTTTTATGATGTTGAATCTCGTTCTGGCAGATAATTACGTCGTAACATTTTTGGGCTGGGAAGGCGTAGGATTGGCTTCATTCCTGCTTATCGGCTTTTGGTACGACCGTAAATTTGCTGGCACAAATATCGTCTGGACGGGCGATGCGGCAAAAAAAGCCTTCATCGTCAATCGTATCGGCGACTTCGGAATGCTAATTGCCATGTTCATCCTCTACGTTTTATGCGGTTCGCTGCGCTACGACGACGTAAATACGCTCACCGTCGCGGCATCCGTCAAAGGCGTATTTGCCAATGGAACTGCCTACAATGCAGGTATTATCACGCTTGCAGCGTTGTTGCTATTTTTGGGTTGCACGGGTAAATCTGCTCAAATGCCGCTTTTTGTCTGGCTTCCCGACGCTATGGCAGGTCCAACGCCTGTTTCCGCGCTCATCCACGCTGCGACGATGGTTACATCGGGCATTTTTCTCATTGCCCGCACCGCGCCTATTTTCGCGCTCTCGCCCGATGCAATGAACGTTGTGCTGGTTGTTGGCGTTGTTACGGCGTTTCTTGCTGCAACGATGGGCTTAGTCCAAAATGATATTAAAAAAGTTCTCGCGTATTCCACCGTCAGCCAGCTTGGATTTATGTTTGCTGCACTCGGCGTGGGAGCTTATACGGCGGCTGTTTTTCACGTGATGACACACGCTTTTTTCAAAGCCTGTTTGTTCTTGGGTTCGGGTTCGGTGATTCACGGAATGCACGAAGAGCAGGACATCCAGAAAATGGGCGGTTTGTCGAAGTATATGCCGATTACGCACCGCACCTTCCTTATTGCTTCGATTGCGATTGCAGGAATTGTGCCGTTTGCAGGCTTTTTCTCGAAAGATGAAATCATGTGGAATGTGTTCCATCACGGCAGCCCCGTTGCATGGTTTGTGCTGCTGCTCTCGGCATTCTGCACGGCATTTTATATGTTCCGCCTTGTGCATCTCACCTTTAGCGGCGCGGAGCGGTTCGACCATCACCACGTTCATCCGCACGAATCACCCGCAACGATGACGATTCCGCTTGTTGTGTTGGCTGCGCTTTCGATTCTGGGCGGCTTCTTAGGCATTCCTCACGCATTGGGCGCACCCTTGCACGTTGGGAACTGGATTGAACACTGGCTCGCACCTGTTTTCGCAAGCGCGAACGAAGTGCTGAAGCGCGGCGAAGCACACGAAATTCATTCGATTGAATACGTGCTGATGCTGGCTTCCTTGCTGATTGCGCTGGCGGGAATTTTCATTGCAACGAGCTTTTACAAAAATGCCAGCGAGAAAGCAGACGGCATTGCAAATCGCGTAAAAGGCGCGTACAATCTGCTCTGGAACAAGTATTTTATTGATGAAGTGTACTACGGTTTAATTGTCAATCCATTGCACAAAATTTCCGACCTCGTTGTTGCAAAGGGCTTGGAAACGTACTTCATTGACCGCACCGTGAACCGTTTAGGCACAAGCACGATGACCATTGCCGAGATTTTGCGCCGCTTGCAATCGGGCGTGGTGCAAAACTACGCATTGGTGCTGGTTGTGGGCATTGTGGCGGTTATGGCGTGGTTGATGTTTATGTAAGCTGTTGTAATACTTCCGTTCTCTTTTCGTCTTTATCTCTGATTTCCCCAAAGCGGCGTACCATCTTGCCTTTGAAGCAGACTTTGCCGCATCACTTTTTTCATATTCAAAGGATTACTCTCATGCCTTACGACCCGCTTCTTGTCAAACCAATGCGCGAAGAACTCACCCGCATTGGTGTTGCAGAAATGACGACTCCCGCCGATGTGGACGCGACCATCGGTAAAGAAGGAACAACCTTCGTAGTGATTAACTCCGTGTGCGGCTGCGCTGCTGGTTCTGCGCGTCCCGCCGTTGCAATGGCAATGAAAAACGAAGCACTTCCCGACCGCGTAGCGACGGTATTTGCAGGACAGGACACCGAAGCAACGCAACATTTGCGCTCAAAGTATCTTGTGAACATCCCGCCTTCTTCGCCCGCAATGGCTCTCTTCCAAGATGGTAAGCCTGTTGCGATGATTCATCGTCATCACATCGAAGGACGTATGCCAGAAACGATTGCGGATGCTATCAAAAATATGTTCGATGAATTTTGCGCAAAAGAACTTGCCTAAGGCTTTGCCTGAAGTAAGGATGAAATCTGAAGTGTGAGGGATGAAGCGCGGTGTTTTTTGCGTGATGTATCATTCCTCCCTAACATTGATGCGGCGTTTGGGTGATTGCGATTGAAAATATCGCTCACACCCAAACGCCGCTTTTTTTTTTGCATCAAAACGCTTACAAGCCTCTATTGATGGGGATTTCATGCTGATACTTAGTTCCATACAAACAGTGTCATACAAAAAATCTGATAGTGGTTTAATTCTACATGATAAAATTTCTTGCTTATATGCACGAAAGATTGTAGGCGACAATAAACATTTCGGTAACAATCTGATGCCATACATCACACTTTGAAAAGGAGAGTATTTCCCGAACATACCGAGCATTGCGTTGGCGTAAGGTATTGTTCCACCCGTTCCATATGCGACGTTTCCCCCGTCTCTTTGCCAACCGACTGATGCGTTTCCTCGTCGAAGATTTTTTCATATGCCGCCCAGAAATCGTTAAACGTGTGGCATTGACGACAAGTTTCTGGTATCAACGACCATAATTTCTGACATGTTTCGGCACTACGGTCACCCACAACGGCAGCGACAATCTGGCGTATTCTACGGCACAGTGCTGTCCATAGCCACCGTTTATTGCTCCGACGATACACAAACGACCACACTTCGTCCAGTTCGAGAACATCATCGGCGTGAGCTGGAAGCAAGGTTTCAGCTATGCTGGGTGCGAGGGCAGCTTTTTTTATCCATGATGCTAGCGTATTCCGTGCAACACCCGTTGCCCGCGCGACACCTCGCATACTGCTTCGTTCTTGATAGATACGGAGAACTTCTTCTTGGCGTTCTGACGTGTGCGCATGAGGTGTTGGATTCAAAACACGGCAGGTACCACAATCTTTACACAAATATTGTTGCTTGCCGTAGCGATTGCGTCCGTTGCGAATGATATTCTAGCTATGGCATTTTGTCCAACTATGGATATGAGTTTCCGTAATCATGCTGCTGATGTGAACAATTGTGAGTAATATTTTTCTTTAAACTTACACAAAATCATGTAGATTTAAACCACTACCGAAGATGATGCTGATGAAAAGAAGAGCGTGAATGCAGACTTCATCTGTTGTTGATGTGTTCTGCATTTTCGTCATCTTCATCAATCCAATCATCTTCATCTGCATCCAAAAAAATCATGATCTGACCAGTTACAAATCAAGAAGAAAAATCAAGAGAGAAATGTATTATTCCTTCAACGCACCAATCGTCATTGCTTGAATGATTTGACGTTGAAAGACGAGAAATAGTGCGATAATTGGCAGGGCAGCAATGCTCGCACTTGCCATCAAGTTCGCCCATTCGACGGTTTGTTTGCCATGAAAAAATGCCAGCGCAACAGTAAGGGTGCGGTGTTCAAGGTCGTTGGTAAAAAGGAATGGGAAAAGAAACGCATTCCATTGGCTGAGAAACGTGTACAGCGCAAGCACCACCAACACAGGCTTGCAGAGCGGCATCACCACACGCACAAGGATATACCACTCGTTTGCGCCGTCAATCCGCGCAGCATCTTCCACATCGGCTGGAATGCCCTGCACGTACTGGCGCACAAGGAAAATACCGAAGGGCGTTACGAGCCAGGGCAAAATGAGCGAGAGATACGAGTTTATCCAGCCAAATTGCACCATCATCCGATACAATGGAATCATCACGACGTGGGGCGGAATCATCATCACACCCAAAACGGTGAGGAAAAGAAGCTGCTTACCGCGAAATTCCTTGCGTGCAAAGGCATAGCCGCACAGCAAACAAAACACCACATTCCCCAGCGTTACCGCGCCTGCGACAAACAATGAATTTGCCAAATACACACCAAACGTATCACTTGTGAGCATTTCGCGGTAATGCTGCGTGGTGTAGGGCGAAAAGACGAGTTCAGCAAGATTGAATGCGGCGTGCGGCTGCTCTTTCAAGGAAATAAGAAGCATCCAAAAAAGCGGGAACAGCATTGCCATTGCAACAAGGGATAGTGCGGCGTACAGAAGAATTGTCGTGAGTTTTTTCATAGAATAATTGAGTATATTATTTCCGAAACTGCACCGCTTTCCACGCCGCAAAGAGGTGTTTCACCTTATTTCGCTGATATTTCCCCGTCGAAGTAACAGGCAATTCCTCCGCAAGCACCACCACTTTTGGTGCTTTGCTGAAGGGCAATTTTTCCTGACAATAGCGTAGAATCTCGTGTTTGGCAGTTTCGATATTATTCAATGCTTCTTGCTGCACCATCACCAACGCGCCCACTTCTTCGCCATAAAAATCATTCTCAAACCCAACGCAAATTCCCGCTTTCACAAACGGCGCAGATGCTAATACTTCGTCAATTTCTAGCGGCGCAAGGTTCACGCCGCCGCGTATTATCAGCTCTTTCAGCCTTCCGGTGATAAAGAAAAATTGCCGCCCTTCGGCATCGGTTTGATAAAAACCTTCGTCGCCGCTCCGAAACCAGCCAAATTCAAACGTGGAAGCGTTTGCCTGTTCGTTTTGGAAATACTCGCGCATGACGTTCGCGCCGCGAATGACGATTTCACCGCGTTCCATCGCAGGAAGCGCGGTACCGCTTGCGTCGTGAATCGCCATCTCGTTCACCTCAAGCGGAATGCCGATGCTGGGAAAACCGTAGTCGTACATCCAGTGTTTATGCGCTTCGTGGGATAAATCTGTTGGCAAATAACACGAATAGCAGGTCGTTTCAGACAAACCGTAGCCATGCAAAATACGAATGCCAAAAAACTGCTCCACATTCCGCGCAAGCTCGCAGGTAAGCGGTCCCGCGCCGCAAATGAAATAGCGAAAATGCTCTTTTTCCACGCCAAAGGTTGCCGCTTTTGCTTCCAATAAAAATGCCAGCAAGGTCGGTACAACCGAGACAATATGCACTTTCTCGCGCTGAATCCGCGAAAAGAAATGTTCGGTTTGAAATTTCCGATTCAGCACCACCGACGCGCCCGCAACAACAGGCGTAGTGTGGGTTACAATCGTTCCGTTTACGTGATGTACAGGCAGCACACACATAAGGCGCGTTGCGGGCTGAATGCCGTGAAAGCGAGCAATCGCGCCAGAATCAGCAAGAATGTTGGCTTGCGTTAGCACTACGCCTTTCGGATTCCCTGTTGTTCCGCTTGTATAGACGATAAGTGCATCCAGCAAGGAATACTGCGCTGTTTGAGGGATTTTCTCCATTCCACCTTCATTCGCCAAAACATTGCACCAAGCAGCTTCTTCTACAAGGTGAACGCTCCGCGGCAACATCGCCTGAACACGCGACAAATACTCACTTCGGCAGAACACGTGCGTTGCGGCAGAGTGCGTGAGAATGTACTGCAAGCGAGCATCGTCTTCGCTCATGTTCAGGGGAACAACACACGCGCCCAGCATCCATGCAGCAAAGTAGTGGAGAATGGTATCAGGATGATTGTGCGCAGCCGTTGCGATGCGGCTTCCTTCTTGAACACCCAAAGAGCGCATAAATGCTGCCATTACGAGCGTTTTCTGGGTAAATTCTCCGTAAGAACATTCGCTCCGCATATCTTTTTCATCGTAATAGATGAGAAACGGGGCAAGCCCTTGTGTTTCCGCCTGATGCAGAAGTGCCGAGCCAAGCGACGGGAAGGGCAAAGCGTAGGCATTCGGCGGAACGCCGCGCACGGTCTGGGCTTGGAGGATGCGGGCTTGTGTTTCGGCGGTCATAATTACATGCGAAATGGTGATGATATTCGGGAGGGAAAGCCGCGCAAATATACGCTTTTCAGGAAATTATTTGCATATTGCTTGTTCATGTATCATCAAAAATATCATTCCACATTCTTCAACAATTATGCTCCATATTCGCCCCGCAGAGCGCACCGATACTGAGCTTATCATTGTTTTTATCAAAGCACTTGCCGAGTACGAAAACGAGCCGCTTTCCAGCGTAAAAGCAAACTCCGAAAATCTTCTGCGCTACGGCTTCGACACGCCTAACCCCAGATTCCACGCGCTTATCGCCGAATGGGAAGGCAAGCCAGTCGGATTTGCATTTTATTTCTACAATTTTTCCACATGGGAAGGCAAGCCAGGCATTTATTTGGAAGATGTGTTTGTGCTGCCAGAATTTCGCAAATATGGCATCGGAAGCGGCATTATGAAGCATTTGGCAAATCTTGCCCTCGAACAAGGCTGTACGCGGCTTGTATGGCAGGTGCTGGACTGGAACAAACTCGCGATAGACTTCTACGAGCGTATTGGCGCGGCGCATCAAAAAGAATGGTTCACCTATCGTATGGACGAAGCAGCAATGACGCGCTTTGTCGGGGACTGAGATACGTTTGCTATGCGAAAGAGGAAGTGACTAAACTGGGATTTTTTGGGATGAGTGGGATTGCTGGGATTTGGAGATGAAAATCTCCAGCAAACACAAGTCTCAAACAGTCAAAAAAATCGAAGAATCCCGGCAATTCCAAGCATCCCAACCATCCCAACCATCCAATACCCTGAATTCAAGCACAAAAAAATCCCAGTAATCCCAGTAAATCCCAAAAATCCCAGTCCAAGTACAATCCCAATCCCCGTCATCTCATGGAATTTTGCGTTTTAGGAACAAAAGCAGGCGGTGTGCCGCTTGTAAAGAAACACTCTTCGGCAACATTTCTCCGCTTGGGTGCAGAACTGGTGCTGTTCGATTGCGCCGAACATACGCAAGTCCAGCTTTTGCGTGCAGGGGTTTCATGGGCGCATATCAACCACATTTTTATTTCGCATCTGCACGGCGACCATATTTTGGGCTTGCCGCCGCTTCTTTCCACGATGAATGGCGACCGCCGCACCGCACCATTACATATCTACGCTCCGAAGGGCTTGGAAGAATACCTGCGGCTTGGAATGCGGATTATGGATGTGCAACCAAATTTCGACCTTCATTTCACAACACTCGAAGAAGGTTTTTCCGGAGAACTCGCGCAAATACGCGGCTGCACGGTACACACACGAATGCTGGAACACCGCATTACGAGCTTCGGATTTCGTGTGCAAGAAGAGGAGCAAGCGCACATTGATACAGAAAAATTGCGCGTGTTGGGGTTGGAAAGTGATAAGCGAATTGGAATAATCAAGCGCGAAGGCAGCATCACGCTGGAGGATGGGCGGACAATTTCCCTTGCCGATATTGCCGCTCCGCCCCGCAAGCCGCGTAGTTTCGTGTATTGCGGCGATACCCGCGTATGCGACGCGGTCGTGGAATTAGCAAAAAACGCGACCGTCATGCTGCACGAAGCCACATTTGATGCCTCAATGACCGAAAAAGCAGGCGAGCGATACCACTGCACCTCGCATCAAGCCGCCGAACACGCCGCCAAAGCGGGTGTAGAACGACTTTTTCTCACGCATTTCAGTGTGCGTTACAAATCCGCAACACCGCTTATTCGCGAGGCTCGCAAGGTTTTTCCTGAGACGTTTATGGCGAAAGAGTTGAAGCTGGAAAAAGTCTGAGATTTTTGATGCTTGCTGTATCCAATTGAAAAAACTAAAACCAAATAGTGGCTTGAGACTTCCTGTCTGCGAGAATTAGTGCGGGGTTCAGGCGAAGAACACAGACAAGAAGTCTCAAGCCACTGAGGACAGATTTTGCCTGCTTTCTAGAGATTTCATCCGAACCTAAAACTTCAAATTTCATCCTTCTCCTCACGCATCTCCGCGCAGTTTGCGGATTTTCAAACGCACTTCTTGAAGCAAAGTCGAGCGCGGGTATTTTGCCAGAAGCTGAGAATACATCTGGATTGCCTCGTCTTTTTTGCCCTGTGCTGCCAGTGCGTCGCCGTAGGAGAGCATGGCGGCATCGCCCGATGTGCCTTCGGGGAATTGCGTGAGAAGCTGCATATAGAGCTTTTGCGCGGCTTCAAGGCGTTTTGCGCGGGCTTCAAGCTGTCCCGCTCGTAAAAGTGCCTGCTCGCCCACGACAGCAAACCCCGCACTTGCTTTTATGCCGCTTGCAAGCTGCGTGTAGCCTTGCACTGCCGCATCCGTGTTGCCCTGACGCTCTTCGCGCTCGGCGCGGGAGAAACTCAGAACTGCATTTTGTCCTTCGGGTGATTTTTTCAATTCCAGCAAACTTATCCGCTCTAGCGCGTCGTTGGCGATGTCGGCGTTGGTGTTGAGGGCGAGTTTTTGGAAGCGTTGTTCGGCTGAGTCGAGATTTCCTGCGAAGTATTCCAGCTCGGCGAGTTGAAATTCTGCCTCGTCGCATTCATTCTTTTGGCGCGGGAAATTCTGCATCGTGAAGCGAAACATTTCCATTGCTTTCGGGGCATTTTGCTGACGGAAGTACCATTTTCCCGCATCGAGCGCACCACGCGCTGTTATGGGAAAAAGTTTATATTGCGCAAGCAAGGTCGAAAATTCCTTCTCAACATTTTGCACAATTTGCGCCGAAGCCGTTGTCGAAAGCATCGCCGCATCAGCCGTCATGCGGGCTATACGGTATTGCGATTCCGCCGCTACCTGCGTGTCGGGATATTCGGCAATAATAGCGCGGTAGCGTTCCAAAATGCGGCTCGTTTCAGCGTCGGAAAAGCCCGTCGTTGCTTCTTGCGAGCGCACTTCCATCGTGCGAGCATAGCCGTAGAGCGCACTCAGGGCGAGCGGATTGCGTTTGCCTTTGTCAATCACGTAGCCATAGCCCTTCAATGCCGCATCGTAGTAGCGTTCCTGACGCGCTTTTTCGGCGAACATATAGATTTCACGCCCTTGCGCATTCAAAGCATCGTCAATGCGCCGCGTGGATTCCAGCGCAGCCGAATAATCCTTAATTTCCCGCAAAAACCACGCATACACGCGCTGCAGAGCGAAATTGCTCGGCTCGGCATCGGCAGCTTTTTGGAGAACGTCTTTCGATTGTTCGGTTCCTTTTGCATTGATTAAGTATGCAGCAATGCGCCCTTGCGCAGTGTTGATGTTGTTTGTTTGGCGCAAAAATGTCAAGGTTTCCTGCGCTCCGGCGGTGTAATTGCCGACCGCGCCGTAGAGCTGGCTCAGTTCGTCCGAGAAAAGCGTGGGCGCGGCAAGCTGCGCACGAGCAGAACTAAGAAAACTAATTGCCAATTCAAATGCACGATTTCCTGCCGCCGAGCGAGCAATCGTCGTGTAGCTTTGCTGCTGTTCGGGCGCGTAGCTCAAGCCCTGTTTCCATGCGGCTTCTGCCTGTGCAGTTTTACCAATTTTCCAAAAAATATCGCCCTTCATGGCGTGAAGCTCGACCATGCGGGCTTTCTGACCGGCTTGAGCGAGAATTTGCTGTTGAATTTGAATCTGCTCCTCCACAAGCGGTAAGAGCGATGGAGCTTGATTTAATGCGGTCAGCGTCCGCGCAACGCCGTCGAAATAGACCGATTGCCGCCTGTTTCCGTCGTACAATTCTTGGTAAATTCGCGCTGCATTTTTCATGTCGCCACTTTGCTCGTAGGATTCTGCAAGCCTGTATTTACGCTGTTCTGCGTCGGTTTGGGAGAACAGGAAGCAAGGAAATAGAAGTAGTATCAATGCGATCAAACGCACGTAATGGTCAGGTTTTGAGAGATGATTACGCATAAGATTTGAGTACGTTTACGAAAAATGTCAAGTAGTGGCACAGACATTCTTGTCTGTGTTTATCGCCTGGAACCCGCACTAATACTCACAGACAAGAATGTCTGTGCCACCATTGAAGAAATTCTCACATACAGACTATGGTGAAATCCAGCATTTACGCTTTTTCCAGCGTATAGCCATCTTTGCTGTCCTTCACCGTAAAACCATGCGCGGCGAGTTCACCACGCAAGCGGTCGGATTCGGCAAAGTTTTTCATGGTGCGAGCTTTCCAGCGTTCTTCCGCCAATGCTTTGACTGCATCTGGAATTTGCAAGGTTTCATCGGGACGCGCTTCAAATTTCCACACGTCAAAAATATCATTCAATTCGCGGAAGAAACCAAGCAATGATGCGGCTTCTGTGGCATCAAACGCGGAAGCGGCATTGCGATTCATAAAAGTAAAAAGTTCAGCAAAGGCTTTTGGCGTGTTCAAGTTATTCGCTAATTCGCTAAAGACCGCGCTGCGCACAGTGTTGGTGCTTTCGGTGCGTGGCGAATGTGCGCTAGAATGTGCTTGCGAAGCAGCTTTTTCCCAGAGTTCGTAAATGTACTCTTGCACCCGCAACCGCGCTTTGCGTCCTGCTTCCAGCCCTGCAAAGGTGAAATTGAGGCGCGAACTATATTGCGCCGACAGCATGAGCCAGCGAATATCCAGCGCGTCAATTCCTTTTTGGAGCAAATCGCGGACGGTGTAGAAATTGCCCAGCGACTTCGACATTTTCTGCCCTTCCACTTCCAAAAATTCATTGTGAACCCAATAGCGCGTCGGCTCTACGCCGTATCCAGCCTTGCTTTGCGCGATTTCGTCTTCGTGGTGCGGGAAGCACAAATCCACGCCGCCCGTGTGAATATCGAACGGCAAGCCTAAAATATCTTGCTCCATCGCCGAGCATTCGATGTGCCAACCCGGACGACCGCGTAAACTTTTTCCTTCAAACTCAAAGTCCCATGCGGGTTCGCCATCTTTTTGCGCTTTCCAGAGAACAAAATCGCTCACGCTTTCGCGGTCGTATTCATCGGCATCAATGCGCACACCTTCTTGAAAATTCTCCGCATCAATTTTGAATAATTTCCCGTAAGTATCAGTTTTACGCCATTCCGCAACGTTGAAATATACGCTTCCACCGCGCTCGTAAGCAATACCTTTTTCGCCGATGAGCCTGATAAGATGCTGCATGGAAGCCATGTAGTGCGTGGCGTAGGGAATCTTGTAAAAATTTTCGCGCTTGATGCCGAGTGTGGCAATATCCTGCAAAAATTCATCCGCATAAAACTCCGTGAAGCGGCGTAGATTCTCAACAGCATCCTCGCTTTGTGCGCCCATTTCCGCGCGCCACGTGTTTGCGCCTTTGCTACTGTCGCGTATGGTTTTGTCGTCAATGTCGGTAATGTTCATCACCCAACGCACGTCGTAGCTGCCGACCACGCGCAGAACGCGATGCAGCAAATCCGAAAACAGAAACGCCCGCATATTGCCGATGTGCGCATAGTTGTACACCGTCGGACCGCATGAATACATGGCTACGCGCCCTGCGTGGAGTGGGACAAATTCTTCAAGCGAGCGAGTAAGCGTGTTGTAGAGCGAGATGGTCATAGTGCTGGGAAAGAAGTTCTTGAGCAAATTTAGGAATGCTCAAAAATTACATGGATAAACTTGAAAATGTTGTAGTGGCACAGACATTCTTGCCTGTGTTTTTCGCTTGAAACTCGCGCCAACACTCACAGACAAGAATGTCTGTGCCACTATTTGAAGAGCAAAATAGCTAGTCTGGATTAAGATCTATTGAAGGTTAGACGTATTTTACACGAAAAAGGTTACTCTTTCGTGTCCTGAAGCCATTCCTGCTCGGTGGCGTGTGCCTGCGGTGCAGGACGCTTCACAACCAGCACAACAATCCCTACACAAGCAAATATCAGCGTTGCAAGGCTTATCCATGCTCCCAAGCGGAAGGCATCGGAATCGTAGCGGAGCGTGATGGTGTGCGTGCCTTTCGGAACAGCAATGCCGCGCATACTGTAATTCACGCGCAAAACCTCCGTACTTTGCCCGTCAATGCTGGCTTTCCATGCGGGATACCAAATTTCAGCGAGCAACAAAAGTCCATTTTGTGCGGTTTCCACGCGATAAGTCATGCTGTTGGCAGTATATTGTTCGCAGCGAATAGTGTGCGCGACATTTTTCGCCGAATCGTTTCCAAATGAGAAGGGAAGCGGCTTTTCGATGCTTGCTTGGTTGTCGAAATCAATCTTGCCCGCGATAAGTGCTTCTTTCGTGGAAGCCTCATCCGTGCCAGTCTGCACGGCGGAGTAGAGCATTCTTGCGTGGGCGTATTTGCTGGTGCGCTCGCGGAGTGATGCGGTTTGCTGGGCGGTATCAATCGCAATTTGATAGCCTAAATTGATGAGGTCGTAGGTTTTATCGGCTGTTGGAGCGGGCGGCAAGCGGCGTTCCACCAAAAGCGGTGCGTAGCCTTCGTACATCATGATTGGAAAGAGCAAGCCAAAATTGCGTGGAGCCAGCATCACACCTCGCTCGCGAACGGAAACGCGGGTGAGCGTTTCGGGCTTGGTAAAATCCGCGCGAAAGGCTGCAAGCCTCGTCTCTGCTGGTGTGTACTTATCCAAAGGATTTTGGCTATTTGCATTAAATCCCGCTCCAGCATTATTCGTATCAATCACAATACAGAGTGCCAGAATAGCGCACAAAATCAAGGGATGCAGCATATTTCGCCATGCAAGAGCAGCACAGAGAATGGTGCTGACGGCAAAGAGTATCGCCAAACCCGCGCCTGTACTTGCTTGCGCAGCAGCAACGGCAACAAAACACAATAATAATCCTATCCCGAAGCCGATGGCGAGATGCTTCACGCCAACATTTTCCATGTTGATTGCCGTGCGTTTGAAAAGCGCGTCAAACCCCAAACCCGCACCAATACTGATTGCCAACGTCGCAAAGGCAATCATCCGCGCGGGAATGCGGAAACGGTCGAAAAGAGGAATTTTGAAAAAGAGCGGGAACAGCGCACCATTGCTGCCGAGTGCGAACAGCGCACCAAAAAACATAACAAGAAGCAAAAACAAAGGCAATCGCTCAGAAGCCTGATTATTACTGGTCTTTGGGTTAGGAGACGAACTTTTTGCAAATGCCGCAGCAAACGCAAACATTGCCAGCATCACGGCTGGAACACCCGCATAAAACGCCGTTTCCCAGTAATCGTAGTATTGTGCGCCTTCGAGCGAAAATTGCGGTGTGCCGTCTTCGGTGCCAGCTGGCGGTGTTAGGCTGCCGTGCATTTTGGGGACAAATGCGGTGAGAAGCTGTGCAGGCATCATAGAACCTTGCGAGGCGCGTTCAAAGGTCATGGCGTTGCGCTCGGAATAGGCGGAAAATTCTTGCGAATGAAGTAATTGAATGGCAAATAATCCCGCACCAACAAGTATTGGCAAAGCAGCAACAATGCCTGTTTGAAGGAGATGAGTCGGTTTTTTCAGAAGCTCCGTGCGGCGCATTGCCAGAACCCAGAGCGTGTAGAAAAAGAGAAACAGCACCAAATACAGCGTCGTTTGTGGATGCCCTGAAAGCATCATCACACCAAGAACGATGCCACTTACAAGCGAATGCAAAAAGCGATTGCTCGGTGTTTCGTCATTCCACAACGCTTGGCGAAAATGCAGAAATGCGAGCGGAAACCATGCAAAATGGGCAATCATCATCGGGTGAAAGACGTGATGCACCATAATTCCCGAAAAGCCGTAGGAGAGCGATGCAATCAGGCTTCCAGCGTCGCTTACCTTCAGCGAGCGCATAAGTGCGTACATTGTGCATTGCGCAAGCAGAAAGTGAGCAATGATGAGGAGTTCAAGCGCGAGAACGGGTAATTTTCCATTCTGCACAAACGCTGCCATGAGCATATTCGGCGGATAGAAAAATCCAACAGCAACATCCGCCAGAAACGGCATTCCCGAAAAGCTAAACGGATTCCAAAAAGGAACCTGCCCGCCGCGTAAATGCTGTGCCGCAAAGGATTGTGCGGGATAGACATATTCCGTGAAATCTTCCCAAAAATAGGCATCACCAAAAAGCTGGGCGCGAAAAAAAACAAGCGTCGCACCAAGAAAAATGAGCAACGCCGACCACAGAGGAATACGAAATGAGGCAGGGTTTGGGGGAGATTTTTTCGCCGCTTGCGCAGACTGTGTGCGAGAAACCGTGCGGGGTATAGGTTGCTTTGCGGAAGATTTGTTTTGTGCCATGATTACGTGGAGAAGACAAACAAAATGGGGGTGAGCGTGTTGTAGAAAGGTTGTTCAATGATTTTTAAAAATGCTTAGTGGCACAGACATTTCTGTCTGTGTTTTCCGCTTGAAGCCCGCACCAACACTCACAGACAAGAATGTCTGTGCCACTATCAGGTTTTATATTTTTCAGCTAAAATTCTTTGTAACTGGTCAGGTACTATCTCGTCGGGCGGCTGTTATCACAAGTGCAGTAGCCGTCCGGCGGGTGGTGTGCAAGTGACGCACCCGCCGGACGGCAGCGTTTACGCACTCTTCAGCCGCCCGACGGGGATATACCTGACTAGTTGCAATTCTTTGAAATGATAGGCTTCATTTAAGCGCGATTGTGCATTCGTTGAAAAAGCTGCTCTTTAGAAATTGCGCGAAGTTCGCCGCGCTCATATCCTGCTGAACGCCGCTCCACTTCTTGCTCGTATTCGTTTGGATAGGCAATATCCGTTGCATCTTCAGCAAAAAATTCTTGTGAAGTATGTGCAAGCGAGAGAATAAGAGCATTTGCCAAGCCCCCACAGTCTTTCTCTGATAAAGAAAGTGCCGTTGTCCGAAGTTCTTCTATGGAAATCATCTTGTTCTTTCAACAAAAGTGAAACCTTGCAAGCAAGGAAGCATAAGCCTTGTAGGGAATTGCTCTACCTGTTAATTCCTGAGCCGCGCTGCATCAATGCTGTTCAAGAAATCCACTTTTTTCAAGAGATTTTCTTGTGTTTCAACGTTTTCGGGGTCGGGCAAGCAGCAATCCACTGGACAAACCGCCGCGCATTGGGGTTCGTCGTGGAAACCAACGCATTCGGTACATTTGTCTGGCACAATAAAATAGACTTCATTGGAGTAAAAGTCGCTTTGGAAGCCGCCCGGCGATGTGGAATCGGAAAACTCCTTGTCGCCTAATTTCCACGACACTGCGGGTTCGTAAATGGCGGTGTTGGGGCATTCCGGCTCGCACGCGCCACAGTTGATGCAATCAGAGGTGATACGAATAGCCATACATAAATCCTTGAAATATGAAAAGAAGAAAGCACGAAAGCCCGCACGTGTGGTGATGGGAAACTTCGTACTTCAAAACTAGCATTTTGTAAAGAATCGCACAACAAGAATTGCCTCTTGTAGAATACCCGTCATCGTTGTTGGCTTTCATTCGTCAGGGAACGCAGATTTTGAGGACTTTAGAGGACTGAAGAGGACTCTAGGGTATTGTGAAATGAGATTGCCGAAGTCCTCAGAAATCCTCAAAAGTCCTCAAAATCCGCGTTACCCAATCAAAACACTACCAGTTCCTATTTTTTCATACACACCTGATACAGCGTATGCCCGCTCGCAGCGTATTTGCGCTCAAATGCGGTCATTGCATCCTCGAAAGGCGCGTCAATGCTGATTTCTTGGCAATGTGCTGTGTAGCCCAGTATTCGTGCGGCTTCGGCGCATTCTTCGGCGTAAATGTGCCAATTTGTACGCACTTCTGTTTCTGCGCTGAGAGCAAGCATTTGGGAAAAGAGCGGATGCCCGTGCCAGCGACGCACGAGGTGATGCGGCTTTGGATAAGGATTTGGGTACAAGCAATAATGCTTCTCACAGACAATCTTTTGCTCGTGAAAATAGTATGCCAACAGCCGCCACATATCTTCGCAATCTGCCCGCCAAACCTCATAATTCCTTGCTTCTGCGCCATTGTGCTTTTGTATCCGATGCGCGGATTTATCAATGCCAATCACAAAAGCGTTTGCATGACGATGAGCGAGATGCGCTGTGCTTTCGCCCGTTCCGCAGCAGGAATCCAGCATAATGTTTGCGCCAGGATGCTCCCGAAGCCATTCTGTTATCGCCACGCAGATTTCCCCAAACATCGCAGCACTAAAGGGCGGAATGGGTCGCAAATACTCCGTCGCAGCGTGTTTTCGCACCAAACGCTCAAGGTCGGCATGAATGCTGGTTTGTGAGCTTTGGACGGGCGAACTATTCATGGAATCTGTGTGTGAAAGTGGTAATTGCTCAGGTCTTCCCGTCGGGCGGCTGAGGAGTGCATGAACGCTGCCGTCCGGCGGGTGCGTTGTTTGTACAGCACTCGCCAGACGGCTACTGCACTTGTGATAACAGCCGCTTGGGCGAGAATACTTGACCAGTTACGACTGGAAAAGGCAAAAAATTGGTAGCACAGGCGACGTTTAAACCTTTTTGCATCGCACTTCGTCAGTCTTGATATAAACACCACGACAACATTGTTAAGTTTTTTCTCTGTTTATTTCACTTTTCCTCAAAGGTGCAGCCATGCGTCGTTTCTCGCAACCACGCCGATTTTCGGCAATGTCGTTCTCCTCTGCTTGTTTGGTGATGTTTGCTTGTTGCTGCTTTTCGGCAATGAGTTCGTGTGCGCAGCCTCGCTACGTGCTTGGCGGCGGCTTTCCGGGTCGTCCCGTTGCGCCAAGAATCATCACTTACGGACAGCCACGTGGCTTTTTCCAACGCGGACCAGTTATTGTGTCGCCTCCAGCAGTAATTGTCCCGCGCCGCAATTTCGCACCACGCTTCGGCGGTTGGGGCGGTGGCTGGGGTGGCGGACGTGGTCGTCGCTGGGGATGCTAAGAGAAAGGATGAAATCTGAAGTGTGAAGTATGAAATTTTTGAAGCTCGGAAAGCCGCATATTATCAGGCTTTTCGAGCTTCTTGCATTTTATGCCTCGCCCTCGTCATTTGCTTCGCTGAAGGCTTCGATTGCTTCATCCATATCGCCAAAAACTATCTCGGCAAGCTCTTCAGTGCTGGCTTCAGCGAGAAATTGCCGTGCTGCATCGCGTATGAATTCTTGGAAATCTTCATGCTCCAAGTAGCTTTCGTAGTCGTATTCTTCGGCATCGCTTGAAAGGTCAGTATTCATGCGTTTTTGGGGAATGATTGTATCATAAAATCTTCACATAAAAAAGCCCTACAAACAGCATGGTTGCAGGGCGAAGAAACATCAGCACAGAAATTTAATTGATAACCTTACCAAAGCGTTCTGGACGCAAGGTTTTGAATTTATCAACGAAATTCAGCAGATTCGTGTCCCACGACCAATAGACAATAAGCGGCGTTCCGACGACATCTTGCACTGGCACAAAGCCCCAGTAGCGGCTATCCAAGCTGTTGTCGCGGTTGTCGCCCATGCCGAAGCAGTAATCGCGCTGCACGGTATAGGACGTGGTTGCTTTGCCGTCAATCATCACTTGTTCGCCGTTGGTCGTCACTTCATGCCCTTCGCGGCGGATAAACGTGTCCCATTGCGCAAGATTGCTGAGAGTGAGCGGCACAGCATCACCTTTTTTCGGGATGCGCATTGGACCGTAATTATCGCGGGTGAAATTCAAACCAACAGGAAAAGTGCGGTATTGGTCGTCGGAATCAGACCCCGCAATGAAATTGCTCACGCGCCCGTCGGGTGGAAGCGGGCTTGCTACGCCGTTGATGTAGATTTGCTTATTGCGAATCGTCAAGGTGTCGCCAGAGATGGCAACGCAGCGTTTTAAGTAATACTGAAACTCCTGCGGCTTTGCTTCATCGCGGTTTCCGGGGAAAATAAAGACAATCACATCACCCTTTTTTGGCTCGCGGATGCCCGGAAAACGGTAGTACGGAAGCGGGATGTTGAGAATCGGAATCATCTGCGGCGTGGACGGTCCATAGATGAATTTATTGACAAACAAGAAATCGCCCGTCATAACCGTGCCTTCCATCGAACCTGTTGGCACAACAAACGAGGCAATCAGCACACCATTCAGCACCATCACCATTGCAAACGCGCCCCCGACCGTGCGTAACCACGAAAGCGCGATTTCGCCTAAGGAAAGCGTTTGAACGGCATTATTATCGGGTTTCTTAGAAGAGCCGTTTGCACTAGAACTGGAGCGGCTTTCCGGCTTTGTGGTGGTGGTTTTTCCGCCCTTTTTGCGCTGTTCTTCGGCGCGGATTTGGTCGAGAGATTTTGCCATAGTTGGGGAGTGAAAGTAAGTTTTCTTACGGAAAATATTTGTACAATTCTTTACGATGCAGACAGCGAACAAACGTAATTTCATCGCCTTGTAGCGTAATTCCAATGCGATACTCACCACATCTGAGGCGATACGCATTCTCATAACCGCGTAATTTTTTGCATTGAGGTATGGTGATAAGAGAATGAGCTTCCTTCACGCTTGCAATCGTTTCTTGAACAGCATTTCGCAGCGAAGCATCACGCAGATTGCGAATATCTTTTGCAAAACTCCGCTCAAACAGCGTGGTCATGCCGCTACCTCTGCGCCGCTTAAAACCTCACCTTGAAGAATGCTCATAATTTCTTCTTCGCTTACAAAGTCCTGTTGCTGCCCTTCTTCAATAGCTATACCGAGCGCGGAATCTTCAAGTGCTTCTTGCAATATCCCTGAAAATTCTTCGCGGTGGGAGTGCATAATCTCCAGAAGTGCCTCTACAACTTGTTCTTTTGTGGCAAAAGATAGAGATGATGAGCTATTCATAATCTTTGGTAACTGGTTAGGTCTCGTCGTTCGAGAGTTATAGAGCGGATGAAAACTGCCGTCATGCGGTTTTTCCGCCCTTTTTACGCTGTTCTTCGGCGTGAATTTAGTCGAGAGATTTTGCCATAGTTGATGATGAGCGTTCCAGCATAATTCATTTTACACAACAATCAATGATTTTTCGATAAAACTGAAAACTACGGAAATCACGGTTTATAGGCATTTGCGAACTCAAACATTTGTTTTTGCTGTTCGGGAGAAATGTTATTCTCTCGAAAATACGTATTGACACTCCCTGCAAAGAATAAGGTCG
>JAAFIV010000045.1 GCA_013298775.1 Ignavibacteria bacterium | reverse complement strand
CAATCATGGTCTATGGCGGTACGATTGCATCAGGAAATTACAAAGGCAAAAAACTCAACATCGTTTCGGCATTTGAAGCACTCGGGGAGCGGGTTGCGGGAACGATTTCGGATGAAGATTTTAAGGGCGTTGTGCGCAATGCCTGTCCGGGAGCGGGCGCATGTGGTGGCATGTACACCGCAAACACGATGTCGTCGGCGATTGAGGCACTTGGTCTTAGCTTGCCGTACTCGTCGTCTAATCCCGCCGTTTCACCCGAAAAGCGTGATGAATGCTTAGGTGTGGCTGCCGCGATGCACAATTTGCTCAAACTCGACCTGAAGCCACGCGATATTGTTACGAAAAAATCCCTCGAAAATGCGCTTGCAACCGTGATGGTCATGGGCGGTTCGACGAATGCGGTGTTGCACTTTTTAGCAATCGCCCGCGCATTTGAGATTGATTGGACGCTTTCGGATGTGCAGCGCATCAGCGATAAAACGCCGTTCTTGGCAGATTTGAAGCCATCGGGCAAGTACATGATGGAAGATGTGCATTTAGTGGGCGGCACGCCCGCCGTGATGAAATTTATGCTTGAAAATGGTTTCTTGCATGGTGATTGCATGACGGTTACGGGCAAGACGATTGCGGAGAACCTAGCAAATGTGCCACTTCTGGACGAGAAGCAAGATGTTATCACCTCAGTCGCAAATCCCATCAAAAAAACGGGGCATTTGCAAATGCTCTACGGCAATTTAGCAACCGAAGGCGCAGTGGCGAAAATCACGGGCAAAGAAGGCGAGAAGTTTGTTGGCAAAGCACGTGTATTCGAGGGCGAGGACGAAGCAAATAAGGGCATAATGGAAGGAAAAGTGCAGAAAGGCGAAGTGATTGTGATTCGCTTTATCGGTCCTGCGGGCGCACCCGGAATGCCGGAAATGCTAAAACCGACATCGCTCGTGATTGGTGCGGGCTTGGGCAATGACGTTGCGCTCATCACCGATGGTCGTTTTTCGGGTGGGACGCACGGTTTTGTGGTGGGACACATCACGCCAGAGGCGCAGCGCGGCGGCACAATTGGCTTGCTGCAAGACGGGGACGTGATTACGATTGATGCCGTGAATAACCGTTTGCACGTGGATTTGTCCGATGAAGAAATTGCCAAACGCCGCTCCGCGCAAGTGATTCCGCCGCTCAAGGTAACAAGCGGCTATTTGTATAAGTACGCAAAAACGGTATCATCAGCGAGTGAGGGCTGTGTAACCGATACCTTCTAGCAGTCTGCCAAATGAATTTTTCGCATCTCGTGGCGCAGATACTCTTGTTTGCGCCCTTTGCGAAAATTCTAACGGATGTTTCCCCATAGATTTTACGACGCAAGTATGGAGATGTTTCGACACTTTATTGAACGCTACACTTCCCTGACTAATGCAGAATGGGAGCAGATTTCTCGTTGTTGTGAAAAAAGAATTATTGAAAAAGGTGAAATAATTTTAGAACAAGGCAGAATCTGCAAACATCTCTATTTTCTTGAACGTGGTCTGTTGCGATTTTACATTTTCAAGGATGGTAACGACATTACGAAATTCTTCACCGACGCGCCCTATTGCTTTACTTCGCAGGTAAGTTTTAATACTCAAAAACCGGCAACGGAAAACATTCAAGCTCTGGAAAAATCTATTGTCTGGCAAATATCTGCAGAACAAACACATGCGCTTTGGGAACTCAAAGGCTGGGCAAATTTTTCACGCAAGATTACCCAAGAAGTACAGTTTTTTACAGAAGAAATTTTAGAAGATATTCAAACCGAAACAGCAGAATATCGCTTCAAAAAAATGCTACATTCAACTCCAAAACTTGTGCAAAGAATACCGCTCAAACATTTAGCAACTTTTCTGGGTATTGCGCCGCAATCACTTAGCAGAATCAAAAAGAAAATCGGGGTGAATGTAAGTGTTGCCGATGAAGGAAATGCACAAAAAAAATCATGGGAGGCGTAGGGCGTGTTTACAAGTTCTAGGCAAGCCATATCATGATGCTTGGCAAGAAGATGAGGGAAAGAAAATTACGTGCTGTTTTGTCGTACCGTGTGGCAATTCAGTCTAATTGTTTCAAGCGATTCCAAAATCGCTCAACTGTATTGCGGTCAGCATATAGGTTCATGTCAATCTCACGTGGTTCCTTGCAGCATTTCCATGCCGGAATGACCGGTTTAATAGATTGTTCCTTGAGCCATTCCAGAAAATAGTCGGCATCATAGCCATTATCAGCGATAAAGAACTTCGGACGCTGCTCGCCGACAAGGTCACGAGCAAACCTGATGTCAGCACGTTCTCCAGCACTGAGCAACAGTTCTGTCGGATTGCCGAGTGCATCGGTTGTCCCATGAATTTTCGTACTCAATCCGCCGCAACTGCGCTCTAGACAGGTATCTGGGCTTTTTTGGTGTACCGTCGGATTGCTTTTTTGTCCGGCGACGTGTTGATGATTCCAGACAATGGTTGAGTCGCCCGCTACCCAATCCATATCAACACCTTCTTCATCTTGAATGATGTCGAAAATTGCTTCCCATCGTCCGGCTTGTGACCAGCGATTGTATCGTTGGAAGGCTGTTCCCCATTTTCCGTAGCAGGTTGGAAGGTCACGCCGCGGTGCGCTGGAGCCTGTTATCCAGAAGATGGCATTGGTAAAGCGGCGATTATTATCGGCGACATTCTCACCGTGCCTTCTACTATCAAAGCCTCATGAAACCTGAATGGTAAAACAAATACCAGCGCAAACAATCACCCTTTTCTGCGTCATGTGCGTGCGTCGGAGCATTGCCCAAAAACGTGCTGATACAGAACGATGCTGCCGCCAAAACCGACCATGACCGCCTTTTTTATGAAATGGGAGTAATTTGTGGAAAATCTTACAAGCAAGATTTGGCGGGCATTAAGTGGCAATACTGACATAGAGAACAAGTATTCTCTTCTGTGGAAAATTATTTTTTTGGGCATTCAGAATAAATCTTTTTAAGTTAATCCTCCCGTGCAGCTAGGGATTTTTTTATCTTCCTCCAGTCTTTGGAACTGGTCTTTACAGCATAAAGAGCCGCACACCCCACTAAACCCCTCAGTTATCTATATTTAGCGGAGTTTTTGCATGAACATCCAGCGTCGTTTTACGCAGGTTGGCGTAAGTGTTTTCGACCAATTTGATTATACCCTTCGCAGCTCAACCCTGCGCAATACCGATGGTTCGGTGGTATTTCAAATGGACAATATCGAAGTGCCAAAGCAGTGGTCGCAAGTTGCGACGGATATTCTCGCCCAAAAATACTTCCGTAAAGCCGGTGTACCGCTTACGGACGAGCATGGTCAGCCAGTTTTAGACGAACATGGTAAGCAAAAAATGGGCGCAGAGCGTTCCATTAAACAGGTTGCACACCGCTTGGCAGGTTGCTGGCGCGAGTGGGGGGAAAAGCATGGCTATTTCGATTCCACCGAAGACGCACAGGCATTCTACGACGAAACCGCATTTATGCTCTTGAAACAAATGGCTGCGCCGAATTCGCCGCAATGGTTCAATACGGGCTTGAATTTTGCCTACGGAATCACGGGAAAGTCGCAAGGACACTACTACGTGGACCCAAAAACGGAGAAACTTGTTGCCTCGAAAGATGCTTACACGCATCCGCAACCTCATGCGTGCTTCATCCAATCCGTTGAAGATGATTTGGTGAACGACGGCGGTATTTTCGACCTCGTAACCCGCGAAGCACGTATTTTCAAGTACGGCTCCGGCACAGGTACGAACTTCTCGTCGCTCCGCGCAACGGGCGAAAAACTCTCCGGTGGCGGTACATCATCAGGTTTGATGAGCTTTTTGAAGATTTACGACCGCGCAGCAGGAGCAATCAAATCTGGTGGAACAACGCGCCGCGCCGCGAAAATGGTCATTCTGAACGTGGATCATCCAGATATTGAAGAGTTCATCGCGTGGAAAGCAAAAGAAGAAGATAAAGTAGCTGCGCTCGTTGCAGGCTCGAAGCTCGCGGCACAGCACTTGCAAGCCATCATGGACGAGGCATTGAAAAATGGTACCGATGCAAAAGCGAACAAAACCCTTGCAAAGCTCATCAATGCTGCTGTTCAGGTGGAAATTCCGCACAGCTACATTTTCCGCGTTCTCACGCTTGTCGAGCAGGGCTTCACAACGCTTGATTTTACCGCCTTCGACACGCATTACGAAGGTGAAGCATACAATACCGTGAGCGGTCAGAACTCGAACAATTCCGTGCGTGTTACCGAAGAATTTATGCACGCTGTGGTGAACGACGCAAGCTGGAATTTGACCAATCGCACCAATGGCGCGATTCGCAAAACCCTGAAAGCACGGGACTTGTGGAATAAAATTGCCATGAGCGCGTGGAAATCTGCCGACCCAGGACTTCAGTACGACACGACGATTAACGAATGGCATACGTCTCCGGCGGATGGACGTATCAATGGCTCTAATCCTTGCGTTACAGCAAATACGTTTGTTGCAACGCATAATGGCTTGGAGCGTATTGGCAACATGATTGGTCAGGCGCGAGGCGTGAAGAGTATTGACGGCAAGATGCACTGGGTAGAAAACATCTTCCCAACAGGCACAAAGCCTGTGTATGAATTGACAACAAAGGCTGGATACCGCGTAGAACTTACCGCCGACCACAAAGTATTCACCGAAAATCGCGGCGATGTGCCTGCGCATGAACTAACAAAAGATGATGTTGTGCGCCTTGTACCAGGAACATTTGGTAATACTTCAACAGGTTCGGAAGATATTGCGCAACTCATTGGCTTGCTCTTAGGCGACGGCTGCATCACGCATTTGAACGAATCTGCTGCCGATGGCTCACAGCGTGAAGTTGCATTCTTGACCATGAGCAAAGACGAGCAAATGATTGTTGATTGGGCAACCGAAACAATTAACTCGCTGCGTCCTGAATTTGGCGAACACAATAAAGCCGGACACACAACAGAAACCCTGACAACAAGTCGTACTGCGGTTGGCAGCCCAAAAATCTTGGAAATGTTCAAGCGATTTGCTGTCTTAAACGAAGGTTCGACGAAAAAAGCATTGACCGATGCCAGTTTTGCCTTGTCCGAGCATGAGCAAGCCGCGATGTTACGTGGTTTGTTTACTGCCGACGGAACAGTTGCAAATTATGGCGAGAAGAGCCAATACGTTGGGCTTGATTCCTGCTCATTGGAAATGTTGCAACAAGTTCAACTCATGTTGTTGAATTTTGGCATTAAAGCAAAATTGTACAAAAATCGTCGCGCAGGCGCATTGACAAGCCTTTTGCCCGATGGTAAAGGCGGAACAAAAGAATATGCGGTTGAGGAAATGCACAGCCTTCGCATTAGCCGCTCTTCACGCATTGTCTTTGAGCAAAAAATTGGCTTTATCGCAGATACCGAAAAAGCAGCAAAATTACGCGATGTGAATGCGAGCGTAAGCGCGTACAACGATTCTTTGACGGATTATGTTGCAAGTCTCAACTATCTTGGCGAGCAAGACGTATTCGACCTCACAGAGCCAGAAACAAGCCACTTTACGGCAAATGGCATCGGTGTTCACAACTGCTCGGAATATATGTTCCTCGACGACACCGCGTGTAATCTCGCTAGCTTGAACCTTGCACACTTTGTTGCAGAAAATGGCGAATTTAAAGTAGAAGACTTCCGCCACGCAAGCCGCATCTGGACAACGATTCTTGAAATTTCTGTTCTGATGGCGCAGTTCCCCTCAAAGCGCATTGCTGAACTCAGCTACAAATTCCGCACCTTGGGGCTTGGCTACGCGAACTTGGGAACGATTCTCATGACGCAAGGCATTCCCTACGATTCTCCGCGTGGTTTGGCGATTGCTGGTGCAATTTCCGCGCTCATGACGGGCGAAGCCTACGCAACCTCCGCACTCATTGCGAAGGAACAAGGCGCGTTCACGGGTTATGCAAACAACCGTGAATCCATGCTCCGCGTCATGCGCAACCACCGCCGCGCCGCATATAATGTGGCTCGCAGCGAGTACGAAGGAATTAGCGTGTTCCCCGTTGGCATCAATGCCGACGACGCGCCCGCAAACCTCATCAAAGCTGCCCGCGAAGCGTGGGACAATGCAGTTGCGCTTGGTGAACAGCACGGCTATCGCAACGCGCAAACAACCGTGATTGCGCCAACAGGCACAATCGGTCTTGTGATGGATTGCGATACAACAGGCGTAGAACCTGACTTTGCGATTGTAAAATTCAAAAAACTTGCTGGCGGCGGGTACTTCAAAATCGTGAACCAATCTGTTCACAAAGCACTCGTAACGCTTGGCTACACGGCGCAGCAAATTGAGGAAATTGAGAAATACTGCAAAGGACACGGTTCGCTCACAGGTTGCCCGCACGTGAACCGCCAAAGCCTGAAAGAACGCGGCTTTACGCCCGAAGCGATTGAGGCAGTTGAGAAGCAGCTTGATACCGTTTTCGACATCAAATTTGCCTTCAATAAATGGGCTCTCGGCGAGGAATTCTGCACAAAAACGCTTGGTTTTAGCGATGCGCAGTTGAATGATTACAGCTTCAATATGCTCGCAGAACTTGGCTTTACGAAGCAGCAACTTGAAGAAGTAAACGAATACATTTGTGGAACAATGACCGTCGAAGGCGCACCACATCTGAAAGCGGAGCATTTGCCCGTGTTTGATTGTGCGAATAAGTGCGGTGCGAAAGGTGAACGCTACATCGCACATATGGCGCATGTCCGCATGATGGCTGCTGTTCAGCCGTTTATTTCGGGTGCAATCTCGAAAACGGTGAATATGCCGGGCGAAGCAAGCATCGAAGAAGTAGCCGATGTGTATATGGAATCGTGGAAATTAGGTGTAAAAGCCATTGCGCTCTACCGCGACGGCTCGAAACTTTCTCAGCCCTTGAACAGCACCAATGCGAGCGAATTGGATGAAATCTTGATGCTCGGCACCGACGAAGACCTCGACGAAACAAAAGGACCGAAAGAAGTCCAAATGCAAATCGTGGAGAAAGTCTATCACCGCGCACAACGCCGCCGCTTGCCGAAAAAGCGTAACGGTTTTGTCCGCGAGGCTTATGTAGGCGGACATAAAGTGTTCTTGCGTACAGGCGAGTTCGAGGACGGAACGCTGGGCGAAATTTTTATTGATATGTACAAAGAAGGCGCGTCCTTCAAAGGCTTGATGAATTGCTTCGCGGTACTTGCCTCGAAAGCTCTTCAATACGGTATGCCTGTGGATGAACTCGTCGAAACCTTTACCTTCACACGCTTCGAGCCAGCTGGCTTGGTGGAAGGACACGAGGCAATTAAAAATTCGACCTCCATTTTGGATTACGTTTTCCGCTCCATCGGCTACGATTACTTGAAGCGCAACGATTTTGTTCACGTGAAAGCTGTGGATGAAGTTCCCGTAAAACCTGCTTCGCCAGAGCTTACGCCGCAATCCTACATGGTTCCGTCGCCACCATCGCCAGAAACAAAGGTTGCACCGCGCCAGCATGAATTGGAATACGCAGAAACCGCTTCTGTGCTTGCGACAAACGGCACAAATGGTAGCGGCGACACCCGCACAGCTCGCATCGCCGAAGCCCGCGTAAAAGGCTACACAGGCGAACAGTGCTTCAACTGCGGCTCAATGCGTGTCAAGCGCAATGGTTCATGCACAGTTTGCGACGATTGCGGCACGACAAGTGGTTGCTCGTAAGATAAAAGTATAAAAATTGAAAGAAGAAGCATAAAGTGCAAACCCCGCGTCAATGCTCGCTTCTGGTACAACAAAAAGGCTACTGCTTCGTTCATTCAGAAGTAGTAGCCTTTTTATTTTTTATAGTGCTTGTTGAATTTCTCATGCAACACATCCTCCAACCAGATTCTATGCGCCAAGCAGATGCGTATGCTGTCCACGAACTTGGCATTCCCGCCGCAATTTTGATGGAAAATGCTGCTCGCTCGGCGTTTGAAATACTTCAGCGACGCTTCGATGAGTTCTGGGGCAATCGGCGAGGAATGCGACAAATACTGGTCTTGGCGGGTTCAGGTAATAACGGCGGCGATGGATTCGTGATTGCGCGGCATTTTTTTCATTGCCCAAACGTGCGTGTACGCGTGGCGTGGATTGGCGCGAAAGAAAAAATGAGCGTGGAAACGCTGGCAAATCTTCACGCGCTCGAAAAGCACGGAATCCCGCTTCAATGCTTGGCTTTAGAGGATGATGCTCGTGCGCTCAGTCTCGAAGCGGATTGCATCATTGACGCGCTCATTGGCACAAGTGGAAGCGAGCAGTTGCGCGGTCTCGCGCTTGTTTTGTTGGAACGCCTTGCGGGTGAATTCTCGCAAAAAACCAATCTGCGCATTGCAATAGATGTCCCAACAGGCTTGAACGCGCTCACGGGAAAGGCGGACAAATACTGCTTCCAAGCTGATTGCACAATAACAATGGCAGCCTTGAAAACGGGATTGCTGCTGAACGATGGTCGCCGCGTGTGCGGAGAAATTTCTGTTGTGCCGATTGGTATTCCCGAAGCATATATCGCCAAAACCGCGCAGATTCACGCTGTAGAGCTGTCTGACATTCGCACGTTTCTCCCGCATCGTTCCAATCTTCACCAAACAAACAAGCGCAGTTACGGGCAAGTCGGTGTCATTGGCGGTTCGGCGCAAATGCACGGCGCACCAACGCTTACCGCCAACGCAAGCATTCATGCGGGCGCGGGGCTAGTGCGCTTGTATGCGCCAAGTAGAACACTTCACGCCGCAATGCTACACGCCGCGCTCGCGCCAGAAATCATGCACACGCCGCTACCAGCCACCGAAGCAGGTGGAATCAGCCTTGCAGCATTACCACTTCTGCAAAAAGCTGCCGAAGTAAACGATGTACTTGTCTGCGGTATGGGACTTGGGAGGGAGGAGGAATCGGTGGAATGTGTGCGCCGCCTTATTGCCACACTTCCCGCGAAAACCGCGCTTGTGCTGGATGCAGACGGGCTTCGCGCACTCCGCTCGCCAAACGGCGACATTATCAGCCTTCCAGCAAATGCCCGCAACAACGTCATCTGCACACCGCATCACGGCGAGTTTGCGCGTTTGACGGGGCTTCCGCGTGAGGAAATTGCCGAAAACGCAGCCACGCTTACCGCAGAGTGGTCATCACGACTGGGCTGTACGATATTGCTCAAGAATGTACCAACTATTGTAAGCGGCGTTCTTATTGATGAAAACAATATACTAATACCGCATCAGTACTGGAATCTAAACGGCAATGCTGGCATGGCAACGGCTGGAAGCGGCGATGTGCTTGCGGGCGTAATCGGGGCATTGCTTGCGCAGGGCGTGGAAGGCTTGCGAGCGGCTACTTTGGGCGCGTTCCTCCATGCGGCGGCGGGCGATATATGCGCTAAACAATTCTCACCCGAAGGCGTAACGGCAAGCGGCATCATTGCTTGTTTGCCAAAGGTTTTTCCTGCGTGAGATTCTTTCCTTTTCGCAAAAATGTGGTAAAAAATTGTAGCTTTGCACGACAATAGCAGAACTTTCAGTGGCGCAGATATCCCTGCCTATGTTTGTCATCTAAAACCTGCACTAACACTCACAGACAAGAAGTCTCAAGCCACTGAAGACCAAAGTAACTCATCCGTGTACTGTCTTAAAAGCAACGGTCGGTTTTGCCGACCTTGATGCAAAAAAAGCCTGTGTCGCGGACTATATCAGGCTTGCAGGAAAAACTGCTTCAAAGTGCAAAAATCAAAAAATAGGCTTGTAAGACAGATTATACCTTGCGTTGAGGCATATCAAAAAGGATTCAAAATTACACGTTCCTGTTTACCCAAGCATATCCGATAGTGAGCGGAAACCAAGTGCCTCAATAGACAAAAATCCTTCCGCATACTGCACTCCAATTTTCCCGCCAAAATGCCGTGCGCGGGCTTTCAAAAATTCGTAAAATTCTGGGCTGGAAATCAAGGTTTGGGGAGCGTTTGCGTCTTCTTGAACGGCATCTGGTTCATCCGCTTTTTTTGCTTCGGATGGCACAAATACTTGCGAAGAATGAGCAAAAATGGAGCGGAGTTTTCCCTCGAAATGCGCGGAAATATCCACGTAAAAGGTTGGTTCAAATTCGTAGGTCTGCATATAGCAAAAAAGCCGCTTGGGGCGATGCGGCGGCAGTTTCACTCCGAAGGCTTCAACCTGTAATTTTGCCAACCCGCTCTGGAACACGGCTGTTCGCGTGAGGCGATGCACGTTTTCGTGGTCAATGTGCCGCTCGTGGGGCGGATTGAAAAGCAGAATATTCGGGCGAAAGTAGCGAATTGCCGCCACGATTGCCGCGATATTTTCTGGCGTTTGGGTAATATTTCCATCAGGCAAATTCAAATTCCACCGTTCCGTCAATCCTAGTATTTTTGCGGCTTCCAGAGCTTCATTGCGCCGAATCTCTGGCGTACCGCGCGAACCCATTTCCCCGCGTGTGCATTCCACCACCGCAACGCCCTTGCCTTCCGAAGTCATTTGCAGAATCACGCCACCGCAAGAAAGCTCGGCATCGTCGGGATGCGCCGCAATCACCAGTGCATGAACAGGCGGTGGCAACAGAGACGATGCGTCTTCTCGTGCGGTTTCAGCGTGAAAAATACGGTCAGCATTGATGGTGTGATGATAAGGATTCATGCGGGCAATGAGGGATAATTCTAAAGGAAAAACGTAACTGGTCAGGTACTATCCCGTCGGGCGGCTGAGGAGTGCAGATGCGCTGCCGTCTGGCGGGTGAGTCGCTTGCACAGCACCCGCCGGACGGCTACTGCGCTTGTGATAACAGCCGCCCGACGGGAATATCTAAGCAGTTACGAAAAACTTACCCAAGCGTGATATTTTCTTGTGTTTCCGGCTTCAAGGTCGTAATCGTCACAAATTCTTTTGCCAATTTCATAGAGCGGTCGTTTTCATCGGGAAGTGCTTCGTAGCGAGCAAATTTCACCATGTCTGCCGTTTTTAAAACGAAACGCAGCATTTCCAAACTACCCGTCGGAGCAGCAACCATGCGGAATTGCGCTAAAATCTCATCGCTCGTGGCTTCGAGCGTCGTAACGTTGTAACTGCGCTCGACGTACACGCGCACAATGTCTGCAAGCCGTGTGTGATATTCCTTCGCGTCGCCCGCTTGCCAGAGACGTTCTTTCTCCAAGCGTTCCAGCTCTTCCATTGCCACCTGATACGGCGGCAAACTCGGTACAGAGGGTCGCACTTCCTCGCCGACAACAGGTTTTCGCTTCCGCCACCAATAGACGCCGCCCGCAATGGCAGCAATCACGCCAAGCGCGATGAGCAGGTAGGGTGCAATCTCAGCAAAGGTGCGCTCCACCGCCATTGGCGGCTTGATGTCGCGGATTTGGCGATTGGTCGTATCCACAGGAACACCCTGCACGGTCAGCGTAAGAATCGGCGTTTGAATGCTGTACAATGCCGTGTCATTCGGCTTGCGATATTGCACCGTGAGCGCGGGAATATCATGCAGACCATCGGTGAAGGAAGTAAGCGTGTAGATTTGACGCTGCACAGCGCGTCCTTGCTCGTCGGTGGAATCCACCGCGCTGCGCGAAACAATTTCGATATTTGGCGATAAACTATCCTGCGGCATCGGGAAACGCACCTGCACACCGCGTGAATGCTCAACGTTGAGGCGCAGTGCGGTTTGTTCGCCAATGCGAATTGCAGTGGTATCCAGCGTTGCTTGGACGCGAACATCTTGCGCGTGGAGGTTTGATGCGCTCTGCATGGAGAGAACAAGCATCAACGAGAGCAACAGTTGGAAAGGGAATTCTTGTGAAACACGCATAAAATCGAAGGAAAATCAAGGGTCTTGAATCAGGTGTGAAGACGAATAGGAATACCCGCATTGGCAATGTGGGCGCGGGTTTGCATGGGGTTTTGGTCTTGAAAACAAAAGAATGTTCCTGCCGAAACCGCATCGGCTTTGCCGAGCTGAAAACCATCGACAAAGTCCATCGCAACGCCGCAGCCACCCGCCGCAATTACAGGAATAGAGACGGCTTCAGCGATAGTGCGAATCATATCCACATCCAGCCCTTTGCGCATTCCATCGCGGTCAATCGAGGTGAGCATGAGTTCGCCCGCGCCCAATTCTTCTGCTTTTTGCGCCCATTCCAAGGGATGAAGCGGTGTTGCGCGTCTGCCACACGCCGTCCAGACTTTGTACGCGCCATCGTCTGTTTGCTTAAAATCAATGCTCACCACCACGCACTGCGCCCCAAACCGCTCAGAGGCTTGCGTTATTAGGTCGGGCGTGTCCAGTGCGGCGGTGTTGATGGCAACTTTATCCGCGCCATTTTCCAGCATGAGGCGAAAATCTTCCAGCGACGTTACGCCGCCGCCAATGGTCATCGGCATAAAGATTTCTTCTGCTGCTTTGCGAATAATATGCGCCATTGGTTTGCGGGAATTCGGCGTGGCATCGAGGTCAAGAAAAACAAGTTCATCTGCTGCCTGTGCTTGATAAATCTTTGCTTGCGACACGGGGTCGCCTACTTCAACAACTTTGTCAAATTGCACCGTCGTTACCAGCACCATTTGGTTTGGGCTGAAGCGACTTTGCTTCATCTGAAGTTTAGGAATCAAGCGGCGTTTGAGCATAAATGAAGTACCTTATCCAAAAATCAATTCAGTGGAAATAGTATCGTCCTCATTGCGGTACTGCGCTTCGGCGCGAAACACGGGACGCTCGGCGGGTTCTTGCTTCTTGAAGAAGGATGTTAAGGATTTTTGCGCTTGCGCACCGCGCTGTACCTGCACGAGCAAATCCGTCAAGCCGATTTGTTCTTCTTCATTGATATAGACCAGCGTATTTGCTAAGTCACCATCGCTCGTCACCGTGAGAAGGCGTAAATACTGTGCCTCTTCTTCGGTGAAGGTAGGCGGCACCTTTTTGATATTATCCAAATAATCCGAAAAAAGATTCTTGGTGTACATCTGTTTATCCGTGCCTTCGTACACGAGAATCGTATCGAAATCGCCGTCTTCGTTGATGTGGAGCATGAGCTGGTGAATGCCGCTAATCTGTTCGCCGTTGATGTACACGGCTGTTTTTTCAAGGCTACCATTGCTTTCAATAGAGAGTTCGCGCATAATTCTTGAACAGTGAAAAAATGATGAGTGATGTGGATTCAAGGCTGCAAAAATACGATAAATTCAGAGGAAATCATATTTTGAATTTACCCTCCTGATTGTATATGCCTCATTTTTAGCTATGTCATTTTACTTCCAGCCTACTCGCGCCGCGCTTTCGGTGTCATTTGCTCCAAGCCCTGATAAAACCGTTCATCGCGTCCGGTTTGCATGAAGAAAGCACATTTTCTGGCGTTCAGGTCGGTAAGGCTTTCATTGGCGCGGACGCTGTATTGCACTATTCCGCCCGCCTGTGGTGTGCGGCGAATGGTAAAACTTATGCTGTTCGGCAATCGGTTCCGCTTGCTTGTTTGAATAAGCGTCGGGCTGGCTTGATTGATAATATCGCTCGTGTGCGTGTCCACGAAGGCAAACGCCCGCGCCCATGCGAGGGAATCCATATCGCTTGGCAGGGAAAATTTCGTATCGCAGACCCGCGTAACGGCATCGTACTCGGTCAAGGCTTTGGGCGAACTTTGCCCCGAATCAGCATCAAACCACGCCTCGCCGCTTTCGCGCACAATGTAGAAAAGCTGCCTGTTCCCTGCTTCGCTGGGAGCTTGAACCGTAGCAAAGGAAAACAGAGTATCTTCAGCGAGTGCCATACCAAAGTATTCTGGAGTACGCCGTCCTTGCTGGAGTTTGTACAATGTTGTTTGGCGTTGAAGGATAACGCGCTGCGTAACGGTCTGCACCCTCAGAGCATCAGCGCACGATGAGAAGCCACAGAAGAAGCACACAACCAAGCACACACCAGCAATTATCAAGCGTTGAAGCCATTGTTCCATGAACATATCTTGAAAATATTGCCAAAAAGAAAATTGAGCAAATGCGAAAGCGCAATGTACTGCTTTTTCAAATGGAATGTTTCAAAAACCCTCACAACTCTCATTTTCTCTCAAAAACTCTCATAGCTCTCATCGCAATCCAAAGCTCTCATTCTCAAGAGGTTTTCTTGAGAGCTTAGGAATCAAAAATGACTATATTTAACAAAAAAGAGCAATAAAATTTCTGGCATGAGTTTTTAACATATCTTTTGTATAACAATCAATTATACGTTAGAAAATACAAACTTCATTCTTTTGGAGAAGAACATCATGACGAAGAAACGCGCTCTCGCTTTGGCATTATCAGCTTTGTGGATTGCTTTATGTGCGGTTTCCGTGTTTGCAGCCGATACAACACCTCAAATACGTTCAGCACAAGCCACCGAAGCACCAGCTCTGCGCCTTGATTGTTCTCGCTCCGACATTGAGCGTATTCCAGCAGAAGCCTTCGACGAAATGCACTTGACGGAATTGCTGAATATCACGATGGAATCGGAGAATGATTCGCTCAACACTATCGAACAAACGCCAGCAACAAATACACAACCGAAAAACGCTCAAGCAACAAACGCTCAAGCGACAAACGACTTCATGCAGCTTATTGGTGCAAATGCGCAAGAGCAAATCGCGAGTGGCAATACTTCACTGAAAATCGCTCCTGCGCCGCTCTCAGCTAATCTTGAGACAGCAAAACGCAAAACAAGCGCACAAACACTTGCTCGCAAGCGTTAAGACACGAAACAAACCAACGTCCATTTCTTAGAACATTGTGCCAACAAACGGGGAAAAACCACAGGTTAAATGAGCCTTCATGCGGCTTCTAGGCATGACTGCTTCGGCTCATCACGCTTCACTTTATTTCTTTTATCCACAACTTGGATTCCTTCTTTTGGGAATAAAAAAACCTCTTCAACGAATCTGTTGGAGAGGTTTTGTGCCATTCTGCCTACTCATTTTGCGAAACAATTCTGATTACACATGACGCTCTGCATGGTACGATGAGCGCACAAGCGGACCTGATTCCACAAGGTCAAAGCCCATATCTTCACCAATCTGCTTCAATTCTGCAAACTCGTCGGGATGCACAAAACGCTCGACGGGCAAATGTCCTTTTGTGGGCTGAAGATATTGACCCAGTGTCAGCACATCTACCGTAATTGCGCATAAATCCTGCATCACCGTAAGTAATTCTTCGCGCGTTTCGCCCAAACCCAGCATAATTCCTGTCTTTGTGCGCATTCCTTGTTTTTTTGCTTCTTCCAACACCGCCAATGTCCATGTATATTTTGCTTGCGGACGCACACGGCGATACAAGCGCGGAACGGTTTCCGTGTTATGATTCAACACGTCGGGACGAGCATTGATGATACGCTCAAGCGATTCCATTTTTCCTTTGAAATCAGGAATCAGCACTTCAATCGTAATGCCTGGATTTACCTCGCGCACGGCGGAAATCGTTTCGGCAAAAATTCCAGAGCCGCCATCGGGCAATTCATCACGGTTCACCGATGTAATGACTGCGTGTTTCAAGTTCATAGACTGCACTGCTTCTGCCACACGGCGCGGCTCTTCTTTGTCCAACACAAGCGGACGACCCGTTTTCACTGCACAAAAACCACACGAGCGCGTACACGTATCGCCCAAAATCATAAACGTTGCCGTGCCTGCGTTCCAGCACTCGCTGATGTTCGGGCAACGCGCCTCTTCGCACACGGTATGAAGCGTTTTTGAGCGCATCATCGTTTTAACGTTGGCGTAGGTTTCTCCGCCCGGAGCGCGTACTTTTAGCCATTCGGGACGGCGTTCAACCTCGCTCTTGAGTGCTGACGCGCTTTCTGGCGTTTCCACGTCGGCAATATTGTTCATCGTATTGGATGGAATTGTTGTAATATTTTCAACATCATGCGAGGGCTGAATGCGCTGAAATCCCAGTGTTGGTGAGCTTTCCATAGAGAAGGAGGTAAATGGTGAATGAGTACAATCGCGCTGTGGGGAAATAATTCATGGTTGAGAAGAACCAGATTTCAAAAATACGGAATTTCTCACCCAGATAAAATCGCCGTGCTAAGATGCTGCAAATGCAGGAATTACGCGCTCGGCTCCGATACACTGTCCCCGCTTGCCCCAAAATCTTCCAGTCCGTGCATTGGAATCATCTTCACAAGTTTTGCTTCCACAAGGAAAATCACATTCTCACAAATGTTCGTCGCTTGGTCTGCCATGCGCTCTAAATTACGCAGCACCATGAGCATTCCAACACAGGCATCTATCACGTTTACATCGGTTTTCATGTATGCGACGGTTGCCTCAAAAATGTCTTTGGTCATCGCATCAATCTGGTTATCCGTGCGCATGATTTGGTAGGCAAGTTCGGGGTCGTTATTCACGAACGCATCCAAGCTACCTTTCACCATCGTGTGTACGCCCTGTGTGAGGCGTTGAAGCTGCATCTGCTCGGCAATGCGTGGCAAATCAGGCTGCTCAAGCACATTTCGCGCAACGTTGTACGCAAGGTCGCCCGTGCGTTCCAGCTCATTGTTGATTTTCAGCGCAGCAAGCAAAAGCCGCAAATCGCTCGCCACTGGCTGATGCAGAGCGAAAATCTTTTGGCATTGTTTATCAATTTTCATATCCAATTTATCAACTTTATCATCACGCTCCATGACCAGTTGCGCCACTTCGCGGCTGCCATCCAGCGTGGCACGCAGAGCATATTCTACCTGCTCTTCAACAATACTCCCCATGCGAATAAGCCGTGTACGCAGCTTGTCGAGACTATCTTCAAAGGAACGGTGCATAATTGTGTGCCGATTGAGTGTGGAAGAATGAATGTTTGGGAGATTGAATACAATCCGTACAACCTTTGTACACGATAAAACCTGTGTAAAGCGCGTCAAACCAGCCTTCAGTGGCACAGACATTCTTGTCTGTGTTTGTCGTCTGAAACCTGCACTAACACTCACAGACAAGAATGTCTGTGCCACTATGAAAAAAGTTTTGTCGTGTACAGAGCCGTACAACATACAAATAGCGAAAATACTGCTTCTCGAACGGATTTCCTTACAAAAACATACACTTTCTCGAACAACCCGTGTAAACTTTCCGTAAACTGTGTATCTTCCTTCAGCCCTCATATTTCAGCCCTCCTCCTCCTGCGCTTCACGTTCCCAAGCGCATAAACTGTTTTCCCGCCATTTGCCGCACCAAACCTCGAAACTCAAGCTGAAGCAAGATAAACAACAAGTCCTGAACGGCATAGCCCGTGCGCTCTGCAATAGTCTCGATATGAATAGGGTCGCCAGAGAGAGCTTGATAGACTTTTTTCTCGCCCTCGTCCAGTTCCAATGCGGTGTTTGGCTGCTCTGCGCTTGTAACATCCACGCCGAGCGATTGCAACATATCGTGCGGATGCAGCGTCAATCGGGCTTCCGAGCGTTGGATGAGCATATTCGCGCCTTTGCTGCGCTCGGAATAAATTCTGCCCGGAATAGCGAAAAGTTCACGGTTTTCATCATGCGCAAAACGGGCTGTAATCAAGGAGCCACCACGCTCGCCGCTTTCCACCACCAAAACAGCATTGGAAAGCCCAGTAATAATGCGGTTTCTGCGCGGGAAGTATGCCCGTTGTGCCACCGTGCCGCATGGATACTCGCTTACAACCGCACCGCGCTCATTGGAAATTTCCTTCGCTAACGATGCCGAAATTTGCGGACTAATTTTGTCAATGCCGCTTGCAATCACCGAAATTGTTACGCCGCCCGCTCGCAGACTGGCTTTGTGCGAAAAGGTGTCAATCCCAGTCGCCAAGCCGCTTACAACCGCTACACCTGCTTCGGCAAAGCACCGTGCGTACTGCTCGGCAGCCATGCGCCCGTAATCGGTGCAGTGCCGTGTGCCGACGATGCCGATGAGTAAAGGATTGGATTGTTCGGATTGTTGAAATTGCTCAGAATTGCCAGAAAGCGCGTCAATACTGCCTCGTACAAACAACAAACTCGGCGGATAAAAAATTTGCTTGAGCAGTTCGGGATAGTCTTCGCTCCAAAACGAAACAATCTGTACCTCCTCAAGGGCGCATAAACGCTCTTGTTCGTGGGCTTGGCTCATCAATTCGTCATAGACGCTTGCGAGGGAGCGGAGTTTGGGGGAATAGCTTGGTTCACTTTCAGCAAACAGCTCATTTTGCGGAATGGCAGAAACATCAGGTAGCGCGAGAGCAGCAACATGGTCGAGAATTTTTGCTTTGCGCACTTCAGGCGGTGCAGCGTGGAGCAATGCGGTCAGCGAGGCGTATTCATCCACAAAGCGGCGCAAATCCACCGAGCGCATTTTAGGAACAAGCGACAATGCGAGAATTTCCGATTGCGACCACATGAGCGGGGAGGAAGGGTGAGAGAGAAAATTGAAGATTATTGAACTCTTCCTGTCGGGCGGCTGTTATCACCAGCGCAGTAGCCGTCCGGCAGGTGCTGTGCAAGCAACCCACCCGCCGGACGGCAGTGTACTTGCACTCTTCAGCCGCTTGGGCGGGAAGACACCTTTGTATCACACTTGCAGCACACCCGATTTCCACTCAGGAAATTCGCCATTGTGCGCAGCAACAGCAAGCGAGCGCGAGACCACCTCACGAATTGCCGTTGGTGGAATAATGCCATCCACCCACAACCGCGCCGCGCCGTAGATTGGGTGCATTGTTTCCTCGTATTTGCCTTGAATTTCCTTCAGCATTTTTGTTTGGTCGTCTGCACTCAGCTTCTTTCCTTGCTTCTCAAGCGATGCGGTGCGAATAGTGAGCAGCGTTTTCGAGGCTTGCGCTCCGCCCATGACGGCAATTTTCGATGTTGGCAAGCTGAAGATAAAACGCGGGTCGTATGCTTTGCCACACATAGCGTAGTTACCCGCTCCGTAGCTATTGCCGAGAATGAAGGTGAGTTTTGGAACAATCGAATTGGCAACCGCATTCACCATTTTCGCGCCGTCCTTGATGATGCCGCCTTGCTCGGCGCGTGTTCCCACGATAAAACCCGTTACGTCCTGCAAAAAAACGAGCGGAATTTTGCGTTGATTACAATTCATAATAAACCGCGCCGCTTTGTCGGCACTGTCGGAATAAATCACGCCGCCCACCTGAATTTCGCCCTTGCCAGACTTCGTAATAGCGCGGTTATTCGCCACAATGCCCACCGCCCAGCCGTCAATCCGCGCATAGCCGCACAAAATGGTCTTTCCGTAATCGGCTTTGTATTCATCAAAAGCGGAATCATCCACGAGGCGGGCAATAACTTCGTAGGTGTTGTAGGGTTTGGTGCGGTCGGAGGGAATCACGCCCCACAGTTCGTCGCTCTCGAATTTTGGTGGCTTTGACGTTTCGCGCGAAAAGACATTTTTCCGCCCTTTTTCGGGTGAAAATTTTTCAACTAATGAGCGAATAACACGAATACATTCTTCATCATCTTTCACTTTGTAATCCACCACGCCGCTAATGGTGCTGTGCATAACCGCACCACCAAGCGGCTCAATGGTCGTTTTCTCGCCAATGGCAGCTTCCACAAGCGCGGGACCCGCCAAAAACAAGCTGCCTTGCCCTTCCACAATCAATGCCTCATCGCTCATAATGGGCAAGTACGCGCCACCCGCCACGCAAGGACCCATAATTGCGGCAATCTGCGGCACACCAAGCGCGGAAAGCTGTGCGTTGTTGCGGAATTGCCGTCCGAAGTGTTCTTTATCGGGGAAAATTTCGTCTTGCATTGGCAGAAACACGCCCGCCGAATCCACAAGGTAAATAATCGGCAAGCGGTTTTCCAGCGCGATTTCCTGCGCCCGCAAATTCTTTTTTGCCGTCATGGGAAACCACGCGCCCGCTTTCACGGTGGCATCGTTGGAGACAATCATGCACTCGCGTCCGTGAATCACGCCAACGCCCGTAACCACGCCCGCCGAAGCCGCTCCGCCCACGTCGGCGTACATATCTTCGGCAGCAAATAAGCCGATTTCCAAAAAGTACGATTCCGCATCCACAAGCGCGTAAATACGCTCTCTCGCGGTGAGTTTGCCTTTTGCCTTGTGCTTTTCGAGCGCGGAGCGTCCACCACCGAGTTTGGTGCGTTCTGCGCGTCCATCAATCACGCGCCAGAGTTGTTTATTTGCGTCCGCATTTTGCTCAAACACGAGGTCGTGTGCGATTTCTGAGCCAATCGTTGTTGCCATATGTCAGACCTTATTCATCATAAAATTTTAGAGATACACAAAATTTGTTAAATCATCATAGTGGCACATACATTCTTGTCTGTGTTTGTCGCTTGAAACCTGCGCCAATACTCACAGACAAGAATGTCTGTGCCACTACTAAAGAAATTAATTGCATATCCCTTATTCAAAACTCAACACTTCTTTTAATGCGCTTCCACTGTCGCGCTCGCACCAATACTTGGGTCATCGAAGTTTGCTTCGCCTAGTTCGCCTTCCCAACGTGCCATCACCGCAGAAGCCAAGCAGTTTCCAACCAAATTCACCGAAGTACGCGCCATATCCATAAACGCATCCACGCCCAGAATGATTGCAATTCCCTCAAGTGGCAAGCCGAACTGCACGAGCGTACCCGACAAAATGACCAAGGAAGCCCGCGCGACAGCTGCCACGCCTTTGCTGGTAATCATAAGCGACAGCATCATCGTCATTTGCGTTGCGAAGGAAAGCTCGACGTTTGCTGCCTGCGCGACGAAGAGTGCCGCCACCGCCAGATACAGCGTCGAACCGTCGAGATTGAATGAATAGCCCGTCGGCAGCACAAACGAAACGATGCGCTGCGGTACGCCAAACTTCTGCATATTTTGTAAAGCAATCGGCAGCGCGGCTTCGCTGGAAGCGGTTGTAAAGGCGATGATTGCTGGGTCTTTCACAGCGCGGATGAAATTTTTCAAATTTAAGCGAGCAATGAGCGCAATCGGCACAAGAACACATAAAATAAACACTACAAGTGCGCCATACAGCGTCAGAACGAGCTTGCCCAAATTCCACAACACACCTAAACCGCTCTGTCCAACCACATAGCCAATCGCAGCACCAATGCCGATAGGCGCGTAGTTCATCACAATTCCCGTGAACTTGAACATTGTTTGCGACAAGCCTTCGCAGAAATGCAGAATCGTTTCTTTTGCAGGACTCGGTTTTACTTGCGTGAGCGCGATTGCAAAAATCACCGCAAAAAAGACTACTTGCAACACTTCGTTATGCGCTGCCGCCTCGAAGAAACTTTGCGGAATCATATGTTCCAGAACGCCAGAGAACGTTACTTGCGTGGATTTCGAGGCAAACTCTGCCGCCTCGCTCGCAGGGCGCGTGAGAGCTATTCCTGCGCCAGGCTGCACCAAATGTGCCGCTCCTAAGCCGACAAAGAGCGCGACGGTCGTTACGAGTTCAAAGTAAATGAAGGAACGTCCCGCCAAACGACCAATTTTCTTTACATCGTCGCCATGACCCGCAATGCCGACCACGAGCGTTCCGAAAATCATCGGCGCGACGATAGATTTTATCATGCGTAGAAAGACGGTCGAGAAAATTTTCAGGTTGATTGCTTCTTGCGGGAAAAATGCGCCAAAAGCAATGCCTAACACGAGCGCAATAAAAATCCACTGAACCAGCGAAATTCGGCGTAGAAAACTCCACATAAACAATCCTTTGTGAGAAATCTTGGAGGGAAATTCTTGTTGAGAGTATCTTCTTGAGAGATTCGAGAACGAAGAGGCGCACAGCCTCTGAACACAAACCGCGAAAGATACGCTAAATTCCACGTTTTTTACAAATGTTTCTTGCGTAAAGCGTGAAGATTCCTTGAAAAGCTGATGAATCCTTGCTTTTACGGTGTGATTGGCACAAGAACAAGCCGTTTTTCAAAGCTCGGATGCGCTTCGCGGCTGATTGAAAGCGGAATCATCACGTTGTTGAGCCAGAGCGGAAGCTGATTAGAAGCAGCTTTGGTGAAAATTTCCCCGCTATTGCCGCCCGCAAGTGCCACATACACGAGCGTGTCCTGCATATCGCATACAAAGCGGGCTGTGGAGCCAAGAACAGGCTGGAAGCGGGTTTCGAGGCGTGCGCTCATTTGCCATTCGCTGCCGAACAGCGTGTGCGCATCGCCAGAAAGCTCATATTTCCTTGATTCGACGGCATTTTTGATACTTTGGGGAACGGCGGGCGAAATGGATTCGCTCAGAACATGACGAAGCGTAAGCGTATGCAATTTTCCATACTGCCAAGCGGCGACCGAATCAGTATTCATGCGGCGCAGAAGCACATCTATTGCTTCGGAATAGCTTTGGCGCATAATCTCCGAAGCAGTCTCCATGCGGCTTGTCGCCTTATTGTCGAACCACCACGCTTTGCTGCTGTCCGCATTTCCCTTGCTGGCTTCGGCGGTCAGGTGGAGCATCGCTCGCACGGGAAGGCGCGATATTGCTGCGTATTGATTGTACAATGCTTCACCAAGCTCGTCGGAAAGGGTGTTGTAGGTGTAGCGTTCCAGAAAGACCGCATAAATGCTTGCTGCGGCAGAAGTCGCACTCATTTCGCCATTCCATGCGCGGAGAAGTTTCAAGCCTTCGCGCTCGCTTTGGAGGCGTAATTGTGCGGTTGCGGAAGTCGTCGAAAATTCCTTCACAAGCTGGGCAGTGAGCATCTGTGCGACGTGCGAGACCACATCGGTTTGCATAATGGTCATATTATTTGCTGATAAATGCTCAAAGTCCTGCAAATACTCGCTTGCGCGGGCGGCACGGGCGGGCGCGTCCCACAAAAACGATGGTGGCATACGTCCGTCATTAGCATTGCTGCGCTGAAGATGATTATTTGCTGCAATGACGCGCCCCGACGGAGGATTGGCGAGGCTTCCAAGCTCTTGTGCGCTCATTACGCCTGTGCCTTGCCACGCCTCGTTTGTGTCCGCGCCCTTGCGAAGAAAATTTGGATGCGTACTGCTCACAGAGCGCACTGGTACTGAGCCACAAGGAATCATGGCAATATTCCCTTCGGTATCGGCAAGAGCAATGTTTAGTGCAGGTGCGCCGATTGTTTGCACGGCAACACGCGCTTCGGCAAGGTTTTGTGCCTTGTTGAGACGTAAGTATGCGGCAGCATCATCGCTCATGTAGTGTCCCGTCCATGAAAATGTAATGCAGCGATGTTCAGGTTTTTGCCTTTGAAACAAGGTTTGAAGAGGCTTCTGGGAGATGTTTTGTACCGAATCATTCACAATGCGCAGGACTTCTCCAGAGCGGAGTTTCACGCCACGTAGAAGTCCGCTTTGCAAGGTAGGAAAGTCCGAAACCACGCATGAACGCTTGGTGTAGCGGGCATCTAGCACGGCAATACTGGAATCTTTCACGTAGATTGTATCGGCAATAAAGAAAAACTTTTCTTTCGCACCGCCACTCGCGCTGCTGCTCAATGCCGCGCTGGACGTGAGGTATTGCTTAAGGTCGGTGGAATCTATTGTTTCGAGGAAATAGTCCGTGTCGTCGAGCATCATATTTGCTACGCCCCACGAACATTTATCATTGCGCCCCGACAGCACAAACGGCATTCCGGGAAGCGTAAAACCAACAACATTGAGCGAAGGTGAGGTAATATGCGCCTCGTAGAACATTGCAGGATTGGAAAAAGGCGTGTGGAGGTCGTTGGCGAGTAGTGCGCCGTGCTTGTAGCGGTCGGGCAGAAGGCGCGGCACGACGAGTGTTTGTCCCGTTGTGGTGTCTCGCAACGTATCGGTTTCTTGGTGAAATATTGCCGACGGGCGCGTTGCCCACGCATTCGAGCCAATCGCTGAACCCCGCATTTGTACTGCTTCGCGGGTTGTGCGGATGCGCTCGGCGAGGGTGTGTAGCTCTTTACCAGCGCGTCCTGTGGCGCAGACAAGAGTATCTGCGCTACCTACAGCCGACTTCCGTAGCGCGGACACTCTTGTCTGCGCCTCTGTAAACGGCTTTCGCATACTCACTGTTCCTGCGCTCACGCTTGCCGTTGTGCTGGCGGGTGCGAGAGAATCAATGCTGGGAAGCGGCATTGTTACAAGGTTTGCAGCATTGCCAACTAAACCAAACGAGGCGGGTTTCGTGGGAAGAAGCGAGTCCAAAACTGCTGGAGCGTAGTAGGCATCGCTGTTGTAGGGCGCATTGCCACTGGTGGGGAGAAGTTGCAGGACGCGCTCTTTGCCCAGCGAATCAGCAAGTGCAGCAAGCGTGAGGTCGAGCGTAAACGCGCTACTCATTTCCCACGCCCAGAGACGTTGCAATAGCAAGCAATCCTCGGGCTTCCAGACATCTGGTTCGTAGTCAAGTGCGTCAAATTCAAACGCTAAGCGACCTTTATTTGCCGCTAAGTACGCATTTACGCCACGTGTGTATGCCTCTAGCGCGGCACGGGCTTCGGGAGCGGTTTGGCGGTATAATTGCGCCGACAAACTGTCGAAACGCATGGTGCGCAGAAATATATCATGCTCCAACATTGAGCGTCCGAATAAGGCTGCAAGCTGTCCCTTTGCCACGCGGCGACGAAAATCCATTTGCCAAAGGCGGTCTTGCGCGTGGGCGTACCCGATGCCAAAGTACGCATCCGCGTCGTTTGTAGCAATCACGTGGACAATGCCATATTCGTTGCGAAATAAGGATACTTCGCCCTGAATACCGCTTACATCCTCGCTTCCATCGGTTTTTGGTGCGGAGCGCGTCATCACAACAAAGGAAAACAGTGCGGCACACGCACAAAACACGAGGAGAACAAGCAAAATACCCACAATATGGCTTGGTGTGCGGCGTGCAAAGGAAAATCGCTTCATGGGAAAAGATTTGAGAATGGAGGGAATTTCAGGGGATGTAGCACAGAATAGAATCTCTGGAAGGTAGATAAAATCAGGGTTCAGTGGCTTGAGACTTCCTGTCTGTGTTTATCACTTGCCCCCTCACCAACACTCACAGACAAGAATGTCTGTGCCACTACTGAAGAGATTTTGTTGTGTGCTAAAAAGATGATTTTGGAATAAAAATTACTCCGCCGCCGCAAGCTCTTCTGCTTCTGCGCCTTCGCGCACACCGCCTGCTTCCTGCAAGTTGCGGTACAGAAGAATTTCGCCAAACTGCTCGGCTTGGCGTAGCACCACTGTTTGGCTGCGCATCATTTCCAGTACGGCGAGGAAGGTTACAAGCAGCGTAGAGCGGTCTTGTTCTTGCACTAATTCCCGAAAACTGATGCTTGGGCGATGCTCGAAAATTGCCAAAATGTACGCCGCTTGGTCTTCAATGGTAACGGGTTCGCGCTCGATTTGATGCGGCATTGAGGCTTTCGGGGCTTTCTGCAAGGCTTTGGAGAATGCCGCTAAAAGGTCGAATAAGGTCAGGTGCGCAAGCTCATCGTGCGGGGCTTCGGCGGTTTTTTCGTCTGCCTCGAAAAATTGGCGATAGTAGATATAGCGTTGGTTGTCGGACATCACGTTGAGCTGCTCGGCGGCTTCTTTGTAGCGCGTGTATTCGAGCAAACGCCGCACCAGTTCTGCGCGGGGGTCTTCTTCGGGTAAGCCGTCGGCATCGGTTTTCTTGTCTTCGGGAAGCAGCATTTTTGCTTTTATCTGCATGAGCGTCGAAGCCATGACGAGGAATTCTCCCGCTAATTCAAGGTCAAGAAGCTCCATAAGCCGCGTGTACTCAAGAAACTCGTTTGCTAATCGTGCAATCGGAATATCGTGAACATTGATTTCGTCGCGGCGAATGAAATAGAGGAGAAGGTCGAAGGGACCTTGAAAATTCGGGAGTTCTATGCGATACATGAAGGAAATATTTTATTGAATTGAGAATAATTTCTAGCTTACCTTGCGCAAGCCCAAGTGCTGCCCTCACCCCTCGCTGCGCGAGACCCTCTCCCAGAGGGCGAGGGTTGAAGGAAGCTAGCTCTGAAGCCCTCTCCCTTTGGGAGAGGGTTGGGTGAGGACAATGTGCGTAAGGTGAGTTTCTAACGCTTTTATAATTTTTCGGAATGAACAGTATTATTCCACAAACCCAATATACAACAAGGCTTCATCCTGAAATTCATTGTCGCGCCCGACGTAATTTAGCTCGCGGGTTTCTGAGCGTGGCAAGCCAAATGCGCTTGAAAGCTGCTCGGGCGTGGAGAAAAACTGTGTATGATAATTTTCCGCGTACAAGCGATATTCTTGGCGCGGTACCACCACCACAATCCGTTTCCGCGCAACCCGCTTCAGTTCTCGCACCGTCGTCTCAAGGTCGCGCACGTGTTCGAGCGTGTGGCAGCAGGTGATAGCGTCAAAGGATTTATCCGCAAAGGGCAATGCTTCGGCAAAACCTTGTTGCCAAGTAATTTCGCGCTCACCCTGCAAGCCAAGTGTTTGTGCGCGTTCTGCGGCTTTGCGTAATGCTTCCGAACTCACGTCCACACACGTAACACGGAAACCTGCTTCCGCCATTGCGATTGCCAAACTCCCTGCGCCACAGCCTACTTCCAAGACCGATTGTACGTGATGTTTTCTCTCCGTATTTGTTTCTAAACCCTGATGTGGTGCGCCTCCCAAGGCAGCAATAATCATGGCAGCATCGGTTTCATCGGTGCAATTATTATGGTGGTTTTGCCAGACGGCATCGTAGGCAGCAATCCAGTCGGCATCGGGCATGGTGCGGAATTTTTTGCGCCAATCCACATCGAACCACGCACCATACTTCCGCTCAATTGTGCGCCGCGCAAACAAACGTTGGTTAATGCCACTCAGAGCATTCCTCAGAGAGCGCGGTAAGAGCTGCTTGAAGCGAATGTACGCGGCACGGAGCATAGCAAGGGAGGGAAAGTTGAAGGAGGGAGTATCAACAAATTACTTGATTGTTGCATTCGGCAAAATACTGTGAATACGCGCCAATTCAATTTCTGAAATAAGATTCCCCGAAAGGCGTAATTCCCTCAGTTTGACCAATTTTTCAATGCCAATCGGAAGCGTGGTGAGGTTGTTTCCGCTCAAATCCAGAATCAGCAAATTGGTCAATTTCCCAATTTCTGGCGGCAAGGTTTCGATTTGATTATTATCCAAATACAGCTCGCGAACATTCTTCAACCAGCCAATGCTTGGCGGAATATAGGTCAGGTAATTGCGGCTTAAATACAGCACGTTCAGCCCTATCATATTGCCAATGAGCGCAGGAATATCTTCTAATTCGTTGTCGCTCACGTCGAACGCCCGCATATTGACAAGCTGCCCGATGGTATTCGGTAATTTCGTTATGCGATTACGCCGCAGGTACAGCACTTGGAGATTTTTCAAGGTGCCAATGTTCGTCGGCAAACCACGCAGATTATTCCTATTCGCATAAATTTCTTGTAGGTTGTACAGCTCGCCAATGCTTGCGGGAAGCTCGGAAAGGCGTTGAATTTCTACATCTAAACGATATGCTTGGTCGCGCTCCGAAAGTGCTTTTTCCACTGATTTGTAAAAGGGAAGAGCCGCTAATTTTGCGGAATCCAAAAGCTGCGACGCGCCTTGTGGTGTGCCTTGTGGTGCGACTTGTGTCAGATTTCCTGTTACATTGGGCGCAGTGTTTTGCGAAGAACCCTGCGAAGATGTTTGTTGCGAAGATGTTTGCTGCGAAGCCTGTCCTGACGGTTTTTTTGTGGTTTGTGCTTGCACGCTCGCATTGCCGAGCAAAGAAACGCCGACAAGAATAGCACCTGCAAGCCGTATAGAAACGTGCATGGAGAGAAATTGGGCAAAATTCATAAAACAAAAATAAACGAGTATTCAAGGAGATTATTTTGCAAAAGAGCGTAATAGGTCGGTTGTTATCTCGTCGGGCGGCTGTTATCACAAGAGCAGTAGCCGTCCGGTGAGTGCTGTGCAAGCGGCTCACCCGCCGGACGGCAGCGTTTCTTTACTCCTCAGCCGCCCGACGGGAAGACCCGACCAATTTCAAAAAGCAATATACGCTTTAGAGCAGGTTTTTACGAAATAGTTTATTTCTGTGCAATCGGTGTATCGCTCGGCGGCTCTGCGTCTGTATCGTCGGACTTTCCGCCAATGGCAAACCAGTCAATATTTCGCGTAATGTACATCACCAAACCAAGAATTACGAACAAGCCGCAACTGCCCAGAAGCAGCGCGTAGTCTTGCAGTTGGAGGATGATGAACAAAAATCCGTAGAGGATGGTGAGAATGCCGAAAATGATGCCCGTTGCCGTCCAATTCGACAAAACGCTCCGCGTGTAACCCGTGATAAGGAGGATAATTGCTGCACTGGAAACAATATAGGCGCGGTTGAAATTGATTTGCTCCGAAAACGACAAAAGCAGCGTGTAGAAAATTACCAACCCAAGCCCGATAAGCACGTACTGAATCGGGTGAATCACGCGCCGCGTCAGGATTTCCGCCATGAAGAAGGCAAGGAAAGTGAGCGCGAGAAACATAATCGCGTACTTTGCCGTGCGCATGGTTTTTTGGTATTCGTCAATCGCAAGTTTCAATTTCACGCCAAAGGCTGATTCGCGTACGGTGTAGGCATTGCCTGACCACGATTGCGGATAATTGCGGTTCAGGTGCAAAATTTTCCATGTTGCTGTAAATTTCTGCCCCGTCACTTCGCGCTTCTCTGGCAAATACGTCCCTGCGAAGCTCGGATTGCCCCAGTTCGATTCCACCTGCACACTGCTTTCGCGCCCGACGGGAATAAACATGAGTTCGCTCGAACCGTTCAAGTCCAGCGTGAGGCTGAAAGTAGCTTTGTCAAGCCCTTTCAAGGGTGCTTTAATGCTGATTCCTTGCTCCAGCACGAGGTTGTTATTCAGCCCTGGGTCAGCGAGATATTCCGCATCATTGAAGCGAATTTTGACAATTTCCTTAATACCTTTCAAGTCCGTAATGCCGAGCGAAACGTTGGCATCTTGCCACAAAATACTTTCGGGGCTGATGTTCGATTCGCGCACCGCATTCAGCAAAAATGAGCCTTCGATGGCAATTTGCGAGCGATACAAAATCACCTCGTAAATGCCGCGATAGCGCACTTCGGGCGAAAGCGTCGTTTTTATGCGGAGTTGTTCGGGCAAAATGTGCAGGTATTCCGTGATTTCATTAACTTCGGTCTTTGTTGCTCCGTTATCATCCGTTGTTTGCTGGCGCACAAAGGTTTTATAGGGAATCGAAATAATTGGTCCCGTAATCGTCTGCGCACCGCCCCATTTCTCGCTTACTTCTTTTGTTGCCTCGTCGCGCCGCGCTTGGCGTTCATCAATCAAACTTTCCACAAACGAGACAGGCACAAGCATTACCAACGTGAGGAAGGCAATAATTATCATCCGTAAGCCAGTGGAATTTTTGAAGAAGCGCGTAATCATGCGGTTTTCCTATGCGAAAGAGTGGAAGAGGGAACGTGTGAGCTTAAAATAATACCAGCCGTTGCTTCCGGCAAAGCCGCACCAATACAGGGCGTGAGGATATGCCCCACGCGAGCGCAATAGCTGTTCATGCGCTCATCCAAGCGCGAACCAAAGTATCGAAGCGGGTTTAAGCGGCGAAGTTCGGTTATTTGCTCGGGATTGCTTGTGCGATTATCTGCAAAATACGCAGAAACTTCGTCTAATGCAGCTTTTGTGAGGTCGGCACCAAAAAAATATGCCGTTTCAATGCGGGCTTGCACTGCCTCTTCTGCATTCTGAAGCGCGTCGAAACAGAGTTTCCCAAGCCCAGTGCGCTCCAATGATTGCTTTTCTTCGTCATAACCAAGTTCGGCGGCTTCATGCAAGGCTTCAGAGAGTTCATGTTCTAAACTGAGCGTCATGGTGTGTAAAAGGACAGAATTGCGCACAATGCTTACATCCACGTAGCCACGCTGCAAGCCTAAAAGCGCGACCACGCCTCGCTCTTCGGGATAATTATACCGCAATGCCGCATGAGCAGATGTTTGTGCGACGCTTAAACGCTGCAAATCCGCTCGCAAGAGGCGCGAAACCTGCTCTGCAACGCTGGTAATTGTTGTGGAAAGCATGACGGACATTGCCATAAACGGGTTCGCAGCAAAGCCGTAGAGCGGGTAAATCGTTGCGAGAAATTGTCCTGCGTCGTAATTCGGCAAATGCTCGCTTGCTTCCAAACGCACCAAACGGCGCAGTTCGTCGGTGGTGAGCGTGTTAGAATACGGGATTTGATGCGCGAGCGCGTTTTCCATTGTGGTCGAAACCACGCATTGCCGCACCGTTCCAGCAAGCGGCGAAAGCATGGCAACTAATTCTTGAAATCCTTCCGAGCGCACGACCTCCTCCAGAGGGCGCGTAAAATCAAGCGGTTGTGCCGTTGCGTCCAAATGGCGCAGTATAAAAGAATCCACCTCTTCGGTAGAACTTTCCACGACAGCGCAATAGCTCCGGTAGGAATCAAAATAAATGGAAGCAATAGATGAAGTCATAAAGCGGGTACCCATCAATAAAACAGTGCAAAACCGTGATACAATCGTGCTGCAATGACGTTGTTGAAGGAAATTATTGTTGGGTTTAGTTAAGTGTGATGGCAGGTTATATTTACAGGTGGCACAGACATTCCTGTCTGTGTTTATCGCCTGAAACCCGCGCTAACACTCACAAACAAGAATGTCTGTGCCACTATTGGTTGTTCATTTTGCCAACTACATTTGTAGTATTTGCCCTCTTTTTCGTCACGCAAGAATCACAGTGCAAAAATGCTGCCAATTTTTTGAGCGTGGAAATGAATTGCTTACAAAGCGATTAAAATCAAGTTTTTACCTGTCTAGTTTTGCCGTGTTAAGACCCTCACCCCGCTCTGCGAGCGACCCTCTCCCAGAGGGCGAGGGTGAAGATGGCTTAATTCCTTGCCCCTCTACCTCTGGGAGAGGGGTTGGGGTGAGGGAATTACGCATTCCAATGCTGACGGTCGAGACTGCGATACTGAATCGCTTCCGCGATGTGCGGCGGTAAAATCGTATCGCGGTCGGCGAGGTCGGCAATGGTGCGAGCAACTTTCAAAATGCGGTCGAAGGCGCGAGCAGAGAAGCCCATCGTGGTCATGGCGCGTTTCATAAGTTGCTCGCCTTCCGCGTCCAGAACGCAGAATTTACGAATATCTTGCGAACTCATATCCGCATTTTTGAACACACCTTTGCGCTTGGCAAAACGCCGTTTCTGCACCTCACGCGCCCGTACAACCCGCTCACGGACTTGCGCAGAGCTTTCGCCTTGTTTCGTGGAAGCAAGCTCATCGTATTTCACGGGAATTACGTCCACGTGAATATCTATGCGGTCCAGAAGCGGACCCGAAACCTTCGCCATGTAGCGTTGGATTTGCTGCGGAGTGCATGAACACTCGTGGTGCGGGTTGCCGAAATTCCCGCAGGGGCAAGGATTCATGGAGCAAATCATCATAAAATTCGCGGGATAATTGACCGTCATTTTTGTCCGCGAGATAGTGATATTGCGGTCTTCAAGCGGTTGGCGCAAAACCTCTAAAACATTGCGGGCAAACTCGGGCAATTCATCCAAAAACAACACGCCGTGATGCGCAAGCGAAATCTCGCCCGGGCGCACCACGCCCATTCCCCCGCCCACCAGCGCAGCATCTGATATGGTGTGATGCGGTGCGCGAAAAGGACGTGCCGTGAGAAGAGCTTCATTGCTGGGCAGCAGACCCACGACGGAATGAATTTTCGTGGTTTCAAGAGCTTCATCCAACGTGAGCGGTGGCAAAATCGTCGCCAAGCGTTTGGCAATCATGGTTTTACCGCTTCCAGGCGCACCAATCATAATTGCATTGTGTCCGCCTGCCGCCGAGACTTCGAGCGCACGCTTCACATTTTCCTGTCCTTTTACGTCGTTCCAATCAATGCTGTACGATTCGGCGCGGTCAAAAAGGCTCATGGGGTCAATGGAGCGAGGCGCGATGCGGTTTTCTGCCGAAAGGAACTCAACGGTTTGGCGCAATGTTTCGACGGGAATAATTTCCACGCCGCTCACCACTGCCGCTTCATCGGCGTTCTGCGATGGCAGCATAACGCGCACAAAACCGTGATTCTTCGCCTCAATCGCAATCGGCAACGCGCCGCGAATGGGACGCAGTGTGCCATCCAGCGCGAGTTCGCCCAAAATCAAGGTTTTATCAAGCTCGTCGGCAAGCGTGGTTGCGGGAATAAGCCCACACGCCCGCAGAATGCCAATGGCTATCGGCAAATCAAACGCGCTACCTTCCTTGCGAATGTCGGCGGGCGCGAGATTGACCGTAATTTTCTTATTCGGAAACAAAAACTTCGAGTTTTTAATTGCCGCCGAAACCCGCTCCCGCGCTTCTTTCACGGCAGAATCTGGCAAACCCACGACCACAAAAGCAGGCAGCGCATTTTCCAAGTGCGTTTCGATTTCCACCAAAAACGCACCAACGCCAAAGGTTGAAGCAGAGCGCAAGCGAGAAAACATAGGCATTAGAGGTAATTGGGTGGAGAAAAACTGGGTACTAAAATTGGGTTCGGTAAAATGGAATTGTCTCGACAACTTTTTTCGATAATCAGACTACCACTGCACCACAAACTTCTCCGCTTGAAGCGGAAACGTAATGACCGCCGAAAGCTCTTCCGCGCCTGATTTTGTCTGACCTCCAAGCGGGTCGTAGCCGGAAAGTTGTGGTAAAAAGGTAAAAAATTCCATGCTTGTTTTTGTTGTTTTCGTGCCAACTTTTATCTCGTTTGGCAGCGTCGTTCCGAAGCCATGAAAAATGCAGCGAACAGTCCGAAACTTTGATACTCGCTTGCCTTCAGACTGTTCAAAGGTCAGGTTTTTCTTTGCTGCATCGAAACGAATGACGCGCTTCACAAAATCGCCCTGTTCATGCGCGTAGCTTTCGCCGTCGTCTTCGTAATAAGTGAAGGAGTTAGCATTATTGCCGCGATACACGTGCAGCGTGAGCGTATCAGTCGGCTTTTGCGCGGCATGAAGCACAGGCGATTGCTGAGGAATGATGCTGCCCCCACGCACGAAAATTGGCAAACGGTTGAGCGGTGCTTCTACCAAAAATTCCTGCCCACCGCTTATTTGCTTGTGCGAATGAAAATCGTACCACACTTCACCTTTTTCTGGCAGATACACTTTTGCAAATTGTTGCGCACTCACAACGGGCGCGACCAGCAACGACGCGCCAAAGAGGTATTGCGCGGAAAATGCACCGTTGTAAATGTTTGCATCAAACGGGTAATTGATTGCCAAACTCCGTGCAACGGGCAAGCCTGTTTGCGAGGCTTCGTAGAAGGCTGAATACAAGTACGGCATAAGGTTATAGCGCAGTTGGATATAGTTTTTGCAAATTTCCTCAACGTCCTCACCAAACGACCAAGGGTCTTGCTCTTTCGTGTAAATGGCGGAATGAATACGGAAAAATGGCGTAAATGCGCCCACCGTAACCCATCGCGCAAAAAGCTCACGCGAACCATTACCATTGAAGCCGCCAATATCCACGCCCGCAAACGGCACACCAGCTAGTCCCAAGCCCGCGACCAGCTTCGCGCCCAGCATCAAATGGTCGTCCGTTGCGGTGTTGTCGCCTGTCCAAATGGAGGAATAACGCTGAATGCCCGCGTAGGCAGCGCGTGTCAGCACGAAAGGACGTTTGCCGTTCAGATTCCGCTTCGCGCCTTCGTAGCTGCTTCGTGCCATCTCAAGACCATAGACGTTATGCGCCTTGCGGTGTGTTCCTTTTGTGCCGTCGAAGTCAAACTCTACAATGTTTGGAATACTTTGCCCCCACGTTGCGGGTTCGTTCATGTCGTTCCAAAAGCCCGTAACGCCAGCATCGGTGAGGGTTTTCATTTTATCGCCCCACCACTGGCGGGCTTTGGGATTGGTGAAATCCGGGAAATGACACCAGCCGGGCCAGACCTCGCCTTTGTATGGCGTTCCGTCGGGATATTGCGCAAAAATCCCTTGTTTTACGCCATCTTCAAATGCCGAATAGCCTTTTTCCACCTTGATTCCTGGGTCGTTGATAACAACGGTATTGAAGCCCATTGCTTTCAAATCCGACGTAAGTTTTTTCGGATTCGGAAAGCGTTCGGGGTGAAAGGTGAAGACTTTGTAGGCATCCATGTAGTGAATATCCAGCACAATCGCATCGCCCGCAAAGCCCTTTTCACGCATGGTTCGGGCAATGCTCATTACTTCTGTATCGGGAAAATAGCTGTACCGACATTGCTGATACCCCAACGACCACAAGGGCGGAAGCGGCATCAAACCTGTGAGTTCGGTGTAGGCACGAATCGTTTCGGCAACGCTTGGGCGGTGGATAAAGTAATAATTCATCTCGCCCGCATCGGCGGAAAACGAGGAAAAACGGTCGTTGGACGCGCCAAAGTTAAAGTTTGTGCGATAGGAATTATCCAGGAAAATACCATACACAAGCGACTTTGAGTGCAAGCCCATAAAGAACGGAATCGAGACGTAGAGCGGGTCCGAGCCGCCATGATAACCAAAGGCATCCGTATTCCAGTTCGTGAACGCGCTGCCGCGTTTGTCGGTGCCGCCTGCTTTTTCACCCAATCCAATGAAGCGTTCATCGGGCAAAAGGCGTTTGTGCGTCGTTACTTCGGTGCCAAGCCATGTCGTTCCAAACGCGCTTTCATCCTCGTTCAGGAGCTTTCCATCAAGCGTGAAAAATTGTACGCGCACGGGGTTTTTCTTTACTACAACTTTCATCGCGTCGGTGGTGAGCGTGAGCGCGTCGGCATCGTCCTTGACGCTGAATTTCACGGTTTGTGCTTGCATGGTAACAGCAAACGAATGGTCGTTCCAATCAGCATTTGTGCGCACAGCGCGAACGCGAATGATATATGGCGTATAAGCTGTAAGGCGCAGTACACCTTGCGGCGTGGTAATGAGCAGCCCGTTTGATTCTTGTTTCCAATCGGTGCATTTTCCGAGCGATTCCGAGAGCATAGAAGAAGAATTTGATTGAGTATTGGTGCGGGTTTGAGCGGAGATTGGCAATAAAAATGTCAGCGAAAATATCAACAAAACAAAACTACCAATGAACAACATAAAAGCGCGGGAATGCCGATAAAAAGCCGTGTTTGTGAGCATAGTGGTAAGTACCTATTGAAAAGAAATTCGGTATTCTGAGCCAATAGCATTAAGGACACGGTAAACTTCGGTACGGAGTGCGGTGAAAGACTCAAAGGCTGCCAGACGAATCCAGTAATGCTTCATTTGCT
>JAAFIV010000044.1 GCA_013298775.1 Ignavibacteria bacterium | reverse complement strand
TACGACAAAGACCATGTTTCCAAAAAGCCCGTCCCAAAAACGACTCCAGCGTTTGCTTAAAAAAACTTGACTTTTCCATAGAAATCGGGCGGCTGTTATCACAAGCGCAGTAGCCGTCCGGCGGGTTTACACAGGACGCTGCCGAGAGAAGAACCCGCCGGACGGTGAAGAAACCGCCCGACGGGATAATACCTGACCAGTTACAAATGCTTCAAAATTACGCAATTTTCAAGCTAATTTTATCCGAAAGATAAGCATTTGTTCGTAAAAATGTACGCGAGTCTTTGTGGAAAAAGGAAAAGTTTTTGTGGGCGAAAATAAGGTCTTTGTGGCAAAGAGTTGTCCCCTCTCAAAAAGTGCTTGGGAAGGCTCAAAAAAAATCTTAACATAGAGCATGATTTCTCCTCGCTTTTTGCTCATATTGACTATCGTGCTTGCTGTGGTAAGCTGTTCTGCGGTGCTGCCCAGCATTGCACAGGAGCCGTATTACATTCGCCAAACCATCAATCGTGGTTTGCCCTCGAATTCAATCACAAGTATTCTCCCAAGCCGCTCAGGACTTATCTGGATAGCCACCTCACAAGGGCTTTGTACCTTCGATGGCTCAGTTGTGCGCGAAGTGCCGCGCCCGCGCAATGCTGATATTCGCTTGGCTCTGTTCCTTATCCAAACGAGTGTAGAAGATTCTACGGGAGCCTTGTGGTTCGGGACAACAAAGGGGCTTGTGCGCTACACACCCCACGAGGGCGCATGGCAATTCTTTCCGCCCGATACAGCATTACCCAAAGAAGCATCCTCCATAATAACATTATTGTGCGACCATCAAGGAACGGTCTGGATTGCCACACGCGGCGGTTTGATGCGCTTCGATGCCAAACAAACCGTTGTGTGATGGTAGCATCTGTCGCGCCAGGCAAGGATGTCTATCATCTGCACGAAGACCGCTATGGGCGCGTCTGGGTAGGTGTGTGGGCGATGCCGCCAATATGTTACGATATTGCTCGCCAAACATGGCTGACGATGCCGCCTGCGCTTGCCGCCGTGATTCGCTCGGTACCCGATAGTTACTATCAAGTTATTCCCGATGCCGAAGGTTGTCTCATTTCCCTCGTTATTCCCAATTCTGCAAATTTCAAAGCTCCTATGCGAGCGATTGTGCAGAATGGCAGTATTGTGTGGCAAGAAAGCTCCCGCGTACCGTGTGTGAACTTTACCGATGGATTACAGCCAGGCGTACAAACGTATTTGTGGGAAACCGAACAGCAGAACACAAACGCAGAAACGAAAGAGTGTGTGTGGGTGCAAGTAAGTTCGCAAACAGGCTCCGAATTTACGACACGACGAGGAGAACGTCGTCCGCCAGGCTTGTATTGCCTCCATCCCGATGCGTCCTCCATTCCTTTTCAACCAGTGGTGCAAGGAAATATTCAAGCGGTAACGCGCGACCGACAAGGACGGCTCTGGGTGGGAACAGGCGGCAACGGCGTGATATTGCTGATACCGACGGGAACGCAGCGACTGAGCAATCATGCGGAACGTGGAGAAGTAACTGCTCTCTACCGCGACCATCGTGGGCGGCTTTGGTGCGCAACCAAGCGTGGCGTGATGCTCCGCTCGGCAGACGATACCGCTACGTGGCGGCGTATTCCTCTCCGCTTGCCCGCGCCCCCTGCGGATGTCAGCGATAAAGAACTTGAAGTGCTGAAATTTCACGAAACACCAGAAGGACGCATACTTGTTGCAACGGGCATAGGTTTAGGTGAGTTTAATGAGCGACAGCAAGCAATTCTGCCCTTTGCAGGCTATTTTCAGAGCTTTGCCAAACTGAGAAACAAGCGGGTACGCCACATTCTGACCGATTACAAAGATTCCAGTCTCTGGCTCATTGTCTCGTATATCGGTTTGGTGCATTGCGACAAGAACGGACGCGAACTCCAACGCTGGACAGAACGCACCGACAACGACCCCGATGATGCACAGAAAATTGCTAGCACTCCCGTCTTCTCGCTCTACCAAGACCGTGCAGGTAATGTTTGGCTTTCTATGGTGAATGGGATTGACCGATGGAATGCGGCAACGAAGCGTTTAGAACATATCTCACAGCCAGAATTAACGACCGGTACGGTGCAAACGTGGCGGGCGATTAGTTTCACCGAATCCGTGCAAGAACAGGAGCGTGAAAGCTCGACCATTGCTGTTTCTCTTCTCGGAACTGGGGTCATGGAGCATTTTTCTACGCCAGAGGCACGCTTGCTTCCGCTCTTTCCTTTCCTCCACGACGCAGAAATACTGGGCTTGACAACGATTGGGCAAGAATACTGGTGGTCCACGATAGATAACATGGTCGTCCGCGCTCGAAAACAGAACAATGGGCGGATGCTTGTCGAGGAAATTCTGCCCAACACCACATCAGCACTCAATTCCACCGTAAACGATGAGAAGAATGAAGAAAAAAACGATGAGGATATTGCGGGTAAAGGTATCACAAATCACGGCATGATGCACCGTACAGCGTGGAGCGGTGCGACGTGGAACGGTACTGCACAATCAGCAATGAAGATGCCTTCAGAACTACTCTTTGATTACAATGGCGATGCAATGCGGCTTCTGCCAGAAAAAGCGCGAGCATTCACCGACACCGCACACCTCCTTCCTCTTGCGTGGTATCGCAACGATTCGCTTATGGCGGGCGGTATTCGCAGCGTGGGCGACACGCTCACCGTGCCGATGAATGCGTCGTTTGCGGTGGAATGCGCTCTGGTGAGCTTTGCGCGTCCTGAACGCCACCGTTTGCAATACCGCTTGGAAGGCTTGGAAGAAGCATGGTCGCTTGCCGGAAGTAGCACGATGCGGCGGATTCGTTATGCCGTGATGCCGCCGGGCGTGTATCGGCTTGTGATTCGCTCGTGGGCGGGCGAAGGCTTGCAAAATGATTCGGCGAAGGGCGTTGTAGCAAGCGATATAAACGGACTGTGGAGCGATAATACGCTTGTGATAACGATTCTTGTGCCAACGCCGTGGTATCGTTTGTGGTGGGTGCAAGGTTTGGCGGCATTGATGCTGGTGAGCGGCGGAGCGGTGGGCATACGCGCACGGGAACGCAAACGTGCTGAAGAGCGCGGCGCACAACGTCTCGCCGAAGAACAACGAGCGCGGCAACAGGAACAAGTTGAACGTTTATTGGTCGAATTTCAGCTCAAAACCTTGCGTTTGCAAATGGACCCGCATTTCATTTTCAACGCGCTCACGCTCTTGCAAGAACTCATTCTCGAAAATGCTGACCAAGCGGTGGAATACATCGCTATTTTTGCCGATATTTTGCGCAAAATGTTGGAGCAATCCGACAAGCACACCATCTCGGTACGAGAAGAATGCGCCCTTTTGGAGCGATATATGCAACTGGAAGAAATGCGCAACGAATGGAAAATGGACTATGAATTTCACCTAAATCCGCCCAATCCAGACCACTGGGTAAGGCTCGCAATTCCGCCATTTATCGTACAGCCGTATCTGGAAAATGCCATTCGGCACGGTATTCGCCCCATGATTCAAACAAACGCAACCGTGCAACGGCAGGGCAAAGTTCGCGTGGAGCTTCACGACGAAAAAACGCATCTGCGCTGTGTGGTCGAGGATAATGGTATTGGACGCGCAGAAGCCGCTCGCATCAAGCTGGCACGGAAATCGGCGCATCAGCATTTGTCCATCGCTACGACCGTTACAGCAGAGCGTTTGCGGCTCTTGCAGGATGTCTATCAGATTCATCTCAACGTCCAAACCGACGACCTCACCGACGACAACGGCGTAGCAGCCGGAACTCGTGTAACGGTGCTGATTCCGTATCATCAGTAATATTTCTGAAGCGCAAGCACATTTCTTGAAAATTTGATAGAATCAGGCTTCAGTGGCTTGAGGCTTCTTGCCTGTGTTTATCGCCTGTACACCGTACGAACACTCACAGACAAGAATGTCTGTGCCACCTTTGTACACGACAAAACTTCAGAAAGGTGCATAAAATCAGGCTTCAGTGGCACAGGCATTCTTGCCTGTGTTTGTCGGCTGAAACCCGCACCAATACTCACAGACAAGAATATCTGTGCTACTATGAAAGGAGTTTTGTCGTGTACAGAGCTGTGCCACTGAGAATTACCTTGAATAATGTTTCATATATTTTTCGCTCCAATGGAATCAATCCTCAACGCACCACAAAAAATTCGCGCCATGATTATCGACGACCAACCCCAAGCGCGGTCATTCCTTCGGCGATATTTGGAGAAGTTTTTCGCTGCCCACATCGAACTTGTAGCTGAAGCAGACCGCGTTGATGCTGCTGTGGCAGAGATTGAACGAGTGCGTCCCGAATTGCTTTTTTTGGATATTGACCTTACCGACGGCACAGGCTTTGAAGTGCTAGATGTGGTCGAGCATTTGCGCCCTCACATGCAGGTTATTTTCGTAACGTCGTTCAAAGAGCATCTCAAACTCGCCATTCGCTACGATGCTGTTGATTACTTGGATAAACCGCTTATTTCCAAAGAATTTGTGCAAGGCGTGGAGCGGGCAATGGTGAAAATACGCGCCGCGCAGGAAGCCCGTCGCGTGGCGGAAGAACTCGACAAACTCAAAGCGAAATTACCCGCTCCGCCACCCGATGAAACCATACTGACCATTCGCCACCTCAACGACGCAAATCCCGAAACACGCCTACCCATCAGCACTATTCTCTACTGCTTGGCTGATGGCAGCTACACGAAAATTTTCCACGCCGATTCTACCATACCTGTTGTCGCATCGCACACGATTGGCGTGTATGAACAGGAGTTGGAAGCGCATGGATTCTTGCGTATCAGCCGCTCGGTGCTGGTCAATCCGCAGCGATGCCGCTTTGGTGCGGGTAAAGGAAATCGCATCGTCGTAACGCTGCCCACCAGCACCGAACACACCGTAGAACCGCTCTACAACGAGCGTGTGAGCGCGTATCTGAAAAAGCTGCAAGCCTGATTTTGCACGAACTCTTTGCCACAAAGACCTCTGACTTTCTCCATAAAGATGTATCCAATTGCTCACAAAGACGTGCTTTATTATTTTTCTGCAAGATTGTACTTTATGCGCGGAATTATATCGTATTCCAATCCCTAGTTTTTCACATAATATTTTCACTATTCTGCTATGTACATTCTCCAACGTTCTATACTTTTTCTCCTCCTCACAGCAAGTATTATCGGCTGTGCCACGCCTCTTCAAATGAGTCTACAAGGGAATGAACCCCTCTTTCGCGGTCATACAACGGCAGTCGTGATGACCTTTCAAGATATTTCCGACCCCGTTGGAAATACAGATGAACAACGAAAAGCATACAAAGACACTCTGCAAGCTGCCTGCAAGACGATTGCAGAATACATAACCCAAGAACTCATCCAGAAAAAAGCCTACTCAACGGTACTCAAAGACCAGCCAATACCGCCAGAATCCACCATCATTATATCGGGATTTATTCGGAAGTATGACAAAGGAAATGCTGCTCTCCGCTATTTCATTGGCTTGGGAGCAGGAAGCTCTGTTTTTCATGCCACCATAGAATTCAAAGACAGCCAAAGCGGTAAAATACTTGGCACAATCTCCAATAATGGCACGAGTTGGGTTGGCGGCGGCGTCATTGCTTCTGGTCAAAGCGTTGAGGTGCTGATGCAGGATGCAGCAAGGCACGTTGCGACGGAACTCATCTGGGTGCGGCAAAAAAATTAAGGGGAACTAAAAAAACCGATGACAATTCAAAATAGGCGATAAAACAGTTCTTCTCTTACAAAAAAACTCACAAATAAAAAGGGCGACGTATTGACACGTCGCCCTTTTTACGTTAAGTCGAAAAAAATCAATTAAACGATTTTCTTACAAAGCGCGTCAAATCTATGATTTTGCGCAATACATAGCATCATCGCTCATTTCATCATTGGTCGAAAAAGTAAAATATTTCGCTCCGAGCGAAACTTTGGCGCAGAACTTGTTGTTTAGCTCATATTACGCGATTCAACCAACAACTATTGTTTCACTTTTGGAACACGAACAATGCCTTCTTTTTTGAGCATTAACATTCCCGTCCATCGCGCATCATTGCTGGTTGCGGCACTTGCCGATACCGACCACGCTCGTTTTTCTGCTCTTGATAATGTCCGTACATCACCTGTTCTCGAAAACGCCCTGCTCTACGCCTTGCCAACAATCCAACACGAGATAACATCCCGCATGGCTGCACAGCGCATTGAACAAGGCTTGCAGGGAATTTTCTAAAAAGATAAGGGGGAAATCATCACGTTAGGAATAGTGCAAAATAATCAAGACCAATACTGGCACAGACATTCCTGTCTGTGAGTGTTAGTGCGGGATTCAGGCGACGAACACAGACAAGAATGTCTGTGCCACTACTGATTTTTGCCACTTAATTTTTGTGAAATCCTTACTGCATGAGCGCAGGCAACGCACCTTCATACGCCGTGCGCAAGGCATCAACGCTCGTGTTCACAAGATGTTGAATTGAAAATACGGATTCCTTTACCGTGCCGATGCGTGTTGCGCGAATACCGTGCGAAGCGCATATTTGCTGAACTTGAGCGATATTTTCCTCAGAAAGCGAAACAATAATCCGCGATTGAATCTCACCAAAAAGCACCCCCGCCGACACACCTGCTGGGTTCACTTCTTGCAACGAAATTTCCGCACCAAAATTCACAGGAACGCCGCCATTGCTGGCATTGATAGCCTTTTCTGCGAGTGCAATCGCCAAGCCGCCTTCGGCGGTGTCGTGCGCCGAATGCACGAGGCGAGTGCGAATGAGCTGAAGAATACAGGCTTGTAGCCGTTTTTCTGCGTCCAAGTCAATATGCGGTGCGTCGCCCACAACCGCGGTTTTCTCATTGCTCCACACAATTTTCGCATATTCCGATGCTCCCAAGCCTGAATTTTTCAGGTGTTCTTGCGCTTCCAAGAGCAAAATCGCGTCGCCAAGCGTAGTAAAACCATTGCCCACGACGGTACTCACATCGTCAATCAGCCCAATCATGCCGATTGTGGGCGTGGGAAAAATTGTTTTTGCGGGTTTGCCTTGTTTTACTGCCGCTTTGGATTCGTTGTGAAAGCTCACATTGCCGCCCGTTACTGGCGTTCCGAGTGTGCGACACGCATCGCCCATGCCGCGCAGAGCTTCGCGGAATTGCCAGTAAATTTCGGGATTGTACGGATTGCCAAAGTTCAAACAATTCGTAATCGCAACTGGCTCTGCACCCGTACACGCCACATTCCGTGCGGCTTCCGCGACCGCAATGCAACCGCCGATGTACGGATTCGCATACACGTAGCGGCTATTGCAATCGGTCGTCATCGCAACTGCCTTGCCCGGAAGCTCTTTTAGGCGAATCACCGCCGCATCGGCATTAGCGCGGAGGACAGTATTTGCGCCCACCTCAGCGTCGTATTGCTCGTAAATCCAGCGTTTGGAGGCAATCGTTGGCGAGGCAAGCAATTTCCAAAATGCTTCTTCGTGGGAAATGTCCGAAGAAAGAGAAGAGTCGCTTGCAAGGGCGTTCAAATCTGCATTCTGGACGCTTTCGGCATACGCGGCAACGCGCCACTCACGCTCATACACGGGAGCTTCGCCGCCAAGCACGAGAACCCGTGCAGGTAGCTCCATTACTTGCTTGCCGCTCCTAAAGACGCGCAAAATACCATCGTCCGTCACTTCGCCAATTTCCGTCATTGGCACGTCCCATTTGTCGCAAATGCGCTTCGCTTCTTGCTCCCGACCTTTGTGGACAACCACCAGCATTCGCTCTTGCGATTCCGACAGCATAATTTCATACGCGCTCATACCATCCTCGCGGAGCGGCACCAAATCAAGGTTCACGCGCATTCCCGTTCCCGATTTCGCGCTCATTTCCGAGGTAGAGCAGCAAATTCCCGCCGCACCCATATCCTGCATCCCAGAAACTACGCCGCTTTCAATCAATTCGAGCGTCGCTTCGAGCAAGGTTTTTTCAGCAAATGGGTCGCCAACTTGTACGGTAGGGCGCATATTTTCAGGCGCATCGGCGAAATCTTTGGAAGCCATCGAGGCACCGTGAATGCCGTCGCGCCCAGTGCGGCTGCCTAAAATAAACACAGGATTCCCAACGCCATCCGCCACTGCTGATGCGGTCTTGCCGACTTCCACAATGCCCACCGCCATTGCGTTCACAAGCGGATTATCGGTGTAGCAATCATCGAAATACACTTCGCCGCCGACCGTCGGAACGCCAAAGGCATTGCCATAGTGCGAAATACCAGCAACCACGCCTTTTACAAGGAATTTCACTCGCGCAGCATTTTCGCCACCAAGATTCCCAAAACGCAAGGAATTGAGCGCGGCAACGGGACGTGCGCCCATCGTGAAAATATCGCGCAAAATACCGCCAACGCCAGTCGCCGCGCCCTGTACAGGCTCAATCGCCGACGGATGATTATGGCTTTCAATTTTGAATGCCAGCGCGTAATGTTTGCCCGTTTCAGGGTTTGTGCCAATATCAATCAAGCCCGCATTTTCCTCGCCCGCTTCCACAAGCATTCGTCCGCCAGAGCGAGGCAGTTTTTTCAATTCCAAAATGGAGTTTTTGTAGGAACAATGCTCGCTCCACATCACGCTGAAAATTCCAAGCTCGGTGTAGGTTGGAATGCGACCAAGTTTTTGGCAAATGAGGTCGAATTCGTCTGCCCGCAAACCCAGTTTCTGTGCGGTTTCTGTGGTAACGGTGAATTCGGAAAAAAGGTGTGCTGGTAGAGGAGCGATGGTGGTGGAATTCTGCATGACAGAGGATGTGTGAAATTGGGTAAAGACTTGATAAATACTTGGTTGGAAATGGACTGAGACTATCTCGTCGGGCGGTTTCTTGACCGTCCGGCGAGTTCGGACACGGCTTGCGGAGAGAAACCGCCAGACGGCGAAGAAGCCGCTTGGGCGGAATAATACACCTCAAACGCTCATAAATGCTTGCAATGCGCCCAACGCACGTTTGGAAAGTAAGGATTCACGCGCCATTGCGAGTGCGTCGGTGAGCGCGACGTTTGGCTGAACGCAGTGAATCGCGGCGGCGGCATTGGCGCACACAACGTCGTTTTGTGCGGTTGTGCCTTCGCCGTTCAAGATTGCTTGGAACATTTTTGCACTTTCTTCGGGCGTTGTGCCGCCGCGCAAAGAAGAGGCTAGAATGCGCTTCAAACCTAGCGTTTCGGGTTCGGCAAGAATTTCCGTACCACGCGAGAGGAGCTTAAAGCTACCCGTCAGAGAAATTTCATCGTAGCCATCAAGGGCGCGAAGCACGATGTAGCCTTGCTTTGCGGGGTCATTTTGCAATAAATATCCGTAAATGCGGGCAAGTTCCATACTGAAAACTCCTGTGAGCTGAAAGGGCGGGAAAGCAGGATTGACGAGGGGTCCAAGCATATTGAAAAAGGTGCGCATTCCGAGAGCTTGACGAATGGGCGCGACTGCCTTCATTGCAGGATGAAACAAAGGTGCGTGCATAAAACAGACCTTCGAGCGTTCGAGCGAGCGTTGAAGCTGGGCTACGTCGTTTGTGAAGGAATACCCCAAGCATTGAAGCACATTCGACGACCCCGACACCGACGAAACGCCGTAGTTGCCGTGCTTTGCAATGTGAATTCCCGCGCCCGCCGCAACGAACATTGCTGTTGTTGAAATGTTGAAGGTGTCTTTGCCGTCGCCGCCCGTACCGCACATATCAATCGTCGGAACACCGCCTAAATCCACGCGATGGCACAATTCCAAGAGTGCCTCGCGGAAGCCCGACAATTCATCAACGGTAATGCTACGCATCATAAACACGGTCAGAAACGAGGTAATATGCGCTTCGCTGTATTTTCCCGCAGCAATATCGCTGAGGACGGCTTTCGCTTGAGCGCGGCTGAGAGTTTTTTGGTCGAAAAGGTGTTGGAGAATTTCTTTCATAGTGCAAATTTCACAGCGCGAACATTTTGAAGCTACAAAGCGAAAAAGCAGTATTCATGCGCTGTACAAGAAGCTACTTTTTCGTTGAACGCCCAAATATACGCATTTCCTTGTCGGCGCACAAAATTGGTATCTTGTGGCGCAGACAGGAGTGTCTGCGCTACCAGTGGATACGGGCTTCGGCACAAGCAGACACTCCTGTCTGCCCAATATAACATTACTGCTCATCATCGTGAATACGCCCGCGCTTGTGCTTGAGCGGCGTACCTTTTTTATTTCGCATAACAGCCTGAAGCTCGCTTAGAATGGACAATGCCACCTCTTCGGCAGTCTCCGCACCAATATCCAAGCCAATCGGCGTATAGAGCGGACGAAGGAGTTCTTTAGAAACCTTGTACCTACGCTCTTTCCAGAGTTTTTGTATTTTCGCAAAACGTTCTTTTGGTCCGAGAAGCCCGCAGTAGAGCGGCTTCTGGGGTAAGATGCAGCGCAGCACTTCGGCATCGCGCTCCAAGTGATGCGTCATCACAATCGCTGCGGTGTGAGTATTGATGCGGAGTTCACGGGTTACATCTTCAAGTGTTTCGGTGTGGAAACGCACGAGGTTTTGTGCTGTTGGGAAGCGTTCTTTGGTTAAAAATGCAGGTCGAGCATCGGCAATTGTTACGTTCCAGCCGAGCTTTGAAGCTATGTCCACAAGTGGAATGCTGTCGTAGCCCGCACCAAAAATAACCAACTCCTTCACGGGCGGCAAGCGTTCCAGAAGCACTGAGTATTCCTGCATTGCACCGCTCTCGCTCTGAATATTGCATACGGAAACAACTGGCTCTTTTGTCGCAGCAAACTCGTCTAAACAAGCGGCAATGCGCTCTGCAAGGTAAATCATTTCAGGAGAATCTTCACCAAAAGCATCGGAAATGCCACCATTTTCAAAGCGAAAAGCGTGAATGCCAGAAAGGGCGGGCATATGCGAGGATTCAGTGTGGTTGCTCATTTCAAAAATAGTCGCAATATCCAGTATTTCTGAGCTTTGCAGAGCGTGTTCGATGGTGCGAATAAATTCGTCCTTGTAGCCGCTCAATCGTTCAATAAGTACGCCCGTTTTCCCGTTGCAGCCCATTCCAAAACGAAGGCTATCGCCAAAAAGCTCATTGTTGCTTGCGTCGGAGCCATCGTACAAAATATATTGCGCTTGCCCCGTTTCCATCACACTCAAAGCCCGCTCCAATACGTCATTCTCCAAACAGCCGCCGCTTATTGCGCCAATCATCGTCCCATCAGCAAAAAGCAGCATTCGTGCGCCTTTGTGGCGATAGGTTGAGCCTTCGGTAAAAACGACGGTCGCCAAAGCGCAGGTTTCATCACGGTTTTGAAGCGTTTTGACAATGCGTTGAAAATCATTCATAAATTGTGCGGTTGGGGATTCGTAACTGGTCAGTTCTTGAGTTGGTAACGCGGATTTTGAGGACAGAAGAAGACTTTTGAGGACTCAAAAGATATTTCTAGAATTGGGTAGAGTCCTGACCAGTCCTCAAAAGTCCTCAAATCCGCGTTCCCTTGCGAACGACATCCCCAGTTACGAGGATTCTACAAGTATCGCGCAGAAGCACAATGCTCGCGCAGGGCTAAAATACTGAAACATTTGCAGATGAAATATGGAAAAAATGAATAAACAGAAAACACGACATGAAGAAAACAAGCTCTCGAAGTCCCATGAAACCGATGTTCTCATCATTGGTGGTGGGCTTGCGGGCTGCGTTTTGGCGTATCAACTTTTGGAGCAAGGCAAGCGAGCGATTGTCCTCGACGAACCGCACCACAGCACGGCTTCGCGGGTTGGAGCGGGCATTATCAATCCCATTTCTGGCAAACGCTATTCGTCTATTTGGAATGCAAAAGAGGTGCTGCCGAGTGCGCTGAATTTTTATCAAAAATGTACAGATGAACTACCTCACAAACCAGATAGAATCTATTGCCGCGAAGTACCAACCTTGCGAATGTTTGCGACAGAAGAAGAGCGAAATTTTTGGGAAATAAAACGCGCTCAGGAACACCATTTTGCGCAACTACGAGAAACGCGTAATATTGATGAATTATACGACAAGCCCAGTATTCACGCTCCTTTTGGAGCATTGCAATTCCCTTCATGGCGCGTGGAGACAGAAGTTCTCGTTGCAGATTTGCGCAACGCCCTCGCAAGAAGGGACGCGCTCTGGGAGGATTTTTTTGATGAAACACTCTTGGAACTGAGCAACGACGCTGCGGGTGGACTGCGCTACAAGAATTTCTCAGCAAAAAAAATCGTTGTTTGTCATGGCTGGAAAGCCCATAAAAGCTCACTTTGGGGGACGTTGCCGCTCTCGCCCGCCAAAGGAGAGCTTCTCACGGTGCGCCTCAAAAGTGCATCGTTACGGCATTTGCTGGTAAAAGGAACGTTTTTGCTGCCACTTTTTTTGTCATCTTCGGGCGATAATGCTTCTCAGGAAACAGATTTGGTGCGCATCGGCGCGAGCTACGAATGGGAGCAGCTTGATGACCGCATCAATGCTGATGTTGGGGTGAGTTTGTTGGAATCGGCACAGGCAATTTTTCCAACAGAAATGCAGATTGTTGAGCATCGAGCAGGTGTGCGTCCTGCGGCGAAGGATAGTCGCCCGTTTCTCGGCGTACATCCGCGCTACAAGCAATGTTTTGTGATGAATGGTTTTGGGGCAAAAGGTGCAGTGCTGGTGCCATATTGTGCAGAGCAGCTTGCATTGCTCATGGATGGGCGTGGCGAAATTCCCCGTGAAATAGCATTGGAGCGGTTTTTGGGAAAAGAGCCGTAAAAAGAATTTCGTTGTAACATTATGATAACACAAAAGCCGCTTCAGTAATGAAGCGGCCTTTGCGGTTTTTACGTACGCCCGACAGGACTTCATTTTTCCTGTTCTCTATATCTTTGTGTTTTCCTACAAAGCCGTAAGTTTTTGATAAACAAGAATATTTTCTTAGCTTGGACAATACGGACAACTTCGGAAAACTACATGAAAACCTTATTTCTGCCCCCAATTTTGCCCCCACTATGAAAATTACCTTTGAACTGAGACAACCGCCCGACAAGCATGGTAAATGTAGAATACGCGCTGTTGCTTGCTTTTCTAGTAAACGAGTGCGTATTTCCACAGGGGAATACATCAGCGCAAAAAATTGGGATAAAATCAATTACCGTGCAAAGCGTAATAGCACCGATTCTACAAGTATCAATGCCGCTCTTGCCGACATTGAGGCGCGACTTTTGGAATTATATCACAAGCATAAACACCTGCTCACTGCGGAGATTATTCAGGATGCGTTCAAAGAAGATGAACCGATACAACAACAGAGTTTTTTTGAAATACTTGAGAAATTTCTTGCCGTCTCTACGTTTACTGAAGGACGTAAAAATGGCTATCGTGCATTGGCGAGGCATTTACAGAGCTTTGAAGCTGAATGCAGCTACCCGATTGCATTTGAAAGTATAACACAAGATTTTTACGACAAATTCCGTGAGTATGCTCTTCGGAAGCGTTTGCAAAATAGCACCTTCGGAAGGTATATCAAAGCGTTAAAGGCTTTTATGCGGTGGAGTAGTGAAACGTGGAGCTTCCATACAAACCTTGAGTATAAGCGTTTCAAAGCTCCCAAAGAACCCAAAAAGCATCAACTTTCTCTGACTGAAGAAGAGTTACTCGCCATTGAAACGCTTGACTTTTCTTCAACAGATTTACAGCACCTCTCAAAGCCTCGTGATGCCTTCCTATTTGCTTGCTACACGGGCTTGCGCATTAGTGATGTGAAGCAGTTGCAAGCTGCAAATTTTCACAACAACGAAATAAAATTTATTACCAAGAAAACAAAGGATGCGCTGGTAATCCCGTTCACTAAAAAAACGCTGGCTCTGTGGGAAAAACATCAAGGCACAGGCTTGATTGATATTGAAGAGCAAACGATGAATGACCATCTAAAGATAATTGGTAAACTTGCAGGTCTGACCAATCCTATCCAAGAACAGCGTATGTATGGCACAATAACCGAAACTGAGACTTTTGAACGGCGGGAATTTCTGAGTTTTCACGTTGGAAGGCGCACATTTGCTACGTTGTCGCACGCACGAGGAATGAGCGCGGAAGCAATCATGCGGATTACAGGACATAAAGACCTGAAAACGTTTCACAAGTACATCAACTACACGCCAAATATGGTGAAAGAAGAGTACAGCAACACGTGGGACACATAAATTTGTTTCTTTCTGTGGCTTTTGGTAAGTTTTCATGGTTGTTTCAAGCGATTGTATCTTGATTGTACGCGCTTCTCCACAACTTTCATCATCTCTGTATGACCATCAACGACATAAGCTCTTCTTTCGACCTTGCACCCAAGCAGCAAGAGTGTATCAAAAACCTTTTTGAGCAAGTAAAGACGCGCTTTCCAGAGATTGAATTTTTGGGCTTAGAGCGCAATCCTGAAGATAAGGAACACATTTGGATAACCGTTCTTGCTCCAATGTCGGAAGAGCGGGAAATACAACTTTCGCGCTATGCTGCGGGTTTGGCGGCGGATATACTCGTTGAGTTTGATATTATGCTCTCTATCATGCCTGAAAGCCCTGAGCTACAACCCGCATAAATACTCATATTCCACAAGCAATGAAATCTGTCAAAATCATTATCGAACAACGTAAAGACGGCTTTGTAGGCTATCCGTTTGGATTCGAGAGTGATGCTATTGTCGGGCAGGGAAGCACGTATCAAGAGGCTTTGGAGAATACGCGCTCTGCAATCACAGCTTACATAGAATACTACGGTAGAAAGCAGTTTAGGAGTAGATTTGAGCATGGAGGCTCTCTCATAAATCTTTTTGTTGAGGAAATGCCCCTTGACCCCAAGTTGGGAGCAAAACCCCAACTCACAACCAAACGTGCGAAGGAAATACTGGATGCTGCAATCAATGAGTTTTTATCCGACATCCCGCCTGAGCGCGTAGAAGCATACTTCAACTCGTATAAGAATGATGACAAAGACTAGCACGAGTATTCCGACAAGCGTACTACGAAACCAGAACACATCAACAATACTGTTTTTACATTCCGCTACAACCCGCATAAAAACAGCCTTTGCAGACGATATGTACACCAAATCACCATGTTTTACCGATATGGTGATTTTTTTGTGATTTTTCGATACGTTTGCAAAGAAGGTAGATTTTATCGGCTTCGGAAAGTGAGTAATTTAACAGATTTGTAAAATATCACGATTATCAAACTTCAATGAAGACTATGCAAGAAAACTCTCAAGAAATTCAATCGCCGCCGAAGGCAGATAGGCTTATTCGACTGACATATTCTGACCTTGACAATTTTTGGTATGCAAAGGATAAAGACAGCGTAGCTTGGGAGATTTATGATAGGTATGACCACCCTAGCGAATCATTGTCTTTGCCAGCGATGATTGATTGGTTAAAAAAAGTCAGACCAATTGATTACGACCTCGTACCGCCTGTTACAAGACTACAATACTGGTTTTTCAGAAAATATCTGCTTTCAGAGGTAATGAATATAGAACATTGCGATAATTACTTTATGGCAGATATATCCGATGTTATTGAAGACATCGAAGCTACTGTTTCAGGTATTAGAGGGCTGGCTAATAAGCAAGGCTTTGTAACCACGTTGTTGTTGAATGTAAATGAGATGAGCATGGGCAAAGTTCAGGATAAACTAACAAATGTTGTCGGTGGGCTTTTGTCGAAATTGACGACAACAGTTGCGGAAAATATTGAAAAACAACCACAAATAAAAACTGCTGTGCCTAGTAATCAAAATAGCTTCAAGTTTCAAACAAAAATCAGAGTAGAAGACCTTCGTAGATTTACTCAAGCAAACTCTGATAGCAAACGAGACGAGTATGTAGATGAAATACTGGTTTATACTGACATAAAATCTTTAGCTCCTGCGGAAGCGATAAATAAAGTACAAATCTTGTTACCTACTTCTACGCAAGCAATAGACAAAGTAAGATTTTGGTTCTTTATAGTCTATGTGTATCAAGATAGATGGCAATTAGTAGATATTTCGCCAGGTTTGTTTGATGAACTCCAGAAGAATTTACGTCCAGTTATCCCAATAATAAAACTTGCACTCCTTGATATTGGACATGGCTTTGGACAAAAAGAGTTTCTAGTAGAATGCTTGAATATGGTACTATGTCTATCCCTCACGGAATCTTATGTCATACACTTAGATGATTATTTATATTATTTCTTGACACAGCTCCTGACTCAGTTAAAAGACGGGCAAAAGTATTTTACCGTTGATAATCCACCTGAGATTAGAATACCAGAGCTTGATGTACCAAAGATTGCAACTACTATCGAAGATTACGCATTCATCATTGCAGCCGTAAAGGAAGCTGAAATTATTGACAAAAAGGCTACTGACCAGCAAAGTGTCAATGGTGTACAATGGGAAAATGGTGAAGGCAACGTTGGTTCTTTTTGCACAACACGTGGACGTGTCGTAAAGAAGAAAGTAGCCCCTTCGGAGAAAGTATTAAACGCAGTTCAATACATTGCGGAACGAGTACATGAGAGCAACGCAGAGCAAGTGCAGCAAATAATCAAAACGCTTCAAGAGCGCATAGAACCTTACAAAAAATGATTGTTAGTTTCACACCTAACTTTGCCTAACAATAACCTAACTCCGACCTAACTTCAAATTCCGTGCATTAACATTCCTTCTTTCGCATTTTTGCATCCAGTAACACAAACAAACAATTTTTTCACAAGCATAATTGGATGCACTATGACACAAGCAAGCGTTGTTATCGCTATGCCTCTGGAAGAGTTTCAGAGCATGATGACGGATATTGTGAACAATGCAGTACGCAATACCGTCCCTGACCGCCCACTACCAGCCACACCCGACGAAGACTACCTTACCCGCGAAGAAACAGCAAAAATGCTGCGTATATCCTTGCAAGGTTTGACCAAATACATGAGCGAAGGGCGTGTACCCTTTCATAAACTTGGACGGCGTACACTCTTCAAACGCAGCGAAGTAGAAAAAGCACTCTCCAACCAAAAGCCGCACGGCAACCGACGTAAAGCCGCCGCACAATAAGCAAACCCCAAACCAACAAAACCCCACTCACACGAGCATTCACGCTCCGTGCAGGGTTTCTTTTGCCCATTTCTACCAAAATTTTTTATGCTCACCAGTGCATTATTCTTGCGCACACCCGCGCAAAATGGTACTTTTGCGTTATCCAAAAATTCTGAGCGCACAAAAACCGCAGCGTCATGCGGTTTTCGTGTGTACATACCCCATAAGCTAATAAGACTATTAGCCGTAGTAACGTCGCTATCCGCAAGGACGCGAGCAGCCCTCTCAGAAGGCTGGGATACAGACTACGGCTTTTTTTATATCCAAAAATTCTGAGGTGTTTTATGAACCCCACTATTCATGCGCCCTACACGGCGCATCCCGCTCTCGAACAGCCTACACAGGCATACACTCCCGCACCCCGCATTCGTCATCCTTTTTGGGAAGATTTTCCGCTCGAAGACATTGCAAGCATGAAACGCAATACGCTGTATTTCTGCATTGATGCGGTCTTGGAGTATCTCGGAAATTGCCCAGACGATTCGCCCTATCCTAAAAATCTCAAGACGTTCTTGATGACTGCTTACCTTGATTACCGAGAAACACAGGACAAATTGGACAGGGAAGGCGGTGAAGCATGAGTACCCGCGTAAAACCTAGCGTTTTTGATGTAAACGTTTCGATGTTCAGTTGTGCATCCGACACGCGCCCACGCCCTACCACGCTCTGCGCCATACTTGAGGCTATTCGCAACGGCAACTACCGCACCGTTGTTGAGCCTCTACGCGCTTTACCGCAGAAAGAATACGACACGCAAAAGAAACTTCTTCCTGCCTTTTCGCCCGCAGGAACGTTCCGTAACTCGCGCAGTACCTCGCATCTGGAAGCGCATAGCGGCTTTGCCGTCTTGGATTTTGACGATGTTCCCCATCTGCCCGACGCAAAGGTTCGATTGCAGCAAGACCCCTACACGGCAGCGTGTTTCTTCTCTCCAAGCGGCAAAGGTTTGAAAGTATTTGTGCGCGTTGAAGGCGTAACAACGGCAGAAGAGCATAAAGCTATGTTTCCCTTTTTTGCCGAGTATTACCGCCGCATGGGGCTACGTCTGGATATGTCGGGCAGCGACGTAAGCCGTTTATGCTTCGTTTCATGCGATGCAGGTTTGTATCAAAGCGAAGAGGCAAAAGCATTCTCTGTGGAGGAAGGACGGAAATTTGCCACGCCGAAAAAGTCCGTAGAAGCCCCTACAAACGCTTTCCCTACAAACGGCAGTACAAATCACAGCCACAAGCGCAAAATCGCGTTAAAAGTCTTTGGAGAGGCAAAAAATGCACTTCGCCACGCACCCAAAGGCACACGCCACGACACGCGGCGCAAGCACATTTGTCTTGTCGGCGGCTACATTCAACAGGACGGCTTGACAGAAAGCGAGGTGCGGGCTGAATTGCTCCCGATTGTGCGGGATTCCTCCGACGCACCAGAGTTTGCGGAAAAAGAGTTTGAAGAATTTTTGGAATATGGCAAGCAACACCCGATACATCTTGAGCGCGAGGCACAAAAGCAGCGCGAATACGCAGAAAGCAAAAACGGACAGCACGTGAACGGGACAGGGCATAAAAAAAGCCCCGCCCCCGAAGAAAAGAGCGAAGCCAAAGAATTTTCTAACCCACACGAAAATACCGCAAAACCCGCTTCGGAGCAAGAGAAAAACGATATTCTGTTTACCGAAGACGATATTTTTTGGTATGAAATGCAAAAAGGTGATGCGCAGCGAGGCGGCGTAAGTTCTACCACACATTTCGACCGCAAAAAAGTCTTTGATTTCCTCTCCAAACACGGCTACGCAAAGACCTACATTGAGGAATTATCATCGGTCTTGATTCATGTTCAAGAGAATTTGGTCTGTGAAAAAAGTGCGGAGCATATCACGGACTTCATGCAGCGCGTCATCCTGAATTTGCCTGAAACGATTGCACCTGAGCAAAAACGTGATTTGGTGCTGAATACGTTCTTTCGCAACAGCAAGACCATTTTCACCGAATCGCAGTACAAGTTGCTCCCCGCTAAAAAACTTGATTTGAAGCGCGATACACGTGTTGCATCGTACTTCTTTTTCGGTAATTGTTTTGTCGAAGTTTCTGCCGACGCATTAACGCAAAAACCGTACACAGAATTAAACGGCGAAATTTGGGAAAAGCATCGAAATCCATTCGACCTTGCCGACAACCCGCATACAAACTGGCTTGCCGAAGCGCAGGGCGATTTTGCACAGTTCATTACCAATGTTTGTTCGCCCATGCACGACGACAAGCAACGCCAAACGGACACACAACGCCGTGAAGCCTTGTGGAGCGCGATAGGCTACTTGCTGCACGGCTTCAAGGAATCCAGAACACCGAAAGCGATTGTATTCTGCGAGGAAAAGATTTCCGACGCGGCGGAAGGGCAGACAGGCAAGGGCTTGACGATGAAAGCAATTCAAAAAATACGCAGCGTTGTAACCGAAAGCGGGAAACAATTCAAGACCGATGCGGCATTTGCTTTTCAAGGCGTGAAACTGGACACACAAATTTTACTGTTGGATGACGTAACGGCGCATTTCTCGTTTGAATCGCTGTTTTCTATTCTGACCAACGGACTGAAAGTAGAGCGCAAAAACAAGGATGCGGTGTATCTCTCTGTTGAAGATACGCCAAAAATCGTGATTACGACGAACTACACGTTGCGCGGTGAATCGGGTTCGCACAAGGCACGAAAGTTTGAAATTGAGTTTGCCGATTATTACTCCAGTGAATTTAGCCCCGCCGATGATTTTGGACGAGCCTTCTTTACTGAATGGGATGCCACAGAGTGGAATCGGTTTTACTGGTTTATGATGATGTGTACTCAGTTCTACTTGCAACAAGGTTTGGTGCGCTATGAACACAAGAATTTGAATCGGCGCAAACTCATTCACCAGACGGCGGGGGAGTTTGTTGAATTTGCTGATGAATTGCCGCGCAATCAAGAACTGCTGACGAAAGAGAAATATACACGGTTTCTTGAGGAACATCCCGACTACAACCCCGAAAAGGACAGAAAAGACGGCATTAAGCAAAACACGTTTACAAGCTGGTTGAAAACATACGCTCAATTCTCGGAATTGAAATTTGAGAAGTGGCGCAAAACCAACAAAAACGATGGCAAGGATGATTACTTCAAATTCACACAACAAGGGTCATCGGAATAGGAGTAGTATTCATTTGTCCGTTTGTCCGAAAATTTTCAAGTCGTTGATTTGCAGTGATTTATGACGGACAAATCGCTAAAAAATGTTTGCCCGTAGTCTGTCCGTACAGTAAAAGTTTGTCCGCCCAAGAGCTTTTGTAAGTGATTGGGCGGACAAAGTAAAGCACACTTTTTGCTTGTTTGTCCGTCATTTGTCCGCCGTTTTGTCCGTACTTAGCTCTCTGTTTTATATTGACTTAACTTAGTTACGGACAAACGGACAAATGAATATGACTAAAAAAAGCATCACAAAACACATCAAAAATTCGGAGAATAAAATGCCATACCTCACCGACGACACGACCGATGACTACCAAGAACTCGCATGGGCAGCATGGAAGCGGCTTGCGCAGCATTACGCCAAGCAAAGTGTTTTACTGCTTTTCCCCTCGCAAATCTCGCCACACATCACAGAGAATGAACACGGCATTACTGCTACGTTCTTCAACAGCTCCGATGTATTGCAGGTCTTTTGCTGGAATCCTCGCAGAGAGCGTTTTGAGTTCAGCGAGGAACTGACTTTAAATGCTAAACAACCCGCATAATTCCTTACTCTTTCATAAACAACATGACGATACTCAATCTCGAAACCGGACTGGATGCGCGAATGCTCTTGGAGCTTTACGGCATTTCACAAGTCGAATACGGCTGTTATCTGGCTCGCTCCATCAACAGACAACGCCCGTTCAGCCGCCAATCCATTTCCCTTACGCTGGAGCAACACCGCGATACGCTCTTGCCTCAGAAACACCGCGAAGCACTTCAGGCATTGCTTGAGGAAAAGACCCTTGAGCGTTGGCAAAAATATCCCATTTCCATTTCCACCCCCAAATCACAGGAACAACCATGACAGGCGAACAATTCAAACTTTTACGCAAACTCAATCGCATTACCCAAGCAAACATCGCGCAAACACTCATTCCACGCGCTGACCGAAATGCTGTCTATCGGGCAGAGTTACAGCCCTTTGTCCCGATTCCCTTTGTCAATGCTCTCAGCCAGTTGATAAAAATGGATTTAACCAAACCCGACGTTTTTCAGCGTGTCTGCAAATCACTTGGCATTCCGACCGAAGTACGCCCTACACCGCCGTTGGATTGGCGCACTGTCATTTCCCGCCGCGATAGATTCTACACATTCTCCGAATTGCTCAACCGTTACTGTCAGGTGTTGCATACCTACGTTGAGCCTGCGGAGTTTCAAACCATTTTGCTCAATGCGTTGGAGCGAAAGGAAATCCGTATCGTGGGAAGCGGGTACGGTGTAAAGTATGCGTGTAATCAATACGACAGCCCCGAACTCCTTCCAAAACTCATGGATTCGGAAGAATAACGCTGTTTTTGAGTGCAATACGCATGGAAATTGCCGTTTTTTGATACAAAAAAGTCAGTATGTTCAATACAACACCATACAACGGCACTCGTGCGCGTACTTGCGGCATTGCTCCCGCACTCTTTGGTGCGTCTTTGCCGTATGAATGGCGTGTAAAAATGCTCAATCTGTGCGCTGTGATGCTCATTCGTACTCGCAGGAGGAGCAGAAAGCGCACAAATGCTCGGCGTAGCATCTCTCGTCCGTGCAAATGCAGCAGAGATGCTCGGTTACTGCGCATAACGGTATTGCATTTCGTCGCAGAAGTATTTTTTTACGATGTTTATTCCCAGATATGAAGATTCCCCACAAGTCCGATAACTACACGCCCGAAGAGCGGAGCGACTATAATAGGGCATATTACACCAACAACAGAGAGCGCATCAATGCTGAACGCAAAGCACGACGACGCTTGCAAGCCGCATCTCTTCACGCACGAAAAGTTATTTTGCAAACCGTTCTTTCGCCCGAAGCGCAAGAATGCTTGTTCGACGCGCTACAAAGCCCAGAGGATGTGCAGGTAGAAATCACGACAATCCTTCAGAAAGCGCATCTGTACGAGGTTTTTACCTGTGCGGCTTCGCGGATTGTGCTGAAAAATAATGTGTGTCTTTCGCCCGTATTGTTGTCTCAAAACTCGGTCAAAACTTCGCGGAAAATATAATATTATTCTGCGTAGTTTGGCTGAAACACCGCGCCACATCTTTTGTTTAAGCGCGTTTCTTATTCACTTTTTGCCCATAATTGTATGTCGAAAACGCATTCAGTTCAAGTTCCCGTCTCGCGGACGGAATACAACAAACTTCGCCAAGACGCAGCACAAGCAGGTATCAGCACACGTGAGCTTGCGAAAGCGCGGCTTATGCAGGGCGCGGACACAACGACCACAACCGTCGTCCAAACATCGTCCCCAATGCCTGAAATGCCCGTCGCCGCGAGTTCCTCCGACCGTCCCGTGAATATCTACGTGGATTCCGCAAGTATGAATTTTTCAGGTGAGAATCATTTTCACTCGAATAAAACCTAAGAATCACGCGCCCGTCAGCACATCCACATCGAAAGCAGCGTAAACAGAGCAGAGCAGCGTAAACGACACAGCACAGGGCTGGGCAGCCTGACTACTTCCCGCACACCGCTTGTACACTTGCTACAAGCGGTTTTTTATTACTTTTTTTTCAATGATTATGAACACTCAAGAAATTATGCAGCTTATCCGCCGCATTAGCCGTGAAGAGGGCGTAGATGCTGAGTATATGCTAAAAACAGCAAATATCGAATCACAGTACGACCCCAACGCAACGAACCCCAGAAGCAGTGCGGCTGGCTTGTTTCAAATACTTCCCATGCACGGTGTGGGCGACGTGTACAACCCCGACGTAAACACGCGCTGGGCAGCCCGCTTCACACTCGACAACAAACGGTTTTTACACATCAATGGCATTCCCATATCGCATGAAACCTTGTATTTAGCGCATCAACAAGGCAGAGAAGGCGCGAAGACGATTTGGAATGCAATGGAAACAGACAAGAATATTAACAATCTTCCACCAAACATTGCACGGAATGTAAACGCTAATAATCCGCGTCAGTACACGAGTGTACGGGATTGGTATGAGTTCTGGGCAAGCAAAATGCGACAGACAAGCTCTGAACCGAGAAATACGCAAGCCCCCATCGCAGTACGGCAGGGCAGCACAAATACAGGAAATAGTACAGGAAATAGCACAAACAGGAACATGGGAATTATGCTGCCTACCTCTACGGAACTTGACCGCCAACGCGCCGAAGAAGAACGCCGCCGCGCACGGCAAGCCTACAACGAAGGTGATGATAACGAGCAAGGCGGCTACGGTAATAATTATGCTTCTCAGCCTGTACAGCAAGCGGGAAGTTCCGATGCGGGCGCATGGTTACTGGGTGCGGCGGCGGCAGGCGGCTTGCTGTTGTGGTTGCTGAGTGGCGACGACGAAAAAAAACAGCGTTCACAGCACGTATTTACGATTGAGGTAGAAGAGGAGGAAGAACACCATGCACAAGCAGCATAGAATCAGTATTCTTCTAGTGATATTTGTGTTGAGTATCTGCCCACTTCGCGCACAAATACAGGCTTCTGCGACAAATGCCCATGCAGATTCTCTCTACAATACGGCACTTTCTCTGTGCAAACAGCGCACACCCGATATTGCTCGTGTACTGGAATGCCTAAACACCGTACTGCGCCTCAATCCGAAGCACTCTGCCAACGCCTACAAATGGCGTTCATGGGCAAAGCAGCGCACAGGCGACGTGCAGGGCGCAATCGAAGACGTTTCCACCGCAATCATAATGCAACCCAAAGAAGCAAGATTCTACGCCATTCGCGCCGACCTCAAACAACAACACGGCGACCTACAAGGTGCGCTGGACGATATAGGTTTGGCACTCCAACTTGCCGAAGCAAGTGCCGACACGCTTGTTTACAACGCCCTTCGCGCCGACTATCTCACAGAGAAATATCGGCATGATTCGCTTGCCGCTCGGAGGAAATAATTTTCAATGTAAAAACGTAAAAGCCGCATAAACGCCTGTGTTTGTGCGGCTTTTTTGTTGCGTATTGCTTTCCGTCATTATTCTTTGCAACAAGGATGGCGGAGCACATCCGAAAAAAAAGAAAAAAAATCCCTCAAATACGCATAAATTTGAGTTCGTGAAATAACGAAGCTCCTTCACCACTTTTCACTTTCATATCATGCCCGAAACGACTGACAATACTTTGACCGTAGGGAAACCTCGCGTAATGATTCCTCTTGACAAATTGCTCTTAGATACTCAAAATCCGCGCTTGCCGCTTGAGGCACGGGATAAATCGCAGGAGGTTACGCTTGAGGTTCTCGTCAGGCAATTTGATTTGACGGAGCTTGCCTATTCTATGGTCGAGAATGGCTATTTTGCTGAAGAGCCGCTTGTCGTTATCCCGAACAATCTCCCAAAAAACTTTACCTTGTCAGCATTTGAGACTATTGAGCAAAAACAAGATGCGCTAAAAAAATTACTTGATATGCCAGATGTCTCCTTTATTGTTGTCGAAGGCAATCGCCGTTTGGCAACCACGAAAATTCTCACTTCACCTGAACTATGTGCTAAGTATAGATTTCCTACGATAGAAAACCCTACAATTCTCGCAACACTAAAGCAAATTCCTGCATTGGTATATGAAGAGCGGAGCGATGTGGCGGCGTATTTGGGTGTACGCCACATTGTTGGTACGTTGAAATGGGAAGCATTTGCGAAGGCTCAATTTATTAAAGAGCGTGTTGATGAATTGATGCAGAAGCAGAAAATGACGGCGACCGAAGCGGTGAAAATGGTGGGAAAGCAAATTGGGGATAAAAGTAACCTAGTCAAGAAACAGTATGCTCAGTATCAAATCATGGAACAGGCTGAAGATGAGTTAGGGTTTGATATTAAGCCCATCCGCGATAATTTTTCCCTTCTTGAGGTTATTTTTCGCTCCACCGATATTCGAAACTATGTTGGAATTGAAACTACTTTGGGGCGAGCAAACATTGAGCGTCAAATTGTTCCCGATAGCCATTTAGAGCGGTTACGAGATGTGTTTACATGGATATTTGGCGATATGAGTCAAGGTATTCAACGTGTCTTGACAGATTCCAGAGATATTACAGGACTACTGGCACACGTGATGAAAAATGAAGAAGCAACATTATATTTGAAGCAATATAAAAACCTGGAAGAGGCATACGAACTAAGTGAAGGCGAAAAAGAATTTGTGCTAAAAAAAATCCAACTGGCAACACGAAGCCTTGAATATGCAATGCAACGGGCGTATAGATTCCCAAACGATGAGGCGATTCGCAGTTCTGTGGAAGTCTGTGAACAAGCCCTTGTTGCTCTTAAACGTAATGTATAGTTTTGTAACCTTCAGACGGTAAGATTATGATATTTTCTGATTTTCACGATGATTCAGTTTCATCACTTGCGCACTGGGTTGAGTTTAATGCTGTTTGTGGAAAGCAGATTGTCTCGTCATCAACACTTGCCAATCAATTAGAACGAGCGGACTTCCGTTATGAAGAATCTCGAATAGAAAGCGTATTCTGGGAACTGGAACGTCGAGTTGCATTGTATGGCGAAAATGCCCCATTTACTATTCAAGAGCAAGTCGTCGAACCAAGTATTACTTGGTCAGAGTTTCCTGAATATGCAATGTGCTTGTATTTTTCCTTGTTCGGTGCAAGTAAGCAACCTGTCGGGACTAAATTATTTGAACAAACCTCAAATGAAGCTGTTCGAGAATATATTTATGGTGAGAGCCGTATTATTGGTTTTCCCGCAGCACAATCGCTAGCAAACCAGATAAAAGAACTTGCAGAATACATTCACGAACAATACGATATTACTGAAATTGGAAGAAACGAGAAAGATAGCGGGGTTGATATTATCGCATGGAAGTCCTTCAATGACAGTCGAAGTAGCCAAACTATTTTTTTACTTCAGTGCGCAGCAGGGTACGACTGGCGAGACAAGAAGCAGATAACCGATAGCTGGAATTATTACATTAAAAGGCTTGTGCCTTTTACGAAAGGTCTTATTACCAGTGATATTGTTGCAGCAAGTGAATGGGGGAAACAGTGCAGAACATTTCATCTTATATTTGACCGTGCTAGATTGTATCGCCTTTGGCAGAAAGCAACGATAAACGATGCTGTAAGAAGCTCCGTTTTGGAATGGTGCAATACGTTTATTCCACAGCAAATAGGGGAATGAGATGAAATTTATTGACCTATTTGCTGGGCTGGGAGGATTTCACGTTGGGCTTACTCATTTGGGATTTGAATGTGTCTTTGCTTCGGAAATTAACGCTGAATTAGCAGAATTGTACGAGAAGAATTTTGGAATAAGCGTTCATGGTGATATACGAGATATTAAGCCGCAAACAATTCCAAAACACGATATTCTCTGCGCGGGATTTCCGTGCCAGCCGTTTTCTAAAGCAGGACAGCAAAACGGGCTAACAGACCAGCGTGGAAGCCTTTTTGATTGCATTGTCGCCATTTTGAAACTGCGGAAACCAACCTATTTCATTCTGGAAAATGTTCCCAATCTCCTGAAACACAATCGCGGGCAAACGTGGGCAGGAATGAGGCAGCAACTTGAAGAACTGGACTATACTGTTGATGAAGCGGTATTATCGCCGCATCATATTGGCGTACCTCAACACAGGCTTCGTGCATTTATCGTTGGTTCTCGAAAAGGATTGAAGCATTTTTCATGGATAGATACGCAAACAACGCCCAAAACGAACATCAAAACTATTCTTGAAAAGAAACCGCAGAATGCAAGAAAACTTGGGAAGCGTGAGCAAGAATGCCTTCAATTATGGCAAGAAATTTTGGATGCACTCCCTTCCAATGCCTCATTACCACTGCCATTGTGGACAACAGAGTTTGGCGCAACATACCCATTTGAAGATAAAATCCCAACCGCATATTCTCCCAAAGAACTTTCCAAATACAAGGGCGCGTTTGGGAAATCACTTTGCGCAAAAACATTCGATGATGTGTTGCCGAATTTACCAAGCTATGCTCGTCATAATGCGCACCGTGCTGTTCGGTTAAAAAATGTGGAGCAATTTCCTTCGTGGAAACGTAATTTTATTCGCAAAAGCCGTCGGTTCTATCAAGCTCATCAACAAGCATTAGAGCCGTTTCTTGATAGATTGCAAAATCTTCATCATAGTTGGCAAAAATTTGAATGGAATTGTGGGACGGGCAAGCGAGATTTAAGTAAATATCTTATCCAATTTCGTGCATCGGGCATTCGAGTAAAACTGCCCAATTACGCGCCTGCTCTTGTTACTACCTCAACCCAAATCCCTGTCATTGGCTGGCAGATGCGCTATATGACAGCAAAAGAAGGCGCACGATTACAGTCATTAGATGTAGATTCTCTGTCTCTACCTCCACAAGAAAATAGAGTATTTCAAGCACTTGGCAATGCTGTCAATGCCGAACTTATTCAGCAAATTGCCCAACGACTGATTTTAGTTGGTTGAGCAAACATTTACCAATAAAAAAGCCGCATAAACACTGGTGTTTATGCGGCTTTTTTATCATTCACTAAATTAACGTGAACCGCTAGAAAATGCCCCCAATTTTGCCCCCAAAGAAAAGATTTTCTCTTAGAAATGGCTTAAAATCAAGGTTTCTGCGTTATGTTTGTACGCCCGACAGGACTCGAACCTGTTACCCACAGCTTCGCACCACTACGGCTTTCACCGCCAATACTCGTACAAACGAGTATGTTTGTAGTCCGGACTATATCTTCGCCATTGCAGGCGCGACACGTGTAGTCTCTACGGAACCCTAAGAAAATCAGATGCAAGATGGATACCTTTTACCTGAAAATTCTTTGGAGAATTTACCCGCAAGGTGACAACATCACCGAAATTGTGTGGGTCAAGAAAATAGCATGTATCAGTTTCTGGGCAATACACCGCATAAACATCGACAGTAGATTTGTCTATTTTACGAGTGTGTACACCATTACCATCCGACCAAGAACTCTTGAATGGAATTTCGATTGTTCCATCTTTTCTTAGCCTGCGAAATTTTACTTGAACCCTCTTGAATATACCATCTCTGTAAGCAACAATATCGAAACTTTGATGTTCGCTTAAAGGAATCAAAATGGTATATCCTTGTTCGGCAAGTGCTACTTGCGCCTTCAAAACTCCTAAATCACCTTTATTTTTTGTATGATGAATGATACTCATACGTACACAAAACAAAGAATTGATAAGGTTTCCTCGGTATTGCCATTGCACAAAAACGAATGCTCCTGTGCGGAAGGTTTCACCGATATAGTGCCGTTCATCGCTATGATTTTGTTTCTCAAATAGCGCGTCCAATTTTTACTTTAGAAGGCTGTTGCTCTATCCAGATGAGCTACGGGCGCAGCATGAAAGAACGTTGTGAATTTTTTTAGAGAAATTCACCAGCAAAATTACATTTTTTTGCATTCGGAAGCAAGTGTTTATCGGTATCTTTTTGTTGTATGATAAAATTTTCTTGCATAATCAAAAACTTACCCCTACATTTGAAATCTGTTTCAATTTTTTGGAACACCCAAGACAACCATCCCTTTGAAGATTACAACGCTTAGAATTTCACGTTGTTTTTGAAAGCATAGGTCAAGTCCCGTGCGACTGCAACAAGCCCAACCCCGCCAGGTCCGGAAGGAAGCAACGGTCAGTTTGCGTGTAGTGCGATACGGTCAGCTTGACCTTTTTTTTTGCCCTTTTTTGATTTCCCTTCTCTCTGCGCATTATGAATGCTTCATCTCCGATAAAGCTCATTATTACTGATGTGGACGGCACATTCCTTCCCAAAACCCGCACCCTTACGCCGCGCACCCACGAAGCACTTCAATTGCTTGCAGAGCGCAGTATTCCTGTTGTTCTGGCAAGTTCGCGTCCTTTGCGCGGAATGCAGTTTATCTTGGAAGAAGCGGGATTTCTTGCTGATTCTACTACATTCGCACAACTCCCTGTTGTCTCCATGAATGGCGCACTTATTACCACCGTCGGCGGTGAAACCTTATTTTCAAGCGAACTTGAGGCATCCATTGTTCAACGTATTTACACGCTTGTTGCTGACCTTGCCGATGCAACGCACGCTGCACAACGCTTGAACGCTATGCTTTTAGATGCAAAAGAATGGTGGAGTTCTGGCGTGGATGATTTGGTGCGCCGTGAGCAGGCTTCGCTCAGGATTGCGCCGATTGTAGCAGAATCAAGCGAGGAAAAGCAAGCATTCCTGCGACGTTTGGAGCATCCTGCAAATAAAATGACGTTGTTGGGGGAAGCTGAGGCTATCAGCATTGCGAAAGAGCGTATTTGTGCGGAGTTTGGCGAAACACTTGCCATTTCCAGCCCTTTCAATCCGCGCTTTCTCGACATTACCGCGCAGAATGTTCACAAAGGCACGGCGGTTTCTTTTGTTGCACAATATTTTGGCATCGAAACCCAGCAAATATGCGCTCTTGGCGATGGTGAAAACGACGTGGATATGTTTCGCGTGGCAGGAACAAGCATTGCCATGGGACACGCAAACGACGCGGTAAAAGAAGCCGCTACACACCGCACAGAATCTCACAGCGAAGACGGTTGGGCAAATGCAATTTTTCGGTTGTTCGCGTAATATTTTCCTTCATCTTTTTTCTACATCTCTCCTACATCGCCCATGCTGGCTCAATCGGTTCGGGTTGTTCGAGATACACCACGCCGTGTTCTTCAAAGACTTCAAATGTGCGAACCTTTGAATGGCTTGAACTGGTAGATTTCCCCGATTCCAATGAATACGTCCAACCATGCAGAGGGCAAGTAATGGTGCAGTCTTGCTGGCTAATTTCCCCCTCGTGCAAACTCGGATTATGCTGGTGCGGGCAGATATTCGACACAGCAAACAGCCGCTCTCCAATGCGAAAAATGGCGATTTGTAATTCTTCATCGAACTCCACGCGTGTTCCTTTGCGGCGTAAAACCTCTTCGGAGGCGCATATTTCCACGAAAGTTTTCCCGTCGCGCTCAAGCGTAGGGAAGTCGTCATTGGGATAAATGTCCATAATTGAAGTATCGAAACAAGGTTGAATAAATCAGTGTGTGAATGATGTGCGGGTGAATGCCATCAAAAAATTATCGAGTTCTCACCGTATTCGCAAGGCTTTTTTTCGCAATTTTGGTAACTGCTCAGGTTATTCGTCAAGGAACGCGGATTTTGAGGACTTTTGAGGACTCATCAGGACTTGTGTGCATTTGTTATTGGTTAGATTGTTGAACGCAGATTGCCATGATTTCCATGATAAAGAGGATTGTAGAGAAGAATATTCCTTCTGCTCACCGTTCTTCATCTACAGGAATCATGAAAATTATGGAAATCTGTGTCCTCAAAATCATGACCTGACCAATTCTGTACATTTGAAAATGATAATTGTGTCCTCTTCAGTCCTCAAAAGTCCTCTTCAGTCCTCAAAATCAGCGTTCCCAAATCATGACTTGACCAGTTACCAATTTTGTATGATTGAGATTTTGATAACAATGTGATGCCAATTTTTGCGAAAAAGATTGCGAAAAAGATTGAGAGAGAGAGATTATGGATGTTTCCGCCTTTTTTTGTTCCCTTCGGCTTGCCACCTGTGTTACGGCAATTCTGCTGCTCATTTGCCCCTTCGTGGCGTATTTCCTTGCGTTCTCACATTTTCGCGGGAAAATATTCTTGGAAAGTATTGTCGCCTTGCCGCTTGCCTTACCTCCAACAGTGCTTGGATTCTACTTTCTCGTACTTTTCGGCAGAGAATCAAGCATTGGTGCGTTCTTGAGCGATACAGTGGGAGTAAATATTCTCTTTAGCTTTCAAGGTTTGGTGCTGGGTTCGGTGGTGTATAGTTTTCCGTTTATGGTGCGTCCTCTGCAAGCGGGATTTGAAGCGGTTGCTAGAGAATATCACGAGATTGCACGGCTGCATGGCGCGTCGAACCTGCAAATCTTTTGGCGCGTCCTTGTTCCCTTGTCATGGAAACACCTGCTGACGGGATGTTTACTCAGTTTTGCGCATACTTTAGGAGAATTTGGTTTGGTGATGATGATTGGCGGCAATCTACCAAACGAAACCCGCACCGCCTCACTCGCGCTCTACGATGCCGTCCAGCTTGCAGAGTATCAGAATGCACATACGCTTGCGGTGATGCTTCTTGCTTTATGCTTTGTTTTGAACCTTGTTGTTGTCTTGCTTCAACGCCGCATAAATCCTTGAGAAATCGTCAAGAATGTGCAAAAAATGAACTTTTTTCATTTTTTTCTTATTATGATGAAAAAATGATTTGCAAACTTCGGTGAAATCAGTATTTTCGCAGAGAGCGAAACTCAACATCACAGTTTGTGAAAAGTTATTGTGTTCATTTGGTTTACACGCTCATTATCGCCTCCACTGCCGAAACATGTTTTTTCGTTTGTTCGTATAATCGCGCCACTGCTTGCGTCTCGAAGAGACACTTCTCTCATAAACTCCAGCAGCGAGATTGATTCGGCTAAAAAGTACAAAGATTGTCAGGTACATTCACCACAAATACGATTAGTAAAACTTCTACTTACCACATTTTCAGCATATTGAGGATAATATGATTGACGCAACAGCAGAAACGGTCATGCTCGACCGCGATACCATAATGGAAACGATGAAAATAAATACGATGGACACTCCTTTGCAAAAGCCCATGAGTGCCTACATTGATGCTTCCGATGAATTGGAAGTATTGTATGAAGACGGCGATGTGTTTGCGAATCAAATCAATATCCACTACGGACGCTGGTACAGCAAACGAAATGATGCGGTAAACGCACCCACAGCCCTGATGGTTCATGGATTGACGGCGAATCATCGTTGCTGGGGAACGATTGCAGAAGTTCTAGTAAAATCTGGTATGAACGTGATTGCAACGGACTTGCGCGGTCGCGGTCGCAGCGATAAACCCGCAAAAGGCTATGGCGTATTTGGTCATTCCGACGATACGATTGCTTTCATGGATGAATTAGGCTTGGAAAAGCCCATCATTATTGGGCATTCGCTCGGCGCAATGATTGGAATGAACATTGCGAGCCGCTTTCCAGACCGCGTGAGCCATTTAATTTTGATGGATGCTGGTGCGCCGCCAGAACTGGCGCAGTTGCTCAAGATTATGACCGTATTGCGCCCGTCGCTCGTGCGCCTTAATTCTACCTTCAAAAGCCCTGACCGCTACATAGAGACTATCCGTTCTGCACCGTTTATGACGGGATGGAATCAAGCAATTGAAGACCATTGCCGCTATGAGTTGGAGCAAGTAGAAGATGGTCGCTGGAAATGCAACATCCCGCTCTACGTGATGGACCAAGAGTTTCAATCCTTTGGCGGCGCAATTGACCCGCTCGTAGCGATTGCCAACGCACTGTTCGATCCCATTGGCTACATCATGCGTGCTTGGCCCACACGCTATTTCCCCTACGACAAAGTTCTCTGCCCAACGCTTGTTCTTCGCGCTCCAGCGAAAAATCGCGAAGCTGGCGACGAGTTCTTAACCGAAGAGGGCTTAGTTACACTCAAGAAAAGCATCAAAGATTGCGAAACCCACTCGCTTCCGGGGATGAATCACTACACGATTGTCTTTGCAGAAAACCCCGACCGCGATAAAATCATGCTTGATTTCTTGACCCGCGATTAAGTTCGGAAACGTTTTGTTTCGCAGAACAAACATAGCACATAGCTCTCAAAATGGTTGATTATTAAACCTTTTTGACCATAGAAAACTCTCAAAGGACAGATAGAGTGCCGTTCATAGCCTCATCTGTCCTATTTTTTTGTTGGATAACACGGCTACCAAGTGTAAATTGGCGGGCTGTGGCAAAAATTTTTGCCAAGTTTTTTCGATGCTCCTAAGGAATGGTTAAAAAATAAGGTATCGTTTTCTTTAGGCTTCAGTAGCACAGACATTCTTGTCTGTGAGTCCTGATGAGGCTTTGAAGCCTCACAGACAAGAATGTCTGTGCCACGAATGAAGAGAAATCGCGCATTTATTTCAACATCGTTTCCTAAGTTTCACGCTCTTGCTCATGGCAAAAAGCAAAAACTCTCTGAACGGCACTCTCTCACGAAATTCTTTCACGGAATTCTTTCACGGAACTATCCGAACCGAAGCCCCCAGAGCATATTTTACTGACGAACGACTTGACGAATGACACAACGTATTTTCTCCCTTCTTTTCGTATTCTGTGCGTATTACTGCGGCGTGGTTTCTTCCCCCGCACTTTTGGCACAGCCCATTGTTTCGGCTTCACCACTTCCTCTTGGTGCAAGCCAAACGACGCTTGACTCCTTGCCTCGTAGGGCAATTGCTGATTTATTGCTGGAGTATCAGTTTCCAGTAAAAACAACAAGCGTGAAACGAACAAACTTCGCCTACATTGACCTCGGTGACCCCAAAAACAAAGAAGTATTGGTGTTCTTGCATGGCTTAAATGGGTACGTTCCGATTTGGAATAAAAACATTGAAGAGCTTTCCAAAGAATATCGTTGTATTGCGGTGGATTTGCCTGGTTTCGGACGCTCAGAAAAAGGTGAATTGCCCATCAACATTTTCTTCTATGCAGATTTGCTTATCAAGTTTCTGGATGGTTTGAAAGTGAAGGAAGCAACGCTCGTTGGGCATTCAATGGGCGGGCAGATTGCAATGAACCTCGCTATGCGCCATTCACAACGGTTTAAGCGGCTTGTGCTGATTTCACCGACAGGAATTGAGCCATTTTCCGCGCAGGAGCGTCAAGCATTTTACGATAACGTCAAACTTGCGACAACAAAAGAAAAAAGCGATGACGCGCTCCGAGCAGATTTTGCGCGTCTCTTCTTCAAAACGCCCACCGATGCTGAGTTTATGCTTCGCGACCGCCTTGCGATGCGCCGTGCAACGGACTACGACGGATATTGCCACGCCGTTGCTCGCAGTATGATTGGTATGGTTGAGCTTCCAACGTGGGAAATGCTCGAAGGTTTGCGCCAACCAACGCTTGTGATTATGGGGAAAAATGATAAATTGATTCCGAATCAGTTTTTTCACGTTATGCAAAAACCGCAGGATATTGGCGAACTCGCGAAGTCGCGCATGAATAAAGCGACGCTGCAAATGATTGATAAATGCGGTCATTTCCCACAATGGGAGCATCCCGACGCGGTGAATATCGCTATTATTGAGTTTTTGAATAAGTAATAAGTAAGGTAGCAGACACAATACACCAGTGTTCTGCGACTCAAACAAGAGTGTCTGCGCTGTCAGTAAATACTGGCTTTGGCACAAACAGACACTGCTGTCTGCCTACTTTGAGTGGCACAGACATTCCTGTCTGTGATTCTTCAATGCCGCACTACCATTCACAGACAAGAATGTCTGTGCCACTAAGAATGAACTTGGATAATGTCTAATAATTGCCTCATTCGCCCGACCTCGCCTTCCTCACGCACAATCTTCTCCTTTCACCACAAGGATTATTAAGGATTTTTATGCTTACCGATATTACCCTCCAAATTGACCGCGCATTCTCGTTCGCCGCCGCTTGCGTGATTCCTTCTGGCTTTTTGCCACCACCCAAAAATACACCGACGGAATTTGCCGCAATGGATTATGGTTATCCGACGCAGTACGTCGAGCTGCCGAATGGCGTGCGCTTGGCGTATCTTGATGTTGGTGAAGGGACGGAAACAATTATCTTTATTCACGGCTTGGCGAGCTATTTGCAGGCGTGGTCGCGAAATGTGCCAGAGCTTTCTAAAAAATATCGGTGCATTGCGATTGACCTTCCGGGCTATGGTAAATCCTCGAAGCATCACGAAATTACGCTGGATTTTTATGCTTCCACCATCAAGCATTTATGCGACGCGCTGGGCTTAGCAAATGTAACGCTGTGCGGACATTCGCTTGGCGGACAAACCGCGATTTTAACAGGCTTGCGTTACAATAAACTCGTGAAAAACTTGATTCTGCTTTCGTCGGCGGGACTAGAGTTTTACACCGATATTGAGCGCAGTTTGCTTGCACCTTTTGTCAAATTGCCGATTCCTTTTTTCAAATACGCTTCGCCCGCAACGGTGTACATGGGCTACGTGGCAAACTTTTTCGATATGCCGCCTGAAGCAATGTTCATGGTGAAAGACCGCATCGGATGGGCGCACTCGGCGGAATACGACCAATACTGCCGTGCTGTGCTGGAATCTTTTATTGCAATGGCAAATGCGCAGGTATATCCACGTTTGCCCAACGTAAAGCAGCGTACGCTCATTGTGTACGGCAAGTACGATAATTTCATTCCAAATTGGTTCATGCACGGCGGCTCGGTACAAGATATTGCGCACAAAAGCGCGAATCAAATTCCCAATGCAGAATATCTTATTTTCGACCGTTGTGGTCATTTCGTGCCGTTTGAAAAGCCGAAGGAAACAAACGCCGCAATTATGAGCTTTCTGGATAAAGGCACAAACGCAGGAAAAGGATAGTCCTACTGCCCATGAATGCAAAAACGCCTCTATGCGAGATTGTATGGTGCTTGTAGAGGATGAACTCGAAAAGTGTGAAATTCTTAAAACAAGCTCAAAGGCTTGGTAGAATCTCGTATTGAAGCATGCGAAAAAATATATTGTGTGCCGAATCGTCCCTCTGAGGGAAAAAGTCATATTTTCTAACGCTTTATTTGGAAAATTCCATGAACACGATAACACCACACCACGACCTTGACCATCTTCCCGATACCGAGCGTCGTGATTTCCTTACGCAAGCCGCATCAATGCTGGGTATCGCTGTAAGTGCTGGAACAATTATTACTCTCGTAAATGCCTGTGAGCAACCGAATACTCCAAGTGGAAATACAGGAACGGTAAATCTGGCTTCGGAAACTGCCCTTCAAAGCGTTGGCGGGTCAGTACGCACGACCATTAACAGAGCGCAATTGATTGTGGTTCGTGTTTCGCAAACACAATTTGTCGCGCTTTCGGCACTCTGTACGCACGCTGGATGTGGTGTGAATCCGCCGGCAAATGGCATAATTGAGTGTCGCTGTCATGGTTCACGATTTTCTGTAACCGATGGCAGTGTATTGAACGGACCAGCAACGATGCCGCTTCGCAACTATCCAACCTCGTTTAATAGCGCGACCAATATTCTTACAATTACGTTGAGTTAAGCATTCTCAAAACAAATTGAATTCAACGACGACAAATCGTATCATTCTACACTTTTATTTCGTTCATGCAAACACCCGATACCACGCCGAACAATTCGTCCAACGACACGCCTGAAGAAGGCTACCAACCCCGCGATTTTACGACGCAACTTAGCAATCAAACACTGCTTGTGCGCTGCGATTATCGCCTTGAACATCAGGCAGAATGGCTCTTGCAGACGCTTACCGATATTCACGCCACCGACCCCATTTCCGAAGGTACAAGCGTCGAAATTGGCTGGTCGGTGCTGACCTTTATCAAAGACGAAGCGGGACGGCTTGTTGCTTGTGAGCCAGATTTTGGTGAATCACCGTTTGAGAGCGTCATTCCTGACGTAACGATGACGCTGCACATCGTCGCCGAGCAAGGCTACGTCATTGCGCAAACGCACACCGAAGAGCGGGCGCGGATTCCACGTTTTGATGAAACGCTCATCTTCCGCGAAGGCGTATTCGAGGAAGAATTTATCTATTTGGAACGCGAAGAATCTGCTGCCGATGAAGACGGTGAAGGTGATTCTGGCTGGTTTGTCGGCTACGAGCGGGACGAAGATGAAAATGAGGAAATCTCGGAAGATGAGTTTAGCGCGTGCTACGTGTACGAATTGTTGCAAAAACGCCCCGAACTCCTCACGGTGCTTGGCTTGCCGCCTGGCTATGTGGTTACCTTTTCCAGCAATGAAATTGATGCCATTGTTGATGAAAATGACAATGATGTGTGGAATACGGAGAATACGAATGGTGTAGCGTAAACATCGGCGGTAGTGCAGATGCTCTTGTTACGCGCTGTGGAGTAGATACCTTATTGTTCTTTGACAGTGGAAGTTTTAGTAGTTTAGCAGAAAAGAGAATCACATCAATTTTTCATCTTTTCTTTGTCTTGTTATGGGAAAACCGATTCCA